>DATNLE010000104.1:0-1652 GCA_035603035.1 Candidatus Acidiferrales bacterium | reverse complement strand
ATCCCGCATGCCAATACTGTACCACTCAGGACTTCAGGAATGCCGTAGTGGTGCGGTTTGAATCCCCTCGGCTTACTATCGCGAGGGAAGCGTGGAGAGTTGCTTCTCTGAAAGCCAAGCTGCCGCAATCAAACACAGCGTAATCACCGTTGAGAAAACGATAGGGAGGACGAAGAGGTATTTCCAGCTCACAACTGTGATCGCCGCAAAGCAAAGTGCAAACGCCCACGCGGTGCCGCGCATGAGCGCCAAAGTGGCTGGCGGAAGGCTGCCGAGCTGCCATGCCAGTATCGCGGCAAAAAAATAAAATACGCCGACACAGAATCCCGCCGCCTGGAAGAGGTCCCAATACGTGCGGTTGAACCCTTGCACGTCAAAGTGAATTGACCGCATTGCGCTGAGAAGCGCATCGACTCCCCATGTGGGATCAGACTGGCGAAAGCCGAGCGTATGTCCGACCGCCAAAATCAGCAGAAGAACCGCAGCGATTCGATAAAACACAGACGCTTTCATTTTTGCCTCCGGAGGTGACCGATCAGGCACCCCAGCCACGCCGCGAAGGTTCAAACTGTACCACCCATCCTTTCTAACGTTGGCATGGTCCGTGGTGTTGGGCTACGCAAGAAGAGGCCCGCACAACCGTGGGCTGGGAAACTAAGTAGTGAACTGGCGCTGTGTTACTATCCGCCCTGCCGCTATGTCCACTGGCCAAGTCTCTAATACGGAAGACTCTGCCACCCATCCGAAATATTTCTCGTTTTTTCAAAATAAACTTCGGATTGGAAAGCGCAGCGCAGTTGTCACCGTTTTGTTTTGCATTTTCCTATGGGCATACGGCCGCCCGATTCTGGCTGTACTTTATACAAGGTGGGAGGCTCGCAAGACGCCGGAACTGTGGGTGGTGCCGACACCTCTGGCGGACCTTTCCACTGATCCTTCCCCGGGCAAGAAGTTTTCCTACCTGGGCTATGAATTTGAATCCCCATGGACCCAGGTAACGAAGGAGAGGAGAGGCCAATCCGTTGCGGTCGTAAACTTTACGGATGGACAGTTTATCGAAATTGAAAAAGGTGATGAACTCTTTCCAGCAATGCAGGAGGAAGTGGCCAAGCTCGGCGGCGACGTACGGTACGTTTTCGGCGGCAAGCCTATCGATTCGGACTACGCGCTTATTTCCAGAACCTTGTATTCAACACCACGCGACGTGCGTTTGTCTTGGTCTAGGCAGGAAATGGCAGGCAATTCCGCTCTGCTATTGATAAAAGGAGTCGGTGTAGCGCGAATGAGAAGCGGCTTATATTCGTTTAAGACGGATTCGCTCCGCGGCTTTCAGTACGGAAACCCAACGCACGATAACGTGGTTGATATCGACGCCTTCGATCAGAAGGGCCGCAGAATATCGCTCATGATTGGTACCGATGCAAAGCCGGACAGCCGGAAGCTGTCGCAATCCGAGATCAACCGCATTCTCTATTCCCTACGAATTGAGTCTTCTTCGCTTGAAAAATAGTTCAGCGTCCGTATTTGCCCGCAATCCAACCGATAATCGTTCCCCCTACCGCGCCGGAAGCGAGAATCGGAATTGTGGCTTTGGTGATGATGGCGTCGGGCAGGCTTAGCAGGATGCCGAGAACTAATCCGACAAGCCAACC
>DATNLE010000040.1:0-22576 GCA_035603035.1 Candidatus Acidiferrales bacterium | reverse complement strand
ACCTATCCGTTTGACGCGGTCCTGTATGATGGCCCGACCTGCGATCCCGGCAAATTTGCTGATGAGTTTGGGTTCGGAACTCCCTTGAACTTTGGCGGTTTTGACTACATCTTCTGGTTTACTGATTTTGCCGATCAGAGTGACATGTCCGCGTTTTGGCACGTAGGGAAGGATAGGTCGCAATGCGTAAGCTACGCCGTTGCTCCCGACTGCTAGCACCGGGTAGTGGCGAGCTGTCATCGATCGACCTGGGCGCCCTTATTTGGGCAAGGGAAAATAGTCGTATGTTCCCTGGGCAACTTCTTCTTTGGCGATTCTCTCGATGGATTCTTTTCGCTGCTGATCGCGTCGTTTCCTGAATTCAAAAAAGTCTTTCAAATACACCCTCCGATGGATCCCCGTCCGATGGAGGGCAGTTTTTCACCATCGAGGAGTCGAACAAAAAACTGGCGTGAAACTCGAGGAGATTCGCAGCTCTCTGTGTGGTGAGCTCTTGCATCTGCGGAACGATCGATACTGGGAGCCCAACAGAAAGACGGGCGATCGGGTCCATAATTATCCAGTTCTTTCTTGGGGTTTTGTGTTTCTGGGGCGGCGGCAATTTTCCACAGAGGCGACATGCGCCAGGGGGCGAGCGGTTTCACTCTGCAGGAATAGCATCAAGATGCACGCTCATGCTTGCGCCTTCTTTCAGACTTACGGCTTTGCCCAACTCTTCGAACTGCTGCAGAAACTCCGGGTCGAGATAAGAGCTGCGCTCCATCGCTTGCCAGGCAAAAAGTTTGTAATCTCCCGGCGGGATGCTTTCGAGATTGAATCTGCCCTGATTGTCTCGTTGACGTAGTACCTGACAGGAAAAGCATTGCTCGCCTCGAACACGTAACCGCGCTGGTAGTAGCGTTCCATATGTCCATTTTTGAGCGAAGGTGCAACGGGTCTCCAATTGGCGCGAAGGTATCAAGACTGTATGTCATTGATTCTAAACAGTGGCGGCGTAGCTCAGGTGGCTAGAGCGACGGTCTCATAATCCGTAGGTCCGTGGTTCGAGTCCCCGCGCCGCCACCAACCTTTTATAGGACCACTTGCACGAGATCTGGCGGAAGCTCCATTTTCCCCTGGTTGCGCAGGAGGTGTGGATTGCTGCGGACTTGTTCTGCCCGCTCCGGGGGGATTTCATGAGTCGATCTACGAAGGACAGGGTGGCACTGGGAACCAGGTGGCCTTAAGTGTGACCTGAATGGAGCTGTGCCCATCTCCTCTTTCACGCAGACGATCAAGGTTCCGTTTTGCAGGAGCAGCGACCCGAAGGTGTGGCATAGATCGTGTAGGCGGATCTCGCGGATGCCTGCCTTGGCCAGCACCGGCAGGAAGACTCGATGGTAGAGGTTGTCAGGATCGAGAAATCGTCCCCGGGGGAGTCTGGAAGACAAGGTCGTCGGAGATGTCGTTCTTGCCCTTAAGCTTAAGGTAAGCCCTCCAACAGACGTTGGTCTCGAAGCTCGACAAGTACTCTGCGGAGTTCTCGAGGCAGATCCACTCACCGGGATTTCTTGCTCTTCGTAGTTGTGTGTTCGCGCGCACGTAGTTGTGCTGCACCAGGATGAAGCGGTCGGAGTCAGTGCCATCTTCACCGAGTTGGAGATCTCCCCATTGCAAGGCTACGAGTTTTCCACGGCGCAGACCCGCCCGCACGGCGGTGAGGAAGAGCGCATGGTAGTAGGGGCAAATCTCCTTAACGGTTGCCCAGTGCTATAGGAAACAGCGCGTTCCCGACCAGCTGGCACCGGTTCCTGCTTCGGCGTGGCTGCATGAAAAAGGCTTGCGAGAAGGAGCCCAGATCTGGGAACAATCAGTGGGATTAAAGAGACATAGAGCGGTGTTGTCATTACCAGTGATAGTCGAAGCGGTGGAGAAGGGGAAGTAACGGAGATGGCCGACCTTCGCGAGATTGTGGCTAGGACAATTTAGGAAAATTCAATTGTCCGCACTCCAATAGTGCAACCAAGACCACAACCAAAAAGGTTAGAATTGCTGCCCAACCGCGGTGGACGCGGCAGCAGTTTCCACCCGGTTCCGGCCTCGAGCCTTGGCGGCATAGAGGGCTGCGTCGGCGCGTTGCAGGAACGATTCGCAACCCAGTATTTCGTTCTCACCCTGTTCCACGGAAGCAAGCCCGAGGCTGAGAGTAACTGGAATCTGGCCTACACTCGTTTCGATCGGTTGATCGGCAATGCAGTGGCGCAAACGTTCTGCACCGACGAGCAAATCGGGCATATTACACCCTGGGAAGACGATCAAGAATTCTTCTCCACCATAGCGCCCGACCGCGTCGTAAGGTCTAACGTCCACCGCCAGCCGCCGCGTCACTTCTTGCAGGACGGCATCGCCTATAAGGTGGCCGTGCGTGTCATTGATTTTCTTGAAGTAATCGATGTCGACCATCATCACGCCCAGCGCGTCCCCGGTTCGTTGTCGACGACACACTTCTCTCCTCAGCAAATCGAGGATGGCGCCACGATTCCAAAGCCCGGTGAGCGAATCGTGAAGCGCTGCGGATTGCAAATCATCTTGGGCATGAATCAAGGCCGCCTGTAAATCGAGAATCCGCTTGCCCGCCCGAACCCGGGCTCGCAGTTCATCCACGTCAAACGGCTTGGTCAAGTAATCATCAGCGCCGGCTTCCAGCCCTGTGATCACATCCTGTTTGTCGTCCTTGGCGGTCAGCAATAGAACGTATCGATAGGGACTTTGGTCGCGGCTCCGGATTCTGCGGCAGAGTTCGATCCCATCCATCCCAGGCATCATCCA
Organism: Candidatus Acidiferrales bacterium; assembly: GCA_035603035.1. Classification (GTDB taxonomy): domain Bacteria; phylum Acidobacteriota; class Terriglobia; order Terriglobales; family Acidobacteriaceae; genus Sulfotelmatobacter. Next base: position 19,768 of record DATNLE010000040.1, on the reverse strand, counting down.
ATCGAGGATTGCCAACTGCGGAGCATCTTCCCTTTGCAAGACTTCCCACGCATCCAGCCCATTTTCCACAGCCATGACACGGTAGTCCCACTGTTGGAACCAGCGCTCCAGAATACGGCGAAAGAGCGGATCATCTTCGGCAATCAACACGGTGTTGCGCGCGGAGGCTTTCCCGTCAACACTTAGCTTGGGATCGCAGAGCTGTCCGGCCAGCTCTGCTGGAAAGTTATTCATGGTGCGCCCCCTCCAATGCTTTCAGGTCGAGCTGCAGACCCGCCACTTCCCGCTCCAGCACTGCGAGCGTATCGCGGGCGTGGGAAAGGTCTTTGTTGTGTCCCATCTCCTCGAGTTGACGGGCAGCACGAGAGGTTCCGCTCGCGCTCAGATAACTGGACTCGCCTTTAAGGCTGTGAGCTGCGCGCACGACCCCGTCGGGGTCTCCAGCCGCTACTGCCTGCTGCAGCTTCTTCAGCAATTTCGGTGACTCTTCCAAAAAGATTTCGCACACTTCCCGGAGCAGTTCCTCATCGCCTCCGATGCGATCGAGAGCTTCAACCCTGTTCCAGGATGCGGCCTGAGCAGGCTCGACTGGCGTTCCTGGCGTTCCCGGCGTCCCCGCCAGGCCGGCTAGCGTTTGCTCGATGTCGCTGAAGCGCACCGGTTTGGTAATGTAACCGTCCATGCCGGCTTCCAGACAGCGTTCGCGGTCGCCCGTCATGGCATGCGCCGTCATGGCGAAGATCGGCAGGTGAGCTCGGCTGTTCGTCTCGCTCTTGCGGATCGCGGCGGTCGCAGCCAGGCCGTCCATCTCGGGCATTTGGACGTCCATGAAAGCCAGATCGAATTTTTCTGCTGACGCTAACGCTAGCGCTTCTTTGCCGGTTTGCGCCAACACGGGAGTGTGCCCCATCTTTTGCAACACGCGAATGATCACCCTTTGGTTCACCTCGTTGTCTTCCGCGACCAGGATCCTTAGTTTGCGGGCCGATTCCCGCAGGGTGCAGCGAGTAACCAGCATAGGGCTGGCTCTCATTTCCCCCTGCCGCTGGCTTAGCGCCTTAAGGATGGCGGCCATCAGGTCGGCTTTGAGCACCGGCTTAAGCAGGTAGGCTGAGATCCCCAACCGCCGGCAGAGGCTTGCTTCGCCTCGTTGTCCGCCGGAAGTCAGCATCAAGACTGTGGCTTCTGCCTCCTGCACCGTCCCCTTCTTTATCCTTTCCGCTAATTCGAACCCGTCCATGACGGGCATGTTGCCGTCGATCAGAACGAGCCGGAAAGGATCTCCTTTTTGCTGCGCCGTCTCGAGGGCAGCAAGGGCCAGGGCACCGCTTTCCACAGCGCAAGGCCTCATCCCCCATCCCCGGGTCATCCCGCAGAGAATCCGCCGATTGGTCTCATTGTCGTCGACCAGCAGCACCGAAAGACCTTGCAACTCGGCTTCCAGCGCGGGCGACGCGGGCTGAGTCTCTGCCTCATCCGCGGCAAAGCGCGCGCTGAAATGGAACGTGCTCCCTTGACCTGCACTGCTCTCCAACCACATCTTTCCCCCCATCAATTCAACCAGGCGGGTCGAGATTGCCAATCCCAGGCCGGTGCCGCCATATTTGCGGGTGGTGCTGCTGTCAGCCTGCGAAAAGGCTTTAAACAGCAGTCCTTGTTTCTCCGGAGGAATTCCGATGCCGGTGTCCTTCACTTTGAAATGGAGCTCCACGCCGCGGGCGTCCTGCGAGAGTCTTTCAATTGTGACCAGCACTTCTCCATGCTGCGTGAACTTAATAGCATTGCCGATCAGGTTGATAAGAATCTGCCGCAGGCGCCCGGGATCGCCGACCAGTTGCGAGGGCACCTCGGGATCGGCATCGTAGGCCAGCTCCAGTCCCTTCTGATGAGCTCGCAGAGCCAGGGTCTTCATAGTCTCGCCGACGCAATCGTAGAGGTTGAATGCGATCATCTCCAGATCGAGCTTGCCCGATTCCACCTTGGAGAAATCCAGGATGTCGTTGATCACCGACAACAGCGACTCGCTGGAAGACTTCACCAGCAGCAGGTTGTCTCGCTGTTCGGTGTTCAGCTCCGTATCCAAGGTCAATTCGGTCATGCCCATAATGCCGTTGATCGGAGTGCGGATTTCGTGGCTCATGTTGGCGAGGAATTCGCTTTTCGCGCGGCTGGCCGCTTCGGCCACCTCCTTGGCCGCCGTCAGTTGCGTGTTCATGATCACTAACTCGGCGGTGCGGTGGGCAACTTCCTTCTCCAGGTTCTCCCGGTGTTGCTGCAGTTGCAAGCCGCGCGATTCGATTTGCTGTAGCATGCCGTTGAACTCGGTCGCCAGCATGCCGAATTCATCCCGATTGAGGATTTTGGCCCGGATCGAGTAGTCGCCCCGAAACGAAACGGCCTTTGTGGTCTCCACCAGGCTCAGGACAGGCTCAGAGATGGGCTTTTGGAAGCGCGAGGCCAGCATGAAAGCCAGGGAGAAGGTGACTACGAGAGTCAGTCCGAAGTTGGAGGCATAGGCACGCAAGCGCGAATGCAGTCTTTCCAGATCAGATTCAAGGTAAAGAGTGCCGACAGTCTCACCGTCAAGCACAATCTTCCGAAACTGAAGCAGGTGACCGTTCATGAACTGGGTGCTCTCCGCCTGCGGTACTGGTGGTATAAAGCCTGAATCTTTTGCATCCCGCGCATACTTGGCGAAGGGTTTGCCATCGGGGGTATAAATGCAGGCCGCTGTCACGTTGGGTTCGGCCCGCAAGGCCCGCAAGACCCCTCGCGCCGATTCCGCGTCGTGAAATGCGAGGGCAGCCGTGCTATTGCCGGCTAGAACATCGCCCACAACCGCCAGGTTCTGGGCGACGGTCTGCTTGAATTTCACCACCTCATAAATGGCCATGGGGCAAGAAACCGCCAGTGCAGTGAAGCCACTGATCGCCATGAACAGGGCGGTTAGCTTGTGGCCGATCGACAAATCCCCAAAGTGACGCATCAGAGTTACTCCCCACCGCATTTACCCAATTACACGTTTCGCTACACTCAACAGCTTGGAACTGATCTTGAGCCCGGCCTGGTCGGCTGCTTTGCGGTTCACTTCGAAATGCACCCGGTCATCTTCCAGCACAAAATTGATGATCCCGCCCAACTCGGCAAAACCTTTGGTGTCGCCCACGGTCAGAACATCGGTCCCCCGCAGATCTTCAAAGATCCGTTTCAGTTGTGCCTTCTCCGAGGACGCTATGAAGAGAATGTGGCAAGTTCTGGCCAGTTGCAGATCAACCACCTGATCCACCTGGAGTTGGCGTCCGTTTACGGTCTTTTCGCTGGTGATGTCGCGCAGTTCCTGGCCGAAGGGATCCTGCCCGAAAACACAGATCCGAAGTGGCGCTGAAGCATCGGAGAAACTACTCGGCCGCCACTCGACAAACTTCGCGAAGTTGTACAAGAAGGTCGCCTTGACTTGATACTCGCCCGCAGTCGGGGATTGGGCCGACACGCCACTGAGGCACAGCGCCACCACGCCGAGCACCCATAGAACTCGCCGGAGACTCAATATGTCCCGAAGCTGCGCCGGAGTGAGATTCACAACCTGCATGTTGGCTTTCCAATAGGCGTCGCTGCGGGTTTACTTTCCCCAACAAACGCGCCCAGTTTCCTTGGGTTTCTTCCTCCGCCACCGTCTGCGGTGGTTTGAGTCGGTTTAATGTTGCGTCTCCGGTTCAGAACTGCCAGGTGAACTTGGCGTATGCACTGCGCTTGATCAAGGTTGATCGCACGCCTCCGGAGTCGTCCACGAACTCCAGATGGCGATCTTTCACAAGATTTTGTCCAACCAGGCTCATGGCAAGCCCCTCCGTCCACCGCCACGTGAGGCCAGTGTCCAGCCTCGTGTAAGATGGAACCTGTCCACTCCTGAGGCGATCCACAAAATAGGTGGAAGCATCCCACGCGACTCCATGCGAGAGGTCGAGGTGCGATCGAAGTTGGGCACCGTCAACCGGAGTGTTTCCCTCCGCGTCGAGGGCCGATCCAGTGTCGCGGCTCGTCGGATCCAGGTGCATGTGAATTTGCTCGAAGCCGTATCCGGGACTCAACGTCCAGCGGTCGGTTGCCTTCCAGTCGAGGGCCATCTCAAGGCCATGGGCCTCCCCGTGCATCAAGTTTTCGTAGGTCACCGGTAAAACCAGATGAGGAGGAGCCGGCGTGGTTTCGAAGAAAGGTGCAGCAGGTTCGGTCGTTTCCTGCTTGTAATAGTGGCCGTAATATGCGGCGAGATCGATCGAGAGATGTTCGAGAACCGTGGTTCGGTAGCCCGTCTGGTACGCAATCAACGCTTCATCGTTGAAATGAGGATTGCCCACCAGGGCTGCGAGCGTTGGAACGCCGCCAGGACCCGGGAAAGGGGCGAAGTTTATGCGGCTGCCAGTGTCGGTTTCGGCCGGCGTCCGGTTGGCTTGGGAGATCGCTGCCCAAAACATCTGTCGCTTGTTGGGCGTCCACGCCACGTCTGCGCTCGGTAAGATGTTGAAGCCGGTGTAGTAGTTGTGGTCTAGCTTTATACCGGCCGTTAGGAACAGCTTGTCCGGAACCAAGGCGATTTCGTCCTGCACGAATAAACTGAATAGCTGCATGTTGACATTCGCAGGATTCAACGAGAATCCCAAATCGCCGTGCGTGTGTGAGTCGGTATTGCGGTAGTTCGCTCCCCACACAAAGTCCTGCCGTGAGCCCCAGGCAATGTGGTGCTGAAATTCAACAGCGAATGTCCTTCGTTGCTCCATGAGTGCATCGTCGCGCTTGTAACCATCGAAAGAGATTTTGAGAGATGTATCGGACCGTGCAGAGAAAACGTGGTCCCAGACCGAGTAAAGAAAACCGCCCGAGAGGGGAACCGTAGGATCAATATCCTGGACTCCTGGCGACGTAACTGGAAGAGACGTCGACGGATTACCCTCCTTGCCCGTGTAAAGGTCACCTTGCACCATCAATGTGTCTTTAGTGGAGAGCCTGCTATCGCTTCGAAACCCGCCTCGCAGCAGGTGCCAGCCGTCGGCTCCATCCTGGCCCGTCAAGCCCGGCATGTGATCCTGGTTGAAGTATTTGGTGTAGACGCGGTAGTCCGTACTCTTGCCCAGGCCGCCTCCGTACTGCACCGTGCCAAATCCCTGGTCCAGGTTGCCTCCGCCCGCGACTACCATGCCGCCCCGGGTCTCTGCGGCTTTCCTGGTTATGATGTTGATCACGCCGTTCACCGCGTTGGCTCCCCATATTGTTGCGCCCGGGCCGCGGATCACTTCGACCCGTTCAATATCCTCAAGAGGTAGGTCCAATACATCCCAGTTGGCTCCGCCAGAAGTCGGGGTGTACACATTGCGGCCGTCGATCATCACTAACACTTCGTTACTGAACCGGCCATTCAACCCCCGAACACTGATTGCCCACGTGTTGGCGTTGATCTGCGCGACGTCGACTCCCGGAACCATCCGCAGCAGATCAGGAATATTGGTCGCGCCGGAGCGTCGAATGTCTTTCGAAGTAATGATGGAAATCGCCGACGCCGTCCGCGAAAGTGACTGCTCCTTTTTGGATACGGAGGAGACCTTAGTGTTCATCAGGTCTTCGAGACTCAACTGGGTCAGATCCTGCTGGGCGACTGCGGTTGCCGCCAGCGCCAAGGCCGTAAATAAGAAGACCGTAAGCAAGCGGAGTACACTCTGAAATTTCGCCCGTCGTCTTCCCGGAGCCCGACGGGATGGAACCATGTATTGTCTGAATTTTCCCTTAGCATCGAGGAACGGGAAGACGGTGGTATCCACCCAGTAAATCCAGTCGCTCTTGGCACGATTACAGATCTCGCCATGCCATACCTCGCCATTCGCGATGGTCTGGTACATCTGCTGGGAAAATTCCTTGGGGTGGTGGCCGGAGTTGAGGAGGCGGTGGTTCTGGCCGATTAGTTCATCCTCTGAATATAGACTGATGATTGTGCCGTGGACGTCGGTCACCGCTACGATGGCATGTTGATCCAGAGCGAACTTTTGATCGGCCAGTTCTCTAAGCGCCTGCTCGCTGGCAGCCAGACTTTTCTCTAGCGCTTCCTCGGCTCCCTTCCGCTCCATGACGTCACCGGTTGCTATTACCATGATTTTGTAAGAGCTTCCGAGCGGGATCATCATGGTTTCACTGTAGTCCTTACTGTTCGTCCTTGTTTTGGGCATTAGGTGTGCACCCTTCGAGCGTGGTGCCACCGCCAGCGGGGGAGTCCGCGGGTCAACTGCGCGCTGTTGTCGCTCATCGGCGGTGGGGGCGGTAGGGTAGTTGTTTAATCGGTCGGGTGGCCGAAATTACTCACGAAACGCCGCACTGTCAAGCCCGCGGCGCCTAATTCGAGCATGGGTTGTTCATAGTCTCGCAAGTCCCGACTCGTGAGGACAATCACAGGAATCAGAGCGACCGACGGGAATGATCGCATGTGTTTGAGCACTGCAGCTCCGGTCGTAGATCCGCGCAGGCCCAAGTCAAGGAGGACAAGATCAGGGCGCTCCTTTTGAGCCAAAACCAGTGCAGAAGAGCCGTCTCCCGTGCTCAAGGTCTCGTAGCGATTGGCTCGCAGATGTAGGCCCAGCGCCTGGCCGCGTCGTCGTCTACGATCATAATCTTCGATCGCCGTTTCGGCAGCGCTGCCCTTATTCTCTCCCCTGCCATCAGATCCATTTCCTTCGTCTCCTCGTAGGTAACAGGCCGCTGGCGTGTTGAGTCGTTGTACGGTTGTACGAACGACTGCAATAGTCGTTCCGCCGCTGCTAACCGCGGAAGCAACCAGAACAATGCGATTCCGATCTGTTTCACCTTGCAGCTAACCGTTAGTCGGAGGGCGAGAAAAACTTTGCAGTTTCATTCCGGGGGAGTTGCTCAATTCTCGGTACTTTTGAGCATTACCGAAGTTTCCGATCTACCTTCCAAATCTCTGTTACTTAATCGGTTAAGTGCTTATCCTTGAGCATGGCCGCCGCACGCGTATGCGGCAGCGATGGCGGGGTGGTCCCCACTCAAATGTCTGCCAGCACCAATTCGTGGAGAGGACTGCCGGCTGGGGCCCAGGTCTTGGTCGGCTTGGTGATTGCTGCTGGCACAGCGTGTCTGCTGCAGGCTGCCATTCATCAGAGCAGCAAAAACATCGCGGAATTCATCTGTTATCTGGGCATCGCAATTTTGGCCTCGCGATTGCGGGTCACTCTGCCGGGCATTACGGGAACTCTCTCCGTCAGCTTCCTATTCATCCTGGTGGGGATAGCGGAACTCGGCTATGCCGAAGTGATGACGCTGGGGGCTGTAGCGATGATAGCTCAGAGCCTGTACCCGGCTCGGCCTACTGCCATTCAGCTAACGTTCAATGTCTGCGCGGGTTCTCTTTCCACAGCGCTCGGCTATTTCGTCTACCATAATCCGTTTTGCAATGAACTTATCTCCAACCGTCCGCTGCTTTTGTGCCTAACAGCCACGGTCTATTTCATTGTCAATGCGGGAAGCATTGCCACAGTGATTTCGCTCAGCGAAGGCAAGCCGCTCCGGGACATTTTGGTGGACTGCTACTTCTGGTCTTTCCCCTACTATCTGGTGGGCGCCGGAATTGCGGGGGCGATTTCCTGGTTCAATCATGCCTTTAACTGGGAAACTTCGCTGCTATTCGTTCCCGCCATTTATCTGATCTACCGTTCGTACCGTCTATATCTCGGAAAGCTGGAAGATGAAAAACGGCATGTCGAAGAAATGGCAAATCTGCATCTTCGAACCATTGAAGCCTTGGCCTTGGCCATTGAAGCCAAGGATCAGACTACGCACGATCACCTGCAGAGGGTGCGTATATATGCCATCGAGGTTGCCAAAGAACTGGGCATGAAGGGGGCGGAGTTGGAGGCCCTGCACGCGGCCGCGCTGCTGCATGACATTGGCAAGCTGGCCGTGCCCGAACATATCATTTCGAAACCTGGCCGGCTGACTCCGGAAGAGTTCGAGAAGATGAAGATTCATACCGTGGTGGGAGCGGAGATTCTCGAACGCGTTCGATTTCCTTACCCAGTGGTGCCGATCGTGCGTGCGCACCACGAAAAGTGGGACGGATCGGGTTATCCCTACGGACTGAAAAATATCGAAATCCCCATCGGTGCGCGAATTCTTTCGGCTGTCGATTTTCTGGATGCCCTGGCGTCGGACCGGCAGTACCGCCGCGCGATGCCGTTGGATGAAGTGATGCAACGACTCGCGGCGGAATCCGGCAAATCATTTGATCCGAAAGTCGTGGAGGTCCTGAAGAGGCGTTACAAATCGCTCGAGAATCTGGCGCTGAAGAAATCAGCGGAAGATGGCATCCCGGTGCACTCCGGAGAGATGAAGATTACGCGCGGACCGGCGCCAGCCGCAGGATTCGAAAGCGCCGGTGTGTCGGACACGCCGGGACGGGAAGCGAATTTTCTCTCGTCGATCGCGGCGGCGCGCCAGGAAGCTCAGTCCCTGTTTGAGTTGAGTCAGGATCTCGGAGCGTCGCTAAGCCTCGGCGAAACTCTGTCCGTCTTTTCGGTGAAGCTCAAGCCGATGGTACCCTACGACGCCATTGCCATCTATATCCGGCGCGGTGATGAATTGATCCCGGAATATGTAAATGGCGACAACTACCGTCTTTTTGCTTCCTTGCGGATACCGATGGGCGATGGCCTGTCCGGCTGGGTCGCGCAGAATAAGAAACCGATTGTGAACGGAAATCCTTCCGTTGAGCCAGGCTACTTAAACGATCCCGACAAGTTCAGCACGCTGCGTTCGGCTCTGGCGTTGCCGCTTGAGGGCGTGAGTGGCGTAATCGGTGTTCTGGCCTTATACCGCGCCGAACGCGATGCGTTCACTTCCGATCATTTGCGGATTCTGCTCGCGGTGACCGGGAAAATGGCTTTAGCCATTGAGAACGCCGTCAAATATCAGCAGGCGGAAAGTTCAGCCACCACCGACTACCTGACCGGCCTGCCCAACGCCCGGTCGCTGTTTCTGCAACTGGATCGCGAATTGGCGCGTTGCAAGCGGGACAATGTCTCCCTCACTTTGATGGTCTGTGACATGAACGGGTTCAAGAAGATCAATGACCGTTTCGGACATTTAGAGGGAAATCGAGTCCTGCGTTTGTTTGCCCAGGCGCTGAAAGACAGTTGCCGCGAGTACGACTACGTTGCCCGCATGGGCGGAGATGAGTTTGTGGTGATCGCTCCCGGGCTTCCGGCTGACGCAGCCACCAAGAAGATAGAGCAGATTCGACCCTTGGCGCGTCAGGCTGGATTTGATGTTTGCGGAGAAGACATTCTCTCCCTAAGTGTGGGAGTCGCGGTGTCTCCGGTTGATGGCAATGACGCCGAACAGTTGCTCACTGAAGCGGACCGCCGCATGTATCTGGAGAAACAAAAGCAACCCACCACGAAGGATCAGCGGCTGCACACGCGGATGAAATGCCGGCTCACGATCGAGTTGCATCCCCAGGGAAGTGCGGCACCCATCTTCGGCAATCTGATCGACATCAGCTTGGGCGGCTGCTACGTCGAAACCGCAGCCATCCTCACTCCCAGCTCTAACGTCAAAGTGGTCTTTTCCATGGACAAGGTTGATTTGAGCGCGGAAGGCAGCGTCGCCAGAATGCATCCGGGATCGGGAATTGCGATTCAGTTCAAGGAAATGAGTCGCGACTCGCGCGAACAAATGTACCGCATCCTGGAATTCGTTCAGAGCACGACCACCCTGTACAACGACCGCTACCTGCAGAATCTTTTCAACCGCTGATGGTTGAAGGGATGAGAATTAAGAGGCGTTCGCTTCCACTCCCGCACTCCCGCACCTTCCCGCACCTGCGGCTTGAAGCTCGCGTTCGCCGCCCGTACACTTAAGGAATGCACGCCCACGTCCACGGCGCGGGTAGTCCCAAGCGAGTGCTCAAGATCTCGCTGGCGGTGACTCTCGCATACATAGTGTTGCTGGTGGTGGCCGGCATTCGCGCCCATTCGCTGGCACTCCTGTCAGAAGCGGGACACAATCTTTCCGACTTTTTAGCGCTGCTGCTGTCGCTGGTTGCGGTCTATTTGCAGTCGCGTCCAGCGAGCTCTACCAAGACTTATGGGTATCATCGCGCCGGAGTTCTGGCCGCGCTGGTCAATGCAGTCTCGCTGGTCGCGGTTTCGTTCTTCATCTTTTACGAGGCATTCCGCCGCTTGCAGCATCCTGAGCACGTGCAAGCCGCCATCATGATGTGGGTGGCGGCCGCTGGCGTCGTGATGAACGGGGTGATCGCCCTGCTGCTTTACCGCTCCGGAGGCGACGTCAATATCCGTAGCGCACTGCTGCATGAAGTGGGCGATACGCTCTCTACTGCCACCGTGATTGCCGGAGGCTGGGCAATTCTGATCACCGGCGATTCCTGGATTGACTCGGCGCTGTCCTGCGGAATCGGCGCTCTGATTCTCTGGTCAGGCTTCGGCATCGTACGTGAGACGTTGAATATTTTGCTCGAAGGCACACCCCGCGGAGTACAGCTCGAATCGGTCGAAATCGCCATCCGCTCCATCGACGGCGTCAACGACGTGCACGATCTCCATTGCTGGAGCATCGGCTCGGAGACTCGCGCACTCTCCTGCCACATCTCAATCGCAGATATTCCACCCTCAGTCAGCGAGCGCATCCTGCGCGACGTGAAAGACCGCCTGCACCACAGTTTCCACATCGACCATACGACGATCCAGTTCGAGCACGTGGAGTGCGAAGTGGCGCATGGCTGCGTGATTCCGGTGGGGGAAAGCGAAGAGCATCACCACCACAGTCACTGAGCTAACTCTAACGCTTCGGTTACGGCCATTCTTGGGCACCGTGAAGAAGTCGAACTATCTCCACTGCGTCTTCGCGGATAAGATAGATCGCAAGATACGGTAACCTGGTAAACATAAGCTCGCGTGTGTCGGGTTTTCGACCTGTTCTTCCCTGTTCTTCCCTGTTCTGGGAACTTTGCCAGCCGCGGTCGGCGGCTGTAAGTCCTTTTTCCACCTCGCGCAGTAACCGTTCGTCATAGTTCACCCGGCGCTCAACGGCTTCCACTACAAGGACTTCGCTGGCGCGGCCCTGGTGTGCGGCCAAGCGGATTAGCTTTGCCTGCAAATCGGGATTAAGGCGGACCGACGCAACTGTTCATCTCCGGAGGCCTAAGCTGTTCAGGCCTGCCCGTCGGATTCACTGCTTCTGGTTTTCGTAGATCTCCCGCACCCGTTCAATCGTATCGGCCTCCTCCGCCGTCTTATCTGGCCTGAGCCGCACGATCCGCGGGAAGCGCAACGCGTAGCCGCTGTCGTGGCGATCGGACCGCATCATGTTGTTGAAAGCCACTTCCAGCACGATCTTCGGTTCGACCGTGCGCCGAAAGCCCTGATCTTCAATAGTGTGTTCGAGAAACCACTTCGTCATCTCAGCTATCTCGGCGTCGGTCATTCCGGAATATGCTTTGCCGATATTCACCAGCCGGTCTCGATTCGTATCCCACACGGCAAAGGTGTAGTCGCTCAGCACGGCTATCCGCTTGCCGTGTCCGAACTCGACGGCGGTCACGACGACGTCGAGCGTAGCCAGTTCGCGCTTCATCTTCAGCCACGACTTCCCGCGTTTGCCGGGAGCATAAGGTGAGCGAAGGTCCTTGATCATCAATCCTTCGTTGCCCCGAGCCCGCGCAGCCACGAAAAGCTCTTCCAGTTCTGCAGGTGCACCCACGAGAAAAACCGGGGCGCGAATGATACTGGCTGCCGAAATTTCTCCCTCGTCGTCGAACGTCAACTTACCTTGTGTTCCGATTTTCCTCTGTGACTCTGTGACTCGGTGGTGCATGACTTTTCTTCCGCCAGCCAGCAGCGCATCCAGAATCAGCGCCCGCTCCCGCAAGGGACGATGAATGAGTAACTCACCGCCTGCGTATAGAACATCGAACACGAGGTAGGCGACAGGAATTTCCCGCAACATTTTCTCATTCACTTTCTTTCGCCCCAGCCGCTGCTGCAAAATCGAGAAAGGACGAGCCCGGCCGAGTTCCGCAGCTTTCATCTCTCCCGCCTCCGAGGGCGATCCGTCCACCACTTCCTGGGTCTGGGCAAGGTTTTGTGGATATTCCCAAGCCACGATCTCGCCATCGAGAACCGCATCCTGCGGCAATCCCCAAAGCGCCCCGGGCAACTCCGGAAATGACGCGGTGATCTCGTCGCGCGTGCGCGAGAAAAACTTTACCTCGGCCTCCGAAACATGCGCCTGCGCGCGGATGCCATCATATTTATCTTCAACCGCAGCCTCAGTGAAGTAACTCAGTCCCTCCGCGGGCGACTCGATCGGACTGGCCAGCATGAATCCCAGAGGATGAAACAAGCGCATCTTTGCTTCCGCAAGCTGACCTGAGACCGCCGACCTCAGCGTCTCTCCAATGTCGCCGAGTAACATGTTGGCTCGCTGCACCTCCGCGAAGGTGGCATCGTAAGCCTTCGCTATTGCCTCCTCGACCAGACTTTCTTTCAGTCCAATCCGCAGATCGCCGGTCATAATTTTTGCGATGTATTTGGCTTCGAGCGGTCTGGCTCGCTCGAGCAGATCCCGAACCAGCGCAGCCTTCGCTGCAGTTCCGCGAGCCGCTGCGATCTGCCGGAATGCGTCGTCAACCTGCAGAATAGTCAGCCCCTGTCCAGAGCGCTCCGCCAGCATTTCTCCGGCAACCGCTCCCAGATCCCCATACTTGCGGTAGGCTGCCGTGAGCGCTGCTTCGTCCTTTCCGGAAAGCTCTGCAACCACGCGCCACAAGATGGAGCCGCCGATCTGCAAGGTTGTCTCCTCCCACGCCGCAAATGCGCTGCCCGAAAGAAACACTGCCGACACGGCGGACTCGTCGATCGTGCGGGATTTCAGGTATTCAGCCACAATGGCCGTCTTCTGCAACTTCTTGGTGGTGGCTGCGATGGCATCGCAAGTCTGCGCGAATCTGAGCATGTCATCCCAGAGAATAGACGAAAGACCGTCCCGCGCAATGGCATTTGCCGCCTGTGGTAACCTATTGTTTGGCGCTTTCTGCCGTCTGGGGCATCTAATTACCGTGCGTTCCTTGCGAAATCTAGTGCGTTTCCTGGTGGCGGTGCAGCTTCTACCCGCCCTGGAAAGCGGCGAAGAAACTTTGGTCGGCGGACAAGCTGTGCTTGAGGGCGTGATGATGCGTTCTCCGCACGCCTGGGCCATCGCCTGCCGCAAACCTTCGGGCGAAGTGGTTACCCTGAGCCAGCCCCTGGAGCGCCCCTCGGAGAAACACAAGTGGATGGCCTGGCCGATTGTGCGCGGAGTGATGACGCTGGGTTATGCCATGTCGCTAGGCTACCGCGCCCTGCGCTTCTCGGCCAATGTAGCCCTCGAAGATGTGATGCAAAATCAAACACATGTGGAGACAGCCGCCTCGGCTGTCTCGCCCAAGCCAAGCGAGGCGGAACCTATCACGGGGGAACCTTTTCGGTCGCAGACCCGGGAAAAAGCAGCCTCTATCAGCGGATGGCTGGCCACGGGCAATATCATCCTTTCCCTGGCATTCTTCATCTTCATGTACAAATATTTGCCGCTGCTGGCGGCCACGGAGCTGAAAAAAGCGAATCCCGCTCTCGGTGGGCAGATCGCGTTCAACCTCGTCGATGGCGCCGTGCGCTTGATTTTATTTCTGCTATTCATCTGGGGAGTTTCGCTGTTCCCGGACATCCGACGGGTCTACCAGTATCACGGCGCCGAGCACAAAACTGTATTCGCCTTCGAGAATGGCGATCCGCTCGATACTGCCGCAGTGCAGAAGTACTCGACCTTCCATCCCCGCTGCGGCACCAGCTTTCTGATGACCGTGATGCTGATCTCGATCGGCTTTTACATGTTGGTTCCTTTCACGACGTTCTGGGCGCGCTTTGCGTCGCGCATCGTTCTGCTGCCGGTAATAGCCGGCGTCTCGTATGAAATCATTCGCTTCGCCGCAAAGCATCGCGGTTCTCTCTTTGCGCTGATGACCGCTCCCGGCTTGTGGCTGCAGCGCATCACAACCCAGCCTCCGTCTGACGAGCAGGCGCAGTGCGCGATTGTCGCTCTCGATCATGCCATGGCTCTGGAAAAAGAAAACGGTGGCGAACTGGTAATCGCCTAGCGGCGCCGCCGCGAATATCTCCTCTCCCCACCCCTCATCTACAATGCCGTACAGACGGAGACGGAGGCGGCTGCGTCTAACCGTTCACCCGGTCAGCAAGAGCGGGATTTAGCCAGCTTCCATCTTAAGAAAGCGTCCCATGTTTGAACGTCTTGATCAAATCGAAGCCCGATACGAAGAACTGACCAGCGCTCTGGCCTCGCCGGATATCGTTAACGATTCGGCGAAGTATCAGAAGACCGCCAAGGCACACAGTGAAATCGCGCCCACCGTCGATAAGTATCGCGAATATAAGGACCTCATCCGAGGAATAGCGGAGAGTAAAGCGATGCTCGCCGAGGAAAAAGATCCCGAGATGCGCGCCTACGCTCAGGAAGAACTTAGCAAACTCGAGCCGCGAGTCAGTGCCATCGAAGAAGACTTGAAAGTCCTGTTGCTGCCCAAAGATCCCAACGACGAGAAAAATATCATCCTGGAAATTCGAGCCGGCACGGGCGGAGATGAAGCCACGCTCTTCGCCGCGGAAATCTTCCGAATGTACACCCGCTTCGCCGAAATGCAACGCTGGAAGGTTGAAATCCTCTCTTCCTCAGAATCCTCGGCGGGAGGATTGAAGGAAGTCATCGCCATCATCGAAGGCCATCGGGTTTTTTCTCAGCTGAAATATGAAAGCGGAGTACATCGCGTTCAGCGCGTTCCCGCCACCGAGCAGCAGGGACGCGTCCATACTTCGGCCGTCACAGTCGCCGTGCTGCCCGAGGCCGAGGATGTGGACATCAAGATCGAAGCCAAAGACCTGCGCATCGACACCTTCTGCTCCTCCGGTCCAGGCGGGCAGTCGGTGAATACGACTTATTCCGCGGTGCGCATCACGCACATTCCGACGAATACGGTGGTGAGCTGCCAGGATGAGAAGTCACAAATTAAGAACCGCGAGAAGGGGATGCGTGTGTTGCGCTCGCGGCTTTACGAAATCGAAATGGAAAAGCAGCAACAGGCGTTGGCCAAAGAGCGCAAGGCAATGGTGGGGTCCGGCGACCGCAGCGAGAAGATCCGCACATATAATTTTCCGCAGAACCGTCTTACCGACCATCGCATCGGATTCACCATCCACCAGTTGGAATCTGTGATGGATGGCAAACTGCAACCGCTCATCGAAGCGCTCACTACCCATTATCAGGCAGAGAAATTAAAACAGGAAACCGGCAGCGTCGTGTGAAGGCGGGTTCGTGACGCCTGCGCCGTGCCTCACTTAACAGGCGCTAAGCGAGCAACCCGAATCGACTTACTCCGCAACTAAACTGCACTATGTCAAACGGAAGATCTCATTCTCTTGCCGCACTGGCCGGCTTCGGTCTCGCCACCGCCGGCGCCGCCTGGTACGGGTCCCGCCAAAGCCGTCAGGCCAGTCGCGACAGGTCGCACAGCCATCTCAAGAAGCCCAGTTTCACTCCGCCCGATAAAGTTATGCCTATCGTGTGGACGTCACTCTACGCGATGATCGCGTGGTCAGGATGGCGGATCTGGAGCGCTGCCCCGTCGCGCGAACGCAAACGAGCGCTGCGACTGTGGATTTCGCAACTCAGCGCCAGCGCAAAATGGTCGAAACCGTTTTTTGGCGAACATCGCCCTGCACTCGCGCTTGCGGACGCGATTGCCCTTGAGGGAATGATCTTTTCCTACATTAAGGCAGCCCGGAAAGTCGATCGCCCCGCCGCCCATGCCTTCATTCCTTACGCCGCATGGGTCGCATTCGCCGCAGTGCTCAATTCGGAGATCGCCCGGCTTAATCCGCCTGGCGCGTAAGCAGTCCAACTCAAGAAGAAATATTTCGAACTCATTTGAATTCCGTCCTTTTTCCCATCCGGCACGCTCTGTGATGAAATGGATTTGTGCAACTGAAACAAGCCCTCAGTGAGGCAGTCTCGCTCCTTACTGCGAACAACGTTCCTTCTCCCCGCATGAATGCGGAGCTCCTGCTGATGTTTACTCTTGGCTGCGACCGCGCTTACCTCTACGCCCACCCGGAACGCCATCTGACTGCCGACGAACGAGATCGGTATGGAGCGGCGCTGTCTGAGCGAGCTGGTGGCCTACCCGCGCAATACATCACCGGGCATCAGGAATTCTGGGGTATGGATCTGATCGTCACGCCGGCCGTTCTGATCCCCCGTCCCGAAACCGAGCACGTAATCGAAACTGTTCTGGAACTCGCCAAAGCGCAGAATTCAGAAGGGCAAGAGTGTCCACCCCATACAGTGCGCATCGTTGATGTTGGGACTGGCTCCGGCTGCATTGCACTGGCGCTCGCCCAGGAATTGCCGCACGCCGAAATCCGCGCGGTGGACGTCTCCAGCGCGGCTCTCGAAATCGCACGGGTCAATGCCGCGCGGCATCAACTCGAAAAACGAATTCACTTTCAGGAAGCGGACCTGCTCGCAGGATGTGAAGATAATTTCTTCGACTTCATTGTCTCCAACCCACCCTACGTCGGAGAATCTGAGGAAGATGAAGTCCAACTCGAGGTCCGCAAGTTTGAGCCGCGGGGCGCCGTCTTCGCGGGCCCCAGCGGATTAGAGACTATCGCACGGCTGATCCCGCAAGCGCACGCCGCATTGCGGAGCCGGGGATGGCTGGTAACGGAGATCAGCGGGACGATAGTAAAAGGCGCCAAGAAGCTGTTGAGCGGATGGGAGGGGATGCGAATCGTCAATGATCTTCAAGGCATTCCACGGGTCATCGCAGCGCGAAAAATCTCTGCGGAAGCGTTTCTCTAGCGCGGCACGCTGGCGGGCTGAATCTCTTCCACGTCCACAATGTTGGTTGGATACTTGCCGGTGTAGCAAGCGGAGCAATACGATGTTTTCTCTCCCTCGCCGCACGCTTTCTTCAGTCCCTCCAGTGAGAGGTAGGCGAGCGAATCGACGCGAATGTAGTCACGAATCTCGCCGATGGATTTATTGGCGGCGATGAGCTGATCTTTTGAAGGCGTGTCGACGCCATAGTAGCAGGGCGAAATCGTCGGAGGACAGGAAATCCGCATGTGAACTTCTTTCGCTCCCGCGCTCCGGATCATGCGAACGATTTTTCGGCTGGTGGTGCCGCGCACGATCGAGTCGTCGATCAATACCACGCGCTTGCCTTCCAAAAGGGATTGCACTGGGTTCAGCTTGAGCTTGACGCCAAAGTCCCGCACGCTCTGGCTGGGTTCGATAAATGTGCGTCCCACGTAGTGATTGCGGATTAACCCGAAGCGGAATGGGATGCCGCTCTCCGCGGCGTAGCCCACGGCGGCGGTGACGCCCGAATCCGGTACAGGAACCACGAGATCGGCAACCACCGGGGCTTCGCGCGCCAGCTGTCTTCCCATCTCTTCGCGGCTGGTCTGCACGGCGCGGCCAAACACCCTGCTATCGGGACGGGAAAAATAGACGTGCTCAAAAATACAGCTGGACTGCGGGGCGGCGGTGGAATAAAAACGCGAGGTGATTCCTTCGGGGCCAACCACGATCAATTCTCCGGGCTTAACGTCGCGCTCGTAAGTGGCCCCGATAAGATCGAAGGCGCAAGTCTCCGATGCGAAAACGATGGTGTCGCGTTTCTGGCCCTCGAGCGCCGCAATGCGACCCATGGCCAGAGGCCGGAAGCCGCGCGGATCGCGCGCCGCGATGATGCGATCAGGACTCATGACCACCAGCGAAAACGCGCCCTCGACGCGCCGCAGCGCGTCGGCTATCGCTTCGGGCAGAGTATGCTCGCGCGATAGTGCGATCAGGTGGACGATCACTTCGGTATCGCTATTGGTTTGAAAAATCGAACCTTGGCGTTCCAAGCGGCCGCGCACTTCGGCGGCGTTCACCAGATTGCCGTTATGCGCTACTCCAATCGAACCTTTATTCGATTGCACCAGAATCGGTTGCGCGTTGAGCAAAGCCGAATCGCCGGCGGTCGAATAACGCGTGTGACCGATGGCCAGCGTGCCCCGGATTTTCGAGAGAACATCCTCAGTGAAAATGTCGGCGACCAGGCCCATTGCTTTGTGAACGCGCGAGGTGAGACCGTCGGAGGTGACAATGCCCGCGGACTCCTGCCCGCGATGCTGGAGAGCATGCAGTCCCAGGTAAGCGAGTTTCTCCGCTTCCGGATGAGCGAAGATCGCCACTACCCCGCACTCGTCGTGGAATTTATCGAGGGACATTCAGCTCCTTAAACTCCCGGCTCTCAGCTCTCCGACTTTCGCTCTTAGCCCACTTCCACTTTTAGCTATTCAACCTTCCCATCGAGCGATCCAAATTCAACTGCAATTTGATCCGCCGCGAGGAGTTGGGGCACAGCGCGAAGCGCGATTTCCAAAGCACTCTCGTAAACCGCAACTAATTCAGAAACCGGAGCGGACAAAGCAAGTCTTCCGTCGAGCGAGATCTCGAGTCGCTCCCCCATGGTCGCACCCAGGACGTCGGCGGCAATTCCATGTTCCTCCGCTGCCTGTTTGATTCGCGAAACGTTAGCCGGGTCGCAAGAGAGCACGATGCGGCTCGCATCTTCTCCAAACAGCATAAACTCGGCGGGAAGTCCGTTGGAAGGAAGTTCCACTCGAGCCCCTATGCCTTTCGCGAATGCTTTCTCCGACAGCGCGACTGCCAATCCGCCATCCGAGCAGTCATGGACAGAATCCAGCCAACCTTGCTGGATCATTTCGATCACCGCTTTCTGCAGCGCGGCTTCTTTCTCCAAATAAAGTTCGGGAGGATATCCCCACAGCGCGCCCAGAATTTCTTTGGCATATTCCGACGATCCCAACTCACTCTGCACATCGGTGATATCGGCTGCTTCGCCCGCCCGCAATAGCACAATGGTGCGGCCAGTGGCGGCGAAATGCATCTTCGCGGTCTTGTGTACGTCTTCGAGAATCCCCACTACTCCGAGTACGGGAGTGGGATAAATGCCTTCGCCCAGCGTCTCATTGTAGAAGCTGACGTTGCCGCCGGTGATTGGGATCTCAAGCTCCTCGCAGGCCCGGGTTATGCCATCGATGGTTTGTGAAAACTGCCACATGATATGCGGCTTTTCCGGATTGCCGAAGTTCAGGCAGTTGGTTGCGCCCACGGGAGTCGCGCCAGAACAGGCAACTTTGCGGGCAGCTTCCGCGACAGCGTGCATAGCACCCAGCCGCGGATCGAGATAACACCAGCGTCCGTTGCCATCGAGCGCCATCGCCAGGCCGCGTTGAGAACCCTTGATACGAATCACGCCCCCGTCGCCTGCTCCCGGCGCTTCAACCGTGTTGGTCTGAACCATGTGATCGTATTGCTGCCACACCCAACGCTTGCCGCAAATGTTGGGGCTTGCTAGAAGCTGCTTCAGAATCGACGTGAAATCGCCGCCCGCGTCGAGCTTAATGTACTCCGGCATTTCGCGCGGCACGGGTGGCTCCCAGCGCGCGAGCGGACGCGTATATACCGGCGCATCGTCGGTCAGGGCCTGATTCGGAATTTCCGCGACGACCTCGCGGTGATGCAGCACCCGCAATTTATTACCGGCAGTCACGCTTCCGACCTCGAC
>DATNLE010000029.1:0-7920 GCA_035603035.1 Candidatus Acidiferrales bacterium | reverse complement strand
GGACGGCCAGGGCCGGTGATCATCGACATTCCAACCGATTTGCTTAAGGCCAAGAAGGAATTTTCTGGGCCGGTCCCGGTATAGTTCACGCCGCAGGCGCGTCCTGCCGATGCGAAAACCGAAGGCGCATTCACGGATACGATTGTGGCCCTTCTGCAGCGCGCAGTCAGGCCGGTAGCGCTGGTCGGAGCGGGGGCGAAGCTATCGGGAGCAATTCCCCAATTGCGGCGACTGCTAGACGATTTAAATATTCCCACGTTCGCTACAGTTCACGGATTAGGGGCCGTTCCTCCGCGATCGACCTATTACCTGGGAATGGTGGGAATGCACGGCACACGTGCGGCCAACACCGCTTTACACGAGACCGATTTGCTGTTGGTTTTTGGAGCGCGGTTGGATGATCGCGTCACCGGCGAACCCACGCGCTTCGCGCCTCATGCCAAGATCGTTCACTTTGAAATCGATCCCGCACAGCTGGACCGGGTGCGGGCCTGTGAATTGCCGGTGATCGGCGATCTGGCCGAGACGATTCCGGCATTT
Source organism: Candidatus Acidiferrales bacterium (assembly GCA_035603035.1). Lineage (GTDB taxonomy): Bacteria > Acidobacteriota > Terriglobia > Terriglobales > Acidobacteriaceae > Sulfotelmatobacter. The sequence continues at coordinate 7,380 of DATNLE010000029.1, read as the reverse complement.
CAGGGAGCCTTACTCCCCGCTTCCCTTCCTGACTGGAGCAATTGGCGAGCCCTAGCCTGCGGGTCGGAGCGCGCGGAGGTTGATCCCCGAGGTCTAGCGCAACCAACCATGCGTTTCCTCGACGAACTTTTCAGCCGCCTGCCGCCGGACAATGTCGTGATTGCTGACGTCGGCCAGCACCAGATGTGGGCGGCGCAGCGCTACCGTTCTTCGTCCCCGCGCGGATTTATCACGTCTGGCGGATTGGGAGCGATGGGGTTTGCTCTCCCCGCAGCTGTCGGCGCGCAACTGGCAAAGCCTGATACGTGCGTCCTTTGCGTTTCCGGCGATGGCGGATTCCAGATGAACATTCAGGAACTGGCCACGGTACATCGCCTTGGCCTGCCTATAAAAATGGTTATCGTGGATAACAAATATCTGGGTATGGTGCGGCAGTGGCAGCAGCTCTTCTATGAGCGTAACTATGCCGAAACCGATTTGAGCGACAACCCGGATTTCGTCGAGATTGCGAAGGCTTACAAGATTCACGGATGGCGGTTGAATGAAGCGGCCATGGCGGAGTTTCCGGTATCGAGCGAAACAGCAGATCTGTTGGAGAATTTTTTGCGCTCGCCGGAGCCTGAGTTACTGGTATTTGATTGTGCTCCCGAGGCCAACGTTTATCCTATGGTCCCGGCGGGAGCGGCACTTTCGGAAATGGTATTTGAAGATGAATAAGATTGACGGGGAAATAAACATGCAAGTTTTCCACATTCGTTATCGCAATGTGCAAGGTACGCTGATGCGCATTCTCAACGCAATTTCCCGCCGGGCTCTGGATCTAACGTCGGTACACGCTGAGGCCGCAGGCGGAGAGCACGCGGTTGCTGTGCAGCTGGAAGCCACCCCCAAACAGATTGGCCAGCTTTACCGCGAATGGTATGGGATCGTGGATGTGATCGAAGTGCGTTCCAGCGTCGCCCTGCACCAGCAGGGAGAGCCCGAGTGGGCGCCGCTTCCGCCAGGCTCAGCGGCGGCGGAGCCGCCCGCCCGTGCCGCGACGGCGTAAGTTTGGGCCGAAGACTCAAAGCGCGATAACTTCTGGATAAAGCTTCATGGGTTGGACTTAGCAATGGAGCACAGCTTCCCCCATCACTTCATCGCAAGCCCCATAAGAATCTCTCCGCCCGCTCCGCCCGCCTCTTTGCCCCTGTTTTGATCTTTCCCGTGTATCTTAGGCGTTATGGATCTAAAGCATCGCAGCCGCGGAATCACAGATGGGCGCGACCGCGCTCCAGCGCGCTCCATGTTCAAAGCCATTGGATTCACCGATGCCGACCTTCGCAAGCCGCTCATCGGTGTCGCCAATACCTGGATCGAAACCATGCCATGCAACTTTCACCTGCGGCGACTTTCCGCAAAAGTGAAAGAAGGCGTTCGCGCCGCCGGCGGTACTCCCATGGAATTCAATACCATCGCCATTTCCGACGGCGAAACTATGGGCACCGAAGGTATGCGCGCCTCCTTGGTCAGTCGCGAACTGATCGCCGATTCAATTGAACTGGTTTGTCGCGGCCAATTGTTTGACGCTGTGGTGTGCGTGGTGGGTTGTGATAAGACCATTCCGGCGGCGGCCATGGCGCTGGCGCGGCTGGATATTCCCGGACTTGTACTCTACGGCGGAACAATCGCAGCAGGCAGCTACGGCGGCAAGGACGTCACGATTCAGGATGTGTTTGAGGCGGTGGGCGCGAATGCCGCGGGAAAAATCACCGATAAAGAATTGCACGATCTGGAAGATGTGGCGTGTCCGGGTGCCGGCGCTTGTGGCGGCCAGTACACGGCAAACACCATGTCCACCGTGATGGAAATGATCGGGATTTCTCCCATGGGTTTCAACAGCGTGCCCGCGATGGATCCAAAGAAGGATTCGGTTGCGTTTGATTGCGGCAAAGTCGTGCTGAATCTGCTGCGCGACGGGATCCGCCCCCGGGAAATTTTGACTCGTGATGCGTTTGAAAATGCAATTGCGTCGGTTGCCGCAACCGGCGGTTCCACCAATGCGGTGCTGCATCTGCTGGCCATTGCGCGCGAGGCTGGCGTCGATCTGCAGATCGACGATTTTCAAATGGTGAGCGAGCGCACTCCCCTGCTTGCCGATCTCAAACCTTCCGGTCGTTTTGTGGCCGCCGATATGCACCGCGCGGGCGGCGTACGCCTGCTGGCCCGGCGGTTGCTGCACGGAAATTATGTTCATCCCGCGACCAAAACCGTGACTGGCCTGTCGCTCAAGGCGGAGAGCGAAAGTGCCATCGAAACCCCGGGGCAGGAAGTGATCGCGCCGCTGGACAGACCGCTCAAGAAGACCGGCGGACTGGTAATACTCAAGGGAAATCTTGCGCCTGAAGGTTGCGTGGCCAAAATCAGCGGGCATGAGCGCTTGGAGCATCGTGGTCGGGCGCGCGTTTTTGAATCCGAAGAGGAAGCCATGACCGCCGTCACCAGCAAGCAGATTCATTCCGGCGATGTCGTGGTCATCCGCAATGAAGGCCCCAAGGGCGGACCGGGCATGCGCGAAATGCTGGGAGTGACCGCGGCTCTTGTGGGCGAGGGTCTCGGATCCTCGGTTGCGTTGTTGACCGACGGTCGCTTCAGCGGCGCCACCCACGGATTGATGGCTGGCCATGTCTCACCCGAAGCCGCGCTGGGCGGCCCGATAGCCGCCGTCCGAGACGGAGATATAATCCGCTTCGATGTGAGCCAGCGGATGCTGCAGGTTGAGATCAGCGATGATGTACTTCATCAGCGCATGAAAGAATGGAAGTCCCCGCAGCCGCGCTATCGTACCGGGGTGTTTGCTAAGTATGCGGCACTTGTCTCGTCGGCATCACAGGGTGCTGTCACGCGGGCTCCTGAGTAGAACTACTCGGACTAGATCCAACTTAAATCGGGATAGGGGGACAGTCTGGACTGCACTCCAAAAGTGCGACACGAAATTAAGGGGCAATTTAGATTGAATGGAGCAGAACAGATTCAGATAAGGTAAGGCTTTTTTGGCGTAGAACGTGCGACTGTGTAAACTAGCTTCGCGATGCGATCCTCCCCCCGCTCTTCATCCCCGCGCCTTTGCCCTGTTCGGGCGGAGTGGTCGGCGGTCCTATTCGCTCTCCTGCTGAGCTCGGTCCCAGTCAGCTTTGCTACTGCTTACAACGCCCATCCCAAGCTCGTGGTCGTGATTGTGATTGACCAGTTCCGCGGCGATTATCTGGAGCGCTATCGCGATCAGTTCGGCGAAGGCGGATTCCGCCTGCTACTCGACCACGGCGCTAACTTCACAGACTGCAATTACGACTACGCGAACACCTGGACCGCTCCCGGCCATGCCACGCTGTTCACTGGTGCTTACAGCAACGGTCACGGCATCGCCGCGAACGAGTGGTGGGACCCGCAAAAAAAGCGCATGGTTACATCGGTTGAGGACGACACCACCAGGCTCGTCGGTGTAACTGACGACAAGGCTGGCGCGTCGCCACACAACCTCCTCGCCGACGCCTTAGGCGACGAACTGAAACTCGCTACCCAGGGGCGTTCGCGAGTGTTTAGCCTTTCCTTGAAAGACCGGGCGGCTGTGCTTCCCGGGGGATTCGCGGCGGATGCAGCTTATTGGATCGAACCGAAGAGCGGTGCGTGGGTCACTTCCACTTATTATCGCGGCGACTTGCCAAAGTGGGCGCAGGATTTCAATTCCGGCAATCGCACCGCCAAATATTGGGACCGTGATTGGAAAAATACTAACGGAGATGTTTTACGATCCACCGCGCATCGCAAGGGTAAGGACGGATCCGAAGCAGGGTTCTACGAAGTCATCGGGTCCACTCCCTTCGCCAACGAATACGAACTCGAATTCGCCAAGCAATTGGTGGTTTACGAGAATCTCGGAGCCGGGCAGGCTACAGACCTGCTCGCCATCAGTCTTTCTCCAAACGATATTCTCGGCCATCAGGTCGGTCCCGATTCTCCGGAGATGGCCGCAATGGCGCTCGCACTCGATCGTGAACTCGCCGACTTTTTCAACTTCATCGGTCATCAGATTGGCCTCGCGAACATGTGGATCGCGCTTTCCGCTGACCATGGGGTTTCCGCTTTGCCCGATGCCGCAAGGAAATTTCGCATTCCCGCCGCGAATCTGGGTGCAGGCAAACTGGAAGCGCAGATCAACGGTGCGCTGACCGTGAAGTTTTCGCCAGGTCACGCTGCCTCCTACATAAAATTTGACTACCCGCTCGCCTGGCTTGACCAGGATGTGTTCGCCGCCGCTCACATAAAGGAGCACGACGCCGAAACCGCCGTAGGCGAGGCAATGAAGCAAGCCGGCCTGGTGCGCGACTTCTTTACCAAATCGCAACTCGCGGAAGGCGAAGTTTCCGCTACTGCTCTCGGCAAGAAGTTCTTGAATAGCTATTCCCCAGAAGGTGGATGGTACGTGATGGGACTTCCCAACCTCTATACTGTCGGCACGGCCACAGGCACGGACCACGGCTCGCCCTATACCTACGACACCCATGTGCCACTCGCTTTTTACGGACTGCCGTTTCGCCCAGGCACCTACCGCACGCACGCCGAGCCAATCGACATGGCGAGCACGTTGGCCTCGCTGCTCGGAATCAACCCTCCCACCCACGCCGTAGGACGCGTACTGTCGGAGGCGCTGGCTCCCACGCGCCACCAGGAAAATGGGACGGCAGGGACAGAGTCAAATGCCGAGAGGGCGCCGCGGTGACCTCCTCTTCCGACAATAGCAAGTCCTCTTTGGATCTGAGCGTGAGCGTCGCTGGAATTCCCCTGAAGAATCCAGTTATTGCGGCCAGTGGTACTTTCGGCTACGGCGTCGAGTTCGAGGATGTGGTTCACCTCGACAAACTCGGAGGCTTTGTCGTCAAGGGCCTCTCGCGAGAACCGATGATCGGCAATCCACCGCCACGGCTGTGGGAAACCACCGCCGGTATGCTCAATGCCATCGGCCTGCAGAATATTGGGGCGACGGCGTTTCTCGAAGAGAAACTGCCCCGGCTTCGGGAGATCAGGGACATCGTAGTTCTCGCGAACGTCTTCGGCTATACGCGCGAGGATTATGAAAGAACCATCGAGATTCTCAACGATGGCGAGGGCATTGCCGCCTACGAGCTGAACGTTTCCTGCCCGAACACCGCCCACGGCGGCCTGCAGTTCGGCAGCGATCCGCGCTCCCTTGATGAGGTGGTGACTACTGCGAAGCGAGTTGCTCGACGCCCCTTGATCGTCAAGCTTTCGCCCAACGTGACCAGCATCGCGCAGATGGCCCACATCGCGCAGGAGGCAGGCGCCGACGCCATCTCGCTGGTCAACACTTTCGTGGCTATGGCCATTGACGCCGACACTCGCCGGCCGCACATCGCCAATGTGACCGCGGGACTTTCCGGCCCAGCCATCAAGCCGATCGCGCTGCGCATGGTCTACGACGCCGCGCACGCAGTCAGCATTCCGGTGATTGGTATGGGAGGCATTTCAAACGCGGCCGATGTCGCCGAGTTTATGCTCGCCGGAGCCACCGCTGTCCAGATCGGCACCGCCAGCTATTGGGATCCCCGCGCTACGGAGAAGATCGTCTATGACCTGCAGAGCTGGTGCAACGATCGGGATGTTACACGCTTGGCCGATCTTATCGGCGGATTGATCGTCGAGTAAGCTACGCGAATCGCTACCGCCAGGCCGCCATGATCGCTCCCATCACCCCGTAGCACACCAGTTGATAGCCGGTGTTGAGGGCGTAGAGCTGGGCGGGCTGCCGCATGAACAGTGCATTCGTCAATTGCACTGTGGTCACGAATCCCAGCCACACTGCGAGACCATCTTGATTCCATACAGTGGCGTGTGGATGGCGGCGATGGCGATGATTTTCCCGAGAACTGCCGCGGAGAGGACACTAGCCACTAGCGACAGCATGTAAGACGGCCCTGCGCTCTTCTGCATCTGGGCGAGCTTTGCTTTGTCATCCGGATCGTAGCCCATCAAGATCGTCCACCGACGCGCAAACAACAGAGGCGAGTACCACACGAAACCAACTACCATCGTCGCCAGCGCACTCACCAACACCGCCCACACGTTCACACCCATGAACCTCATCGAAAACCTCCGCTAACAAACGAGGATGGGGCAATTGCAGCCCGCTACGAATGCAGATTGCCAAGGGATGCATGAATGTGACTGGAATGAAAAAAAACAGCATGGCTCGCGGACGCACACCGCAAGCTCGACGAAGCCGTTTTCGCCGCCTATGGCTGGCCTGCGGCGCTTACTGATGCGGACATCCTAGAACGAAGGGACTGTGTAGGACGGCTTCCTTGGTACTTCGATCTATGGGATAAATCTAGCAAAGGCCGGGAACACTTCCGTACTGACAAACTCGTATATATCTCCGAGGTCTTGGATCGTAACCTGTACTCCTCTATCTTCGTCGCCAAAGAGAATTTCGGGGCTGAGGCTTGGATTGAAGCGCACCTTATTTTTGTCGGAGAGCGGAATGGACACTATTGCGCAATCATCGAACTGTTGATGGGTGCGCGGAACTCCATTTGCAATTTCACAAGCTGTTCCCGAATTCGCAGAGTGAAGGGCCATGTTCCGGTGCTTATCGAGATTCCAGAGAAAGTGGAGACGCCATAAGTGGTGGGATTTATAAGCGTCCCCGCTGTTGTAAGGCTGAAACGTCTTCATGAGGGTGACTGCGTCGGGAGTAATGCCGCCTGTACAGGCAGCGATCCTTTCGACGACCTTGGCTCTGTGTGCGGCGCTATCTTGCTGATGATCGGGAAGCACGTTTCCGAGGAAGGCCTTTTCTTGCCAATCTTGGCGAGTGTCCAAGCAAGGTGATCGAGAGAGGCGCGGAGGTTGCAAATGAAATCGCCAGCGGTCAAGCCAACCCTCACAAGCTCAATAGCATTGATGGAAACGATTGTGATGGTAAAGAGTTGCCGTTCAATATCTTCATTTGTCACAACTCGATACAACTTGCTCGGTTCGGCTCTGAGTGCAGCGACGGCAGACTTCAGAGCGTCCAAGTGCATCTTCGCCCACTCCATTTTAAAATTTCTATGCTTGGTTACCACGATTGGCCCTTCCTGACCTACACCTACGGCCGGCAGCGTATCAGCGAAAAACAGCTTTCCGGCAGCACGTGGACCCTAACTTTCTACGGCTGCGGTGGCCATGGCAACGTCCGCTTCACCACCAACACTGCGGGCACAGTGGGCAACACGTATCGGTACGACGCCTTCGGCATGCCCATCGCCAGCACGGGGACAATTGCAAATACATACCTGTATAGCGGCGAGAGGTTCGACAGCAATCTCAACCTATACCACC
>DATNLE010000022.1:0-7153 GCA_035603035.1 Candidatus Acidiferrales bacterium | reverse complement strand
AGGGCGAGAGCGACAAGCCTCCCTACGGCCACCTGCCCGAAACCCGCGCCCGCGACTATAAAGAGCTGGTGGATCAACTTGGCTTGAAGCACCCGGTCCTCGTCGGCTGGTCGATGGCGTGCGGCGAGCTGGTCAAGTATGCCGAACAATTCGGCACCGACAACACTGCCGGGCTAGTGCTGGTGGACGGCTTTCTGACGGACCATCCCAGCCCTGAAATGTTCGTCGCCTTGTCCGGATGGATGAACCAACTTCAACTGGATCGTCAGAAACAAGCCGACGGTTTTGTTCGAACCATGTACAAAAAGCCGCAATCGGACGATTACCTGAATCGCGTCATCGATGCCTCCGCCCAGGTTCCCGCCGATACTGCGGTCATCCTCATCTACAACATGATTGCCGTAAAGGATTTCTCGCCCGGCCTGGCTAGAATGAATCGCCCGGTGCTGTTCACCTACCAGCCTGAAACGCAGCAGACCGCCGACTTCCTGAAATCAAAACTTGGCGACAATCTTCGCCTGGAGCGATTCGACGGCGACGGTCACGCCCTCTTCGTCGACGACCCCCAGAAATTCAACCACGTGCTGGGAGAATTCCTGCAGAGCCTGCCCAAATGATGCAATCCAACAACCCTGTCATCCTGAGGCCCGCGGTTTGTGCGAGCCGAAGGACCTATGTACTCGCATGCAGCGCCGCACTCGCGGTTAGCCTACCTCGCCGGTAGCTTGCAGAGGTCCTTCGTTCGGAGTCCTCGGCGAGGCCGAGGACTCCGCTACCTCAGGATGACCAGGATTGAGAAGCAATGCAGCCGCAGAAAACCTACTTCGTCTGCATACGCTGAGCGCATGAACCCAAATGCGGGAACCGGCTCCAGCTTCGCCGCGAAATATAATCTCGGCCGCTTGGCGTAGTTCGAACGCTTTTGACGACATAGGCAACGCCATCAAGCGCGAAAAGCAAATCAAGGGATGGCGGCGAATCAAGAAAATCGCGTTGATCGGCTCTGTGAATCCCGAGTGAAAAAACCTGAGCGCGTAGTGGTATGAGAGCCACCAGTGCAGGCCGCCGAAAGCCTCCTGACGTACCCCCCGCCCTTTTTGTCATCCTGAGGCCCCCGGTTTGTGCGCGCCTCCGGACCCCTGTACTCGCCGGCAGCGAACCTGACTGGTGAGCCCGCCTCCTTCACGCCGAACCTGATCGGTCAATTACTCCAGTCACGCAGCTCCAGATAATCTAAAGAACAATGGGAAGACGATCATCTGCCAAGACTGCGCCGCAGGACGTTCCCATTAACACCAGGCCCAAACTTCGATGAAGTCCCTGCTGACTCCGGCCATCTGGATTCTGGCTGTCGCGATCCTGCTACATACTGGTTTGGTCACGCCAAGCGCCGCGCTCATTACTTTTACCTTTTACGCGGCTTTAATCGCGGGCCTGCTCATCGCATGGAAATTCCACTCCAGCCGCATTTTCTGCGCCTTGCTGGTTCTGTTTCTCGCAGAACAAGGCATCTCCTATTACTCTGGCGGCCATGTCGCGGCCAGGGGGCCAGGAAGCACTGCCCTGGCTGCGGTCGGCCTGCTCTTACCGCTGGACTTCGTTCTGCTCTCATTCAGTCAGGAAAAGGGATTCACCTTTCCCAGCATCGCACCTCCATCCTTATTCCTGTTCGTCGAGTCAGTCATTGTCGCCGTATTCTGTCGTCCGAATCCCCTCGCGAACGCTCCGCGGACTCTGCATCATGCTCTTCTACCGCAGCATTTGCCCATCGCCATATGGATAGCACTTGCAGCCGGAGCGGTTGCTCTGCTCATACGCTTTCTGCTCTTTCACAAGCCCGTCGAAAGCGGACTTCTCTGGGCGCTCGCAGCTACTTCTCTGGCCCTCCGCTTTGGCGGGGCGGGACGCATTCCCTCCGCCTACTTTGCCACCGCAGCTTTCATACTCGCGGTCTCCATAGTCGAGACGTCCTACCTGCTTGCCTATCACGATGAACTCACCACGCTGCCTGCGCGTCGCGCCTTCAACGAAGCACTGCTTCGTCTCGAGCCACCCTATTCCATCGCGATGGTCGACATCGATCACTTCAAACGCTGCAATGACACTTACGGCCACGACATCGGAGATCAAGTGCTGCTTCTAGTCGCGTCACGGCTTGCGCGGGTTACCGGCGGAGGACAAGCCTACCGCTGTGGCGGAGAGGAATTCGCCATCGTCTTTCCCGGTAAAACCACCAGGGACCTCCTCGATCATCTCGAACAGTTGCGCGCCAGTATCGAAGCCAGCACCTTTCGTCTTCGCGGTAAAGACAAAGACCGCCGTCAGGAAGCGCGCGGTCCCGATCGCCGCAATCAGCGCCCGCGCGCGCGCACTCAGGCCGGCCACGCGATCCGACAGTTGTCACGCGCTACCGCGCCAACCGAACTCTCAGTTACAGCCAGCATTGGAGTTGCAACGTCGACTCAGCAGGGTTCGACGACGGACGAAGTCGTCCAGGCCGCCGACCAAGCCCTCTACCGCGCCAAGGCCGCAGGCCGCAATCGCATCGAGATCGCATCTTCTGCCCGGCGACGAACCCGCAGCAAAGCTGCCGGCATCGCCTGAATCAAAGGCGACGGACAAGGCCTGCCGCGGTGCGAAGTCGTAGGGAGTGTCGGTCCCACGGAACTTTGCTCTCTAAAAAACTTTTGTTGCGGTAGTTGCGTCGCGATTCGAAAGGCAGTCGGGAACGTCGGGCCCGGGCCGTCACTTTAGGGCGGGAAACATGACGTCCCGGGCTCGCACGTTTTCGCAAGCACCACAGGCCGTGCGGTCAGCCCGCGGCAGAAGGTGGGATCGAGCTTTTCCGTCCACTGCCTGCGCAGGCCGGACATTTCACCCGAATAAACGCAACGCCTTCGGACTTACCGCTGATGTCCACAGGCCTGGCAATATACCCGGTACCGCCGCAGCGCGGGCAATCCTTCGGAGTCACTCGTCCCCCTCAGTTGCGATTGAGTTTTTCACCAAATCCGGCTTGCTGCGCCAAAAAGTGATTTGTGTTACGAAACACGAACAATGCTGCCTGTGGGGCTAGCTCCGATTTCCGGAACTGCCGATTTCATAGCGGCGCACCTAGGAACCGGCAATCAGTTCCACGCCCAGCGCGGCCAAACTGATATCTTCGTTCGACGAAAGCCCGCTGACCGCGACCGCCCCAATTACTTCGCCGTTTTTCCACACCGGAATACCGCCTCCCCATCCCACATAGTTGGGATCGCCGTAGTAGGAAATGTCATGGCCTTTTTCGGGATGCTTAACCTTTTCGCCAATCTCTTTCGTTGCCTTGCGTTCGCGCGCCGCAGTCCAAGCCTTATTCATTGCAATGCGGATGGAGGATATGGGAGCTCCATCCATTCGGGCGAAACAGATCAGGTCGCCGTGCGCATCGGCAACCGCGATCGCCGCAGCTTTGTGCAGCCGCTCTGCCTCTTCGACGACGGCGTCAACAATTCGCCTGGCTTCGGAATAATCAATGTTCTGGACCATTCTCATAGACGCGAGAATACAACGTTTCCCCCAAAAACCGTGCCTCCGCATTCGATGAGGACCCACCGCCAAGGTTTCAGCCGGACGCTTCGGTTACTATAACGACGGAGAAACTGAGGCCTTGCGTAAAATGTTCGAGCTCAAAAGCTTGCGGAGCGGTTCAGCTCAGCCGCGACTTTGTGTTCAGCAAATTTCTCAGCATTGGCGTGAGTCAAGTGCAAGAAGTACCTAATAAATCGAGGAGAACCTGCTATGGAACTGATGCGGCCCGCATTGCTTCGCTGTTTGTCTGTGACCCTGTTTTGTGTCGTCGGCTGTCTGCTGTTATCTTCTCTGGTCGCATTGCCCCTCGAAGCAGCGGAGCCATCCTGGCAAAGCCTGAATTCCGGCTGGCAGTTCCGAGCCGTCGCTAATGTGGATAGATCTGACGTTAAGGAATGGCATCCCGCGCAGGTTCCAGGAGTCGTTCAAACCGACCTCCTGAACAGCAAGCTCATTCCCGACCCTTTCGATCGGGACAATGAATTCCATCTTCAGTGGATCGGCCTTGCCGACTGGGAGTATCAAACTACCTTCCAGCTTGATGCAGCCGCCCTTGCCCACGACCATCTTGACCTGGTTTTTGATGGACTGGATACTTTCGCCGACGTTTACGTCAATGACCAGTCGGCTCTCCACGCCGACAACATGTTCCGTCGCTGGCGCATATCCGCGAAGGCCCTCTTGAAGTCGGGACCGAATACACTGCGAATCGTTTTCCACTCTGCCGTCGAGAAAATGATTCCATACGCCAAGTCACTGCCTTACATTTTGCCCTCGATCTCAACCCACAACTACGGAAACGAAGAAAACATTGCTACCGCCCCTTACACCCGCAAAGCTCCTTATAACTACGGCTGGGATTGGGGACCACGATTCATGACCGAAGGAATCTGGCAGCCGGTGCGCCTTGAAACCTGGGACGCCTTGCGCATTGATACCTTCCACATCCACCAGCACCGCGTTACCGCCGAATTGGCCAATGTTACGGCGGAGGTCGAAATCGATGCCGAGAGGCCCACAGCGGCTACTCTCACGCTCACGCACGACGAATTGTCTGGGCCTCAAACATCTGACGGAACTCAGACGCTTCAGCTTAATGCTGGCATCAACCACATCTCGTTTCCCCTGCGAATCGCCGCACCAAAACTCTGGTATCCCGTTGGATACGGAGCGCAGAACCGCTACCATTTCTCAGCTTCGATCCGTGTCGGCCGCGATGCCGTAGCTCACGCCGAGACGAAGACCGGATTGCGTTCTGTCGAACTTCGCCGCGTTCCCGATCAATGGGGAAAGAGCTTTGAGTTCGTTGTGAATGGTATTTCCGTGTTTGCCAAAGGTGCGGATGTGATTCCCTTCGACAGCTTTCCCAACCGTGTCACTCCGGAAATTCATCGCAACATTCTGCAGGCCGCTCGTGACGCTCATATGAATATGGTCCGTGAGTGGGGCGGCGGTTACTACGAATCCGACGACTTCTACGATATCTGCGATGAACTCGGGATTATGGTTTGGCAGGAATTCATGTTCGGCGGAGATATGGTTCCGGGCGACGTGCCCTTTCAAGAAAACGTCCGGCAAGAGGCCATCGACCAGATCAAACGCTTGCGCGACCACCCCAGCATCGTTATCTGGTGCGGCAATAATGAGATCGAGACTGGATGGCATCACTGGGGCGACCGCCAGGAATTCAAAGAGTCAATTTCCGCGGAAGCTCGGGAACGCGTCTGGCAGGATTATGTGATCATGTTTGCCGACATTCTGAAGAGCGCAGTCAGGGAATATGGCGATCCCGTTCCTTATACGCCGAGTTCTCCCAGCGCAGATTTCGAGGAAGTTCCGGACAATCAGCATAACGGCGATATGCACTACTGGCAGGTGTGGCACGCGCAAGCGCCTGCTTTGGACTATACCCTGCAATTCCCGCGCTTCATGTCGGAATTCGGATTTCAATCGTTTCCCGAGATGCGCACCATCGGCGCATACGCCAAGCCTGAGGACTTCGACATTCGTTCCACCGTCATGCAGGCGCACCAAAAAAACAAAGGGGGAAATGAACGCATCCTTACTTATATGTTGCGCGAATATCGCGAACCGAAGGACTTTGCTTCATTCGTCTATCTGAGCCAGGTACAGCAGGCGGAGATCATTAAGATCGGGGCTGAGCATTTGCGAAGACAGCGTCCGCGCACCATGGGATCTTTATATTGGCAGTTGAATGACTGTTGGCCAGTAGCGTCCTGGGCCAGCATCGACTACTATGGCCGCTGGAAAGCCCTGCACTATTACGCTCGCCGGTTCTACGACGATGTGCTGATCTCACCCTTCCTGCACGACGACAAGATAGATGTGTACGTTGTGTCCGACAAGCTTCAGCCACTTTCTGCGATCATCCACATGCATCTGCTCGACTTCTCGGGAAATTCATTGCTCGAGCAAACAAAAGAGGTTCAAGTCCCCGCGCAGTCCAGTGCAATTTATTTCACCGTAGAAAAGGCGCTCTTCGCGGCCAAGGGAGACCCTCATCGTAGTTTTCTGGTGTTTGACCTGGAAGTGGCGGGAAAGAAAGTGTCTAGGAACCTTATCTTCTTCGATGTGACTCACGATCTTGAACTGCCCGTTGCTCCCAAGATTGAGACCACTTTCAACAAGTCCGGCGAAGAATCCACAGTCACTTTACAGTCGCAAAAACTCGCCCGCAACGTTTACCTCTCGTTCGGAGACCTCGATGTTAAAATCTCTGAAAACTACTTCGATCTGCTTCCAGGAGAAGCAGTGACTCTACGCCTTCAGTCTCCTGCAACACTGGATCAAATTAGAGGCGCAATGAAAGTAATGTCGCTGACCGAAGCCTTCAATCCGAATTGAGCTCCTGCCTGTGGTCCTTTACTCGGCAATGATTTAACTGTCATCCGGTAAATCAGTGTGGGTTGACCGCTTAGTCCAAAAAAAGAGAAACGGTCAATGAGAACGGTTGCAACACTGGTATTAGGAATGGCGTTGGGTATCGTGGCCGTTGCGCTCGGCCTGTACTGGTAATGGTACTTTGCCACTGGGCTGGCTCCCGCGCCCTCGATGCCGCTTGAGAAAAAATTGGCGCACCTCGCTCTTAATTAACGCAATAGTTGCCCACGAGATGCCCAAGACGGTTCCGCTTCAGCCCGAAGAGCCCAATCTTGCCTCCGGCGCCAAAATTTATCGTGAGCACTGAGCGATATACCACGGACTACCGGACCAAAACGAACGCGGCGAGAGTTACTGGAAAATCGCCAACGGCATTCCGCTCACCGGCATGCCAGGCTTCCGTCCGGCCTGAAACGCAAATTCGGCAGGTAGCCTTGCTGGTAGCTAATGCGGATAACTTGAGAAGTCGGTTCGCGACCCTGTCGATACCTCTTGCCACAGGCGAATTAGCAAACGGACTCTTTCGTGGACGACCCCATCGCGAACGTCGATGAACTGCGCCGTCAACTACGGGAAGGAGGTGTCGATCCCGATGCGCTGAGGGCCCGGTTTCATCACTCCGCCACCCAAATCGTGAAACGGGAACAAGCCGCCAGTCGACCTGTGCCTCTCGCTCTCCAGC
>DATNLE010000006.1:0-35015 GCA_035603035.1 Candidatus Acidiferrales bacterium | reverse complement strand
ACCTGCGGGCGCGGAGGTCGGTTGGCCTGCCAGGTCGCCGGCATTCGCACCACTACGCCCGCACTCTCCAGTTGCGGGACATCTCGCAGAAGCTGCATGGCCTCGGACGGCCTCCACCGCAAGGGGTGAAAGATCTCGCCCGCATCGACCATGGCTTTCAGCCATGAGCAGCTTTCCGAGGCTCTCTGAACGGGGAGAAGCAGCGACAGCAGGCGATCCTTGTTGGCCGCGCCCGCATATTCGCCGAGAGCCTGCCCTAGCGGAAGATGTTGCGCCTTGGCGTGCGCCGACAGTCGAGTGGTATACGTCGCGAGAAAAGCGAATGGGGCTGCATCGTCCTTGCGGTTCTCGGCGAGGTTGAAGTGCACGCGGCCGACAAGATTCCACGCGCTGTTGCGGCGTTTCAAAAACTCCTGGACGCCGCAGTTCGATTCGGATAACTCCAGCCCAAAAGCGACATGCAGTTCTTGCCAGAGAGACTGGAGAACACTTGCCGTCAGGTACTCCGCCCCAGTCATCGGGGGCGCCGTGAGAGCCAGCCAAGCCAGCTCCGCATCGGGCGGCGATGGAGTATGCATTATTGTGGAGCGGGTTTCACCGGCCGGCCGAGTGCAGAGGGCTGTCACGTAGCGCGCACCGAATTCTCGCCAATAGGAGAAGACGGGGGGGAGTGCGACTCCGACTTCGCTTGCTCCAAGCTGGAGAAGACCATGGCCCGATCCGCGCGCAAAAGCATTCTGCAGACGTCGCGCAAGCTCGGGCTCAAGAGCCGATGCGTCGCGATCTTCGCTCAACATGAGGTGGCCGTGGGGAGTTAGGACGGGAACCACGAAGACCGAACTCATGCAGAGAAGTTACCAGCCCAAACTGGCAAGCCGCAACCGACCGCAGGTTATCGCGGTGCAGGCACCATCCATCCCCAAGGCAGGGCAATATCGTCGGCGTCAAGCGGACGTGATTTGCCGCTGCGCAACACCACTGCTCGGATGAGTGACGCTTTGCGTTTCAATGCATCTGGAAACACGCGAATTCCGATTGAGTTGGCCGGGCAGATTTCTGCGCAGGCGACTCAAGAAAACTCAAAACCCGAAAGCCGCAACGCCTTCTGGTCGAATGTCAAGGTGCAACAACCCGCTTTCGTGCCGAGTGCTGCAATGACAGCGTCGGCGAATGAGCCCTGTCCCTCTTTAAGTGCAATCACGGCTCTGAAAACCTCCCGCTCGTTTTCCACATCGAGCACATCGGTCTGAAGCATGCGCTCGACAGCCGCAGCGATTTCATTGGCGGCTAGCCGATAGGCACCTTCGAGCACCCACACGGTCTCGACCATCGCCACGATGCTGACAAAGCCGGGATTTTCCCCAGTTAGTCGGCGTTTGATTATCTCCGTCGCCCTTGGCGATTGAATCGGGTCGTCTTGGGTAGGAAAACGGACGACAATGCTGGTCTCGAGCCCGATCATCGATGTCGCGCGCGCGGCGCGGCGCCGGCGGCACCTTTAGCAGCGGCCTCAGTCATCTCCACGATGGCCACCGGCCGCCGGCGCCGCGATTTGATGATGCCTCGTAAGGCCGACGCGCGGACTTTCGGCAACAGGACCACACTGCCATCAGGATGCACGAAGAACTTGACTCGATCTCCCGGTCTCAACCGCAGATGTTGGCGAATAGCCTTCGGGCTCGTTCGGCGACGGCACGAGCACGGATATCCCCAAGGTATCTCATGCCTACACCAGCGCGGGGGAGTTCACGATCCGCCTCACGGTAGACGGAGTGGACGGGCTAGCGGCGCAAAAGAATTTCTCCGCCAAGGTAACCGGCAATTTAAGGGCGCACTCTAACCTTAACCACAATCGGCGCTTCGTAGAGCCGGCGCTGAGCGTCTCTGGAGGCAACCACTTCCGAGGCGTCTTGCTGCACTTACGTCACAATCCTGGAATCCAGCGGATGGCATTGCTGCGAAATATTTTCTGAAGGATCGGCTGGGCCAGGTTCAATCCCCGCACCTGCTGGCCTTCCACGGTAAGTGTCTCGCTCGTCGCCAGGAATTTCCAGTCACGCGCGTAAGTGGACTGCCATTCGATCAATGCATCCGGGAGGTTGGCGTCTGGGTGCAAGTCAAGATCGGTGCCATACAGAACGCGGTCCTGATACTTGATCAGAAATGCGCTCACCTTTTCCGCTGGCATCAGCATGAGATATTCCATTCTCGCCGCTGTGTCGATGGCAAAATTCGGGTATTTGTCCAGGTGGCTGGCGATGTTCTCGAGACTACGCTCCATGCTGCCCAGATGGACTCCTACCATGCGTAGCTTGGGGTTCCTAGCGAGCACGTGATCACGCGCCTCGAGAATGCTCTGCTTTGA
Source organism: Candidatus Acidiferrales bacterium (assembly GCA_035603035.1). GTDB lineage: Bacteria > Acidobacteriota > Terriglobia > Terriglobales > Acidobacteriaceae > Sulfotelmatobacter. The sequence continues at coordinate 32,650 of DATNLE010000006.1, read as the reverse complement.
GGGGAATCCGGGCCGGTTGGCGACATACCATTGCGGATTTTCCTGGTAGTAGGACCACGATGGATCGGCAGCATTCGGTGGCCCCCAGGCCACATCGGGTTCGGCTTGGTGAGTCATCAGCGTCTTGCCATGGCTGGCGATATCTTCGTAGATCAGCTCGAACTTCGGGTCATCGGCCATGATGTATTGGCCGTTGCTGTCCTTGATTTCCATTCCGATGTTTTTCCATATCTTGACCGCCACGGCTCCCTGTGCGAAGTCGCGATCGATCTGCTTGATCGCATCGGCGGTGAATGACGCTCTGTCAAACTTGTAGGGATCGAACGTCGTACACAGGGCGATGTGGCCGCGGCTCGACCGCACCAACGTTTGTGCCTCATCGATCTGCCGGTGCAAGTCTTTGCGATCGGGGTTGGTGTCGTCCATCACGAGGATGTTCAGCAGTTTCAGATCAAGCCGTTCCAGCATCTTCTGAAATGCGGGATCGGTCTTGAAGACGTGAACGTGGACGTCGATGGGATGGATCGCCGCGAACGCTCGTAGCGCCCCCTCTTCGTCTGCGGATCTTGCTGGCACTCGCGCGGAAGTTGGCGCTTGGGCGGTGGAGGACAAGGCGATCGAGAGACCTAAGATGACCTGAGCGATGGTTCGTGCGGAGCCTTTCATCGAGAATTTCCCTCCATCATTACCGCAGAACTGCGCCCACGGCCTCCTTCGCAACGGTGCGGTCGGAAGTCCGCCCCACGAAAAAGGGAGTCAAGTGTCGAGTCAAAGCTTGACTCCGCTGGCGAGCTGGGTTTCAGAAATAAAACTTCAGAGCAAACTGGATGAACCGGGGATCGTGCGCGGCTTGCGCGAAACCGAAGGCGCAATTGGAATTTGTATTACCGTTCGCGCATCCCGTCTGCGCCGCTGTTTCATCCAACCCATGCTGGGTAGCGATATTAGTATTAAAGCTACCGGGATTGTCGAATTCCGGATCGTAATGATTGAAAGCATTGAAGAACTCTGCGCGAAACTCGAGGCGTTTTGTTTCGCTGATGGGGAAGGCCTTAAACAAGGAAATATCCCAGTTCTGGGTGCCCGGCCCTTGAATGATGTTTCGCCCCGCGTCACCAAACGATCCGACAACTGTGTTTGTCGCAAAGGCGCAGGTATTAAACAGCGTTCCCGGCACACATGGGTGTCCGTTTGGATTTCCGATCACGTTGGGCCGCGATGCGCTGGCGACCTCGCCGCCACCATCAGACGTGGAGAGGTTAGTGGAGATGTCGGTGGGTGTATACCAGTTTCCCGTGGTAGCGATCGTGATGCCCGCAACCTGCCAATTGCCGATGATCTGATTCCAAACGCCGGAAGCGTTTCCTCCGAATGCTTTGTTCTTGCCGAAGGGCAAATCGTAGGCATAGCTCAAAACGAATCGTTGACGGACGTCAAAATCCGAGTTCCCGTACTCCAGAAGGGGGTCGTTCTGGAGGCGGAAGTCACCCGCATTCTGCGATCCCAGGCTGGCGCTGGAAGCATCATCCAGGGCGTGGCTCCAAGTGTAGGCGGCCTGAAATTGCAGACCGTGGGTGGGGCGTTTTTCGAAGCGAACCTGCAGAGAGTTGTAGTTGGAGACGTCATTTGAGCGAAATGTTGCAATAGAGGTATCAAATACCGGATCGCAGTCATCGGTGAGGCTCAAGTTGCAAGTCGAACCCGGAGGAGCGCCAGGAGCCACCGCATGAGCAGGTCTCCGTTCGGCAGTCGGACAACCCAGCAAGCCGCCAAAATTTGTCGTGCAAAGCGTTGCGAACCGCGGGTCGGTCGCGGGAACCGCCTCATTGCCGTTATAAAAGCCAAACAGTTTCAGGCCACGCGAACCGGCGTAGGAAACATCCAGCACCGTATCGGCGGGCATTTGATATTGCACCCCAAAGTGCCACTGCTGGTTATACGGAGTCCGCAGATTGGGCTCGATGGAATAAAGTTCGGGCGCGTTCGGGTTCGAAAGCGCGGTCGGTGGGAATCCATTCGCCAAGGTATTCGACCCATTCAGGTTGAGGGAAGCAACCGAGCAATTGAGCGCACTGCCGGGAGCGAAGTTCGGATTGGAAGCCAGGTTCCCGCATGGCGTGGAAAATGACTCGGCGGAGAAGAACGGCGGATTGAACCCCGGGCTGGGATTGGAGTAAGGCCCATTCTCCTGCCCGCCATAGAAAATCCCGTAGCCGCTGCGGATGACGAGTTTGTCCATGGCTCGGAAAGCGAAGCCGATGCGTGGCGCGAAATTATTCCGGTCCGGGCTGATCAGTCCGCGCGTGCCGTGCACTATGGGTATGCTCATTCCGAGCGTCTGCGTGAGTGCTTCGTTCTGTCCTTTGGGAACGAGCATAGAGTTGGGGCCGAAAACAAACGTTCCTTCCTCATTGTTGTGTTCCTTGACGGTGCCGAAGAGTTCATAGCGCAGACCCAGATTGACGGTCAGGCGGTCGTTGGCCTTCCAGTCGTCCTGGGCAAAACCTGCGTAGATTTGCCGGCGATAGTCAATGTCATGCAGGCTCGTAATTCCGCCACCATCGGCAACGCCCAGCAACATGGTGGCGAAGGAACTGCCGCCGGTTCCCGGCGCCGCGGGATTGTCGGTGAAGTCGTTGCTAAAGTCCAGGGAGCCGCGCGCTTCGGCTGGCTGGAAGATCGTGAACTGTTCTATTCGCACTTCGGTGCCGAACTTCAGCGAGTGGTGTCCCCGAATCCAGGTCAGGTTGTCAGTGATAACGAAACTGTTCTGTTTCTCAATCGAAGGCAGATAGGTAGAGCTTCCAATTCCGGCGGTGCCATCGCCGAATGTGATATTCGGCAGGCCGCCGTTGTCTGGACCATAAGGCACGTTGGGAAAGTCCAGTTGAGCACTGATGTTCTGGTTGGAGTTGATCTGAAATCGGTGGGAATTAATTCGGTTGTACCCGAGTCGCAATTCATTGATCACATTGGATTTGAAGAGGTGAACTTCGCTCAAGGCCAGGCTGCGGTAAGAATTATCCTCGGTACCGTCGAAGAACCCTCCACCATCGAGGAGATTGTTGAAAGGCGGAGGAATGAAACTGGGTTGGTTCTCGTAACTGAATCGGCCGAAAGCGTTGTCTTTGTCGCTGATTTTGTGATCGATCCGGACGTCGAAGTTGTTGCGGCTTTCCTGGCGATGCGGATCGGAAAGAAAGTTATTGCCTCCAATACTGGCGTTTGGAGCTGGCCAATACGCCGACAGGCGGGCTGCCAGCGGATCAATCAAACCAGTGGGAAATACATTGGTCGGCAGGCCGCCGGCGTACCCGCCTATCGGAACTCCGCAGAAACCAGTAGGAAAGTTCCCAGTGGCTTTGGGCAACTGCTGGGTCTGGCGTGTGTTGAAAATTTCGCCCAGATACGTCTGTTGGTTATTGCAATCCAACACATTGTAAGTGCTGTTCACAGGCCCGAACTGGCCACTCGAATCTTGAAAGGTGGTTGGCCCTGCCAGATTGGCACTGAAATCGCCTCCGCCAGCAACCACGCCCCCAGACACTTGAGGGACCTCCGCCGGCGTGGGAATCAACTCCAAGAAGGGCGTTGCCTGTCGGATCCGCAATCCCTCGTAATCGCCAAAAAAGAAGGTGCGATTCTTAATGATCGGTCCGCCCAACGTGGCACCAAACTGATTCTGCTTGTAAGGCTGTCGGCCAAATGCATCAAAGGCGTTGCGCGCATCAAGTTTCTCGTTCCGGATGAACTCGTACAGGTCGCCGTGGAAGTCGTTTGTTCCCGACTTGATCACCGCATTCAGAATGGCTCCGTTTCCCCGCCCGAATTCCGCGCTGTAGGCGCTGGTTTGCACTTTGAACTCGGCAATGGCATCCACCGAAGGCTGGATGACGAACGCCGTCTCGTTGAGCAGATCCGCCAGGTTTGAGTTGTTATCAACTCCATCGAGCAGAAAGTTGTTCTGTGCCGATCGCGCTCCACCCGCGCTGAATCCGTAACTGGCGTTTATTCGCGAACCGGGTTCGGCGGGAGCTACTCCCGCGCTCAGTTGCGCCAACTGCGCAAAGTTTCGGCCGTTCAGCGGAAGAGTCGTGGCCTGCTGGCCGTTCACCACATCTCCGAGCTCGGAAGTTTCCGTTTGCAGTTGTGGTCCCTCGGATGTGATGGTCATGACCTCGTGGATGCTTCCAACCTGCAGGGTAATGTCAACTTCGGGGCGTTCTTGGATATTCACTACGATCGGCCCTACGACCGTTTTCTTGAAGCCTACTATCTCCGCGGTGACGCTGTAGCGTCCAATTTTGAGCGGACTCGCGACGTACTCTCCTTGCGCGCTGGTTGTGACCACTGTCTCGGTGCCACGATCAACGTCTCGGACTCTGATCTTGGCATTGGGAACTACGGCTCCAGCGGAATCATGGACAATTCCTGCGATTTCACCGCTATCTTTCTGCCCGAGGGCGACGGGCGGCGCGGCCATGGCGACTAGCAGCACAGCAAGGACAACTGGCAACAAGTTCCGACAAGTTCTTTTCATGGTCCTCCGCCTTCTGATACCTTCTCGAAAAGGCTTGCGTTCTATTTCCTTTTGTTTACCGGTATTTCGTTTTTGATTCGAAAAGGTAACGATTGCCAATAACTGCTCGTTTGTCAATCATTTTGTTCATTTGTTTGTTCCCTGGCCCTTTAATCTCCGAAGACGCGCTCCTAGGGATTTAGGGGAGGATTGCCTTGATTCCCGTAATCTCACAAAAATCAATCAACCCCGGATATAGCTCTTCGCCGTAGCCGAGGCAAGCATATTCGTTGGTCCAATGCTGCAGCAAAACATCGATGTCACAATGCGTCGTTACGAAACCGTGAGGCCAGAATGGGATGCCACATTCGTTGAGCCGCCTTCCGATCTCGTCAGGCGCGGGCTCGAAAACGCTGGCTCGAGTAATTACCATCTGAAACTCGCCGTTCACTCTGCCCAGTCGGGCTAACACTCCTTCTCCCACTTTGCAGATCAACTTTACGGAGAGTCCGCCCGCTTCGCCTTCCGTAGGGATACCGTGCTCGGAAAATCCGGCCGGACCCAGCTTACCGGCCAGGGAAGGCGGACAAGCCCCATCCCCGATGATCTTGATTTCTTTCGTTTTCGTATCGATGTGCTGCAAGTCGCCGTAATACACTCTCTCCTTGCTCAGTTTGGTGAGCAGGAGAACGGTCAACGCCGTATTGAAGTCGCCCAGCGTAGAAGTGCCAACTCCATCCTCAAGCATCATGCTCTGGGCGAAGCAAGTGGCCGAGTAATCGCCGGCAAGACCGGGAAAGGATTGAATCGTGTAGAAATCGAACCTTTCCTTCGCAACAAGCTTTCTTAGTGCGAGGTATAGACGCATTGAACGCTCGGTCACTACATTTTGCTCTGGGAATTTGCCAAACAACTGCTTCAGTCTTGGCTGAAGTTCATCCAGTTCGCTGGTCGAGATCCCTTCGGCAGTTTGCGTCAACTCTGTCGTGTCGCGGGAGTCGATATCGATGCCAAACATCCTCATCCATTGGGAAGGATCCGCAGCGCCGCAGGTTTGTCCCATCCCGCGCCCACCAAATGCGCCGATGGTAGATAGGTTCAAGAAGTTCTTCAGATGGGAAGCTTGAGCATAGCTCACGATCTTGCTTACGGTGTCTGCCTCTTCGAGAGCGCCGTATACAAACTTGTGCTTGAGGCCGATTTCTAGCAGGCCTCCGTGCAGCACCAATCCGCCAACCGGCCGCCAGCCCTGAGAGCCGGGGTGCGTCCATATGACCAAGCCTTTGCCGCTGGCGCAGTAATCGCGGATCGCGCCGACCAGATGCGCCGCCCAAACCCAAGTACCGGAAAACAGGACGACGGCATCGACGGCATCGTCGCATTTCATTTTCTTAAACGCGGCTCGAGCCTCTTCTTTGCCGGCGACGACGACACTATGCTCTACAACCTTCAGACCCGCCGCAACCAGCGCACTTTTGGCGCGCCGAACCAGTGCGTCATCAATGAACGGCGTGCCCATTGGGTCCTTTAAACCATCTTTGTGAACTCCAAAAACTATGAATCCGATTGTGGCTTGTATCACCCTTCCTCCTAATTGGCCTTTGGACATTAAGCGCGTGTCATCGCAGAGAGCGCTGAGCGCAACTGGTTGTATTGCTTGGCTTGTTGTGCGTACGATGCCGCAATCGCATCGTCGGGTAATACAACTGAAACATCGCGGACTACGAGTTCCACAGCTTCCTGCACGCTGCCGTATTCTCCGGAGGCCACGCCGGCGAGTACGGCTCCGCCAAGACACACCGCCTCTGGACACTCCATAACATGCAGCCGTCGACCCGACAAACCAGCTCGCAACTGGAGACCCAGCGCCGACCGGGACCCTCCCCCGGTGGCATAAACGTCCCGAAATTCCCCCACTGCGCTTTCCAGTATGGCGGTCATCTGTGACATCTCACAGGCGAGGCCTTCGAGGATGCCTTTGTAAATCTGGCTGCGAGTCGTGTTCCGGCCCAAGCCGGCGATGATTCCGCGCGCATGCGGGTTGAAGTCAGGATTGCACGTACCGATCAGATTGGGAGTGATGCAAAGCCCCGTTGGGCCCGCTGGTACGTCTCGTTCCAGGGTCGCGTAGTGACGGGACTCCACGTCCGACAGATCCCCGCCCTCTGCGATCACGCTTTCATCGCACTCTTCTCCGTACAACAGATCGTGGAACCACTTGATCATGATTCCCGAGGGAAAATACGCCAGCGTGACGAACTTGTCTGGAACCACGTGACAATAGGAGTTGAGACAAGCAGCGAGCGCCGCATCAGTCAAGCTGGGCTGATCGGAGGCGGCTGCCAGACATTCATAGGTGCCCAGCGAGTCGGCCACTCGGCCCGCACTAATCACACCAACTCCCAAGGCTCCGCAAGGTTGATCGTGTCCTCCCATCACCACTATGGTTCCCGGCAGCAGACCGAGTTGGCTGGCAGCGGCTGCATCTAATTTTCCGGCAATCGTTCCAGCCGGCACCGGGACGGGCAGGCATTCGGCACTTATCGCGGTGGCGGCGAGAATTTCTTCGGACCAACCGTGCTGCCGTATATCAAATGCCAGATAACGGGAGGCCAAGGAATAATCGACATAAGGATGTAGTCTTAGTCGCGAAAGAACATATCCAATGACCGTAAGGAACCGAACGGAGGGACCAGAAATGTCCGGCCTGTGCTTACGCAGCCAGAGAACTTTCGGAACCGGATACATGGGATGAGCGACCAGGCCAGTGGTCTCGAAAAGTCGCTTTCTTCCGAATGTTTTTTCCAGCCACGCGGCTTCTTCCACTGCTCGATTGTCCTGGTTGAGAATTGCTGGGGCGATTGCCTCGTTGCGTCCATTGACCGGCACGAATGTTTCGCCGTGCGAACTGAGGCACAATGCTCGGACATGATCAGAAAGATTCCTGGACACCGCACGCGCACAACCGCACACCGCCTGCCAAAAGAACTCCGGATTTATTTCCGCTTGCGCAGGAGCGGGGAACTCCGGCGTGTATGCACTGGCGTGCTGAGCGAGTATCTCTCCAGTCACCGCAAACGCCACCGCTTTACATCTACTCGAACCGATATCGATGGCAAGCAAACTCATGGTGGGTTTTCGCTTCCTGATGATCGGCATCATTCATAGGAATTTGTCTGCTGCGACTGAAAGCGTCCGGCAACGAACTCCAGACTCGACAACATCGATCCTTCTCTTGCCAACGGAAACCCGGGCTACACCACGAAAGGTCTCCGGAACTTCGAACAACAAAATCAGAAACCGAACTTGAGCCTTGGATTTCGCCGGAAGCCAGCGATATGTCGGTTCTCCGAACATCGGGCCTTGCTCGATGGTTTCGCGTCGCGGGATAGCGAACGGAGTTGTGCTGAACTCCAGCCCTCGGCAGAATGTTTTTCCGAGCCACGGTGCTTGGGTTCGGTTGTGCCGTTCTTCCCAGTTGCCGACCCAGGGGAAATCTGCGCGTCGAAATACATAGACGACGAGAAGCTTCAGGCGCGGGTTACATGCCGCGATGAAGGCAATCTCAAGCTTCGGATTAAGCAATTGCGCGGTGTAGTGTCCGAACCGCAACGCCGGAGTAGTGCGCAAGTTCATCCGCTTGCGCTCTCTTGTCGGCGCGTTCGGCCAGCTAAACTCGGCATCCGGCCGAAGAAAAAATCGAGAGCTGTAGCTCGCTGGACAAACCTTCGCCCGCGTTGCTGGCATGTCGAACCAGGTGATTCCTGCTTCCAGAAACGGTGGCCCGAAGGTAACGTGTTCGTTCCACGAAATAGGCCGGTCGTAAGAACAGAGGTTGACCGCCTCTTCTTCGCAATAAATCACTGGATTTCGGCGGTCAAGTGTTAGTTTCCTGCGGAAACGGATCCGAGCTTCATGCAGCGTCAGGCCGTATTGCAGATAGGGCCTCGGCGACTTGGCGTGCTGCTGAACATCCCAGTTCAGCGCAGGCGCCTCGCCATGGGTAGTCAGACCCGCCGCCGTTTCTTCCGGCGACGGCGGCCCGAAGTGATCAAAGCTGAGGCTGTGTCCGGCAATGCCGGCGAGTAACCTGGCGTCTGGCGGCTTTCCGTACGTCCTCGCATGTTCTGCGGTTGCGTACTGGCTTGGATCGATGGTCTCCCATGGCGGCCGCCATAGGGGGTTCATGCCGGGACATGCGTTTAGATTCAAGTCGCAGATATGCCCTCCACCTTCAAGCACCGAGACAGATCCCCAATCTGCCCGCAGGCAAAATCCGGACCGGCCGTCCATCACGTTCTTCTTGCGCAGTGCCGCCTGCGCCTGGGAACCCGATGTCGTCATCTCGTGATCGCTTGCAAGTCTGCGGTTGGCACCGCGTCAAGAGCAGCGCGCGCTTGCTCAAGGAATCGGCTCATGTTGTCGGCTTGGAACACATTGCGGCCAAAGAAGACGCCGGCTGCTCCGGAGGCCGCAACATCGCGAACCATATCAAGTGCGTGTTTGTCCGACGCGTGACGGCTTCCACCGAGCACCAGGATTGGTATGGGACAGTTCTCCACCACGGAACGCATGGACGCTATATCCCCGCTGTAATCCGTCTTGACGCAATCCGCACCCAGCTCGGCCGCCATACGACTGTGCAGATTCAGCCACTGGGGATCTCCCGGATTCTGCACATCCTTTCCCCGGGCCAGAGATTCAACAATCAATGGGATTCCGACTCGCTCACATTCGCGGGCGATTTCGGCGTTGCGACTAATCTCTTTCATCTCGAACTCGGCATCACCGGTGCCGACGACGAGATAGGTCAGAACAGCGTCTGCGCCATGTCGTAACGCCTCCTCAGGCCGGGCCAGAAGCGCGCTATGCAGCGCGCCAGTTCCGTTCTGTCCGATGGCAGACCATACCGTGGTCCAATCCAGGCGGGCAATCAGCGCCGGCACTGGGCCGAGTATTGTCGAACTCGCGAATTGACGAATAAGCCCAAGGTTCAACAGCAACGCATCGACTTCGGCTTGGGCAAATTGGCGAATCTTTCCTAAAGGGTCTTCCGTTCCAGGAATCGGACCCAGGACCAATGCATGATCGAAAGCCACTATCAGCGCTCGGCGTCGCGAGCCTCCGAGCACACGATTCAAGCGAATCTTCTTGCCGCAATCGCCCACAGTTCCCTCACGTCCTCGCTCAACTCTGATCTAAAGCCGGACTCAAGTTACCCGGCGTGTGATCGATTGTCAATCGATTTGTTCGAATATGTTCATTTACCACGCTGCTTACGCGTTTCTTGCAGCTCCGCCACAATCACCTCGACCCCGGCTTCCCGCAGCAGCTTGATGTATTTCGCATTGGTGCCGGAGTCGGTTACCAGCACATCGATGTCCGTCACGGGACCGACGTAGGCAAAGCTTTGCGTACCAAACTTACTGTGGTCCGCCAACGCGATCCTGGTCTTGGCAGCTCTCGAGATCATCTTCTTGATCTGTGCCTCGGCATGGTTAGCGGTAGAGACTCCATAAGAAAGATCAATCGCACTCACTCCCAGGATTGCCTTGTCCAGCCGAATTTCGGAGAGCGCCCGCTGCGCCCACTCTCCGGAAAAGTAGAACGTGTCCTTTTGCAGATCGCCCCCGGTGCAAAGCACAGTCACGCCCGAGCTTCTTTGCAACTGGCACACGATGGTGGGTGAGTTTGTTACCACGGTCAGCCGATGCCGCTGATTCAAGCCACGGGCAAGCTCATACACTGTGGTGCTCCCTTCCAGAAAGACAGTCTCGCCGTCCAGCACCAAACGTTCAGCCTCGCGCGCGATGGCCTGTTTTTCACTGCTATGGCTGTGCGACAGCGTCTCATAGGAAGGTTGGAAGTTGGTGCTGGACATGCGGGAAACGGCTCCCCCATGAGAACGGACTAGTACGCCGTCCTGTTCCAAAGCCGCTAAGTCTCGCCGCACGGTCGCGGCCGTGACCCCAAGAGCAGCGCATAGATCGGAAGCGGTAATGGTACGTTGACTGGAAAGAATTTCTCGAATTCGAAATCTACGCTCTTCTGCGAGCATGAGGTCTACGCTCTCCTGGCAACCGATTAAGACCGCCGTTCCGGAGCCGATCGATGTCCCGCAGCAATTGTATTGAGTGGAGGACGAATTGTATCGCAAAAAAGTCCCATTTCGGAAGGAGATGCGGGCATAAACAGACAAAAAGATTGACAAACGATCACATTGTAGGTAAATTCGCGCAACCTGCGGGCGAGTCGCAAGTCGGTAGGGAGGATTTGGCGCGATTCCGCCTTCAGGAAGGAAGCTCTATATTTCCTGGCTGTATTTGGAAAGTAGTCGGGCCCGGTTCACAATCCTGTTTCGACATGAGGAACTGCGATGAAACACGCAAGCGCTTTTGTCCGCAAGCCAAGGACGACCTGCACGGCCGGATTCCTGCTGGCCCTATTCGGTAGCTTAGTGCTGATCAGCAATATGGCGGCAGCCAGCGCACTGACAATCACGACCACATCCCCCCTGCCCAACGGGACATTGGACACCTTCTACAGCACCCCGTTTGCAGCGAGCGGGGGGACCGCTCCGTATGCGTGGACCATTACCAGCGGGAGTGTACCGGGCTTGGCCATGACCTCGACCGGAGTGCTGACCGGAGTACCAACGGCAACGAGTACTTACACCATTACCGTACTGGTAATTGATTCGACCACGCCTACTCATCTCACGGCAACCGCGACCTTCAACATTACGACTGCCGTATCGACGAACACCAATTTCTATGTCTCCACCAGCGGAAGCAACTCGAACAACGGGTCGTCAGGCGCTCCCTGGGCGACCGTCGCATATGCGGTCACCAAAGCCGGCCCCGGCGTCACCATCAACGTGACTCCCGGGACCTACAACGAAACTGCAGACATAGCGATTAACACCGGTGGATCGGCTTCCGGCGGCTACTTCATTCTCAAGAGCACCACCCCGGGGGGCGCCATCATCAATGGCAGCGGCGTCACCGTCGGTACCGGCGGGTACGCCTATGGGCTAATAAACATCGGCAGCACAAGCAACGTCAGCTACGTTACTGTCGACGGCTTTGAGATTACCGATTTCAAGACGGGGAAATCCACGAAGACCAACACCCTTGTGCCCGCGGGAATCTCTCTTCAAGGCTCCGGCACCAATATTCAGATTGTCCAAAACAACATTAACAACATCTGGAATCAGGGAAAAGCGACAAACCACACGGGGAACTGCCCCGCCGGCTCTCCCGAAGCTTTTGGTCTCGTCGTTGCCGGAACGAGCGGCACCACGCCTCTGACCAACATATCGATCATCGGCAATAGCTTATCTAACCTGATGACTGGCTGCAGCGAATCGATGGAACTCGACGGCAACATCAATGGTTTCATCATTGCCAACAACTTAGTACACAACAACAGCAACATTGGCATCGCCGCTCTGGGAGGTGAAGGGGTTGCATCGGGATATTCACAGTACAACGGCTCCCCGAACGACCAGGCGCGCAATGGGGAGATTTACGGCAACACTGTTTACGAGAATCCCTCCAACGGCACTGGGACCACGCCCAACGTTCCCGCGGCCAGCAATCCCTACGGTTCTAAGTGTTACTGTGCAGACGGTATCTATCTGGATGGCAGCGCCTCCATCATAGTCGAGCAGAATACCGTCTACCTCGTTGATTTAGGTATTGAAGTCACCGGAGAAGGTGCTGCCCAGAACACGACGAAGAACATAGTCCGTGACAACTTGTTTTTCTACAATACGTCGGTCGGGATCAGTATTGGTGGCCAAGGCACTTCGGGGGGATCGTCGAACTCCACGATTGTCAACAACACCACGTGGGACAATGGGAACAACGCCAACGGCGCAATTGGGGAATTCGCGACCGGGACCGACCTTACAGGTACGAACATAGTCGAGAACAATATTTTCTATGCTTCTTCTGTGACCGGAACGCTAGTGGATGCGGTAACCACGTCGACGGTCACGCTCAATTACAACCTGTACTACGCTCCGAGTTCCTCCGAGAACTGGATTTGGGGCTCAAAGACCTACACCACCTTCAGCACCTACCAGTCCGGTGCGAAACAGGACGCGAATTCTCAGTATGCTGACCCTACGTTTGTCAACATCAATGCGACGCCGCCGACCACCCTGCCGAACCTGAATGTACAGGCCGGTTCGCCGGCGTTGGCCAAGGGAAAGATTCTCAGTCCGATTTCGATAGTCGGGGGTTTTGACGTGACTGGTGTTACTCCCCGTATCCTAGTTCCGAATGACACCATCGACGTCGGAGCCTACGAACAATAGTGTTAGAACAAGAGCGAGAAAGGGAGATGCCGCTGCAGGCGTCTTCCTTTCTCGATGTGAACCAACCAGCGAGATGCATTCGAATCCCTCGTTCAACCTGCAGAACGTGCCGTCTCAATCGCAATGAAGACTGAATCGCCCCCCCACCTGACGCGCGCGTTCGGTTTACTTCATGCCACGGCCCTGAACATTTCCAACATGGTTGGGATCGGACCCTTCATCACGATTCCGCTGATGATGGCTTCCATGGGCGGCCCGCAATCCATGCTGGGCTGGGTGACAGGGGCGCTCATCGTAATTTCCGACGGGCTGATATGGAGCGAACTCGGGGCGGCGTTACCCGGCTCTGGCGGCAGCTACCATTTTCTTCGCGAGGCCTACGGCCATCAAACTTGGGGCCGCCTCATGGCCTTTCTGTTCATCTGGCAATTCGTTCTGAGTGGTCCTCTGGAGATCGCGTCCGGGATGATTGGATTCGGAAACTATTCCACCTATCTATGGCCGGGATTGAGTGGTCGAGGCCAGCAATACGTGGCGGTTGGCGCTGGCCTTGCTGCTTTGTTCCTCCTATGCCGGCAGATGACATTCCTACGCAAGGTGACCATCACGCTTTGGGTGGGGACGGCACTGGCTATGGTAACCATCATCGTCACCGGTTTTTCCCACTTCAATCTTCACTTGGCATTCGATTTTCCTCCAGGAGCATTGGCCTTTAATCGTGGCTTCGTGCTCGGTCTCGGCAGCGCTACTTTGATCGCGGTGTACAACTATCTGGGATATTACGATGTCTGCTACATCGGGGACGAAGTGCAGAATCCTTCCTACGTAGTGCCGCGCTCGATTCTGTATTCGCTCGCCGTCTGCTGTGTGGGATACCTGGCACTGCATCTCGCTTTGATCGGAGTGCTGCCCTGGCGGGAAGCAATTCATTCGAACTTCATCGCCTCTGATTTCATGGAGCACCTGTACGGCAGAGGCGCCGCGATCGCGGTAACAATTTTTGTCCTCTGGTCAGCATTTGGCGCCGTGTTTGCTCTTCTTTTGGGTTATTCGCGAATTCCTTATGCGGCGGCCATCGACGGCTATTTCTTCCGTCCGTTTGCGCAACTGCATCCCACGAAAAACTATCCCCAGGTTTCCCTTCTGGTTCTGGGCGCGGTTTCGATCGCACTTGCATTCCTCAAGCTTGACCAGCTCGTCAGTGCGTTGATTACTACCAGAATCCTGGTGCAGTTTCTGGGACAGCTGTTTGCCATTCCCCTCTTGCGGCGAAAGTTTCCGGACAGCGCGCGGCCTTACAAGATGTGGTTTTATCCCGTCCCAATTGTCATCGCTTTCTTTGGGTGGGCTTATGTTTTTCTGACCTCGGGCTGGCTCTACATCAAAATCGGTCTATTGACGCTTCTGACCGGCATTCTGGTTTTCTTTATTTGGGCGAAGTGGAAGGCTACCTGGCCGTTCAATCACGAAAGGAATTTATGATCCCGCCTATTCTTTGCGGTTCTCGGCATCCTAAAGAACCGGCAGGCAAAAGCCGCCTGCTGCAAATTTCATGTTTCTTGATCGCCTGCGTGCTAATCCTGGTCGAAGGCTGCCTCGGCTCTTCTGAGCCGTCTAAGTCTTCTCAGCTGGTCGTTGCCATCGAGGGCCTTTCTGTGGCCGTTGAGCCGGCCGACGGCACCTACGACGTCCGAACAGGAAATGGTGGACACAGCATCTTTCATGCAAGACTAGCGGCGGAGATCGATCACAAGTGGGTCAAGTCGACGGACTATCCGAAACATGAGATAGCTCAATCGAGCTTTGAGGATGCTCTCGGACGCGGCAGGAAAATCACGGTCACTTCGTCCGGACTTCCGAAGCTCCCCGATTTTGCATACACACTAGCAATCTATGAGGGAAGAGATTTCGGCGTTATCGAGGCGGAACTACAAAATCACACAGGCAGTCCGGTAACAGTCCAAAGTATACGAAGCGTTGAGGCCGACGGAAGCAAAATCATCGATCTCGCTGGCGTGCAGAGCGCCGATCGAGTTCTCTCCGACAGCTTCAGCGAAGACTGGCCCCCGCTGCAGATCTATGATTTAGGAAAAGCTCCTCAGGGCATGCACCGCGCCGTCGGCAGCCAGCTTATCTACAACCGAGAGAGCAAGGAGAGCCTGTTCCTTGGCGCTCTCACCTCCAGCCGCTTCCTGACCATCATTCATTTGCAAACCCGATCTTCCTCGCCGGATGCCGCTGGCATCGTTTCCTTCACGGTCGATTCAACCGGAACTACGGAGATACAAGCGACCGATCCCGAATCCGGTCTCAGCGGAGGGCCTGCGGAAAACCTGATTGAATTAAGTGTTCCACTTTCCGCAGGCGAGTCGCTGGCTTCAGAGCGCGTTATGTTTTCCTCCGGAAGGGACTACTACTCACAACTTAATAATTATGGCGCCGTGATTCGAGAGCTGCATCACAGCCGCGTCAGCGCAGACCACCCGCTGGGATGGTGGAGTTGGACGGCCTATTACACAAAAATCGCCCAAGGCACCGCGCTTACCAACGCTCAATGGCTGGCCGAGCACCTGAAGGGATTGGGCTACGATTACTTTCATTTCGACCTCGGTTACGGATACTCCCGCGGTGAATACGCAACGCCCAATGCCTCACAATTTCCCCGCGGCATGTGGGATTTAACCCGCCACATTTCCCGATTGGGCTTGAAGATTGGCGTTTGGACGGCTCCATTTGAAGCAGGCGAGCGGTCCTGGATCTATGAGCACCATAAAGACTGGCTGGTGCACAACGCACATGGCGATCCGATCCCAATTGGAGACGCCGAAGAGCTGAAGGGCGAACGGCTTTTCGTCTTAGACATGACTCACCCTGATGCCCAGGAGTATCTTCGGCAGACTTATCGCACGCTAGTTCGGGAGTGGGGTGCACGCTACATTAAGCTCGATTTTATGGACAATACGGCGATTGAAGGCTATTACCATCGCCCGAACATTACGGCACTCGAAGCGCAGCGAATCGGACTAGAGATTATCCGCAAAACTGTCGGAGAGGACGTGCTTCTCGATAAAGATGGGAGTCCGATGCTGAACCCGGTGGGTCTTGTGGATGAAGGCCGTATATCTCAAGATACGGGTCATACGTTCTCCCGTAGCAAGGAAGCTGCGCCGGGCATCGCAGCGCGTTATTACATGCATCGCAACTTTTTTGTCGCGGACCCGGACGCGTTCACGGTTTCCCGGCAGCTCCTGGAAGAGCGGACAATTGAAGCTCCGGCTACATTGAATGAGGCCCAGGTTTCGATAGTGCTGGCGGCCGTTTCCGGAGGAATGTTCGAAATTGGCGACGACCTCCCAACCCTAGGGAGTGATCCGGAACGCGTGGCGTTGGTCAAGAATTCTGATTTGTTGGCTATGGTAAAACTCGGGCAGGCTGCCGTGCCTCTGGATCTCCTGACTTATGCGGATAAGGATGAGCAGCCGAGCGTCTTCTTGCTGCGCCAAGATCAGCATCAGTCGATGCTGGCAGTTTTCAACTGGACGGAGCGGCCGCGTTCCCACGCTTTCACTTTTGCCGACTTGAAGCTCACGGCAGGGCATTCGTACAAGTTAGTTGACTCATTCGCGCCAGTTCAGCGGTTGGCGATGGTCGGCGAAACGCTGCGCCTCGACGATCAACCAGCACACTCCGTCAAGCTGTTCAAAATTATTGACACCTCGATCCCGGGGGCCGCGCCTTCGATTATCTTCCATGTCCCGAAGCAAGCGAAAATTGGAGAAGAGATTGCGTTCTCCAGCACAGTGTCTAAAGACGGAGTTCCCGCACTCGCCTATCATTGGGATTTCGGCGACGGAGTCGTCGCCGACGGCGCAATCCTGACTCATGCGTATACTGCAGCCGGAAACTACGCGGTGCGGTTCACGGCTGAGGGCCTTGAGGGCAAATCCGCAGAGCAGACATTCTCGATTGCCGTCAGCGGATCGGTGATGCTTCCGCCACCTCGACGCTACTCCGACCCGCGCGAATAGCTTTAAGCAACCTTTGGGCCTCCATGCCGTCGAGCGAGGCGTTGTACGATAATTGTACGAAACTAGGTAGTGGATTCTTAAATAAGATAGCAATAAGGTCGTCAGGGGGACGCGACCGCTACGGTTGTAAGCGAGTTGCTTAACCGACTGTTAACTGAATGTAACGGCTCGCTATCGGAGTCGGACAAGCCGCAAGCTGCGCTACCATGCTGAGCATCTTCAAGGCGCTCGGATTCGATGAGGTCATCGATACTTCCCTAGAGAAGTTGGGTGACGGCGTACGTCGTGTCACCGATGGTTACGGTGCAGATATTATCATCGACGGGATCGGTGGTGAAGTCTTGAGCGAGGCGGTCAAAGCGTTCGCGCTGGGAGGAAGCCTCATAACACTGGGGTATTCCGCAAGCCGTAAGACCACCATTGACGTTACAGATCTCTTGTGCACAAGCCAGCATGCGGGGTCTCAATATGTTCCGTCAGCCGCAGACAGCCCTTACCAATGCGTGGAACTCTATTGTCTCTCTACGTTGAATCCGGTGCGATCAAGCCGATCGTGGCTAAGACCTTTCCTCTGGCAGAAGCGCCGGATGCTATTCGTTACCTCGTAGAGGGCCGCCCCTTCGGGCGGGTCGTTCTCACAATTTGAAACCTCCAGGTCGTTTCTTCTCAGACAACGACTCTGACCAATAAACGAAATGATAGTGACGTGATAAGGCGGCGACTCGAAGCAGGTCTGCTGCTGATCGAAGAAATAGGCGGAGGATGGTATATTTCGGCGCTCCCCAAGCTATGAGGTATTTCATGGTCAATGCGAGAGGCTTGCTCTACGGCGCTCGGAGCCAACGCGAATCTGAACCAAGGAAAGGAAGCTCACATGTTCATCGTCGTGGCATTAGTACTCGGAATTGTATGCGGCTTACGGACCATGACGGCACCAGCCGTCACAAGTTGGGCGGCGCGCATGGGATTGCTTGCAGTGTCCGGAACGCCAATGGCCTTTATGGGGTTCAAGTACACGCCGATTATCTTCACTCTCCTGGCAATCGGTGAGTTGATCAGCGACAAACTGCCGAATACGGCGAGCCGCAAGGTGCCGCCTCAGTTCATTGCGCGCATCATTAGCGGATGTTTGGTAGGCGCTACAGTGGGCGCGGCGGCAGGCTCACTGACCGGTGGATTGCTCGCGGGCGCGCTCGGCGCCGTTGTCGGGACGTTGGGTGGTGCGGCTATCCGCAGGCGCCTGGCCAAGGCTTTCGGGAAAGACTTGCCTGCGGCGCTGCTCGAAGATGTTGCCGCAATCGTGATATCCATCCTTGCGGTATCGAAGTTCTGAATGGACCAGATCTTTGACGCAGTAATGGTGGGAGCCGGACACGTAGGCCACTCGCCTATTGGCCGGCTCACGCTGGCTGGCCGTACCGTTGTGCTCGTGGAACGCTTCCAATCTGAAAACAGCTCATGCAGCGCTCGAAAGCGCCCGGACCAAAGGAAAGATCGTCCTCACCGGGTTCTGACTAGCGATCGATAGCAGCCGAATTACTTCGGGCTTGCCGACAATCCGGGGGGCGGTCCGTCAATGAACACAAGCGCGTTTGAACTAAGCCGCTAGCGCGGCGGACGCTGCCGCGTGCTCGGAGCAGGAGTCATTGGACTTTCCAGACTGTCCAGACTCACGAGGCTTGAGGAAGGATCGGTCTTGCGCTGTGGCAGCGTTTTCGTCAATTCTTCGTAGCCGCACAATCCACCAGACCAGCCCGGGCGGGAATCGCACCCGCCGAAGTCCAGCGACTTTCGCGGGGCACTATTTCGCCAATCATCGGACTAGAACTGTACACGCCGAAGTCTCTGAAGACCTGTTCGTTCACTTGAGTAGGTTCTGAGCAGAATCGGTTTACAAAATCAAGCAAGCCTCGTCGAATGGCAGTCGCGGGTTACGTGGGGAGAGTTTATTCGCGTCTCCGTAGCCTAAATTGCAGAGAAGATTCGATTTCCACTTGCCATCGGGGAAAAACTCGGCGTTGACTTTTGCGGCATCGAATCCAGACATCGGGCCGCAATCGAGACCCAGAGCGCGTGCAGCGAGAATGAAGTAACCAGCTTCGAGGGAACTATTTCGGAAGGCCGTCTCTTCAATCAGGTCGGGTTTACCGAGGAACACCGAACGCATATCCTTATGCCGAAAGAGTGTTGGAAGCTTCTCGTAGAACTCGGTATCCCACGCAATGATGACTGTGACGGGAGCAGCCATTGTTTTGTCGACGTTGCCCGGTGCAAGCGCGGGACGAAGACGCTCCTTGGCTTTAAGCGTACTGAGAAAGACAAAGCGGGCGGGCGTAGTATTGGCGCTCGTCGGACCGAAGCTGGCAAGTTCATAAGCCTGACGCAGCGTCTCGGATGAAACTGGGTGAGGAAGCCATACACCGTGGGTCCGTGCCTCACGGAGAAGTTGGTTGATGCAATCTTTGGAGACAGCGGTTCTTGGTGAGGCGGGATCGGCGGCAGGCGCTTCCGGCATGTGGGGTCTCCTGATTGGGCGGTCTATTATTTATTGATTACTTGGATTGTGGGGCAAGTTGGTTGGATGCAAACGTTGGCCAAGCGGCCAAGCTCGGATACCCATGTCAGTTGATGAGAACGGGCTACCTTTCGGCAAACCTGTCGGCCCTGGAAGCGAACCCTTCAATTTCGAGACTCCACAAGCGGTTCTTGCCCACAGGGAATTCATGAACAGCGCATTTCATCGTGGGCTAGAACGCCGATGCCTTGGGTCCGGGCAGCCTGCACCTGAGGGAATGGAATTGCCGCTCGCAACGGCAAAATGAGTCGTGGATGCGGTCGTCAGACGGCGCTATGAAGCACAGATCGTTGCCCGATCTGATTCCGGAGGCAGAGCGTCGTAGAATTCGGACCTAACCGAGGAATCTCCATCTGAAGATGGCGGATCAAACGTCGCCGCAGGCGGGCATGACGACCGGAATCTCGTGAACGGATAGGTCGGCGTGTTCGGAGTGCGATGTGAGCAGGTCAACAAAAAGGAGGACGCTCTGTTGCGACCTCAGGGTCCGACTGAGCTTTGGCCAGACTGCGATAAACAGCTTCCGCACATCTTCTTCCGTACGTTCCGAAACTGGTCGTGGAGTTCCGGAAGCGAACCGGGCGGCGAATGATACGGTCGTGAGCTTATCTTTTGCAGTGAAAACCGCTACGGTTCGTAAGTGATTGAAAACATGGTGCGGAAGGGGGGATTTGAACTACTCCATCGCGTTGATAACACGTAACTTACTGATTCTGCATCCGGGAGTAAAGGCCCAAATGCCCCACAATCCCGCTTCCCTTGTACGTTTATTGTACGGCGAACGCGCGCAGAAGAGAAAACCGCGCCGAAGCGCTTTCTCTCAATCCTTCCAACAACAGTTTGACACCCGCCACTCCCATCGGCCAAGGCCGCGGTTCGAGAATCCATCGGGCCATTTCAGCAGACGGTCGTCCCAAACGGGCACGGGACTGCCCTTGGTGTTGATTTCTCACGGTACAGCCGCGTCGGAGGCCAGTCACTACGATGCCGTGCTGGCCTTGGCTGATGAAGGTTTCGTTGTGGCGGCTCTGACGCATACCTGCGACAACTACATGGACCAGAGTTATGTAGGAAATCGAAAGGATCTGACGGATCGACCGCACCAAGGGGAGTGTTGTCTTGAATTACATGCTCACAACCTGGGCACGGCACGAGCGCTGGCGATAAGCTACGCACTCGGTCGGCGTTTCATCGCGACTTCAACCGAAAAGTCGTTGCAAGCGGTTTGATGGCTGAGGTCAGGATTTCAATCGGTGGTCAGCAAATCACGTCGATCATCACGGCACGCTCGGCCAGCTCTCAGAAGCGGAGCACGGAATAGATCGGACGAATTCGTCTCTGGGTTACGTCATGGGAAATTGTGTGGCGTGCTGCGCAACCTGCAAGCATATCCGTGGAAAGACCTCATCTCTCATTCAGAGATGATCGAGGTCGCCAAGTTGCTTTGCACTCTTAGAACACCCCTCACGTTCGTAGCGGTCGCGGCACAGTAACCCGGAACGCGACCCTGGTAGATTCGCTTTATGTTCGCCATGCAACGAACCCGTTGACAAATTCGCAAGTTGCGAACATACTATTGGAAGTTCGCAGATCGCGAACGGCCCTAGATGCATGTCATCAGTCGCAAGATGTTGAGAGAGGCAGAAGAGAAACACGGTGATTTAGTTGGACCGTTAGGCACTTGGTTTAAGGTCGCGAAGAAGGCGCATTGGAAAAACATCGAGGACGTAAGGAAGACCTACCGCGATACCGATCCGGTCGGACCTTACACAGTTTTTAACATCAAGGGAAACTCGTATCGATTGATTGTGAAAATCGAATATAGATTTGAACTCATTTTCATCACGCGAGTTCAGACACACGCTGAGTACGATAAAGGAGACTGGGAAAAATGACCGCAACTGCTGCCAGAGCGTACAGAGCGCTGCTCGCGGAGACCGCACCAGAGGCAATTCATACCGAAGCAGAGAACGAAGCTGCTATTCGGAAAATTGAGGGATTGGTGAAAAAGGGAAGGCTGAGTGTCCCTGAGAGAAAGTTGATGGACCTTCTGACGGTGCTTGTTGAGGCGTTTGAGGAAGAGCACTATCCCTTGTCGCGGAAGGTGACTCCTCTTGAAGTTCTGAAAGAATTAGTCGAAACCAACGGTCTGAAACAGAAAGACCTAACGGATGTATTCGGGACCCCCAGCATCGTTTCCGAAGTCCTTCATGGTAAACGCAATCTGACAATCGAGCACATAAGGAGACTCTCCGACCGCTTCAATGTCTCCACCGACTTGTTCTTTTAAGATGTCTTGGTAAATCGGGCCTGAATTAGCATGCCGCCCTGCCGCCTGCAAGCTTTACTTGTGGGGCGTTTGCTTTGTGTGCTGAGTGCCAGAAGCAGGCGGCAGAAGCGCAGAAGCGCAGAAGCCGCAGGACGGCGACTAGCGGCAAGGGCCGTTTTAAGAGCCTCGACTAGGAGCTTCAGGCGAGCAATTCCAAAGTATCAGTGTTGTAATTCGGTAGGAATCATCAACCACGGTCCCATGCCTGCCTCGATGGCCCAGATTTCCTGCCAGACCAGCGCGCGGTCCCGCTGGTTCGTGCTCTTTGCGTACCACGCGCGGTAGTGAGCTGCCGCTTTCTTCTGCCACTCGATCCTTTCAGAATTTGAAATTGGGGCGTAAGGCTCGTCCGGGTTTGCCGCTGTTAGTGTGTAGGCCTCGGCCAGGATGAGATGCACACTGGGCGTCCATTCGTCTTCCGGAAAACGCGACAAGAAACTCTCGCCTTCTTTGATTATGCTCGTACAGTCCGTCGCATCAGCGTTGAAGTCCCAGTGGCATCGCTTGTCGATTACGGCCATGTGCGCCAGTTCACTCACAGTCCCATCGGGCGCCAGCTTTAGAGCCTTCTCCAGCAGGTTTCCGGTGTAATACGTATTGCCCAGATGAGCGCTGGTCTCTGTCCGAATGTCCAACTCTTGCAGTTCCTTTATCACGGCATCGTTGTCCTCGGCTTCGATTTTCTCTTCTTCTGGAGGAACGTAAGAACCCGAAGTGGAGAATTCCTGGCAGTCCCCAAGACGGCCCAGCACTTGATCGGCGAGGAGAACGGCGGCGGTGTCCTGTTCCGGCCCGCTTTGGGCGGCGAGATCAAGCCATGTGCGTAGGACGGGAATCAATTGCTTATGGCAACGGAATGGAGCCTGTTCCCAGTAGTCGCCAACTTGAGGAGCGAGGAACGAGAGCATCTCGAGTGTGGGGCCCGATGGGAGTCGGGCGAGCATGGCCGCGCGGATGGCGAGCCATGGCTGCCCCGCCTCAGGGTTTACCGTCTTGTTTGATTCCGGCTGACCATATTCCAGAATTCCGCCCTGCCATTCCAGCAGAACAGCGGGCCGATCTTCGGAACGGGCCACCTTCGAATTGCGGACGAACAAAAAATGGAAATAAAAGGGCTGGCCGAATTTCTCAAAGCTGCAAACCGGATTCCAGTAAACATCTCTGGCCAACTCGATCAGTCTACCCGGCTCTTCCACCCGTTTCCCGGGCATTTGCTTAGCGATAGTCTCAACAAAGTTCCGGGGATCGGAGACTCCCTCGAATTCATGAAGAATCCTGACCATCCTGCACCCATGATTTCGAAGTGCATCGCCCGTTTCTGTAGGCAGAGGCGGCAGGGGCTTTCCGTAGATTTGTTCGGCCAGCGGCTGGTAGAAGAGTGCGATCCGGCGAACGCGTATTCCTCCGGCGAGATCTATCTCAGCAGTGGAACGCAGGCACCAACGCCCCTCTAACTTCCTGTCTTGTTGTTCGGGCCGTTTTAGGTCCCAAATATTTCCCGAGCCGTAATCGCTGCCCTTGTCCGCCGGAGTTTGAACAATGTCGTCCGGGTGCTTGCGAGTCCATTCTTCAATCGTCGGGGAATTCGAAGTGTTAGCTTCGACGACACTCTGGGAGATGTAAGTATCGAGAGTAGGCTTCGATGTTTGCGCTCTACCTAACAACGGGGGGCCAAGCAAGACCAGGGCCGCAGCCACGTGCAGTAAATTCGCTTCGATCGGCATCGATTGGCACCCCTTTGCTAGAACAGATTCTCTTAGAGTGTATAGGTATAGACGCGCGAGTCTGAGGCCTCATTGCGCACCACTCCCTTTCATGCCCCGGGATTTCCTAATGATCCTCCGAGGGGCACCGTTAGGGCCATGCTTATCGGAGGCGCGGAAGAAATGGCCACGATGCGGCTGCAGGCCCAATGCGTCAAAGTAGTTCCCGGTAATTCCTCGGCCCAGGCGCGGGATGGACCTTCGCCCGTATCCAGCCCTATCTCGGCGGCGTTAAAAGCCACGAGAGCATCAAAGCTGTGATTGCGGTCGCGCAGATCGAGGTAGTCGGGATACGACTCTGCCATGTTATTGGCCGGCTGGCGCCAGAGTCCGTAGAGGCTCTCAGCGTGAGGCACATTCAACCGGCGCACAATGAACGCATTCATGATGCTGAACACCACGGTGTTTGCGCCGATAGACAAAGCCAGCGTCAAAACGACGGCGGCGAAGGCGGGAGACTTGTGCAACTGGCGTAGGGCGCATCGCAGATCCTATAGCAGGGTGGTCATGGACGCTGGGTGGCCGATTTGGCCACACGGAAAAATTCTCAACTCGCGAGTCAATGGGATGCACCCCGCAGGAAGCCGCTAGCGGTGGCGGCGGATGCGGGATTCCCTATGGGATTTCAATCGATTTTCGCTTGGAAAGCATTGCCAGAAGCGGCTTTTGTAAAAAGGCAGTTATCGATGCTCATCGATCTAAACATGAATCCATAGCCTGATTGTGACTTCATCGTAGCGCAAGACCGATGCTTCCTCAAGCCTCGCCGGTCGGGAAAGTCTGGAACCTCCCAGATTGTTTCCTTCGAGCACGCGAAAGCGTCCGCCGCGCCAGCGGCTTCGTGCAAACGGGCAAGCCGGACATTATCGGATTGGAAGAGTTGCAACAGCTCAGGATATCCACAGTTCCAACATCAGACCTGCGGGGAGATTTCACTCGAGGATCTAGGCAGCTCAGTTAGTGCAGACAATACTTATGAGGGTTGAAACGTTGTACGATTACTGTACGAAACCAAAAACACGCTTCTAAGTAATTGATTATAAATGAGTTGCTGGTGCGGAAGGGGGGATTTGAACCCCCACGCCTTTCGGCGCCACCCCCTCAAGATGGTGTGTCTGCCAGTTCCACCACTTCCGCACTTTGTAAATTACTTGCACTCAATGCTTTCGCAAGTTCGTCCTGTGAGGGCATTCCGAACTGCACCGGATTTTGCACCGACTTCATGCACGCAATGCGATCCTCCGGCCGTTGCAAATCCGCCAGCCGCGCAAACAGCTTGTGTACTGCAGCCTCGCGCGGGTGTACATAGCGCATCGTGGTCTTAATGTTATCGTGTCCCGCCACATACTGCAATGTAAAGAGGTCGGTGTACTCTCCGGCCTCGGTCAGAAATGTATGACGCAGAGCGTGCAGGCCGGCATCGGGACGGATATCGATCTTCTTCCGTACCTGGGTGATCTGCTCCTCCAGCACCCAGGGCCCCAGGGGCTTTGTCGGATCCTGCGGGCTCGTGAAAACCGAGTCGCACCGGGACTGTTTCAGCAGCCGCTCGAGCACTTCCTTCATTTCTTGATCAATCCCAGCTTGCGCTTTCGCGCCCGCCGTTTCAGACCGCGTTTGACATATCGCCGGGTTGCAGACCGGTGACTCTAATGGACACTGGATCGCCTTCGAGCACTCGAGCAGGGAAGAGTTCGAGCCGCGGGGGAGTAGCGTTGGCGATCTCAGTGGAGGCGTGTGCAAACAGAGCGGCGAGAAGAGCCTGAAGCAGGGCGGCGCGGAGAAGAGCAGGTGCGGTGGGCCGCATGAATTATTCCTCCCACTGAATGCGGTCCGAAATCATAACCGGAGGTACCTGAGTAGATGTCATTTGTGTTTTTTGAGCGACCAGCCTCAGTGTGATGCGCTGGCCTCCAATTGATCCAGGCGTCGATTCAATAGCGCCAGATCATCCGAGAGAAGTGAGCCGTCGAGTAAATCGATGTTCAAGAATTGTTTAAGCAGGACTGCAGGAGGAGCATCGAAACCGTTTTTCAGCGACGCGATATAACGCGGTACAAACTGCTCTCGGTTGGCGCTGTAAAGTTGAAAGTATTTCAGAGCCAAAAGCCCTCCGTAGACGTAGTTCACGTCATAGAGCGGGTCTTCGTACATGAGCGAAACGGCAGCCCAGCGATTCCGAAGTTCCGGGGTGGTGGTAGGAAAGATTGAGAATTGCTCGTCCACCTGAAGGCTTACTCGGTCCAGGTCATCGGCACCCCGAATGGTGCCTTGGGTCACACCGTCGTAAATCTGTTGTTCAAGCAGGGCGTGGGCTGGGTTCGCCCAAAATCCAAGCACTCGCAGCACCCCCTCACAGACCAAGAGCACTTTGTGCGCGACGAGATACAGTTGAGGATCGAGGAATCCATTGAAGCCGCCGAGGCCAAGGATGTAGCTGCGAAAATGCACTACTTTGCGCCCGACCTGACCCTGAAGCTGGTGGATGGAACCATTCTCGACCGAAAGCAGGAAAGCAGATAGAAGAAGGGATAAAAGGCGATACCGATTGGACCTTGTCGGTAAGCGATCAGACAACGATCAGGATCGAGTGTCTCAAACTAAAAAACTGTTCTGGTCACGGACCAGCACTTCGTCCGGACAGTGCCGAATCGCAAAGATGGCAGCCCACACGAGTTGATTACAAACGTGAAGCATCGCGAGACTTGGGGCTACACCGAGGCTGGGTGGTTGATGAAGCGAATCGAGGAAATGAAGCAAGGTCCCACCTATCTGGACGGGAAACTCTAAGAAGAATAGAACCGATCTCACAAATCCTTGGGAAGGCTATCGTCGCTGTTCGCTTCCGGACAGAAGTTATCCTTAGCCGGACAGAATGATCCACGTCGTACACGCCGTGGCGTTCGATTGTCCTTTTATAATCTATGACTTACCTCTGAATTAGATTTGGTCAGTGGGTTGCTCCTACAGGTTCGCCTGACCTCTTGACACCGTTGCGTTGCTGTCGAGAGCCGCCAGCTGTCATTGCAAAGTAAATCCCGGCCCGCCGTGCCGCCGAGGTCGATCCCATGATTGTGTTGCGCTTCGAGTAAGACCTAATTATGGAGACTCTGTTTCAGGATCTGCGCTATGGCGTGCGTATGCTGGTGAAGAGTCCCGGCTTCACGGCGGTAGCAGTCGCGACTCTGGCGCTTGGCATCAGTGCGAACACAGCACTGTTCTCCGTGATCAATGGCGTGTTATTAAGCCCGCTGCCATTTCCTCAACCGGATCAATTGGTGACGCTCCATGAGAACAAGCCGAACTTCGAGGGCGGCTCCGTCTCGTATCCCAACTTTCGCGACTGGCGGAAAGAGAACCACACTTTCTCTTCGCTAGCCCTGTCTCGAACATACGCCTTCAGCTTGACCGGCGTTGGCGAAGCCGAGCAGGTCACGGGCGAGTTCATCTCTTCAGACTTTTTCTCCGTGCTGGGCGTGAGGCCCGTCATCGGACGCACATTCACCGAAGACGAGGAACCCGTCGGTGCCGGTCCAGTCGCGCTCATCAGCGCGGGATTATGGCAACGCAAGTTCAGCTCTGCGCCCGACATTTTGGGAAAGAACATCACACTGGACGGAAGAGACTACACCATCATCGGAGTCATTCCCGCCAATTTTCATCTGGCGATTCCCGGCTTCAACGACAGTCAGGTCTATGCCCCCATCGGCCAGTGGAGCAATCCGATACTGCTGGAACGAGGCGCCGGGCTGGGATTCCATGGTATCGGCCGGCTCAAGCCCGGCATGACCATCGAACAAGCACGCGCCGACATGGACGGAGTGACGCGCAGTCTCGCCGAAGCCTTTCCGGACGCAGATAAAGGCATCAGCGCGAAGTTGAGGCCGCTCAAGGAACAGATGACTGGAGGTATCCGGCCGCTGCTGCTCGTGCTTCTGGCCGCGGTTGGCTTTGTGCTCATGATTGCGTGCGTAAACGTCGCTAATCTGTTGTTGGCTCGCGCCAGCAAGCGGACTCGCGAATTTGCAGTTCGCGCGGCACTGGGCGCAAGCCAGGGACGCGTCATCCGCCAGTTGCTTACAGAGAGCATTCTTCTCGCTCTTGCAGGCGGAGGAATGGGTTTGCTGCTCGCGGCCTGGGGAACAGGCGCAGCGATGAGAATGCTGCCGGCCGCGCTGCCTCGCGCCGAGCAGGTAGGACTCGACTTTCGCGTGCTGATCTTCACTGCTGGCCTCTCGTTGCTGGCCGGAGTTCTTTTCGGACTTACACCTGCCCTCAAAAAATCCCAGCCGGATCTGCACGAAACGCTCAAGCAAGGCGGCCGGGGAGCAAGCGGAACCCGCCATCGCATACAGAGTGTGTTCGTGGTCTCCGAGATGGCGCTGGCTCTGGTGCTGCTGATTGGCGCGGGATTGACGATTCGAAGCCTGCTGAAGCTGTGGAGTGTCGATCCGGGTTTCAATGCGCATAACGTGCTTACCTTTGGACTTTCGCTTCCGCCCTCCCTGGTGCACGCCAAACCAGACGCGATCCGCGCCGCCTTCCGTGAATTCGACGACAAGCTCGCCGCTGTCCCTGGCATCGAGGCGGTCTCCCAGACCTGGGGCGCAGTTCCGTTTAGCGGCGACGACGAACAACTTTTCTGGCTCGAAGGGCAGCCCAAGCCCACAAACAAGAACGACATGAACTGGGCCATCAACTACATCGTCGAACCCGGCTACCTGAAGGCCATGGGCATTCCGCTGCTGCGCGGCCGCTTCTTTACTTCGCAGGACAACGAGCACACACCGTTGGTAGTGGTAGTCGATGAAGTGTTCGCTCGAAAATATTTTCCGGGCCAGGATCCCGTGGGCAAGCGCATCAACCTTGACCGATTCAACCGCCCAGCGGAGATCGTGGGGATGGTGGGGCACGTCAAGCAGTGGGGCCTGGACACGGATGATCAGCAATCGCTGCGATCCGGACTCTATATCCCGTGCATGCAGATGCCGGACGATTTTGTGGCAATGTCTCCGACGAGTTCGGCGGTGGTGGTGCGATCGGAAGGGAACTCAGCAAGGCTGCTCGATTCCATCCGACACATGAACGCACAGATGAGCAACCAACAGGTCATCTTCGGGGCACAGACTATGGAGTCGCTGATTTCCGATTCCATGGCCTCGCGGCGGTTCTCGATGATCCTGCTGGTGGTGTTTGCGGTGCTGGCACTCTTGCTGGCGGCCGTGGGAATTTATGGAGTCATTTCTTATATTGCCGGCCAACGCACGAACGAGATTGGGCTACGGATGGCGCTGGGAGCGCAGAAGCGAGATATTTTGTTTCTGATTTTGAGCCGTGGAGGGAAACTTGCCGGCCTCGGAGTGGCCATTGGACTGGCCGCTGCGCTGGACCTCACCCGGCTGATGGCAAGTCTGCTTTACGGAGTCGGCGCTACCGATCCACTCACCTTTGCCGGAGTGGCCGTGCTGCTGACTCTGGTCGCGCTGGCAGCGTGTTATATCCCGGCGCGCCGTGCGGCCAAGGTCGATCCCATTGTGGCGTTACGCTACGAGTAGGCCGCCTCATAATTGCTTGAGCAAGATTTGTATGCCACCTAGACGCACCATGCCGAAGAAGTTCTCGACATGGCGTTCCCAGCGGATCACAAGCCGACGAAAATGATGGAGCCATGCGAAAAGTCGTTCTACTCGCCAACGTCGGCGGTAGCGTCGCAGAGGACCGCCGTCTTGCGTCGGTGTCCGGTGCACTCCGCGAAGCGGAGCGATCATCGCAATGCCGTAGCGCTCGGCTAGAGTACGATCCAATCGATCGCTGTCATAGGCTTTGTCGCCAATTAGTCGCGCTGGGAGGGCGTCGAGGAAGCTGTGCCCGAGGACGCCCTCGACGAGCTGGCTTTCGTGCGGCGAAGCGCTTTCGATACTAACGGCGAGAGGAAGACTGTGATCATCGGCGAGAGCGATGATTTTCGTTTCCTTGCCACGTTCGGTGGGCCCGACCGCGAGGCCCCCTTTTTTGCCCCCGTGAAGGAGGCGTCGATGGAAGCCTCCTCCAGCAGTTTCCCTCGGGCCTGCAACTCTTCCGCCAAGGGATGCAAGATGCGTTCCAACTGGCCCTCCTGCACTCATTTCTGGAAACGACGATCGCAAGTCTGGTATGGCGGATATTTCTTAGGCAGTTCGCGTCCATTACCTTTTGGAGGGCAGCGATCCTCGCGCAGGTTTTGGGTCTGGTTCCATAGCCCATGACTCTCAGTGCATCGGCCACTTCCACAAAGAACCTTAATTGCGGAAAACTGTGCTCCTCTTTTTTATGGGTTGGAGCAGCTTTTCCGGCGATAGTCGCTCTAACATGAGAGTGACTAACGCGAATGAATTTTATATAATCGCGCGTCATGACAAGCCAGGAAATCCTCTATAGCGTAGCGAATCGAGTGGCCACGATTACTTTGAACCGGCCCGACAAACTGAACGCCTGGACTGCGGTTATGGAGAAGGAAGTAAGTTCGGCTATGGAGAATGCCGAGCGCGACCACGACGTCCGGGTGATCGTTTTGACGGGCGCTGGACGGGGCTTTTGCGCTGGAGCTGACATGTCGCTGCTGAGTGCGGTGGCGGAGCACGGCTTCGTTGATCAGAACCGCGAGGAACAGAGGCGCGAGTCTGCGCGCGACGGCGTACCGCTTGATTTTCAGAAGAGATACTCTTATTTCCCGGCGATCGGCAAGCCGGTGATTGCGGCCATCAATGGTCCGGTTGTTGGCTTGGGCCTGGTGATCACTCTCTATTGCGATTTGCGGCTGGCATCGGAGGCAGCCCGCTTCAGCACTACATTCGCGCGACGAGGGCTGGTTGCCGAGTATGGCATGGCCTGGATGTTGCCGCGCATTGTTGGAATTGCAAACGCTCTCGATCTGTTGTTTTCTGCGCGGACCATCGATGCCGCAGAGGCATTGGGCATGGGGTTGGTGAACCGAATCCTCCCCCAGGAAAGTTTTCTTGAGAAAGTGCATGAATATGCCCGTGAACTGGCTTCTACGGTGAGCCCGCGCTCGTTGCGCATCATCAAGCGCCAGGTGTACGAGGCGATGTTCCAGCCACTCTCGGAAGCTTTTGATGTCTCCGTGAATGAAATGATGGCAAGTTTCAAGACTGAGGATTTCAAAGAGGGCGTCGCGCATTTCGTTCAGAAGCGTCCCCCGGCTTTTACTGGAAGATAGCGGCAAGCAAGATAGGCGGCAGAAATGGATTTTGCGCTCAGCGACAAAGTAAAGCACCTGCAACGGCGTCTGCAGACGTTCATGGATGAGTACATTTATCCGAATGAGCGGCGCTATTACGACGAGATTGAGCACAACCGCTGGTCGCCGCCTACCGTCATTGAAGAGCTCAAGCCGAAAGCCCGGGCTGCGGGGCTGTGGAATTTATTTCTGCCGGATGATGCGCATGGCGAGGGGTTAACGAATCTCGAGTATGCGCCGCTGGCCGAGATTATGGGGCGCAGTTTCATCGCTCCTGAGGTATTTAATTGCTCGGCGCCGGACACGGGCAATATGGAAGTGCTTGCGCGTTACGGCACAGTGGAGCAGAAAGAACAATGGTTGAAACCGCTACTTGCGGGCGAGATTCGGTCGTGCTTCGCGATGACGGAGCCGGCGGTGGCCTCATCGGATGCAACCAATATTGAGGCGAGCATTGTTCGGCAGGGCGACGAGTACTTGATCAATGGGCGCAAGTGGTGGTCCTCGGGAGCGGGCGATCCGCGTTGCAAGGTTGCGATCTTTATGGGCCGCACCGACCCAGGAAAGCCGGATGGCGCGTCCCCGCGCCATCAACAACAGTCGATGGTGTTAGTGCCGATGGACGCTGCAGGCCTCAAGATTGAACGCATGCTGACGGTTTTTGGATATGACCATGCGCCGCACGGACACGGCGAAATCACTTTTGAAAACGTGCGCGTGCCTGTCTCGAGCATGCTGCTCGGCGAAGGACGGGGCTTTGAGATTGCGCAGGGGCGGTTGGGGCCGGGGCGCATTCATCACTGCATGCGCTGCATTGGTGTGGCTGAACGCGCGCTTGAAACCATGTGCAAGCGGGTGCAGGCACGCGTGGCCTTTGGCAAGCCGCTGGCCGAGCAGGGAACTATACGGGCCGAGATTGCTCGATCCAGGATGGAGATCGAACAGGCACGCTTTCTGACTCTGAATGCGGCGTACATGATGGACACCGCCGGAAACAAGGAAGCGCGCGCGGAGATTGCGATGATTAAAGTGGTGGCGCCGAATGTCGTTCTGCGCGTCTTGGACCGGGCGATTCAGGCGCATGGAGGTGCGGGAGTTTCGCAGGACACGTTTCTCGCTGGAGCGTGGGCGAATGTGCGCACTCTACGTTTGGCGGATGGTCCGGATGAAGTACACACCGAATCGATTGCGAAGATGGAGCTTCGGAAATGGGGCGGGCTCCCGGCAGGACGTTGATCTCACGCGTGTAATCGTCTTAGGCGGAAGTTCTCGCGGAATCTAGAGGAGACATCCATGCCACTCGTAGTCGAAACACCCGAGTCCTTAAAGGATTTGGTGGGTCGCGAAATCGCCATGACGGAATGGTTCGCCGTCACCCAGGATCACATTCGGCGTTTTGCTGAAGTGAGTGAGGATCGGCAGTGGATCCACGTGGACCCGGAACGTGCACAGCGTGAATCGCCTTATCGGAGTACGATTGCGCACGGGTTCTTAACTCTGTCGCTTTTGAGCCGCTTCATGAAGGAGGCAATTGAGATCCGAAGCGGTCTTCGTATGGGTGTCAATTACGGCTTCAATCGCGTTCGCTTTCCTTCTCCGGTTCGCGCCGGCTCCAAGATTCGAGCGCAATTTACTCTTCGATCACTGAAAGAGTTACCTGACGCGATGGAAGCAATCTTTGACGTGACCGTGGAAGCGCAAGGTAACGATAAGGCGTGCTGCGTGGCTGAATGGTTGGTTCGCTACTATACGTAAGGCGACCACAGGGCTGAAGCCCGAAAAGTTTTAGCGGCTTACGCGGCGCTGAAGGGCCGCCCTTCCAATCCCAGCGGGGCAACATCATCGGCAGCATTGTCACCTTCTACATGATCACTTC
>DATNLE010000005.1:0-73733 GCA_035603035.1 Candidatus Acidiferrales bacterium | reverse complement strand
TGACCACCGCGAATGGCAACAATTTCTTTGGACCTATCATTTCTTCCACTCCCGTCGATGAGACCATTCAGGTCTCCCATCTCGACACAATTTCCAACGAGCCTGGGCAATTGGATGTGATACTGCAGGGCGTTATCCTCGCCGAACCACACTCCGTGAACATCACCTTGAACAAAACCACGCTGGGAGATCTCACCTACACCGGTCAAGTCAAAGGCAGATTCCACGTGAGTCTCCCGCCCGCTCTTTTGCGGGAGGGCGCCAATACCATCACGTTCACTTCGCAGGATGGGGCATACGATTACAGCCTGGTGCAGTCGATCCGTCTCACCTATCCGCACACCTACGTGGCGGATGCCGACGAATTGATTTTCACCGGTCGCCCCGGCGATGAGCTAAAACTCAGTGGCTTCTCGCAAGCACCGGTGACCATCGTCGATATTACGAATCCCGATCAACCGGTAGAACTCACAGCTCAAGTGACAAAGGATACAACCTCGAAAGCCATCGACTACCAGGTTGAAGTACAGGTGCCCTGGTCCACAACCAATCCATCGGCTCCGGCACGGGAAACGCTGATCGCGCTGGCCGATTCGCGTATCGCATCCGTAGTCGGAACTCGGCAGAACCATCCCTCGCACTGGCATAGCGCACAATCCGGCAGCGACATCGTAATCGTTTCGCCCGAGGCGTTTGCCGGCGCTCTCGGCCCGGTGATTCGAGCGCACGCAGCGGAAGCGAAGTCATCCACGCTTGTATTGATCGACGATTTGTATGACGAATTTAATTTCGGTCAGCACAGTCCTGCCGCTATCCGCACGTTCCTGCAAACCGCGGTCAAGACTTGGCACACTGCGCCGCATTACTTGTTGCTCAACGGCCGTGCCTCGCTCGATCCGCGCAACTACCTCGGCTTTGGCCATCTCGACTTCGTTCCCACAAAGATCGTCGCCACGACCGGCTTGATGACCGCCTCGGACGACTGGTTCTCCGATTTCAACGACAGCAGCATCGCAACCATCGCCACCGGCCGCCTGCCTGTGAGTACCGCAGCCGAGGCGAAACTGGTCGCAGGCAAGGTCGCCACTTATGAAGGACAATCCACCAACGGCCCGTGGACCTCACAAGCCCTCATGGTCGCTGACATGAACGACACGGAGAACTTTGCGAAAGATAGTCAGGTGGTGCAGGCGCAGCTGCCTTCTTCGATCCAGGTGACCGACGTATTCCTCAATGCGATGTCCATCCCAGATGCTCAACAGGCAATTCTCACCGCCATCAACGCCGGGCAGTTAGTGGTGAATTATTCCGGACACGGCTCGGAAGACGAATGGTCGGGCGACAATCTTTTCAACGCTAGCGAGGTGAGCGCCTTGGCCAACGGCACTTCTTTGCCCGTCTTTCTCATCATGGATTGCTTGAACGGATTCTTCCAGGATGTTTACGAGGAACCGCTGGCGGTCTCTCTCATGCTCGCGCCTGGTGGCGGCGCCGTGGCCGTCCTGGCCTCGAGCGGGCTGAACCAGGCTGCGCCGCAGACGATTCTCGACAAACTGGTGGTCGAAGCCGCAGTGGGCCCATCGCAACTCGCTCTGGGAGATGCCATTCTCAAAGCGAAGTCCGGCATCAGCAGTCCTGCCGTGCGCAAAACCTATAATCTACTGGGTGATCCCGCCATGCAGATCAAGTCCCCCGTCGCTAATCCCGCGCACTAACCCGCGGCGGAGTTAGACCCGGGCCATATCCGCAACCACCGCGGCTCGTCGAAGCGGCTGGGCGATGGCCTTCATCACATTTTCAAATCCGGCAAAATCCAGCGACTGGGCGCCGTCCGACAGTGCCCGCTCAGGGCACGGATGCACTTCAATCATTAATCCGTCGGCTCCCACCGCGACGGCTGCCCGGGAAACCGCGGCGATCAAACTTTGCTTTCCGGTTCCGTGCGAAGGGTCTGCGATGACTGGCAGATGAGAAAGATCACGCGCCAAGGCCACGGCTGCGAGATCAAACGTGTTCCTCATCTCCGTCTCGAAAGTCTTGATGCCGCGTTCGCAAAGCACAACTTCACTGTTTCCTCCCGAAAGCAAATATTCCGCCGCCAGCAGCCATTCCTTCACGGTTGCCGACGGTCCGCGCTTCAACAGCACTGGCTTGTTGATGGTAGCCAAACGCCGCAGCAGAACGAAGTTCTGCATGTTGCGTGCGCCCACCTGCAGCATGTCCACATACTCGCAGATCGTGTCCAGATCCTCCGTGCCCATCACTTCGGTGACAACCGGAAGCCCTGACTGCTCCCGGGCTTCGCGCAGAATCTTCAACGCTTCCAGCCCTAGTCCCTGAAAGTCATACGGCGAGGTTCGCGGCTTGTAAGCACCACCGCGAAGCATGGTCGCGCCGGCGCGCTTTACCGCATGCGCCGTATCCAGCAACTGCTCGCGCGATTCAACTGAGCATGGCCCGGCGATAATCACAACACCCGGCCCACCAATGCAGACTCCACCCACGGTCACCAGCGATCGTTCCGGCTTGACTTGCCGGCTGACCAGCTTGAAAGGCTGTGCAATGGCGACCACATTCTCGACTCCTGCCGCCGCCAGCAAAGCTTCGATTTCGTGACGGCGTCCATTTCCCACTGCGGCCACGATGGTTCGCTCCACTCCCCGCGTGACATGAGGCTGGTAGCCCGCCTCGCGAATGCGCTCGATGACATGTGCAATCTCCTGCTCAGTGGCTTTCTCCGACATATTGACGATCATTGCTCTACCCTCCTGTAGGCTTCTGCAAAAAAGCTAAGGCCGCGATTTGTAATCGCGGCCTTTGGCTGAACTTGGTTGAATCTAGTCGATTATGGTTGACTCGATTTCCCCGCAAGCACCGCCGCAGCCGCTACTCCGGTAAACCAGTAGTAGCGAAACTGCCCGCTAAACGAGGTAAATCGCGTCATCAAGAATAAATCCTTTTAAACAGCCTCGCGGATATACGAGCCGCCCTATTGTATCGAACTGGCCACATTGGAAAAAGCGGTATTGGCGTTTGAGCCGATCAGCCGAATCGTTCCCACAACCAAAACCAGAATGACCGCCAGCATCACTGCGTATTCGGCAATATCCTGCCCCGCATCCTCCGACCATAATCTCCGCGTAAACTCGGACATGCTTTCCCTCCAATCAGATACGTCTACTCCCGCCAGACGAGAACAACAAAATCGGTGGACCCATCATGCCGCAGGCCGGAGCGCTTGTCAAACCCAAGTATTGAGAATGTTGACAAATACTTAGTCAACTTGACTCCAGTGGGTTACATCAAGTTCCGTTAGAGAGGTTCCCGCGCCACGGAAACTGGCGGGGACGAAGGCGTCGCTGGTTCGGGCGAAGACTGTCGGACGAGTTGCTCGGCGGAATCCTGAGCATACTGCAGTACTCGGCCGGGAAATATTCCGAGATAGATCGTCGTGGCGGTGCAGGCCGCAAGAGCCAGGCCGAGCGATAACGGAATACGAGTCAAAGGAACTGCCTTACGCGCTTCGCGCATGTACATCACAACGATAATTCGCAGGTAATAGTACGCGCCGATGCCGCTGTTGAGGACGCCGATAACCGTCAGCCAAATCAAGTTGGCCTTCACGGCCGCACTGAAAACGTAAAATTTGGCGAAAAAACCGCCAGTCATTGGAATGCCAATCAGCGATAGAAGGAAGATGGTGAGCGTTGCCGCCAGGAGCGGGGAGCTGCGCCCCAGGCCTTCATAGTCATCCAGCGTCACATAGCGTTCGCCTGCGTTTGCGAAGTGGCTGACGACTGCAAACGCGCCCAGGTTCATCGCAGCATAACTTGCCGCGTAGAACATGGCCGCTGAGGTCCCCATAGCTGGGGTGGCTGCGAAAGCTACCAGCAAGTATCCCGCATGCGCAATCGAGGAATACGCCAGCAGTCGCTTCACGTTGTTCTGAACCAATGCACCCACGTTGCCTAGGGTCATGGAAAGCGCTGCCGAAACCCATACCAGCCAAAAGTTTCCGGGTACGTTGATCACGAAGACAACGCGTAACAACACGGCGAACGCGGCGGCCTTCGGCGCAGTCGACATCAAACCCACAATCGGTGCAGGAGCTCCTTCATACACGTCGGGGGTCCACACGTGGAAGGGCGCAGCCGCCACCTTGAATCCCAAACCCACAAACATCATTGCTACTGCAACGAATGCCAGCAATGGAATTGGACCGCTCTGCAAGGTCCTGCTGATCTCGTCGATGTTCGTTGATCCTGTAGCCCCGAACATCAACGCCACTCCGTACAGAAAAAATGCCGTGGCGAATGATCCCAGCAAAAAATACTTCAGCGAGGCTTCCGCGCTGGCCGCCTCATGCCGCCGAAATCCCGTAAGCACGTAAGACGAGATCGAAGAAATCTCCAGCGCGATGAAAATCAGAACAAGTTCCACAGCCGACGACATCAAGGCCATGCCAACGACGCCGAAAAGAATCAGAGCATAGTATTCTCCGGCACGAATCCGCTGCACGCTCATGTATTCGTAAGAGCTGAGAATGACGACGGCTGCGATTGCAATCACCAGTACATGAAAAAAAACGCTGAACCCATCTACCTGCACCATGTTCCAGAAGGCGGTCCCCGGAGACTGTGCCATGAACCACGTCGCTGCAATTCCCGCAAGGCTGCCCACGAATGCAATCCGCCCAAGAACTCTTTGCCCGGTCCGCTCGTCGAGGAGCGGTTCCATCAGCATTACGATGATGCCGCAAATCGAGAGCACGATTTCCGGCAGGATCCGAACGTAATCGGCACTCTGCGGTAGCACTTGCGAGTAGGCAGGGATGAAAGCGGTAATCATCGCCTCGGCGCCCAATGCGACGGCGGTCATTGTCCCCCCACACGGCCAGCCACTCGTAGGAATGGCATGAGCGCCGCCTGCACCGCCGGATCAATCGCTGCCAGCCAGAGGATGGGAGCGACTCCCATCGCCAGCGCCGCCGCGGCACACGGCCACACCGCCCACTTTTCGAATCCCGAAAGGTCGCTCAACGAGTTGTTCACTGCCTGCGTGACCTTACCGTAAAACACTCGCTGGTACATCCACAGCAGATATACCGCGCTCCAAATCACGCCGGTGGCCGCGAGTATGCCGAAAACCGGCCTGGCCTGGAACGCGCCGCTCAACACCAGAAATTCACCGATGAATCCATTCAGCAATGGCAGCCCAGCCGACGCCAGCACGACCGCCAGGTAGGTCGTGGCATACACCGGCATGGGCGACGCCAGTCCGCCAAACTCGCTGATCTCGTAGGTATGACGACGTTCGTGCAGAATCCCTGCCAGCATGAAGAGTCCGCCCGTAGAAATTCCGTGAGCCAGCATTACGAACATTGCGCCATTTAGCCCCGCCTGCGTAAAGCTGAAAATTCCCAGCACCACGAATCCAAGATGGCTGACCGATGAGTACGCTATCAGCTTCTTCATGTTGGGCTGCACCATCGCTACCAGCGCTCCGTAGATGATTCCAATTAACGCGAGCGTCATGACCCAGGGAGCGTTGTGCCGCGATTGCTCCGGGAACAGTCCGAGGTTGAAGCGCAATAATCCGTAGGTTCCCATCTTGAGCAGGACCCCGGCGAGCAACACTGATCCCGCCGTGGGCGCCTCAACGTGAGCATCGGGCAGCCAGGTGTGGAAAGGGAACAGAGGAACCTTCACGGCGAAAGCCAGAAAGAATCCGAGGAATAGCCACTGCGCGGCCGCCGGGAACCCGGACACAGCGCCGCTGGCGATCTGGTCACGAATCACGACAAAATCAAAGCTGCCGGTATGCGCATATAGCCACAGAATCGCGGCCAGCATGAACACCGACCCGATCATGGTGTACATGAAAAATTTCACGGCAGCATAAACTTTGCGCTCGTGACCAAAAATGCCGATCAGCAGCGCCATCGGAATCAGCGTTGCTTCCCAGAAGAAGTAAAACAGAAACAGATCGAGTGAAGTGAAGACACCGATCAGCGCTGTTTCCAGAATTAGCAGCAGGATGAAGAATTCTTTAACCCGCTCGTGAATCGACTTCCAGGAAATCAGCACGCACAGCGGCGTCAGAAAGGTGGTCAGCGCCACCAGCCACAAAGAGATGCCGTCCACGCCCATGTGGTAGTGGATATTGGGAGTCGAGACCCAGGGCCGGTCGATCTCATACTGAAAATCGCTTTGCCCACGATGAAAATAGACTGGCAGATGCAGAGAGAGCACGAATGTCAGAAGCGAAATGACCAGCGCAAAAATCCGAATGTCCCGGTCGCGCCGGGGAAAAACCATCAGAAGAAATCCTCCCGCCAGAGGAAGGAACGTCACTAACGTCAGAATGATGGAGCTGAGATTGGCCGTGCTCATCGTGCTCCCGTCCACATCCAGATCATGAAGGCAATGACCACAGCCGACCCAGCTGCAACCCATCCCGCATACGAACGAATGTTGCCGGACTGCATGTGGCGCACTTCATCCGAGACATTCCTCGCCCCGTCTCCCGCATCGTTCACTGCCGCATCGATGATCTTTCGATCCACCCCTTGCCAAAGAATTCGAGTAGAGCCGTTGATCAGCGGCCTGACAAAAAGAGCGCCATACAATTCGTCTACGTAGTACTTGTGTAGCAGCGTCTGATATGTTCCCGACATCGAAGCTGCAATCTTTTCCGGCAAGTGCGGATTTCGATAATAAAGGTGCCACGCGAGTCCTAAGCCGAGCAGCGCCGCCGCCACCGAGATCGCAGTAAAAATCAGCTCAGTCGAAACTCCACTCTTCGGCTCAGGCCCCTCGTTCTCCTGCTCCGTCGCCCCCCTCTCACCCATCGGAGCCTGCTGCGTATCCGCCGGGGCGCTGCCATGAAAAACCGGACCGAGAAACCTATCAAATCGATTATTGCCGCCCAACGACCCGGGCACGCCAACATAGCCACCCACCACCGAGAGCACCGCCAGAATCACCAGCGGGATCACCATCACTCTCGGACTCTCGTGAATGCCGCCGTGGCCGTGGCCTCCATGCGCATCGTGAGCAGAATGATCTTGCGCCTCGCCACGATATTCGCCAAAGAAGGTCATGAACCAAAGCCGGAACATGTAGAACGAAGTAACGAATGCCGTAGTCAATCCCACCAGCCAGTAAACCCAACTCGCCTGGTAGGCGCGCCACAGGATCTCATCTTTGCTGAAAAATCCAGCCAGCCCCGGAATGCCAGCAATGGCCAATGTGCCCGCAGTCATCGTCCAGAACGTCCATGGAATCTTCGTCCGTAGCCCGCCCATCTTGCGCATATCCTGCTCGCCGCCTACCGCATGAATCACTGACCCAGCGGCGAGAAATAGCAGACCCTTAAAGAATGCGTGTGTCATCAAGTGGAAAATTCCGGCAGAGAACGCGCCCACGCCGCAAGCCATGAACATGTATCCGAGCTGAGAAACGGTCGAGTAAGCGAGAACTTTCTTTATGTCAGTCTGCACCACACCGATCGTCGCGGCGAAAAAAGCAGTCAGCGTTCCGATGATCGCGACTACTGTCAGTGCCATCGGCGCCCGCTCAAAAATCACGTGCGACCGCGAAACCATGTAGACGCCCGCCGTCACCATGGTCGCAGCGTGGATCAAAGCCGAAACTGGCGTCGGACCCTCCATCGCGTCCGGAAGCCAGATATAAAGCGGAATCTGCGCCGACTTGCCGCACGCTCCCACCATCAGCAGAATCCCGATGGCAGTAAGCAGCCCAGCGCCCGCCTTTTCCGCACCCAGAGGCATAACCCTCTGGAACACCTGATCAAAATTCAATGAGCCAAAATGCTTGATCAACAGAAACAGTGCGATCAGAAATCCAAAGTCGCCAATGCGATTTACAATGAACGCCTTTTTGCCCGCCGCCGCCGCCGAATCCTTGGTGAACCAGAACCCGATCAGCAGATACGACGCCAGACCCACGCCTTCCCAGCCAATGAACATCACCAGGTAGTTGTCAGCCAGCACCAGCGTCAGCATGAAAAACATGAACAGATTGAGATAGCTGAAAAACCGGTAGTAGCCGGGATCGTCCCACATGTAGCCGACGGAGTAAATGTGAATCAGAAATCCAACCCCACTCACTACCAGCAGCATTACGAGCGAGAGTTGATCAAGATAGAAGGCAAAGTCAACGGTGAAACTTCCTGAGCGAATCCAGTGCGCCAGATTCTCGTGGTAGGGAACTGATAACGACGAAAAGCGCATCGTGACCCACAAAGCCATCGCAAACGCAGCCCCGCTCAAAAGCAATGCGATGGTGGTCACGGCGCGCCGCGAAGACCTCTTCCCGAAAAAGCCGTTAATCGCCGCCCCCGCCAGCGGCAGGATCGGGATCAGCCAGAGATTGAGCATCGGGTTCATAGCTTGAGCAGGTTCACCTGATCCACGTTCAAAGTCTCGCGTGTACGATACACCGCAATAATGATTGCCAGTCCCACAGCGCTTTCCGCAGCCGCCACGACCATGACGAAGAAAACAAAAACCTGGCCTGCCAGCGAGTGCCAGTGCGCCGCAAACGCAACGAACGAAAGGTTGACTCCATTCAGCATCAGCTCAATCGACATGAAGATGGTGATGATGTTTCGTTTGATCAGGAATCCGGCCACGCCACAGCCAAACAAAAATCCGCTGAGCAGCAAGTAATAAGATAGCGGTACCATCAGTCCACCTTCCTCGCCGCAGACTCCGGCTTGCTGGCCAGCACTACGGCGCCCATGATGGCGATCAAGATCAACACGGAAGTGACTTCAAACGGCAACAGAAAATCGTGAAAGAGAAGTTGCGCAATATCGGTCGGATGCCCGGGCAATGCGCCGATGGCCACAGCTTCGGTCCCTGAGTGCCGCAGTACCACCCACGCCATGAGCACGCTGGCGGTCAGCACGCCGGGCACTCCTAATAGAAGAGCGACCCGGCTTCCTTTGGTCTCTTCCTCTTCGCCCGCGTTCAGCAACATGATAACGAACACAAACAAAACCATGATCGCGCCCGCATAAACGATGACCTGCACCGCAGCGACGAACTCCGCGCCCAGTAGCAGGTATTCGCCGGCTAGCGCCGCCATCACTGCGATCAGCGAAAGCGCGCTGTTGATCGGGTGCCGCTGCGCCAGCAAGTTGACCGACCCGCCAACGCAAACTGCCCCGAATGCCAGAAACAAAATGAGGTGGAAACTCATCGAAACAGTTCTACCAGGCCACAGCAATCGCCGTGGCCACCAGGTTCGCAATCGCCAGCGGCAACAGAAACTTCCAGCCAAACGACATCAGTTGGTCATAGCGGAAGCGCGGCAACGTCCCGCGCACCCAGATATACAGAAAGAGAAAACAGAAAACCTTAGCTAGAAACCAAAATACCGGCAGCACCGCCTGCACCAGCGGCGGCCCCAACAGCGGCCCATGCCATCCGCCAAAAAATAACAACGTTGCCAGACAAGCCACCGTGATCATGTTGGCGTACTCAGCCATAAAAAACATGGCGAACTTCAT
The DNA here is from genome assembly GCA_035603035.1 of Candidatus Acidiferrales bacterium. GTDB lineage: Bacteria > Acidobacteriota > Terriglobia > Terriglobales > Acidobacteriaceae > Sulfotelmatobacter. Next base: position 64,196 of record DATNLE010000005.1, on the reverse strand, counting down.
GGAACTGTATTCAGTATGATAGCCAGCGACCAATTCGGTCTCGGCTTCGGGTAGATCAAAGGGAATGCGATTGGTTTCCGCATAGGCCGCCATCAAGTAAATGAAGAACGCGACAAACTGCCCGTGAAAAATATTCCATCGGGGTATGAAGCCGAGAAACCGGCCGCCCTGCGCATCGACAATCGTCCGCAGGCTGAAACTGCCGGACTGGATCAGCACTCCGACCAGCGAAAGTCCCAGCGCAATTTCATAACTGACCATCTGCGCACTGGCGCGAAGTCCCCCCAGCAGCGAATATTTGTTATTCGACGACCATCCCGCGAGCGCCACTCCGTAGACACCCATCGAGGTCACGCCCAGAATCAGCAACAGGCCAATGTTTACATCTGTAATTTGCAGCGGAATGTTGTAGCCAAAAAGCGGGATCGAATTGCCGAACGGTATCACAGAAATCGAAGTTAGGGCGAAGATCACCGCCATCATCGGCGCCGCCAGGAATAATGGCTTGTAAACGTGCGGCGGAGTCAGATCTTCTTTAAACAAAAACTTCAGTCCGTCGGCCGCAGGCTGCAGCAGTCCAAACGGCCCTACCCGCGTGGGTCCCCACCGATTCTGCATGTGGCCCACCACCTTTCGTTCCAACCATACCGTGTATGCCACCGCGGTAAGAAGCGCGAACAGAACGATCAGCGACTTGATTGCCGACACGAGTATGAAAACGCCAACCGACAAGGCCTTGGTTCCTCTCCAGATGCTGCCATCGTCAATACGTGAATCAGTCTGCCGCGACTTCGGCAGGCTGCGCTTCGTGGCTCTCCACCACCGACTTCAACGCGCGTGAGTAGCGTCCCAAAGTTCCGGAACTGAAAAGGTCATCGTTCGCGGGTTCTATCGATTCCGCCCGATGCGCAACTCCGGCGCCAGATTTGGCCAATGAAGTATGCTGGCTATTGCCCGCCAGCAGATTCATGCGGGACACGTCATATCCAGGAACCAGCCGCTGGATCTCATCCAGAATCGCAGTCGGATCGAACGGGCTCATCTTCGGCTCCAGTCCGTGAGCCTCAAGCCATACCGCGTGACGGTCGGCCTCGCCCGATTGCGCTCCGCGCGACTGTCCCATGTCCGCATGCGTTCCGCCGCCAAACGGTACCAGCTTGCGGACGTCAAAGCCCATGGCGTCGGCGATGCGCACGATCATTTCGAAATCGCTCTTCGTTCCAGTAACCTCGCCCGCTTTTTTCACTAACTGCACGTCGCCGGAAGTATTGGTGAACGTGCCCGACTTCTCGTAAGCATTCGCGGCGGGCAGCACCACATCGGCGATCACTGCGGTCTCGGTCAGGAACATGTCCTGCACCACGACGAAGCTCTTCGAAAACGCGAATGGGTCGATGTTCAACCTCCCTACCGGATTCGATCCCACCACATAAAGCGCCTTCAACTTGCCAGATTGTCCCGCATCCACCATGCCCGTCAAATCGAGGCCCGCGGTCTGCGGAATTCCTCCCCATTCTTGATGGAACTCGCTGCTTCCGGCGATCGGGTGATATCCAGGCAGCAACTCGGGATAGAGCCCCATGTCTGCCGCTCCGCGCGAATTTGCGTAGTCGGCGAGGCACACGAACTTGGCGCCTGAGATTTGGGAGCCAAACTTTACGAGATTGGCTATATCCTCTCCCCGAAGCTCACCACCAAACGCGATCACCAAATTCGTTTCGCCGCGTAGCCTCTCGCGCAGCGCAATCCACCCATCCTTATTTATATTTATGGATGAACTGACCAGTCCATCCGCAGCGGCGTCGTTCCCGCTGAAAAACTCAGCAACTTGAGGTTCGCTTCCGGGGGAGATCTGCGTGAAGCTTGTTGCCTGCCGCCGCAACTTAATGGGCTTGGAATTGATCACATACAGCGTTGCCCGGTGCAGCCGCACATTGTTGCGAATCTGCCACGCCAGCAGCGGATGCTGTTCGGTCGGATCATTCCCAATCAGTAGAATGGCCGGCGCGGTCGAGACCTCCGCCATGCTAGCCGTAGCATCTGTCTTTCCGCGCAGCGCTGTCGCCAGGGCAGGAAAGTCAGCAGTCCGGTGGTGATCGACGTTGTTTGTCTTCAGCACTACGCGTGCGAACTTGGAGAGAAGATAATCTTCTTCATTCGTAGTGCGCGTGGACCCCACAACTCCAATGGCTTTGCCGCCTTCTACGTCACGAATTCCCGCAAATGTCTTGCCGATCAAAGCAAACGCTTCTTCCCACGTGGACGGTTCCAGTTTTCCATTCTTGCGAATCAACGGACGCGTGAGCCGCTGTTCATGATTCGCAAAATCAAACGCGTATCGTCCCTTGATGCAGAGGAAGTCGCCGTTGGTTCCGCTCTTATCGCGATTGTCGCCACGAACAATCTCCATGCCCGTATCCGCGCGGCGCACACCCAAAGTCGTCTTGCACCCATCCCCGCAATGCGTGCAGATGGTGCCGACGTGCTTCATCTCCCATGGACGCGTCTTATAGCGATACGCCCCGGAAGTAAGCGCCCCCACAGGGCAAATGTCGATGCACATGCCGCACTCTTCGCATTCCAGATGGTCTTCCTTATTCGGCGCGATAATCGAACTGACGCCGCGGTTCTGTACTCCCAGCGCCCAAACGTCCATGCCCTCACCGCAGATGCGCACGCAGCGGTAACAAAGGATGCATCGCGGACGATCGAAGAACACAACTGGCGACCACTGCTGCTCATCTTTATGATTCTTGGTCTCCATGAACTTCGATTCGGCCGCCCCATAGGAGAATGTCATGTCCTGGAGTTCGCACTCGCCGCCGGCATCGCATACCGGGCAATCCAGCGGATGATTTCCCAACAGAAGTTCGACCATCGACTTGCGCGCCTGCTTAATCTCTTCGCTGTCTGAGGTCACGATCATCCCCTCGCTGATCACCGTGGTGCACGCGGTCTGCAGCTTGGGCATCTTCTCGATCTTCACGAGACACATGCGGCAAGCGCCCTGCAGCGAAAGATTGGGGTAATAGCAAAACGAAGGCACTTCAATGCCCACACGTTTGCAAGCCTCGATCAGCAGCGTCCCCGAGGGAGCCGTCACCTTCTTGCCGTCAACCGTAAGTGTTACGTCAGCCATATTTGTGGCGCCGGCGTCTCGCCGGCATTCCGTAATTTATGTAGCGCGGGCACTCTTGCCCAGGCGGCGATAAGGCGGTGTCACGCCATCACCGGTTCCACCATGCCCTGTTTTTCATAAGGGCAAGGCCTGCCTTCCAAGTGATCCTCAAACTCTTTGCGGAACTTTTTCACGAACGCGATAATCGGCATCGCCGCCGCATCGCCCAGCGGACAAAACGTCCGGCCCAGCATATTCTCCGAGAGATACTGCATGTTATCGATATCTTTTCGCACGCCGCCGCCGCGATGGAATCGAGTCAGTGTCTTCTCCAGCCAATCCGTGCCCTCGCGGCAGGGGATGCACCATCCGCAACTTTCATGCTTGTAAAACTTCATCGTCCGCAGCGCGAATTTCACTATGCATTGCTGGTCGTCGACCACCACCACGCCGCCCGATCCCAGCATCGAACCTGCCTTCGCCACCGAATCAAAATCCATCGCGACGTCGATCTCGTCAGCCGTCAACGCCGGACAAGACGACCCTCCCGGCACCACCGCCTTCAAACCGCGCCCGCCTGGAATCCCGCCGCCAACTTCATAAATCATCTTTTTGAGGTTGTAACCCATGGACAGTTCGTACACGCCTGGCTTCGCAATATTTCCGCTCAGACAGAACAGCCGGGTGCCACCATTCTTCGGCGTGCCCAGCTTTGCGTACCAATCCGCGCCGCCCAGAACAATGTGCGGAATGTTCGCCAAAGTCTCCGCATTATTAATGACGGTAGGCCCGCCCCACAGTCCCACCACCGCAGGAAATGGGGGCCGAATCCGTGGGATGCCGCGCTTCCCCTCGAGCGATTCCATCAGCGCCGATTCTTCACCGACTTCATACGCCCCGGCGCCACCATGCCAATAGATGTCAAGGTCGCGGCCGCTGCCAAAAATGTTCTTGCCGATGAAGCCCCTGGCATAAGCATCGCGAATCGCCTTCTGCATGATGATCGACAGATATCGATATTCGCCGCGAATGTAGATATATCCGCTGGCCGCGCCCACCGCCAAAGCAGCGATCATCACTCCTTCAATTACCGCATGCGGATCATGCTCGAAAATCAGCCGGTCTTTACAAGTCCCGGGCTCGCTTTCATCGCCGTTGCAAAGCACATACTTCGGCTTGGTCGACTGCTTGGGAACGAAAGACCACTTCATCCCCGTCGAGAATCCCGCGCCACCGCGCCCGCGCAGCCCGGAGTTCTTAACCTCATTAATAATGGCATCCGCTTCCATGCCAAGCGCCTTCTGCAGCGCCTTGTAGCCGTCTAGCTCGAGGTAACGGTCAATATTGGTCGCACCTTGCCCGAACCGCCGGCTGACGACCTTTACTTCATCGGGATGGGAAACCAGCGTTGCCATTGCCTAATTTTATAAATGTGGAAATTGAGTAAGTTGAAAATCCGCAACTCAAGCGCTTCAAATTACAGAACTGCCAAATCACTCAATTGCTAAATGTTCTAACTTTTTCGATATGCGTCCAGAATGCTATCGATCTTCTCGGTCGTCAGGTTCTCGTGAAAATCGTAGTTCACCTGCGCCGCCGGAGCCCAACTGCATGCCCCAATGCATTCCACTTCTTCCAGGGTAAACAATCCGTCCGCCGTAGTACCCTTGTGACCGACACCCAGTCTCTTCGCACAGTGCTGCAAAATCTCTTCCCCGCCACGCACCAGGCAACTGATATTCGTGCAGATCTGCACGTTAAACTTGCCGCGGGGGTGGGTTGTCAGCATCGAGTAATAGCTGATCACGTTCCGCACTTCGAGTTCCCTCAAATCAAGCCGCCCAGCCAGCTCCGTGATCACTTCATCGGAAAGAAATCCAATTTCATCCTGCGCATAAAGAAGGGTTGGTACGAGCGCCGACCGCTTGGTTGGATAATGCGGAACCATCTCGGCAAACCGCGCTTCGAATTCGTCAGAAAATCTCACCGGTCAATTTCCCCTAACACAATGTCGATCGATCCAATGGCCGCAACCACATCGGCAATCAATCCCCCTTCGCACATCTTCGGCAAGGTCTGCAAGTTCGCCAAACAGGCGGCGCGCATGTGTACGCGATAGGGTTTAGCCGTTCCATCGCTCACGATGTAGTAGCCCATCTCGCCGCGGGGCGACTCCACTGCCTGATAAACCTCGCCCGCAGGCACTGCGAAACCTTCCGTAATAATCTTAAAGTGATAGATGAGGGCTTCCATCTGCGTCTTCATCTTCTCGCGGTCCGGCAACACAACGCCGGGAGCGTCAGCTTTGATGGCCCCCTCCGGCATCCCATCGAGCGCCTGTTGCACAATTTTGATCGATTCCCGCAGTTCCAGCACGCGGCACATGTAACGGGCAAAAACGTCGCCTTCCTGCCCCACCGGAACCTTGAACTTGAAGTTCTCATAGCCCGAGTAAGGCATATCGCGGCGTAGATCAATATCCACGCCACTTCCGCGCAGGGTCGGTCCGCTCGCGCCAAGAGCGATGGCATCTTCGGCAGTCATCCGAGCCACGCCCTTGGTTCGCATCATCCAGATCGGATTTCCCGTCAAAAGGTTCTCGTACTCGTCCACCTTCTCGGGAAAACGCCCGGCAAACTCCTGCACGCGCTCGAAAAATCCTAGCGGCGGTTCCAGCGCCAGACCTCCAATGCGAAAGTAAGAGGTCATCATGCGCTGGCCGCTGATCGCCTCGAACAGCTTCAAAATTTCTTCCCGCTCGCGGAAGCAATATAGAAACACCGTCATGGCGCCGATATCCAGTGCGTGCGTTCCCAGCCACACCAGATGCGAATTGATGCGCGTCAACTCATTCATCAAAACCCGCATCCACTGCGCCTTGGGAGGAATCTCCAGCCCCAAGAGTTTCTCCACAGCCAACACGTAGCAAAGATTGTTGGTCATGGGGCAGAGATAGTCGATGCGGTCGGTCAGCGGCACCACCTGTTGATAAAACTTCGCCTCACACGTCTTTTCAATTCCGGTGTGGAGGAATCCGATATCCGGCATGATCCGAACCACGGTCTCGCCATCGATCTCCAGCAGAACCCGCAGCACGCCATGCGTAGAGGGATGCTGCGGACCCATGTTCAGGATCATGGTGCGATCCTGCCCGGGTTCGAGAACTAGCGTGGGTGTCAGGTGCGCCATGGCTAGCGGTAGCCCTCCACCGGATAATCTTTGCGCAAAGGATGGCCTTCCCAATCCTCAGGCATCAAAAGCCGAAGCAAGTAAGGATGGCCTGTGAAGCGGATCCCGAACAAATCAAAAACTTCCCGCTCAAAATAATTCGCCCCCGGCCAAACCGAACACAGCGACTCCACCACCGGACTGACACTGTCCAGTTGAACCTTTAGCCGCACGCGCTCCTTATTAGGAATCGACAACAGATGGTAGATCACTTCAAACCGAGGCTCCGCCGGATACCAATCCACGCAGGTGACGTCGGAAAGGAAGTTGAACGCGCACTCAGCGTCATCACGCAGCAGAGCGCAAACCTCGCGAATATTCGCCCGATCGATGTAAATCGACATCTCATCGCGGTCGAACTTCACTCCCGTAACCGCCGCTCGATTCCAGGCCAGCAGTCGCGCCACCGCCGGATGACCCTTCAGTTGCTCAAGATCGGTGATCGCAGGTGCCAAAGCCATTATTGTGTTCCCCGCCGCACGGCCTCTGGACCCCAATCCAGCACGCCTTTTTTCCACACATAAAAAAATCCGACGAGAACAATCCCGATATATACAAACATTTCCCATAGCCCAAAATGTTTGAGATCGTGCAGAATCACAGCCCAGGGATAAAGAAATATGGCTTCCACGTCGAAGAGAATAAAGAGCATCGCCACCAGATAGAACTTCACCGAAAAACGCCCCCGAGCATCGCCCACCGGGGTCATACCCGATTCGTACGGAGACATCTTTGCCCGAGTCGGTTTCCGCTGCCCAATCAGCCAGGAAAGCGTGATAATGGCAGTCGCAATCCCCCCCGCCAGCAGAATGTGGATCAGGAAAGGCAGGTAGCTTGCGAAGTAATTGTCTGGCATAGGCGAGCGTATATATAATTCGCGCCAAGCGCGAACTAAACATTCTAGATTAGGTGCTGGTGCGCGCGAGTGTCAAGGGAACGGAGGGAGAATTTGATCAGTTTGCGATCGCTTAATTCGGATAGCTGAAATTCTAAACCCTGATAACCCCGCAAACGTTGTAAGCTCAGGGTGTTCAAGTTTTCAGGCAAAATCGCCTAATCGCCCAATTACAGATTCACTCATGATTTTTGGCTTCAATACCGACGTAAAACACGGTGACACCATCTATCACGTGCAAAGCGAGGCGCGGGAGAGCGAAAAATTGCTCCAGACTCAAGTCTTCATGCGCGGAAGGTGCGTCGGCAAGAAGGCAATTTCCTACGCGACCTCGCTGGAAGCCGGTTTTAGCGATGCCCAAAAAGAGCAGCAGTTGCGCGACCAGCATCGCCTGGTGCTCGAAGCCATCCGGGAAGGGAAGTTGGAAAGCGTCCTCGATCACGCCGAAACCGAAACCTTAGCCGCCATTAAACAACTCGACATCCAATGGGAAAATGCTCTTTCGGTTCATGCGGACCGTAATCTGACCATGCGATTGCGCGCCACCGAAGGCGGATCCGCCCTCCCCAACGCACGTCTTACCTTTCGCTTCGCCCGTGTCGACGCCGCACCCTTTTATACCCAGGTGACCACCGATTCCACAGGCGGCGCCGAAATCTCCATTGAGGTCGACGAGTCCGCCTTACCAGACTCCTCCGTCATCGTTCAAGCCAACCACGACGGCCGCACCGTGACCCGCAAGTTCGTGTTGCGCAAGTCCGAGTAGGCGTAGCAGGCCCCGTGAGAAAATCTGGGTGATGAAACTGCACATAAACGGAGAAGCCCGCAGCTTCGAGGACCCCTCACCGTCCGCCCAATTCACGCTCGCGGCGCTGATCGAATCGCTCGATATGAAGTCCGACCGCGTCGCCATTGAACTCAATCGCGAAATCGCCCCGCGCGACCGTTGGACTCAGACCATCCTGAAAGACGGCGATCACCTCGAAATCGTCCACTTCGTCGGCGGCGGCTGTCCTGAATCTGTCAGGCACTCTTCTAGTTAACCCCTCGCCTACTATTCTTCCTTGACTGGCGCCCACTCGTGTCTAAAATGTTTGAAACATTGGGCTCGAAAATTGTTTCAAACATACTCGGAGACGAATGCAGGATCGATTTCCTTCCAATGATGTGATTGCCCTGACTGGCATCACCGCCCGCCAGCTCCAGTGGTGGGACGAACGCGGCGTCGTGAAGCCAGAAAGAGAAGGCCGTCGCCGTCTGTATTCCATGCAGAACCTCACCGAGGTCGCGGTCATCTGCGAACTCCGGCGCAAAGGCTTTTCACTCCAGGGAGTACGAAAGGTCATGCGCTTTCTGGACCGGGAATTCAAGAAGGGCTTGGCGGACATCGTCAGCCGCAGCTCCGACGTCCACCTGCTCACGGATGGCACGCACCTTTATCTCGAAACCTCGGCGCGGCAAATCGTCGATATCCTGAAAAATTCCAGTCAGCCGATTCTTGGGGTTTGCCTCAGCGACGCCGTCCGACATGTACGCGCTGAGGTCGTCGCCAGAAAATCGAGTACTTCCGTAATAGCGTCGGGCGAGCGCCGGCGTGCTAGAAAGGTCTCCTAGGCAAGTGGTTTCGCAAGCGGATTTGGTTTACCAATTTTGGCTAACAAGGTTTGGTTCACAAGGGGGAAACATGGTCGGCGAACTGGACTTGATTAATGAATGGATCCCGGAACACATGCAGCCCGGAACCGTCTTTGTGCTGGAAAATGCCGGTGAAGTCGGCGAAAAGGAAGATCCCTATTGGGCCGTGCTAGCTTGCCCATCCTGCGGTATGCTGGGACTCATCACCCGCCGGCAAATCAACGGTCTGGTCCCCGTCATCTGCGGATCCGAAAAGTGTTCCGCGCAGTTTTTCATTCGTGACAGCGAAGTGGTGGTGCGCAAGCCCTTTTAATCGATCCCAGGGCGCGCCTCCGGCATTCAGCCCTTACCCGCCTGCAGTTCGCTCAACTCGACGGGAACCTGGTCTACAATCTCAATCCCGAATCCTTCGAGCGCCGCCACTTTCTTCGGCCGGTTCGTCAGAAGCCGGATCCGCCTCAGGTTCAGGTCCGAAAGAATCTGCGCCCCGATTCCAATCTCGCGCTGTGTCTGGCGTTCGTTATCAAGCAGCGCCGGCAATTTCCTTCCCCGGTGAAACGTCAACGCGGTCCGCTCTCCGATTTTCTCTTTTGAAAATCCCTGCGAAGTCTGGTGCAGGTAGATCAAAGCCCCGCGCCCTTCTTGCGCAATCCGTCGCAGCGAGCCCTCCAGTGTGGCATGACACTCGCAACCGGTGGATCCAAATACGTCGCCCATCAGGCAATGAGCGTGCATGCGCACCAGCACCGGCGCGTCGCTGTTCTGGTGAATGTCCCCCACTTCTCCACGAATCAACGCCACGTGTGACTCTCCACCATCCACTTCGCTCTCATAGGCGATCAGCCGAAACTGCCCGTAGCGCGTATCCACCAAAGCCTCGCCAACACGGTGCACATAGCGTTCATGCGCCATCCGGTAACGGATCAGCTCCGCCACCGTCAGCATCTTCAATCCATGCTGGTTACAGAATTCGATCAGATCCGGAACCCGCGCCATGGTTCCGTCATCCTTCATGATTTCGCAAATAATACCTGCGGGAATCATTTCCGCCAGCCGCGCGAGATCGACGGAGGCTTCAGTTTGCCCCGCGCGCACCAGCACTCCGCCCTTTCGTGCGCGAAGAGGGAACACGTGACCCGGTCGCGCCAAGTCTGAGGGCTTGGTCGCAGGATCAATGGCCATCTGAATCGTCCGCGCACGATCATACGCGGATATTCCTGTTGTCACGCCCACACGCGCGTCGATGGTCTCGCAGAACGCAGTACCGAATTGCGAAGTATTCTCAGCGCTCATCGGCCCCAGGCGCAGATGATCCAGCCTCTCCTCCGTCATGGCCAGACAAATCAGTCCACGTCCGTACTTGGCCATGAAGTTGATAGCCTCAGGCGTAACTTTCTCGGCCGCCAGCGTAAGATCCCCTTCGTTCTCGCGGTCTTCGTCGTCCACCACCACGATCATGCGGCCGGCGCGGATCACCTCGATCGCAGCCGGCACATCGACAAAGGACCCTTGTGGGTTCATATCAAGAATTGTAACAAACCGGTTTTGTCATTTGGCTACGGTGGATCTCTTCTGCCCAAAGACTTGAAGAGTAGGTTTAGGGCACCCGAAAGGGAAAGACCTTTGGACTTTCGGCCTGAAACCATCGGAGGGATCAAGCTGCGGGCTAGCTAGTGGCTTGCTTCAGTTTCATCTTGAGCGCGTAGCACTCCTCATGAATCGTTCTTCCGTATTCGTCAGACTTGGCAGATTCCACACTCACTAGCTGTTCGCAGATGCTACAACGCACAATCTGGATGTGACGATGGAAACGCATCCCAGCCGAAGCTGCATTTTGAGGAACCGAGCTATCCATAAACAGCCTCCTCATGCTAGAAGCGTATCGTTGCTTAAGCGCTCGGTCTGCCGGCTAGCGCACATTCAGCAAACTGGGAATGACTGCCAGGCGGACCGCCGGTCCGGCGATTGATCTTTTCTTTTGTCTACCAACCTGGTGGCAAGAGTCTTCTTAATGGTTCAGTATGCTCGCGAAGAGCAGCGGATCGTAGCTCTGCGAAAATCTCGGGCAACTCCGACTCTTGTGCCCTTAATTGCTTTGCGGCATAGTTGGCGGACGCGATCGTCTAATCTACAGGAGGGCACATTGCCGACAGCTTTCAACTCTGTTCAAAAAAAAGTCGGAGTAGGCTCTTGTCGCATATTCCTTCGAGTTGCCGCACTATTGCGGATTCGGTTGCCCCTGCCCCTGATCCTCGCCGCCGCCCCGGCCATTTCCAATCACATCGCCGGACACGATCATCTCAACGCGTCGATTCAACTGCCGCCCCGCCGCCGTGCTGTTATCCGCGACCGGATCCGCCTTCCCCATGCCCCGCGCCACCACGTTATTCATCGATACTCCTGAGGTGACAATGTAATCTCGCACTGCTTCCGCTCGTTTGTCCGATAGAGTCTGATTGTATTCGTCACTGCCGATTGAATCCGTATAGCCTTCGACCTGCAACTTCAGATCAGGATAGGCCAGTACGATTCCAGATATCCTCGCCAATCGTTCCCGCGCCTCCGGTTTCAAGGTGTATTTATTGAAATCAAATAACACATCCGGCATGCTGACGATCAACCCCCGCGCCGTATCCCGTGTTTGCAGCACTTGGTTCAATTGCGCCAACAGACGTGCCCGCATCTCTTCTTTTTGACGAACCGCTTCCTGCCGCTGTTGTTCAGCCTGATTAGCCGCCTGTTGAGCCGCTGCTGCCGCCGCCTGCGCCGCCTGCTGCTGTGCCAAAGCCGCAGCCTGCTGACGCTGCGCCTCTGCCTGCGCCGCCTCGGCGTCAGCCCGCCGCCGTGCATCTTCATCGGACTGTGCCTGGGCTTGCGCGGCTTGCTGTTGCGCCGCCGCCGCATCCGCCTCTGCCTTCGCCTGCGCCTCCTCGCGCGCCCGTCGTTCCGCCTCCAGTTTCGCCTGCTCCTTGCGCCGCAATGTCAGCACCCGCGCATCTTCCGCCATCTGTGTGGCCCCGCGCGCTGCCGTCCCGATCGGAGTCCGCCCCTGCTTGCGCTGGTAATAATCTTCCGCGCGCTGCAGCATATCCTCCGCTTTCGTCAGACTGTCGGGAGCATACTGCTGCGCCCCTGACGCCTTCGCAATCACCACCGCATTGCGCGCCTCAAGTAGCTCCAGCGGGACCTTCTCACTTGCGCGGCTCGACGGCAACTGATCTACAGGAATGTCGATCGTATACTGCCCGCCTTCCAGCACATCAAACTTCGCAACAATCGGCTCCTCAAAGCCTTTCGTTCCTTGCCGAATGATATTTTCCGCGATCACTTTATTACTCGGGTGCGTCACCGAATAGTAAGGTTCGGCCGTCACGATCATTCCAAACGCCTGCAGATCGGTCGTCACATCCAACTTGTCTTTTCCATTCTCTCCGGGCAGCACTTCGCCAAGGTTCAGCGCTCGCCCCTCCGGAGTGATCGCCCAGAGCACATACGTGAGGAACTGCCCTCCAAAACTACGAACCGGCTCCAGGTGTGTGAACTCTGCGTTAATGCTCAGCCGTCCACCTTTGCCCTCAACCTTGGCATGCCCACCCACTTCCGGCATAAGTTCGGTGCCGCGAAAATCCACTTCCGTCGAACCGCCGCGGTGCCGGTAATTCACCGCCTTCGTCGTGCGCTCGCTCACGGTTACGCGGAACACCGGCATGTCGTTCTGTGCCGGAGCGTTCTGCCCTGTGTTCTGATTCATCTCCTGTGGAGCCCGGTCTTGGTCAGGATTCGGCGCCTGACTGGGATGCGAATCGTTCGGATACATCGGAGCAGGACTAGTCTGCGCCAACATCGTCGCCGCCAACGCAACCGAGGCGCACAACAACAAGCTCTTTGTAAGACTCTTCATAAATCACACTCCCCGAAAATTACCCAATTCCCTATGCACTATCATTATTAAATTGCTACCCTAACAGCGCCGTTTCGCGGACAGCAATACAGCACATCACCTATTTGCTCGGGGATAATGTGACCTCAGTATGAGGGGATAGCCACCCCGGCGGTCCGCCTCGCAGCAAGCCCGTTCTTGCCGTGTGGAGCGGATACTCCTGTCCGCTGCCTTTGACTTGGTTGTCAGCGCGCGAGCGGCGCCATCCCGTCTACGACAACAGTGGACGGGACGCCCAGCCCTCCGTGTTTTCCTTCCGGTTCCGGAACGGCGCGTGCTCCGTCCTTGCGTTCTCTACAAGAGCCTGCCCTGATCTTGTCGAAGGGGCCGGGAGACGATGCCGCCTATACGATTGTGGGTCGTGCCACGTATTGGGAATGGCCATCCTCGGCGCGGCTTGTGCACAGGCTTGCGTTTATTGCGGGGGCGGGTACTACGAATCTATCCCCGGGTATTTTCGTCAAGAGTGCTATTGCGGCTCGGAATAACTAAAAACGACGGTTGAGCTGGTTTGCCCGCCGACCGCTTGTGGCTTCACCAGCCGTTTTTCCTCCCACTTGGTAAAATAAAAAAATCAGGCCGCCCGAAGGCGGCCCGTTTTGATTTCAGCTAGAAGCCAGAAGCACCTCAGTCTCCCGCAACTGGCTCGGCGACTTCCGGCTTTGGAGCGCTCGCCCCATTCCCATTCGCTTTACCCAGCGCACCCACGGGAATAAATCCATTCTCGGCAACGATGGGTTTCTCCTTCAACACAACCTCGCGGTACATCGCTGCCATGCGCGCGTTGTAGGCTTCGTCGTTCTTCTGCGGCCCGCGATGTCCCGGCACCGGATTCTCCGAATGATCCACCGACAAAGCCGCTTTCGCATCCCGCGCCCGCTTCTTTTCCTCGCGCGCGTTCTTCGCGATGCCTAAATTGTCCAGATCGTGCTGCAGTTCCGTCGTCACAATATTCTCGCGCAGCAGAAGTGAATGGGTCTCATCGTCCATCTTCACTTTCTTTCCACCCGCGAAAATCTCGTGCCGCCCGTGCTCCTCGTACCACTTGGTAAGCGTGGCCGTCATGTGCATCTTCTCAATGATGTTCCGCCAGCCTACGCCCGTGTTATACGCGCAGAACGAAATCTCTCCTTCCTGCGTCGCATAAGGAATAATGCACTGCTCAGTCCGCCGGAAGTCGTAGTTGAACAAATCCTGAAACCACATCCCTGCGATGAACAGGAAGTTCCACCGGTCCTGCCGACGTTTCATCACATCCTCAACGCTTCGGTCCGGACCGACCTTTCCGTAATCCTTTCCCGTAGCGTTAAAGTTCTTGTCAAACTTCCGCAACAGATCCATCAACTTGAAATGCGTAGGCGACTGAAACGGATCGTAATTCTTCATCAAACACAAGGCCATTCCCACTACCGTCAGGAATTTCCCGCGCGCCGCATCATTCACCTTTGCAATATCCTTAGCCAGTTGATCCCCCGCCAAAAACGCAGTCACCGGCACCGCTTCCTTAGTTTCCTTATCAATCATCACCGCCATGCCAGTCCCGCAATTAGGGTGACAACCACATGAGAGCTGGCCCCAGTCGTTTTTTACGTCGTTGGCGTGCATGAGGTCTGCCCAATCGCTGAATGTTCCCATAAAAGAAATTGGGAACCAGTCGCGGCTGGGTTCGCCCAGGCCAGTTTGATTTTTTACGTCGTGGGCTAAGTGAGAAAGCGTGTAGCGCTGGGCTTGGCGGCGGTCGTCGGTGACGGCTTCGTCGCGGCCGGTAAACGAGACGGGTTGGAATGACAAGAAGCCGATCGTCTTCGGATTATCCAGCGCGAACTTGATGATGCGGCCGACTTGTTCGTTGTTGATGCCGTTAACTATGGTCACTACGGGAACGATTTCGACTCCGGCCTTGTGCAAGTTCTCAATGGCTTTTAGTTTTACGTCGAACAAGTTGCCAACCATGCGGTGAGCGTTGGCGGCATTGCCGATTCCATCGAACTGAAGATAGGCGTAGCGCATGCCGGCTTCTACTGCCTGCTGGCAGAATTCAAAACTTTTCGCGAATTCGATTCCGTTGGTGGCGGCTTGCACCGAGTTGTATCCGACCTTTCGTGCGTAGCGGACGGCGTCCAAGAAGTACGGTGACAACGTGGGCTCACCGCCGGAGAACTGCACACTCATCTGGCGACGCGGCTTGATGGTGATGGCGTTGTCAAGCATGGTCTTGATTTCTTCCCACTGCAGTTCGTGCACGAAGCCGACTTGGTTGGCGTCCATGAAGCAGGGATCGCACATCATGTTGCAGCGGTTGGTGAGATCGATGGTGAGGACGGAGCCGCGCCCATATTTCACGGTGGACGACCCGTGGTGGTGAAGCTTCTCGTCGTTGTGTGCGACGATGTCGCGGCCGGGGAAAACGTCTTCGAGGTGCTTGGAGAAATCGGTGTCGATGGACATCACATCTTCGAAGTGGCCATGGACGGGGCAGTCTTTCACCATCAGAATCTTGCCGTCGCGCTCGACAATGGTGGCCTTGATCTCGCCGATTTTCTCATTCATCAAAACTTCGTGCGGAAGTTTGCCGTCGAGAATCTGCTGGCGAATTTCAGGGACACACTTAGGGCACAGCGAATCAGTGGAGCGAGGCCAGCCGAGAGGTGGCTTGGATTTTTCATAGGACTTGAGCAGAGGCTTGTCGGACCATTTAGGGGTGGGCGAAGGGTTCTGCTTGATACGATTCAAGCGATCGAACACAACCCAAGCGCCTTTGGCGGCGACGGTGACTGCTTTCTCTACGTACTTGATCGGCTTGCGCATGCTTTTGAGGGCTCCTAGCTTCTAGCACTGGCTCAACTGCGTTCGTTTTAAGGGCTGGGTTCTTGGCCTTTGATGCTGCAGCTTTGAACCTGGCTTCTCGGTGGAACCTGTGATCCTACCAAAAGGCTGTGGTACTCCCGGGGAATTGAACCTAATTGGTATACCTGTTCCTACACTTTTCCCTGGGTATCTTCGGTAGCTATCCTATGGGAGGCGAAGGGGATAAGCATCTTTATCCCAATGAACGGGAGAAAAATGGGGTTTAGCGGTTGGTTCGGGGATTGGGTGGGGTAAGTCGTTGAAAGGAAAAGGGGCTTTCTTCCCCGAAGCTTGCAGAGGGCGTAATTCAGATGACACCAGTCAGCATAGCTTGCGGAGGCGGCGTGAACTTTCAGATTTGAGCGAGAACAGGACGGCGGAGGATTGGCGAGATTTCCGAACTCCCGGGAGTGATGGCTTACGGTCAACCCAAGCCGAGAGTCGAGGCCGCCGTTGAGGGCTTGCGCTGCGTTAATTGCGGACCGTATTGAAGCGCAAAGGTCGGACAGAAGACAATCAGCTTGGCTACGGCGTGAGCCGGTGGCCCAGTTCAAAAGCTGGCCGAGTGTATCGAGTTTTGTTGTCCATCGGTTGGTCTCCCAAGGCGCACACAAGTTCTTCCCACATCATCCTGCAGAAAGCTGGTTATAGGGATTTTGTGTAGGCATTTCACGACCGTGTGGAGATCGGTCCGAACTTGCTGACGCGGATTCCTGAGCGTACCGCGGTTGGCGGTGGAGGATTTGTAATGCCACCGGATCAACTTCCACGTGGCTCTGGAAGAGGGCGCTGGGCTTAATCGAAATAGTCTGGTTGAATTTTCGCCTCCATGAGTTACTTGGAGTTACTTTGGGGGAATGTTGGCCGGCTCATCCCTCTGCGGCGGCAGCTCCAGCTGCGCGGGCTGTCTTGGTTCGGCTGTGGACCGTCATCACCCTCACAATTGCTGCAGCCATGGTCGAGCTCGTGACGGGCGGGGGAGCCCACCCCCCGCGCCCCTAAGCCCTTGGTTCAACCCAGTATCGCAGTTCTTTGAGCGCCGGATTTGGCGGAGAGTTTTCTGCCAAGCCGAAGATTCTAATAGGGCGAGGGGTTGGGTGCACCCGGAGGAGATCTTAGTGCCAGCGGGAAGTGGACTCGAAAGCGTCAACTCCCAAAATAATATTTTGGTGGGGATTCCAGATTGCGCGGCGACGGTTAGGGCAAACAGCAGGCTCCTCACCGGGCCCTTCGGCCCGGTTCGGAATCACAACGGTTAGGTTACTTTATGGCGGCCTTACACGGCCTCATACGACTGGCGAGTCTTACATTAGTGGCGGTCGTGTTCTTCGCCGTTCCATCGGCCGCTCCAGCGGTCGTCATCGCGGCTCCATTCGCCTGAGCCCCAGCCGCGGAACTGCGATCCGTCAATCACACTGTGTTCGGGATATTCGAACATGCGTTCGTGTCCTTCGGGACCGCGTGCATAAATGCGGAGCACTTTGTGCTGGCCGTAGTCTGGATCGATGCCAAAGGTATGGTTGTCCATCTGAAAGGTCTGGTCTTGCCGCGCCAGTTCCTTCAGTTGTCGGGTGACGTCGACATGGCGGCGCCCGGTGCCGTATTGCGCACTGAGAATGAGGAATTCGCCCGCGTCGTGATGCTCTCGGAGCTCGCGATGGTCGCCATCGTGATCGTCTCTGCCATTCCAGCCGCCGCTCCAATTTTCTTGGCCCCAGTCGGCGCGTCCCCAGCCACTGAATCGGCCTCCGTCAAAGACGCTGCCGTCGGGGAAATCAAAGAATCGTTCCTGGCCATTAGGCTGACGCGCATACACGCGCAGCATCTTCGCGCGTCCGGGAGCAGGATCGGCATTGATGGTGTTGTACTCCACGCGGAAAGTCTGGTCATGACGGGCCAGTTCTCGCAGCCGGCGGGTGACATCTACGTGTTGGTGTTCGGTGCCATATTGAGCGTTGAGAATGACAAACTCGCCGGAGTCGCGATCATGATCCTGAGCTGCAAGAGTTCCCAGCAGCAGAAGCGATAACCCCATAGTCAAAAACATTGTGGACCGTGTCTTAGCCATTGCCATTCGAGTCTCCTATTCAACTTAACTTGGTTGGTAACGATTTCATCTCGCGATCGTTCACTCTCGACCCAATCGAGATCGGTAAGCCCGTGGCGCGACCCGCGCTGCTCGCACCTTAGTTAGTCTAAGCCCGCCATCTGTGTTCCTCTGGCTGCCGAAAGGTGGTGCACTTTCGGGTCTGAACCTATGAAGGCGGGACGAACCGCTTCGCTCCTTTTAAGAGAGCTAATTCGCGGCAGCGGGGGCGGTAGGCTTTTTGGCGGACGAGGGTTTGGCGGACTTGGCGGCCAGTTTCTTTTTGTTGAAGTCGCGAACGATGCGGGCTACGTAGGCTTTGGTTTCGTAGTAGGGCGGGACTCCGTTGTATTGCTCGACGCGCTGCGGCCCGGCGTTGTAGGCGGCAAGGGCCTTGATGAGATCGAAGTTGTAGCGTTCGAGGAGTTCGCGGAGATAACGCGTGCCGGCTTCGACGTTAGCTTGAGGGTCGAAGGCATTCTTCACGCCGAGTTGGGTGGCGGTCTGGGGCATGAGCTGCATCAATCCCTGGGCGCCTTTGGGGGAGACGGCGCGAACATTGAATCCGCTTTCGGCGCGGATGACGCTGGTGACCAGATCGGGATCGAGGCGGTAGGTTCCGCTGGCGTCCTTTACGGCCTGGGTGAGATCGAAGGAGTGCGGGAGACTCGGGAGTTGGGGATTGGTGGGCGGAGTTGGAGAGTCGGGGAGGGACTCGAAGTGATCGATTTCGGCGGTGGGGATGTCGACGAAACTGGATTGATCTCCGTCGATGTAGAGGCGGGTGACGGTGCCGATAATTTGGCGGCGCTCGTGACGGATGGAGAATCCGTTGCGCAGGATGGCAGACTCGGAGGCGAGGCAGGGTAGAGCGGCGAGCAGCAGAGCAGCGAGCGCGAGTTGGAATCGGCCTTTCATTTCGGATGTTCGATCGCGCCAGGTTAGGTACCCCGGGGCTAGAGCCCGGAGTTTCTGAGGATGCTTATCACAGCGCTGAAGCGCTGCGCCACCCAAAGGACCGAACCTAAATTCAACTCTAGCTTTCGACTACCTCCGCTAGGGCGGCGGCTACGCCGCATTTGTCATTGCCTAATGTTACGCTCCAGCCCCGAGAGCGAAGTTCCTCGCAGGCATTTCCCATGATAACTGGATGGCCGGCAAACTCAAGCATTTCAACGTCGTTATGGTTGTCACCGATGGCCATGACCTGTTCGGGGTGGAAGCCACGGTGGGCGGTCCAGCGAGCCAGAGCGTGGCCTTTGGAGCAGCCGGCATTGAGGACGTCGATCATAGAGAGATCGCGCTCCGGATATTCGGTGCGCAGGATAGTAATGCGGTTGTCCATGCCGGAGGCGTGCAGAGCGCGCAGGGCGTCGGCCATGCGGGACATGGAGCCGCAGAACATGGCTTGGACGGGATCGGTGACGAGGGCGGTTTCGAGGGGGACGACGAAATCGATATATTGCATATTCTTTTCGAGCCAGCGGCGGATACTGGAGTTGAGATCGTCGAGGTGCTCGATGACGATGGCGCCTTTGGTTTCCTGGTCAAAAGTCAGAACGGTATGGCCGCGGAAATCCTGCATGGCCGTGCAGAGGCGGAGACAGGTCTCGCGGGGCATCAGGTCGCGATGGAAGGTTTCGCCGCTGAGGGAACGGGTTACTGCGCCGTTGGAGCTGATGAGCCAGAGATCGAAGCCGAGTTGCTGTGCGATGGGCAGAGCGAAGGTGTGGCGGCGTCCAGTGACGAGGACGATTTCGACGCCGGCGGCATGGGCGCGACAGAGGGCGGTAAGGTCGCCTTCGGAAATCTGGAACTGTGGATTGAGCAGCGTGCCGTCGATGTCGGTGGCCAATAGGCGAATGGAACCGGGCTTCGGGACTTGGCGTTCGGGCGCGGACAGCAGGGTGGTCTCTTTCACTTCTTTATTGTGACATAGGCCAGGGAGGGAACCGGAAAGACGGGACCAGTTCGGGCGAGTACGCGCTCCTCGGCCTGGGAGAATCTGGTTAGATACTGACCACAGCGCTCGCCGCGATTCTGATATATTGCGCTTTCACATGGGATCACTTTTCTTCTTTTTACACGGATGGGGATTTCTGTTGCAGGCGGTGGCGATTGTGCATTTCATTCGCCGGCGGCCGGATACTTACTGGATTTTTGTCATTCTTTTTCTGGGATGGATCGGAGCGACGGTTTACATTGTGGCGGAAGTGATTCCGGATGCGGGATTGCTGCGAACGTCCTTTCAGATGTTTCCGCGGCGGCGGAGGATCTGGGAGCTGGAGCGGGCGATCCTGGATAATCCCTCGGCGGGGAACTATGAAGAGTTGGGGTTGCTCTATCTGGATGATGGGGATTTTGCCAAGGCTCGGGGATGTTATGACCGGTCGATTTCGCAGCGGTCGGACTCGGTCGATCCGTTTTACCGGCGAGGAGTTGCGGAGGTTGAGTTGGGAGACTTTGCCGCGGCGGTACCGGATCTGGAGCGGGCGGTGGGAGCAGATCCTAGTTATGACTTTCATCGAGGAATAGGGTTGCTAGCGCATGCTTACGCGCAAACTGGACAGACGGAAAAAGCTGGAAAACTTTTTGAGCAGGCCACAAAGATTTCTACAAGTTCCGAGACTTACTATAACTACGCGCAGTTTCTGCAGGCGCAGGGGCGAGTGGATGAGGCGCGGCAGTGGGTGCAGAAGATTATCGAAAAGAGAGCGACGATGCCGGGATATCAGCGGCGCCGGGAGCGGGTATGGTTTCGGCGGGCGTATGCGATGATGGCGCGGTTGCGGCTGTGAGCGGGAGCTTAAAGCCCGAACAATTTTGAGCGCTGCTTCAAACGGTTGGGTGTTCTGAAGGTTCTGATTCAGCTGCCTACAGCAGAGTCCTTCGTCCGGTTATGGCCAAGTTTCAATCCCCATTCATGGAACCTGAATTACTTCCAGGTGCATATGGTCTGGTCCGTCCTGGAACATGCGGTTCACTCGGACTCCAGAGTTTTGAGTGAGCGCGCTGTTGATCGCCTTGGCTGCGTCCGCGTTGCGAAACTGAGGCGTGGGATTGTTCAAGGGAAAACCGACCTTATAAATGTCGGCGCTGGTCTTGACCGGAAGAAATACATCCTTATCGGGCATGGGCGGTCCGCTAGCCATACGACTGGGACGGGTGAGTCCAAAGGCGTAGGTACCACTAGGGAGCGCGCCGATCACCCCGGCAATGCCGGCGATCGTGTTGTCAACGTTGTCTCCGTTGATCAAATTGATAGGGAACTGCCCAAACTGCTCAATATCCATGGCAGAACAGACTGCGGTCCCATCGGGCTGCACTTTGCCATGAGGTCCTTCGTTGTATCTCATGAGGCTTAGTAAGGAGAGCTTTGCGGTGTTGGAAAGGGCGACAAGGACCGGAAACATGGAGCCTGCCAAAGTTACTATTCCACTCGATGTTTCCAGATAGCCATTCTGGAGCACAGCCTTGATTTGCTGGGTGGCTCCTACAATTTGACCGGACTGCACGGCCGCGAGCAAGTCGCGCTTATCATCGTCAGTCCCCGGAGTGTTGGGCGGGACTGTAAAAAGAAGTTCTACCCAGTCCCAGGTGCTGCCGTCATCGACCCGAGCCTCGATTCTGACCTTGCCGCTGACTGAGCTGGTGACGTTCCAGATTCGGCTGTTTCCCACAGTTTTTCCCGGCTGGGTGGTCACGCCCGGGAACGAGCGCGAAGGATTCCAAGGGTCGACTGCGACTACGTCGAGTTCGTGTTGATTGAAGTCCAAATATCCCCAGAGTCCGATACTGATTGAAGACTTCACTACCGGGAGGGTCTTGCCGGATATGGCATGGCCGCTAGGAAAACCTTGGAAATTTGCCATGGCGCATCGCCCTGCTTAGAAAAGCGAACGATAATCTCACATGCATCGCGTAGGGGTCAAGGCGAGTTAGTAACGGTCGTTGGTGTCGATATTAAAGCCGAGGAGGGCATTGACTTCAACAGGTTGGGCGCCACGGGTGGCAGGGCGGAACTTCCAGGCGGGGAGCGTGGCCATGATTTTTGCAGTCATGGCGGCGGGACCGGGCTCGACGACCTGCAAATTTTTCAGATTGCCTGAGGCGTCGAGTCTGCATTTGATGACGACGCGGGCGCGGGGAAGGCCTGGGGGAAGATCGGTGCGAAGGCCTTGAGGTCCGGTAAGGACTCCGGCATGTGGGTGCGAATCGGGATCGGCTTCGGCGAATTGCATGACGACAGTGCCGATCGCGGTCTCGACATAGACGGTGTAATTATCGCCCGGGAGCTTGCCGTAGAAATCGAATGCGCCGCCGGAACGAGAGGTGGCAACGATGGTGATGGCGGGGCCTGGGTCCCCTTTTACCGAGGAACGTCCGGGCAGGGTTGGGGCGTTGCTGTTGCCGGAATCGAAGCTGGGAAGATTGACGACGTTCGTGCTGCCGCCACGAATGTCGACGCCGGGGGCGGCGGAGGTTCCGGTGGGAGCAGTGCCGGCGCCGCCGGGGCCGGGAGTGGGAGAGATTCCGGCGCGCACATTGACATTCGGATCGGAACCGCGGCCTGCGCCTGATTTTCCTGCGCCAGTAGCCTCGCCGGTCGTTTTCTCCGTCATGCCGCTACCCGGGCCGGTACCGGTGCCGATGCCTGACCCACCGCCGGAACCGCCGAGGCCAGGCTTGTCCTTGCCGGAAGGCGACATCGCGAGCGATCCCTTGCCACCGGTGCCGGGCATGCCGGGTTTGGAGCCGGGCTCCGACGATAGCACTACGCCGGAATTGTCGGCGCTTCCCGCCGCTGTTTTGGGCGGCGCCAGATCTGAGCCCACTTCGCCAGCGCCGCCGAGGCCGGCGCCTCTTCTGCCGGAGCCGGAGAGTCCAGCGCCAGAACCGGTTGAGGGTGGGGGCGGGATAATGTTGCTCGCGAGAAGACCTCCGTTTCCGGAGCCCCCGGAATTTCTGGCGCCGGTGCCTGAGCTAGAGCCTGTGCCGATCGAAGGAGGCGGCGGGACGATGTTCGCGAGCTGGTTCGAGCCCGCGAGCGACGTTCCGGAGAATTTTCCGGAGGACGATCCGGTGCCGGCTGATCCCGCGCTGGTCCCCGATACGGAAGGTGGTGGAGGAATTATTCCCGCAGAGCCTTGAGATCGTCCTGAGGGCAAGCGGCTGAGGTTTGTGTCGGAGGCGCCTGCTGACGGCGGAGGCGGGATGACGTTGGCGGCGAGAGCGGTGCCGGATCTGCCTGAGGTGTTGCGGGATGACCCGGCGGAGGCTGTGGAAGATACCGCGGGCGGGGGCGGGATGACATCCTGTGTACCGAAAAGTTTGCCAATAACGCTGCTGACGAATGATCCATTGGCTGCCTGCGTTGGGGGTGGGGGAACCACGGCGGGCGTGGAGGAATGGACGCTGCCGCTTTCCATGCGGCGCAGGTCGCGGGATGAATCGGTGGAAGGTGGCGGTGCGACGACCGAGGGTGCGGGCAGGTTGAGTTTTGCGGTGCGCGAAGTTTCGCGTTCGGGAGCGGAGACGGGCGGAGGCACGATGGCAACGTTGTTCATTTGCACGCGCGATGGAGAAACTTCGCGCGCGACGGTGGACGGCGCGGGAGCGATTACGCTGCCGGCAAGAGTCGGAGCGGAGCGCGCCTGATCGCGAGAGACCCGCGTGGACGCTGGAGAGATCACGGTTGCGTTCAAGGAAGGTGTAGTGCGGCCGCGGGTAGGAGAAATATTCGGGGCTGGGGCGATGATGGTCGAATCCAGCTTGGGAGCGAAGAGTGGGTGATCAGATTGCACACTGGGAGCGGGAGCGACAACCGATGCGGTGAGAGAAGGCGTAGTGCGGGATCGATCGGACGAAAAGCTTGGAGCCGGAGCTACGACGGAATTGAAGGTCAGACCGGGGCGGGATTGATCGCGGGCGATGCTCGCCATCGCGGGAGCAATCACGTTAACCGGAAGCCGGGGTGCGGTGAGGGAAGAGTGCAGGCCTTCGGACGGGGGCGGTCCGGGGACCGACTTGAAAGCGAGAAGGTTAGCGACTGCATCTGCTGAAGGTGGAAGTTTGAGATTAGGAGCGTCGACGATTTTGCGGGAGAGAGATTGGCCGCGCGCGACCTTGATGGACTGAGTACGGTGGTGGGCTTGTTGACCACCGGCGTGGCCAGCCGTGCCGGATTGAGCGCCGCCCAAATCTCCGGTGCGCGGCAATTCGTCGCCGGAGTAATAGATGACTTCGTCGGCCTGCAAGCGGGGTGGTGCATAGGGGCGGAGGCGGGCTACTTCGCGGGGGATGACCAGAAGAACCAAGGCCAGAAACGCTTGGAACAGCAGGGCTGCGATCAGGCCGCGGTAGGGCAAGATGCCATAGGGAGCTTCTCCAGCCAGACGTGGACTGGAGTGGGCGAAGGCGGGGCGGATGTTGGTGGTAAAGTCCTGCCAGCGCGGGGTCCACTCGACGAGCAGTTGGGGAGCGTCGTGGAGTTGGGTGGCGGGTTCTTCGAGTTGGAGAACGGCTGGCACGGTGAAAATTCTACCTCAGGAACCAAAGCGCGCAACATCTATCGCTACGAACGGCGCGGCCGAAGCCTCGTTCAAAGGTATTAGGTCTCTTAGGGGGCGGCATCTTTTGCGGGGGCGGCGACCTCCATCATATGGATTTCAATTCTGTCCCCCAATGCGGTTTGGGTTTCAGCGATGGTGTAGCTTGGCAATTCCAGCACGGAAGCGGCTTTCAGACGTATGGGGGCGAAGCGCCAGGGCTGGAGATTAGACTCGAAGTGCAGGACCGTATTGGCGCTGTCGAGGTAGACGACATCGATCGGGAAAGTCATAGCCAGAGTATGAACTCCCCGGCAGGGGCGAATCCAGAGCCCGCGTCCGTTACGAAAGTCATCTTCGGAGGCGCCTAGCAGGCCACGCAAACGGGACCAGTGCGTCTGAGCCACTGCGAGATGGGTGGCCAGGAAGCGCTGGCGGGTCTGGTTGAAGGCTTGCGCTTGCGGGACGAATCCCGGCATGGATTTCTCCTAAGTTCAACGCGCTAAAACTGTGGCGCCTACCGACAGGACTCGCTCATTACTTGGCCACGAGAGAGCGGTATGCCTGAATGAGTGCCGGACCGACAGTGACGAAGAGGAACGGCACCAAAATGAAAATGACAAGGGGAGGGACCATTTTGATTGTAGTCTTGGCGGCCTGCTCTTCGGCGCGCTGACGACGGGCGGTGCGTAAAGAATCCGAATGAACGCGTAATGCCTGAGCGATGCTGGTGCCGAAGCGGTCGGTCTGGATGAGAGTGCCGACGAGGGAGCGAATGTCATCGACACCGGTGCGGTCGACCAGATTGCGCAGCGCTTCTGCACGGGGCTTGCCGGCGCGCATCTCGAGGTTGACGAGATGGAATTCGTTGCTCAGATCGGGGTGGGCGTGATGCAGGTCTTTGCCCACGCGCATCAGAGCCTGATCGAGGGCCAGTCCGGCCTCAACGCAAATGACGGTGAGGTCGAGAGCATCAGGCAGGGCGATGCGGATGCGGCGCTGACGATCTTTAATCATGCGCTTCAGAATAAAACGCGGAACGAAAAACCCGAAAGCTGGGACGCAGACCAGTAGCGGCACGCTGCCGACACCGGAGAACACAATAACGCCGCCGAGGCCGAGAAATGCCAGCATGATGCGGGCGCCGAAATAGTAGCTGACATGGCGGGACTCGCGGAGGCCGGCTTGAATGAGCCATCCTCGGGTGCGGGAGACGTCGGAGGGAGAAAGCGGGATGGCTTTGCTGAGGGGGTTGAGGGCCTGCTCGATGCGCTCCCTCACTTTGGCGGCTGGTTTTTCCGCGGCTATGGTGGAATGGCCGCCCAGGGCGCGAAGGCGAGCGCCCAGCACGGAACTGGGCGTTACCGCGGCCGCGCCAAAGGCAAACACCACCAGCGCGACGGTTACGAATACCACGATGGTAAGGATCAACGGCAGCATTAGAGCTTAACCGGTTTAATCCGAATCTTAGCAAATCCCCGAGCGGCTGACGCCGCGCTGGGAACAGTGTGACTGGCGCAGCGCTGAAGCGTTGCGCACCCAGAATCAAATGCCATTGCTCGGGACCTCGAAATCAAATGCCATTGCTGCACTCGCCTTCTGAGCTTCATACCTGAATCTTGATAATTTTTCGGATCACAAAATAGCCCACGGTCTGCAGGGCGATGCTGAGCACGAGCAGGGCGTGGCCGATGGGGTCATAAAAAAGTGGGCGGACAAAATCCGGGCTGAATACCAGAAGAATGGTGACCACGGTCGGGGGCATGGCCATAAGCAAGGCCATGGTAAGGCGCCCCTGCGCGGTGTGTACGCGGACCTGGCGCTGGATCTTGAAGCGCTCCCGGATAACGTAGGACAAGTTGTCGAGAATTTCAGCCAGGTTGCCCCCGGTTTCGCGCTGCAGCATGACGGCGGTGACAAAGAATTTTACGTCGACCAGGGGGACGCGCTCGGTGAGATTCATGAGGGCGTCGCGGACAGGCATGCCGAATTTCTGTTCTTCAAAGAGCTTGCGGAATTCAGTGGCGAGAGGCTCAGCGATTTCATTGAAAATCATTTCGATAGCGGTGGTGAAGGCGTGACCGGCGCGAACGGCACGAGCCAGAGTGTCGATGGCTTCGGGGAAGAGTTCTTCAAATCTCTCGAAGCGCTTCTGGCGACGGTAGGAGACGACTGAGTAAGGAAGAAATCCGCCGATGATGAGAGCGGCCCAGGCAATGGCGGGATTCCTGGTATAGAGAACGGTGGCGAGTCCGGCGACAACGCCCGAGAACACGCACAGCAGGAGGAAGTTGCCGGCGCGGAACTTCATGCCCGCCTGCAACAAGGCGTCCTGGATGGCGGAGACGCGCTCGGAGCGTCGGAGGAGGGTGTCGAACGCGGGAATTTTACTAAGTTGTTCGTCGCGGAGAAGAGCGAGTTCTTCGTCCGGTTCGCGCTCAGGGGTTTTCTGCACGGTGGCGAGGCGGTCTTTGATAAGGCGAGCGCGAGCATTGCGCTGGTCGACCAGCGAGCCCGCGACAAAGACGACGAGCGCAACCGTGACGAACACCAGAACGGCAATCAACATTGGCATAGGCGTCTCGCGCTTTGTGGAGTTCCGCCTAGAGAAGGCGATCGGGGTGCGAACCAAACCTGCGAGCGGTGTGGCGCAAAGTGCGTGCCCCTTCGGTTGCGCTCAGGGCAGGCTGCTCGCACAGTTCTCCCGGATCCTTGGCTGCGCCCCAAACGCCGGCTCAGGATAACAGTCGAATTCTTAAAACGCTCCGCCATGATGAGGATCGAATTCATATTTCGGTCTTGGACTCGAATAGGGCGGGCCGCAAGCGGGCACCGCCAGTCGCGAGGCGGTCGGCGAATTGCGGGCGGATTCCGGTGGCGCGGAAAGTCCCGCGCACTTTGCCAGTTTCGTCGATGGCCCGGCGTTCAAAGGTGAAAATATCCTGCATGGCAATTAGTCCATCCTCGAGGCCGGTAATTTCGGAGATGGCGATCACCTTGCGCGTGCCGTCGGACAAGCGTGCGATTTGCACAACCGCGTGAATGGCGGAGGCGATCTGATGACGGACGGCGCGTTCGGGAATGTTCAGGTTCGCCATGGAAACCATGTTCTCCACCCGGGCCAGGGCATCGCGGCCGGAGTTGGCGTGGATTGTGGTGAGGGATCCTTCGTGGCCGGTGTTCATGGCTTGCAACATGTCAAAGGCTTCTTCGCCGCGAACCTCGCCGACTACGATGCGGTCGGGGCGCATACGCAAGCTGTTGATGACTAACTGCCGCATGCGGACTGCGCCCTTGCCTTCGATGTTGGGAGCGCGAGTTTCGAGGCGAACGATATGCTCCTGCTTGAGTTGCAGTTCGGCGGCGTCTTCGATGGTAACGATGCGCTCCACGTTAGGAATGTAGCCGGAGAGCACGTTGAGCAAAGTGGTCTTACCGGCGCCGGTGCCGCCCGAGATGAGCAGATTCAATCGTCCCTTGACCATGACGGAAAGCAATTCCAACATGGCTTCGGTGAGGGTGTGATTCTCGATCATGTTGCGCGCGGTGACAGGATCGCGTCCGAAGCGACGGATGGAGAGGCAGGCGCCGTCGAGTGCGAGGGGAGGAATAATGGCGTTGACGCGGGAGCCATCAGCCAGGCGGGCGTCAACCATGGGGGAAGATTCATCTACCCGGCGGCCGACGCGAGAGACGATGCGCTCGATGATCTGCATGAGGTGCTGGTTGTCTTTGAAGGAGAGGCCGGTGAGTTCGAGTTTTCCGGCGCGCTCGATGTAAACCTTGTCAAAGCGGTTCACCAGAATGTCGGAGATGGTGTGGTCCTTGAGCAAGGGCTCGAGCGGACCGAGGCCGAAGATTTCGTCGAGGATTTCGCGCGATAGACGCTCGCGCTCGCTGAAGCTGAGAGGAACAACCTCGTTGTTGACAGCGTTGCGGATGAGGACGAGAACTTCTTCGCGGGCGGTGTCACCGTTGGAGCGGCCGAGTTTTTCGAGGTCCAGGCGGTCGAGGATTTTGCGATGCAGGTCGGCTTTTACCTGCTGGTACTCGCTGTGCTCGAAGGTCTGCAGATTTGCCATAAAACCGTAAATCTTCCTGAGGCTCGAAGCTCAGCGGCTAAAGCCGCAATCTTTTTGCGCTGCCTACGGCGCCACCAGAAGCCGCGCCTCAAAGCTGCGAGTCCGACGCTATGCGCACCTAAACTTTCAAAACTACACGCTCTTAAACAGCGACCAGGCGGCGCGTTTGACGTCCATGTCGTTGCGGGTCAATTCCTGCGCCAGGCCAGAAAAACAACGGGCAATTTCGGTGTGACTTTGTTCCATCACGGGCGTGCCTCGATCGATTGCGGTGGAGATGGCGAAGTATTGGTTAGGGACGCGCCACAGCAATTTTACTCCAGCGGCATTCTCCGCATCGGTTTCAGTAAAGCCAGGAACCTTTCGGAAACGGTTGAGGACGAGTCGCAGGCGCTCGCGGTTCCCGGCTTCTCCCAAATATTGTTGAACGCGGGCGGCACTCCACAAGGATGCAACATCGGTGCAAGCGACGATCATTACGCACTCCGAGAGATTCGCGACCAGACGGCTAACCGCATCGAGGCGGCAAGAATTGTCCACGACAACGTATTTGTAGTGCGACGCCAACATATCGAACAGGCGGACAAATTCCGCAGTGGAGGGTTCGACGGCGGCGGGGGCGTTGGTTCCCGCGAGTAGTTGCAGGCCGCCACCGTGCCGGGTCATGAAACTTTCCAGCAGGGAATTATCCATGCGATGGAGATTGCGGGTGGCGTCGGCAATATTGAATAGCGGCTTCACATTGAGATGCAGGGCGGTGTGCCCGAGGGGTGCAAGGTCGATGAGGGCGGTTTGCCCGTAGGCAGATTGCAGGGCCAAGGCGAGGTTGACGGCCACGGTGGTGGCTCCGCTGCCGCCTTTGGCGTTGACGATCGAAAATACTTTTCCTCGCGGACCTTCCTTCTGAACCCGGCGCTGGGCGGTGGTGAGTCGAACAAAGGCTTCGAGAAGGTCGGTGGTGGTGGTGGGGCGTTCAATGAATTCGCGGGCCCCGTTACGCATGGCGCTGACAATGACTTGCGGCTGGCTGAGGCTTCCGATGGCGAAGACAGCGGAATCCGGGAGCTCCTGGCGAAGAAGTTCGATGGCGCGCATAGCGATCACATGGCCGTCGGCGGGGATATCCACCAGAAGGACGTCGGGATTGGCGGCTTGTACGCGGCGCATGACGGGATCGGAGGCAGCCATGGGAAAAGTGGCGCAGGTGTGAACCGTGCTGGCGACGCTGGTGCCGTCGACCAGCACCTGGAGCAGGGTGCGCTGTTCATTGTCGGTGGCCACGATGACCACGGTAAGCTCAGGCATGCTAGTCCTGCGACTCAACTCTTTCTAGGCAGAGTTGGAGTTCTCCTTCGCCCCTCTGGGGCAGGTTCTTGATCCCTATTCTACCCGCGGCTCGCGCTGCGGGCTGCATTCTTGCGCCGCCTCCGCGGCTTAACCTCGCCGATTCCCTACTTGGCCGGAGGTTTGGCGCTGCCTTTGGTGCCATCGAACTTATCGTTGTTGATGAAGGGCTGAGGATTCTTGGGACCGGGCGGAGTTTCCGCATTGGGGGAGATGCGGTGCACGGTACAGAGAACCATCAGCTCCGAATTGCTTTTCTGAGCGCTCTTGCTCTTAAAAAAGTTTCCCAGGATCGGGATGTCTCCGAGGCCGGGAACCTTGTTCCAGATATCGGTGACGCGATTGTCAATCAATCCCGCAATGACGAAGCTTTGACCGTCGCTTAATTCGAATTCAGTTTCCGCTTTGCGAGTACTCAAGGCGGGAACGGTGAAACCGGAGATGGTGAGAGCGTCGGCGAAATCGAGAGTGCTGACCTCAGGCGCGACCACGAGGTGAATGTTGCCGTTAGGCATGATTACGGGAGTGAACTCGAGTTTGACGCCAAACTCCTTGAAGGAGATGGTGACGGCGGTGAATCCAGCGCCCGGTTGCACGATGGGAAAAGGGAACTGGCCGCCAGCGAGGAAGCTGGCTTTCTTGCCGTTGACGGCGATTAGATTGGGCTCGGCCAGAATCTGAAGAAGATTCTTGCTCTGCAGAGCTTCGATGACCGCGCCGAAATGAATATCGGGGCGAAATAAAAACAGGTTCAAGACATTGCTGATGGTTTGGGTGGCCGAAAATGGACCACTCTGGCCTTGTGTTTGAGTGACACTCTGAGGGCCAAAGCCTCCGTACTGGCCGGTGGTGGCACTTCCGATGGTGTTGCCAGCGCCGGTTGAGAAGAAGTTAGAGCCGAGTTGAGTGAGGGCGGAGCGGTCAACCTCGGCAAACTTCACTTCCAACAGGACTTCCTGAGCGCCAACGGGACCGAAGGTTAGCACGTTTACGACATTCTTCGAATATGCAGCGGCCAGTTCTCCGGCGCGCTTGGCGACGTCTTCGGTGGTGACGTGGCCGGAGAGCACAATGGCAGAGCGGGAAGGTGAAACGGTAATTTGCTCTTCGGGGAACACGCGATGCTCTTCGTCGGAGGCGGCGCTGACATCAACATCGACTCGGAGATCGAAGCTGCGGGAACGTTCGAGTTCGTCCCAAATCAGCAGGGAGACTTCCCCGGGGGAGCGGCCATGAACGAGGATCTGCGTGGGAGTAATGACGGTGGCATAGGCGACTGAGGGGTC
The DNA here is from genome assembly GCA_035603035.1 of Candidatus Acidiferrales bacterium. Classification (GTDB taxonomy): domain Bacteria; phylum Acidobacteriota; class Terriglobia; order Terriglobales; family Acidobacteriaceae; genus Sulfotelmatobacter. The sequence continues at coordinate 33,187 of DATNLE010000005.1, read as the reverse complement.
GGTGACAGAGATGCGCTTGAGGCGCTCGGTGGTATTGATGAGCAGAGACTTGTCGACCATGACGCGCAACGGAGCCGACCCTTGCGGCTGAGCGGACTGGGGCGGAAGAGTGGTTTGCGTCGACGGGGAGACCTGGTCTTGGGTCGCAGGGCTGGCGGGGGTGCCAGGTTGCTGCAGAGAGGTTCGACCAAGGGAAGAACCGGTAGCCCAGAGCCCTAGGGCAACAGCCGTCAAAAGTGTCGTGCGAAACTTCATCGTTTGATTCCTCCCCATATGAGGAAACCTGCAATGCAGTACTGAGGGGCACAGGCAAAAACCGCTCTGCAGCTATTTGGCCTCGTCACTTCCCTGTTCGGGGAAGCTGACGATTTCTTTTTTCTTGTCACCCTGATAAACCTCAATACCGAGAACCGAGGGGGAGGGGAGCGGCGTTTGAGTCTTCTGGAGCTTTGCGTGATGGAGGCGGACCGACTGCGGTGCGGCGGAGGGGGTGCCACCTTGATAGAGTCCCTTGGCGTTGGCAGGGGCGACTCCGTCCTGCCGAGTATCGAGGGGGTTGCGCAAGGCGAGCTGGATGCGCCCTTCGGAACTGGCCAGCGTGAGCCGTTCAGCATCATCGGGGGAAACCAGAAGGGTGATGACTGGAGTGTTCTGAGCATCGCCGGAGGCGGTACGCTCCAGGCGCTGACCGGAAGCAATCACGGCGACGTTCTGCAAAACCGTGGTGGTCTGACTCTCAGAGCTGCCGTTGGGTGTGCCGGTGAGGAGGATGTCAACCCGGGTGCCGGGACCAACAAACCCGGCGACGGAGACAACCTCATTGACGCGGACCGAAACGGCGCGCATACCGGGCGGAATCAGTGAAGGTAAACCGGAGCCAGCATTTTCCGGAGCGAGCTTGCTGGGTAGGATGAACTCACCCCTCGAAATGGGGAGGATCACGCCACGGCCCATCACTTTAGACCGCGCGCTGTAAGTTCCGGCGGGCAGGGCCGAGGCAGGATATCTGACGGTGCGGACGTCATGCTCTTCGATTCTGGCTCCGACCTGAATGTCATCGGAAGCCACGAGGACGTCGGTGCCGGGCTCGCCAATGGCCGGGCCTCGGCCTTGCAGGTTTTTGTAGACGACGAGACTGACGAAGGCACCCAAGGCTAAAGCCACGGCCCCGATCATCAGCAAACGTGTACGGTTCATAACACTCCGGCAAAGAAGCGGGAACACCAATCCGAGCGGTGAGGCCACGCGCCGAGATTTCGGCGGTCATCGCCCCCGCGCAGCACCGCGCAAAATCCTACTGAATCGAACTAGCTACGTTCGAGAAAACACTGTTTGCGTTTGAGCCGATCAGTCGAATAGTACCGACGACTATCACCAGAATGACGGCCAGCATGACGGCGTATTCTGCGATGTCCTGGCCTTTGTCGTCACGCCAGAGTTGGTAAAGACGGTGCATAGTTTTGCCTCCTCAAAAAAAAACTCAGAGTTTGTACCGGGTATTGCCAGCGGACAAAAGCGATGGCCTCCAAAGAACCACTGCCGATGCTTGCATTGGCCAACCGAGGGTTGCCCAAAATATAAACCATAATACCCTGCAAAATGCTCATTGCTGTAATTAATTGCACGCCGAGAGTAACTCAAGAGTACTGTGCGATGGACAGGAATGCGAGCTCTTGGCGAAGCAGTTTCTCAACAAACAGCCCATCACAGCGAAGAATCGAGAGCGGTGTCGCTCGGCCAGACTCTGATCCGAAGCAGACAGCACAGCGTTACCAGGACTGCCAACGGCAATAGCGGGCTGGTGTACAACGGTACCTCCCACCACCCCAGAAGTGCATTCGCAGGGAGGAGCACGGCAGCCAAGGTCAACCCGGTTGCGGCTATCCATGGCCAGGCCAGCAGGAGGTAAAACGCGAGAAGCACGATCCGTGCGAACCGGCTCGTTCTCCAAAGGAGATGACGGTAGGAATGCAGAGCGATGACACCGGGCAATAGCAGGAGTTGCGTGTGCGGCGCGAGGGTTGGGATCACAGTGATGGTGGCAGCGAGCATAATGCTGATGACAGGGAGGAAGCGCGGCGAATCTGTCTCCAGGCGCCGGTATTTCCAGCACAAGGCCAGGACAGCCAGGATCAGCCCCGCAGCCGCAAACGGGCCAGCGCGTGGTGTAAACCAGAGGTCAAGCAGAGAGTGGCCAAAGGTGTACTGCTTGTAGGCGCGCACGATGGATAGAAAGCCGCTGGTCCAGCCTGGCAGCATCCATTCGCTGGACCCAATCAGCAGGAACATGGATGCGAGGAAGCTCCAGGCAAAGGCCTGTCGCCGCCGCCAACTGTTCACAGTCCAGAGCGCCAGCCATGGCACCAGCACCAGGCTAAATTGCGGCTTGAATGTAGAAGCTGCCAGCAAGATTCCCGCGAGAGCAAGATGCCGCTCAGCTAGCAGAAACAGTGTGGCCGCCAGAAGCGCCGCGGCGATAAGACTCAAATTTTGCAACTGGATTCCCTGTAAGGCGGGAAAGCTGCCCAAGGTGAACAGCGCAAGGGTGAGCAACTGAAGGGGATACAAGTGGAGATGGAATGCGCGGAGCCACAGCAGCAGACTTCCCAGCGTGAGCAAGATCGACACGCAGTAGAAGATCGTTTGTACCAGGTGAAACGGCAGATAGACCGAGGGCCACAGCAAGAATGTCGCGTACAACGGGTAGGCGAAGCCTCCGGCAAAGGCAGACGGATCACCGGCATACGCGGCCGCCACCGGCGCCCCGTAGATCTCAGTTTGAATTTTGCGCGCAACCGCGAGGGTATACGGGTTACACCCATGCAGGAAGAGTTCATGGGCGCCGAACCACGGAGCGTAAAGATCGGAGAAGTGCGGTGATTGCTGCGCGCCCCAGATCCTGGCCACGTAGAACTCCATGCATGAGGCGGCGGCTAGAGACAGGATTAACCACAAGGAAGCTTTGCGAAGGCATTCTGAGTCTTCCATCAGAGTGCAGGAGTGCCCTCCTGCACAGGCGATCGAGCCTCTGGCGCGAAACTGCCGCGCCGGACCGGGCCTTCGGTAATCGCTATAGAAAGAATGGCCACGAGAAGGCCGCCTATGAGATCGACAAGATAGTGCCACTCCAGAAAAAGGATCGCGACGATCAGGAGCGCGTCATAAGCGCATAGAAGCAGTAGCATCCGTTTCCAGCGGCGCAGAAACCACATCACGATCAGGGGCTGAGCGATATGCATGCAAGGAAAGGCGATGAAGTAGTCGGTGGAAATACGCTCAATCGGGACATGATTCCATCGGTCCAAGGCATGTACCATGAGGGATTTTTGGATGCTATACGCTTGGAGCGTACTGGGAAAACGCGAAAAGTGGGCGGGACACAAATAGTAAGGACCATGACTGGGCCAAAGGTAAAACAATCCGAGGGCGAGATAATAGGCGAGGAGGATGGCACCTACGAACTGCAGGCCGTGAAGCTTGCCGTCGTAGAGAGTTACCAGGATGATGCCGGCTCCGATCTGAGGAAACATGCCGAAGTAGATGAACTCGAGGAAGTGGAGAAATGAAAGCGGGAAAGTTCCGATCGCCCAGTGCGCGACGTCGGAGACGGATAATCCGTAGAGAATCGCCTTGTCTATGCCGCTGAACGCGGGATCATAAGCGAAGTTGAAACGAACCGATACGATGATGTCGTTGTAGGCAAAGACCAGCAAAAAGCCTGCAAACAAATAAAGCGCGGGCGGAACAATCGCGGCAGCGGCCCGCCCCAACTGGGCGAGATTTCGGCGCTCGTGAAATTCGAGCAGGGCTACGGCATCGACGGTCAGAATCAGCGCCTTTACCCAACTGAAAGCCCATGCCAGGATGCCGAGATAGACGAGCAGAAGAACAATGCGCAGCGGGTTCCGTCGGTAACGGTCGACAAGAGGGTCGAATACGACCTCGCTGGGCAGGGCGATCAGGCACAAGAGAGCGGCAACGAAAATCGATTGCGCTGTCAGGATGACCCAGAACGCGATGCCAAGATGCATCCAATCGAACTGGACAGGAAGGTCGAGAGCCCGGAGGGCCGGAATGAGTCCTATGCTCAGGAGCAATCCGATGGCGTAATGGCAATAGCGCAACCTCATGGCGAACCTCTTCCGTAGTCGGCGGAAGGCTCTTGCGGAAGGCTGCTGCGGCACAAAATGAGGATGAGCATAGGCAGGTAGAAAACGAGGACGGCACAGCGCCCGACCTGGGTGATGGTGTGGGGAACATAGTACCAACGCCACATGCCCGCGGCCCAACTGAGGAAAACCGTGACACTCAGTTCGCGCCATGATTTGGGGATAAGCCAAAGAATGAGCATGTCGTAAAACCAGCGCTGAGGAACGACCGCCATGAGAAAAAGAAGACGGGCGTCAGAGGAACGATAGCGGAGCAGTGCCAGCGCGAGCAACGGGCCGGGGAAGACCATAATCGGGATAAACCGGGCATAGAGGTGAAAATTGGCGGCCCACAGCCCAGGCCACCTGGGCAAAACCAAAAAGCTGGCGGCGAGAACTAAGGCACAAGCCAGCAAGCCGCGCAGAGTTGGTTTGGTGAGAAGGATCGGCAACCCGAGCTGGGGCTTTGCCAGCGTGGCAGGCAGCAACGGTGGAAGCAGTGCGCCGGCTACAAGTAAAGGCGTCCACTGAACCGTGATCAGGCCGGCCCAGTAGGGATAAGCCAAGAAAACCAGGAGCCGATGGTAGCCGCTACGTGTGAGGCCAAACGCCATTAGAGCGGAGCTGATTCCATAGAAGACGCCGCCGGCAACTTCAGGGCGCATCCAGGCGAAGGGCAATCCAAAAATCGCGCAGGGAAGCGGATACAACTGCAGGGGCCGCTCATAGGGGTTGCGACGGGCCAGCAGGTCCTGAGCAGCCCAGATGGCCCAACTAAAATCGGCAGCGCCCAGGCGAAGATGCGCCAGGAAGAACCAACAGTAGACGGCGCTGGCGATTCCGATGGCCGCCGAAATTACGATTCGCAATCGCAAGGCTGGTTTTGTCCCGATCAGTTGTAACATGGGGAAGCTTTTTCAAAACCTGATTCCGGACAGAATCAGCAGAAAACCTTTGCGGAAATACACGCAGCTCGTAATGTTTCTTGCCGCATTGCTGGCGGCGGCGAGCATGTGGTTTTATGTAATTGGCATCCTACGGGCTCACCAAATCGCCGACGCCACAACCAGGCAAATTCCTCGAGGCAATCTCTCTGACCTTTATCCGCGCTGGTTAGGAGCACGCGAGCTTTTGCTGCATCGCCGAAATCCTTACAGCCAAGAAATTGCGCTTGAGATTCAGGAAGGCTATTACGGGCGACGGCTGGATCCGGCTCGGCCGAACGATCCTAGAGACCAGCAGAGCTTCGCCTATCCGGTGTACGTGGTGTTTCTGTTGGCACCGCTGATCAGGATTCCATTCCCAGCGGTGCTGACCGCGTTCTACTGGTTGCTGGCATTGCTGACGGCGGGGAGCGTCTGGTTATGGCTTCGAGTTTTGCGCTGGCGGCTGCCGCCAGCGTCTGTTGCCATTGGCATGCTGCTGACGCTGGGGAGTTTTCCCGCAGTGCAGGGCATCAAGCTGCAGCAGTTGAGTCTGCTGGTGGCAGCGTTGCTGGCAGCATCGATCGCCTGCGTGGCGGGCGGATTCCTCTTTTCTGGCGGAGTGCTGTTGGCGCTGGCTACGATAAAGCCGCAGCTGGCATGGCCCTTGGTAGCGTGGCTGCTGGTGTGGACGCTGAGTCATTGGCGAGCGCGAAGGAGGTTGGCGTATGGCTTCGGGCTGACGATGACATTGCTGTTGGCGGGCGCGGAGATGGTTTTGCCGGGTTGGTGGCGAATGTTTGCCGAGGCGCTCGGGCAATACCACCGCTACACGCAGAACCAGTCCGTGCTGGAAGTCATCCTGGGCCAGCTTCTGGGCGCCTTAGGGAGTGGGAACTGGGGTCACGTAGGTGGGCAAATTCTGGGAGCGATGGCCATTCTCGGCTGTGGGCCCATGCTGTGGAAGTTGCGGGATGAGCCGGCCGAGGCCGGAAGGTTCGGCGACGCCACTGCGCTGGTACTGGCCCTGACGGTGCTGGTGGTGCCGATGTATGCGCCCTATAACCAGGTTCTTCTGTTGCCGGCGATTCTGTTGCTGGCCCGGGAGAGCAGATGGCTGGCGCATTCCCGGGGGCTCCGCTTTGGATTTTTTGCCGGGGCTTTCGCTTTAGCCTGGCAGTGGATGGCGAGTCTGGCGCTCACCGCAATCTATTTGCTGGTATCGCGCTCCCGGGCGCTTGCGGGCTGGAGTTGGCCGTTTTTTGCGACATTCGCGGTGCCGGTGATTGTATTCGCGCTAATCTTTTTTTATATGCGGAGCAGTAGCTTTTGCTTGCGGAATGGTGGCCAAGAGCCGTCCTCGACAAAGACTCTTCCCGTTGGGGCCTGATTCCTGTCATTATTCTTATCGGCATTCTTAGCAGTCTGGTATCGGAGTGACGCCGCCGCTTGTCGCAGGCAGCGCGACAACGGCGGGACGATCACTTTCACGGAGTCGCGCGAGATCTCATGGTCCTCAATACGATAGGCCGTCAAAAGTCTTCGGGGTCGGGGGTATTCCCGGCGCTGGTGCTGGTGCAGGGAAATGAGCAGAAAAATATTGTGCTCAACCGAACGCCATTTAGCGTGGGACGGAAAGTGGATAAGGATCTGGTGATTGCCGATCCGCGGGTATCACGGGATCACGCTCTCATCGTGCTCGAAGAAAACGAGTTTTTTCTGGTCGATCAGAGCAGCAAGCATGGGACCTTCGTCAACGGGGAGCGGGTCCAGCGGCAGAAACTGGAGCGTAACGACCGGCTGGAATTCGGGGCGCGCGATTCGACGTATGCGATTTTCAATCCGGCGCATGGGACCTCGAATACGGCGCGGGAATTTCTAAGCCAGATTTCCGGGATCCAGATTTCGCAGGAAGCGACCGATCTGGAGAAGTTGACGTTATTTTTGGACGCAGCTCGCAAGCTGAACACCGCGGGCGTGCTCGAAGAAATCCTGATGACGATGCTGGAGGTTACGCTGCGGCTGACGCGGGCCGAGCGTGGATATGTCTTCATGAAAGACGATGAGGGCAACTTGCGGCTGGCGGCGGGAAGGAACAACAAAGGCGAGTCGCTGCTGGATGATAAGACGATTTCACATTCCGCGCTGGACGAGTCACTGCGGTCGAACTCGGAATTTCTGCTGACGGATACGGGAAGTTCGTCCGATCTGGCGGCGCGGCAAAGTATTGTGGCGTACGATTTGCGGACGGTGATTTGTATTCCGTTGCGCAAACGGCAGGTGCAAGCCACGCGAGATCCCTCGACGCCTGCGCCGAACGCGTCCTCGGAAGTGACCGGAGTGCTGTACGTCGATTCGCGATTTGCCTCGCGTGAATTTTCCGGCGTGGGGCATGACATTCTGCGGGCGATTGCGACAGAAGCGGGGTCGCTGATCGAGAATGCGCGACTGGTACAGGCCGAGGAGGAGTCGCGACGCTACCAGCAGGAGTTGACGATTGCGGCCAGCATCCAGCAGCGCCTGATGCAGGTGAAGATTCCGGAAGTGCCGTTCGCAAAACTGCGGGGAAAAAATCTTTCTTGTAAGGAAATTGGCGGAGATTTTTTTGATGCCGTTAATACCAAAGAAGGGCTCGCGGTGGTGCTGGCGGATGTGAGTGGCAAAGGAGTGTCGGCGGCGCTGTTGGCCTCCACTTTGCAGGGAATGATTTATTCCCATTTGAGCACGGGCATGCCGCTGCTCGAGGTGGTCAGCGCGGTAAACCGCTTCTTCACGGAAAAGCTGGTGGGAGAGAAATACGCGACCGTGCTGCTGGCGCGGCTGCGGCGGGACGGCGATCTGGAGTATGTGAACTGCGGGCACGTGCAACCGTTGCTGGTTTGTGGCGGGGAAGTGATACGCCCGCCGCATGGAAATGTTCCGGTGGGCTTGCTGGCGGACGCAACCTTTGAGAGCGCGCGCTGCCAACTCAATTCGGGGGATCGCTTTATTTTGGTAACGGATGGAGTCACGGAAGCGGAGAATTCGATGGGCGATTTTTTTGAGGACTTCAGGCTGGAAGCGGCTGCAGCAAAGGCTCCGACGCTGGAGGGGATTTTCTCGGCGGTGTCGGAGTTTTGTGCCGGGAATCCATTGAATGACGATTGCACCGTGGTGGAGATTATTTATTCGAATGTGGCAGCCGAGGCGGAAGCCTAACGATAACTAGGCCTTCCGGGGAATGGCCTTTTTGGAATCAAGGTCATAGGCAGACGGACAAGAGTGTCCGTCCCACGCCAGCGAAATCCCACGCCCGCAAAATTCACACGACCTGCTTACTCCACGACTACGCTGTAATCGGTGCCTTCCCAGCGATTTTCCTGCGGCCAATAGAAAGTGAAGACGACCTGGCTTCCGACGGGTAGAGAAGCGGTTGGCAGGTCAAGAAGGTAAGTGCCTAGTCCCGTGTCGCGGGTGTTGGTGTCTTGCGAAGTCTTCCAGGCGTCGATACTCCAGCGGACGACCACGGGATTTAGCATTATGAGACGCAGCGTTTTGTTGCGCGGCACGGATCGACTTTTGTTGTTGAATCTCCAGCCGAAGAATTGGCGGCTGGGTTTCTCGACTAAGTATCGTTGAACGGTTTGCGGGGGCTGATCGAAAATTTTTCCATCGCGCAGGGAGCGGCGGAGCTTGATGTATTCCGAATGGGCCCAGACCAGGGGGCAGGCGGACCCGGAAGGTTTGCCGCGAAAGAGTTCGAGCGCTGGGATATCGTCGGCATCCCAGACTTGTTCGGAAAGCAGGCGGCCGCGCCCAGCGGTGCAGTTTTCCATCATGGTCAATAGAGCCTCGGCTTCTTGGGGCCGGCCGGCGGCGAGCTCGTAGTGAGCGCGTTCGCCGGCAAGCAGCGGCCAGAGGCGGCCGATGCCGCTGCCGTCAAAGGGCGAGCCATCCTGGTGTTCGCCGTATCCGTCGCCGTTGTAGCGGTACCAGCACGGGCCTTGTGGCAGCTGCACGCGGAGCAGACGATCGATGACGCGAATCGTATTCAGAATGCGAGGATCGTTGGGGGCGCGCAATCCGAAGCGCACCAGGGCCAGAGTGTCGGGGCTGACAATGCGAAAGGCGCGTTCCATATTTTCGCCGGGAGGACGGTTTTTGATGGGGACAAAGCCCTGCGTGGGCGATGCCGCAGCATCGGTATCCGGCGGGGCGATGCGAACGTAATAGCCTTCCACGCCAATTTGGGCGGCGAGATCGCCGCCTGTGGCGTAGATCCAGCGCTCGATGTTGTCGTTCCAGGCGTCGGCGGCATCGCGCAGGGTGGATGCAGCGGCGGAGTGACCGGTGAGTTCGGCGATGTCGGCAGCGGCGAGCAGGGCGGCGATTTCCACGGCCAAAGTGAACGGAGAATATCCGCCATCTTCTTCCCAACGGTCTTGTTGGGTTACCGGCCCGTTGCGCAGAATAAAAGTTGCGGCTTTGCGGACCATGGGCCACCAGCGCTCGAGCTTGCCTAATTTCTTCGGGGCTTCGCGGCGAAGTAGGTCGAGGAGGAGGATGGGGAAGGCGGTCTCGTCCATCTGGACGCCGCTCCAGTACGGGCGGCCGTCGAGCCAGAGATTCTGCGCCCAGTTGCCGGCGCCTTCCTGAGTGGCTTCGAGATAGCGGAGCACTCTTACCGCGTCGATGACGGCGCCAGCGGCGAGCAGAGCTCCGGCCGTTTCGACGAGATCGCGTGGCCAGATAAGGTGGTAGCCGCCGAGGTCCTCGTCGCCTTTGTTGAAGCCCCATGGGATCGAGAGGCTGGCGATAATGCCGCCTAGAAAATCCTTGGATTCGTGAGTGCGCAGCACGGCGGTGGAGGAACGGTAGAGATCACCCTTGCGAGGCGGTTGGTCGAGCTCGATCAAGGAATTTTGCCAGGTCTTCCAGTGGAAGACATAGTGCTGGCGAAGGTCGTCGTAGTCTTCGAGTAAAGAGGAGCGGGCCTGCTGTCCAGCCTCGGTAACGATGGAGCCGAATCCGAGGGCCAGCACGAATTCCCCGTTGCAGGCGGCGAGGTCAATTTCTCCGGTGCAGGCGATGTTGCCGTTTTCGGCGCGTTGATATTCCCATTGCATTTGGAAGTTAGCGGATAGGTCCTGCCATCCGTCGGAAAAACCGACGAAGCCGATCGACATTTTTTTCCAGGGAACGGAACAAGCCAGAGCCAAGGCAGTGCCGTCATGCTGGGCGAGAAACATGGGTACGCCTTTGTAGTCGCCGACCCAGCCGGTGTTGGCGGATCCGCAGTTGGCGAGATGCGGTGAGAGCAGGGCATAGAGGCGATAGTCGGAGAGTTGACCTTGCAGGGGTTCGAAGCGGGATTTTTGCAGAACCACATTGCGGTAAGGGTCGGTGAGGATTTCCTTGTGAATGCGGTAACGTCCGCTGATCTCGGTGTTCACCAGTTCAAAGGCGGGGACACCCGGTTCAAAGGGCTGGTTTTCGAAGGTGCAGTGGCGCTTTTCTTCAGAGAAGAAATCGCGGCCATTGGTGACGATGAAGCCGAGATCGCGGGTGCAGGCCTGGTCGACGCGCGGGAAATATATTTCATTGACAATTCCATGACTAATGGTGAACCAAACCTTGCTATGTTGGTTCAGGGCTGTACCAACGCCGGTTTTGGCGCTGGAAGTCCAGCGTGGGGGAATTCCGGGCCAGCCCGGGGCGTAACCAGGATGGGAATCGCTCATAAAGTTTCGTCCTGCGGGTGCGAACCGGTCCGAGATGCAGCCTGGGGGGAATGGCACCTCGGCAAGCGGCAAAAGGGCAAGAACGGTTTGGCCGTACAGTTGATGAATGGCATCGAAGAAGGGAGCAACAAAAAGTAAAAAGTAATGTTGCGCTGGGCCGAAACGCACGATACGAAACGCACGATAATCAATGGAGTCGAACCGATACGCATGAAAGCCGGGAAACAATTGCAAGATGCTTTGGCCTTGGGTATGGTTGCAGTCTTGTGGCTGAGCTTTACCTGGCGCGCTGTGGCAAGCGCGGAGGCGGTGCCGGATATTACTTCGAATACGGCGCTTGATCGCGGATTCCTGGGGCTTTATAACCTCGATTTTGCGGGCGCGCAGAAGGATTTTTCGTCGTGGGAGGTTCAGCATCCTGATGATCCGGTGGGGCCGGTGAGCGAAGCGGCGGGATTTCTTTTCTCCGAGTTCAACCGGCTGGGCGTTCTCGAAGGGCAGTTCTACGAAAATGATGACGCTTTTACGGGGCGTTCAAAACTGAAGCCGGATCCGTTGGTGCACGATCATTTTCAGGCCGCAATCGACCACTCAGACAAGCTGGCCCACGCTCGGTTGAATAAGAATCGTGAAGATCAGAATGCGTTGTTTGCCTTGACCCTCTCCTCCGGATTACAAGCCGACTATGCGGCGCTGATTGAAAAACGCAATCTGGCCTCCTTGCATCATGCCAAGGAAGCTTCGGCCTGGGCGCAGCAACTGCTGGCGGTTTGTTCGAATTGTTACGACGCGCAGCTGGCTACGGGTTTCAGCAAGTACATCATTGGCAGCCTGTCTCCTCCGGTGCGCTGGCTGATGAAGATGGGAGGGCTGCCTGCGGATAAGCGGGGCGGCATCGCGGACTTACAGCGGACTGCTGAGCGCGGACATTATCTGGCGCCATTTGCCCGAATTCTGCTGGCGATCGCCTACGTGAGAGAAAAAGATAAGCAGCGGGCCCTTCAGTTGCTTTCGTCTTTGCAGGTCCAGTTTCCGCGGAATACGCTTTTTCCGCGGGAGATCGCGCGACTGCAGAGCGGACGTTGAGTCAGAAGATGGCACTCCGAACACTGTGGCATCCCCCAGAGACTGAAGCTGAAGTGTTCATGGTGGTTCACCCCACAGGTCTGCAGCCGCCGCCTTCAAAGGCTATCGTCCGCCGACCCCGCCCTCTAAATATCTGCCCTGATTGTCTTTCTGCATCGGCGGCGAAACTCCATTCATCAGAAATTCACTGGTTTGTAACCGTCCTTTAACACGGCGCCGTTAGAACCGATGAATATCCATCCTGAGGAGAATCATCGATGCGAAGAACTGCGCTGCTGTGCGTGTGTGCGCTGCTCGCTGTGCCGGCACTGGCCCAGACTAAGTTAAACGGAGCCGGCGCCACCTTTCCGAATCCCATCTACTCGAAGTGGTTCAGCGAGTACCACAAGCTGCATCCCGACATTGAAATCAACTACCAGTCGATCGGCAGTGGTGGCGGCATCCGCCAAGTGATTGCCGGGACGGTCGACTTCGGCGCCAGCGATGGCCCTATGACCGACGATCAATTGAAAGAAGCCAAAATGAAAATTCTTCACTTCCCGACGGTTCTGGGCGCGGACGTTCCCGCCTACAACATTCCGGGAGTGAACGCGGAGCTCAAATTTACTCCCGACGCGCTGGCGGGAATTTTCCTGGGAAAGATCACGAAGTGGAACGATAAGGCCCTCACCGGCCCGAATCCTGGAGTGAGCCTGCCCGACCGAGACATCATTGTGGTGCATCGCTCCGACGGGAGCGGCACAACCTACATCTGGACGGATTACCTTTCGAAGATCAGTCCGGAATGGCAAAGCCAGGCAGGAAAAGGAACTTCGGTGAAGTGGCCGGTCGGGCTGGGAGGAAAAGGCAACGAGGGCGTAGCGGGATCGATCCGGCAGTTGCAAGGGTCGATTGGATACGTGGAATTAATCTACGCCGTGCAGAACAATATTTCCTACGGTAGCGTCAAAAACGCCGCGGGAAACTTCGTGAAAGCATCGCTTGAGAGCGTGACGGCGGCCGCGGCGTCGGCGCCGAAGATGCCGGCCGACTTTCGCGTCTCCATTACGAACGCACCCGGCAAAGACGCGTATCCCATCTCCAGCTTCACCTGGCTGCTGATTCCCGCGCAGGCGAAAGACGCGTCGCACAGCAAGATTCTGGCGGATTTTCTCAACTGGATGGTGACCGATGGACAAAGGATGACGGCCGCGCTTTCCTACGCTCCGCTGCCGGAAGGCGTTGTCCAAAAAGAGAAAGAAGCGATCAAGCAAGTCCAGTAGCAAGTCCGGTAGATCGAAGGAAGATTCTTTCAGGCATAGTTCAAAAAGGAGAGTGTGATGAATTGTACGTGGAAGTGGTGCGCGATATTGTTTCTCGCTACGGGCGCCTTGGCGCAAACCAGTGCGGCTCCGAAGGCGGCACCCAAAGCCAGGAAGCCTAGAGCCTCGACCGTGACCGCAGCGGATGTGCAGGCGCTGAGGGATGCGATTGCTTCCCAGACGGCCGCGATCGCTGCGCAGCACCAGGAGATTGAACAACTGCGTGATGAGCTGCACCGCAAGGATCAAGTGGTGAATCAGGTCCAGGCAGTGGCCACCGACGCGGCCAGCAAAGCGGACGCGGCACAGGCCCAGACCAGCCAGCAGCAGGCAAGCGTGGTGGAACTTAAAAGCGACGTGACCGATCTCAAGACCAATGTCAACAATACGGCGTTGACCCTGCAAGAGACACAGAAGAATGTCAACACGGCGCTCGAAAGCCCGCTGGCGCTGCACTATAAGGGCATCACGATTACTCCCGGCGGCTTTGCGGCGGCAGAATTTGTAAGGCGGTCGCGCGCCCTGGCAGCCGACGTCAATACGCCATTTAACTCGGTAACCATGCCGGGAGCGAGCCAGAACACGCTGTCGGAATTCTTTGGGTCTGGCCGGCAGTCGCGAATTTCGGCGTTGGCCGAGGGACGTTTGAAGAGCGCCACCTTGTCGGGGTATGTGGAAGCTGACTTCCTCTCCGCGGGCGTAACCTCCAACAACAACCAGAGCAACAGCTATACCCTGCGGCAGCGGCAGGCATGGGGTCAGGCCGCCCTGGATAACGGTTTCACGTTTACCGGCGGCCAGATGTGGAGCCTGGTGACAGAAACCAAGCATGGAACGGATAACCGTACAGAAGCCCTTCCCATGACCATCGACGCGCAGTATACGGTCGGCTTCAGTTGGGCGCGGCAGTATGGACTGCGAGTTTCGAAGAACTTTGGCAACAAAGTGTGGCTCGCGGCGGCCTTGGAAAACGCGCAGGCGACAATTACAAGCCACAATAACGCTGACAATTTTCTCGTAGGTTCCCAGGGCGCCAGTGGTGGTCTTTACAACGCCGGCGCGAGCGCCAGCGCTACCGGCACTGCTGCCAATCTGGCGAACTACTCGTTTAATCCCTCCCCTGACATCATCGTCAAGGCGGCGTTTGAGCCGGGCTTCGGCCATTATGAAGTGTTCGGCATTTACAGCCGCTTCCGCGACCGGGTGTTCCCCTGCGGCGAGGTCGCAACCCCGACCACGTTGTGCGGCGGCAGCACGGTTGCCGGTCCTAACGCCATCGGAGCCACCGACGTTTCGACGAACGGAGGCGGGGCGGGTGCCAACCTCCGCTGGTCGTTTGCCAATAAACACCTGGATTTCGGGCTTCACGGCTTGACCGGCCGCGGCATCGGCCGATACGGAACCGGCGGCCTGCCCGACTCGGCCGTCTATGTTAACGGAGGGCTCGATCTGATCCGCTCGTATCAAGGCTTGGCTACGCTCGAATGGCACGGTAAGAAGCTCGACGTTTACTTGAACGGTGGCGCTGAGTATGCTGGAAGAGCAGCCAGTTACGATCCGATAGAAAATAAATTTATCGGATACGGCTCCCCCTTCTTCCCGAACAAGGGTTGCTTTTCAGAAACTGCGCCAGTGGTGGGCAGCGGATTCTTTCCTGGGAGCCTTTCGAATTGCACCTCCGATACCCGAATCCTGATGGAGGGCACGGCTGGCTTCTGGTATCGCTTGTACACGGGTCCCAAGGGCAGGTTCCAGTATGGAGGGCAGTACTCCTACGTGACGCGTGACACTTGGTCGGGAACGGGCTTTACACCGGGAATCGGCGTATCGCCGAGTGGAATCGACAACATGGTTTTCACATCGTTCCGTTACTATCTGCCGTAGTAGAGGGCGGCGTGGCTACCCATTGAACCGGCGCATCACATTGGAGAAGATTGCCATTGTGGTGCGCCGGATTTTTCTTGGGTTCTTGGCAAAGGGTTATTTCGCAGTAAGAGTTCGAACTACCACCGGTTGCCCGCCGTGATGCGCCTTGCTGCGGCGATCAGCCCGGATGTTTTATACTGACTTAGTGGCTACGTGCCCCCGGTTTGGATCGATTGCCGACCCCAGTCAACAGGAAATTGTACGAATCGTAACAGTCTGCGCACATGGCTCGCCTTTCGCTCGACAGTCCTGAGTACTATCTCAACCGCGATACTTCGTGGCTCGCTTTCAACGAGCGTGTGCTCGAGGAGGCCGAGGATGCGGGCAATCCGCTGTTGGAACGGCTGAAGTTCCTGGCCATCTCGGCTAGCAATCTGGATGAGTTTTTCGAGATTCGGGTGGCGGCCATGGTGCAGCAGATCGAGGACGGCTACAACGAGGCTGGGCCTGATGGGTTAAGTCTGACTGACAAGCGCGACATTCTGGCCAGGCTTGCGCATAAGTTTGTCGATGAACAGTATGAGTGCTGGAATAGGCTGCGACCGGCGATGGCAGAGTACGGGATTCGCGTGCTCGGAATGCATGAGTTGGACGCCGAGGCGCGGCGGTTCGTGGACGAGTATTGCGAAAAAGAGCTGGATCCGCTGCTTACACCCGTAACCGTCGATCCGGCGCATCCGTTTCCCCGCGTGATAAATAAAGCGCTGTGCCTGGGGCTGCTGCTGCGCCGGCGGCGGCGTTCGGCGCTCACTTATACGGGAGTGGTTTCCGTACCCCGCAGTTTGCCTCGTCTGGTAAGACTTCCGTCGGAGAATACGACGGACTTCATTTTCCTCGCGGACCTGGTGGCGCATCACGCCGAGCATATGTATCACGGATACGACATTGTTGCGGCGGCGCCCTTCCGGGTAACCCGAAACAGCAATCTTTATCTGCAGGAAGAAGAGGCGCGCAATCTTCTGGAATCGGTGCGTACGGAATTGCACAATCGCCGCAAGGGCGATGCGGTGCGCATGGAAATTGAGGCGGATGCCGATCCGGAGATCATTGAGCGGCTCCGAACCGTGTTTGAGCTTGATCCCTGGCAGGTTTTTCCGGTGAACGGTCCGGTAAACCTTTCGCGGCTGTTCAATGTTTACGAGCAGACGGCCAGGCCAGATTTGAAATATCGTCCTTTCGCCCCGCGGGAGTTGCGGCTCACGGCGAAATCCCAAAACCTGTTTGAGGAGCTGCGGCGGCACGACGTTCTGTTGCACCATCCTTTCGATTCTTACGACGCGGTAATTTCGTTCATTGAATCGGCAGCGGAAGATGAGCACGTGCTGTCGATCAAGCAAACCTTGTATCGCACCAACGAGCATTCCCTGATCGTTCCTTCGCTGATTGATGCGGCCTCGCGGAAGGAAGTGACGGCGGTGGTGGAGCTGAAGGCGCGATTCGATGAAGCGCATAACATCCGCTGGGCACGCGACCTGGAAGATGCGGGAGTGCAGGTGTTTCACGGGCTGGTGGGGCTGAAGACGCATTGCAAGCTGTCGCTGCTGGTGCGCCGCGATCCCGATGGCGTTCGGAGCTACGCGCATATTGGAACCGGAAATTACAACGCCACCACGGCGCGAATCTATACCGACCTGAGTTTGTTCACGGCGAATCCTGAGATTACGCGGGCGGTGCACGACGTTTTCAGTTTCTTGACCGCGTATGCAGAGAATCCCAGCTATGAGCCGCTGCTGGTGGCGCCCCTCGATCTGGCCGAGAAGACGATCGCACTGATTGATCGCGAGGCGGAGCACGCGCGTCAAGGGCGGCCGGGGCGGGTCATCGCCAAGATGAATGCGCTGCTCGACAAGAACGTGATTCAGGCGTTGTATCGGGCTTCCCAGGTGGGAGTGGAAATTGATTTGATTGTGCGCGGCATTTGCGCTTTGCGGCCGGGAGTGCGCGGACTCAGTGACGGCATCAAGGTGCGGAGTATAGTGGGGCGATTTCTGGAACATAGCCGCATTTACTATTTTGGTAATGGGGGCGAGGAAGAAATCTACATTGGGAGCGCAGACTGGATGCCGCGGAATCTTTACGAGCGCGTGGAGGTGCTGGTTCCCCTGCGCGACGAATTCATGCGCGAGCGGGTTCGCCGCGAAATTCTCGATTCCTACCTGGCGGACAATCGCAAGGCTCGTATCCTGCTGCGCGACGCGACCTACATCCGGGCGTGGCAGCCGATCCATGGGAAACGGAATCGTAAGCCGCCGACCGGCGCGGCGGTTTTCAGCGCGCAGGATTATCTGATTGGCGTGGCGGAAGGAAAGCCGGCGGAGTCGGCTCCGGCCCCGGTTGAGGCCCGCAAGCGCATGGTTTTTGCGGGAAGGGAACGATAATTCGCAATGATTATTTATTTTCTGCGCCACGCCAGCGCCGGGGAACACATGTTGAATCCCAAGAAGGATGAAAAGCGGGCGCTCGATAAGGAAGGCATTGAGCAGTGCGGCTACGTGGGGCGCGCTCTGGCAGCAGTCGACGCGCAAGTGGACGTGATTGTTTCCAGCCCCTTGAAGCGCGCCATGCAGACGGCCTCGCTGGTGGGCAACGAGATGGGTTACGAGGGCAAGCTGCAGATCGATCCGGGATTGCGTCCCGCGGCAACATTCGCGGATTTTCGCCGGTTGCTGGAGAAGTATGCGCAGCAGGAATCGATTATGGTCGTCGGACATAACCCTAACCTCAGCCAGTTCCTGGGCACAGTAATCAGCGAGTCCGGATGTGAAGCTTCGGTAGAGCTAAAGAAGGGAGCGGTGGCGCGAGTTGACATGCGCCGCAGCTCCGGCACGCTGCAGTGGTGCTTGACGCCGAAGGCGCTGCGCACACTTTATACGGCCGCGGTAGAGAGTTCCCGCCCGAAGACTTCGCGAAAATAGGGTGCATCTTTCTCAATTGCCCAAAGTTCCAAATCCACGCCCATCCGTCGGCGAGGGACCAGCGTCAGATGCACGCCGGGCCCTTTCTGGGTCACGCGAACTTTCTGCACAGCGCGGCTGCGACCCAAATTCAACGCGCGTGCCAGTCGCAGGAGCATGATGGCTTTCTGAACCCCGGGGCGTTCGGCCGGATCCAGCGCCTTCATGGGAGGTTCGTCCAAGGTGGGGCGCGACTTTCCTAGATAGCGCGCGATGGCTGCGATCAACCGGCGCTGCTGCGGCGTGTAGCCGAGGATCTCCGAATTCGAAATAATGTAATAGGTATGGCGGTGATGGCCGTTGCGATTGACGTAGTCTCCAACCTCGTACAGCATGGCCGCCGCGGACAGCCACTCGCGGAATTCGGGCGCGAGGCCATGCACTGAGCGGAGCGCGGAGAACAGAAACATCGCGGAGTCGCGCACATCGAGGGCGTGCTTCATATCCACGCCATAATGTGCTACGGCCTTGGTAATGGATTCCCAGCGCTCGGATTCGATCTGTCTTCCCGAGCGCGTGCTGCGGTCATATTCGGCAGCCATCTGCGCCAATAGACCGTCGCGTAGACCTAACGGCGAATAGCGAAAACCTTTTAGATGGAGGCGATCGAGCAATTCGTGATAGACCATGGCGCCGGCGACGACGATTTCCGCACGCCGCAGACCGATGCCTTCAATCTTTCTCCGTCCGTCCACGGGCAAGCGAGCCAGGCGCTTGGCGAGTCGCGTCATTTCAGCGCGGGAGACGATGGCGCGCTGGCGGGTACCGTTTTTGCGAAGATTGCTGGCGGCGGTGGCAAGCGCGGCGGCGGTTCCGGAGGTGGCGATTACGTTCTTAACTTTGCCGGCGATCACGCGCGATGCGACGCGGTTGACTTCGCGGGTGATGAATCCTTGCAGCCGTTTGAGTTCGCCTTTGCGCGGTGGGTCATGGCGGAGGAATTCGTCGGTGAGACGGACCGCGCCCAGGGGAAGACTGACGGTTTCACGAATTTGACCGCGGGCGGAGACGGTCAGTTCGCAGCTTCCTCCGCCCAGATCCATCATCAAAGTTGGCGAATTGTCGGCGCGAAGGTTGGAGACAAGGCCCAGGTGAATCAGGCGAGCTTCTTCCAGGCCGGAAATGATTTCGACCGTCCAGCCGGTCGCCGAGCGTACCCACTCGATAAATGCTTGCGAGTTACGGGCGTCGCGCAGGGCGCTGGTGGCGACCACTCGGACAGGGTCGGTGACGACCTGTTGCGTTGCGCGATGAAAGCGGCGGAGGACTTTGACGGTTTCCGCCATCGACTCGGGAGTAAGAAAGCCGGAGCGAAAGACACCCTCTCCCAGACGAGTAACTTCGCGGTCTTCGTGGACAGGCCGAAGATGTCCGCGGGTGAGGCGCGCGATCTTAAGCCGAACGGAATTGGAACCGATATCAACCGCGGCAAAGGTCGGCATGAGGCAAGGCCAGTTTACATGCCGGATGGGACTGCGTCATCACAAGGCGCAGAGCAAAATCTTGAACCCAGGGGACACGGGGTACACAGAGCCGCAATGCTCGTTGCTTGCGGATTGCTCTGGAGCGTTTGATGGTGGGGATATTTTATTCGAGGATCAGGCCGCCGTTGCCGTCTTGCGGCTTGCTTCTACTGGCGCCGGAAGCGGAGGCATGCCAGCGTGACCGGTGTCGGCTACTTGCTTGCCCCGCATCTGAGAGAGGACGGCAACGGCACGCCGAAATTTTGCTCCCGTTACATTGTGGAGTTCGGCGACGAGGGGCGATTCGCGCACATCTCCGAGATGCTGGTTGGCGGTTTGGGTGAGGATGAGCCAGTCATGCCAATCACCTGAGGCGTCCTGGATACGTTTGAGCTGGGCGATGAATTGGTCGGCCTGGGGAGACGGGTTGGCGAACTCTGCCGCGTAACGAGCTCGCTTGCTGAGAATGCGGTATTGGTGCAGGACGGTTTCGGTGAGCGGCGCGCCCGCGCGATCAAGGGTTTCGAGCATGGCCTTGGCGACCGCCAGGGGATCGCGGCTGGCTTTCAGATCGAAGCGCCCGGCGGCGCGCTTCAGACGCTTGCGGATTTCCCGCACGGAAGCTTTATCGACCGCTTTACGCAGTTTCTTTTCCTGCTGAGCGCGCAGTTCGATCAGCTGATTCACGAGCTGGGTTTTGCGCCGCGGCTCGCGGGGAACTTTCAAACTGCGCAGCGCCGCGGATTGGACATCAAGATCCCGCACCTTCCCGGCACGTTTGCGGATTCGACCCAATAGTTTAAGAAGCTTTTTCTCCTTGCGGTCGAGCTTGGGAGAGAGTTCGCCCAGCAGTATTTGCAGGCGACGCGTGCCCGTGCGGAAACCATGCACCCTATCGGGCTGCGGTTTTGAGAAGAGCTTGATCAAGTCCCGTTCAAGCTTCTGAAAAACCGCCCGGATGCGCTTTGGATCGATCGACATAGATGCGGTGAGTCGGAGAAAACTTACAGGCTTGTCTGCGAAAAGGCAATCCCGAAAAGCGTGGCCATTTTAACATCCTGTTAACAGGATTCTGCTACAGTGAACCGGAATGGCTTTACCCGCCCCACCTCGGCCCGACATGCCTTCCCCGCAACCCATACAATCCACGAAAGTTAGCGGTCTATCGTCAGCGACGAGGAGGCCGGCGCATTTTTTTCGGGCGAGCGGAGAAGCCGGCGACCAAGTCTTCAAATTTGCCATGCTGCTGTGCGGTCTGGCGGTGCTGGGAACGCTGCTACTGATCGTCTACGAACTGCTGCTGCGCTCCGGTCCTTCCTGGCACGCTTTCGGATTTAAATTCTTCGCCGGGCACGACTGGGATCCGGTGAATGAAAAATTTGGCGCGCTGCCGTTCGTTTACGGAACCCTGGTCTCCTCATTCCTGGCTTTGATCATTGCGGTGCCGCTTTCGATTGGGGTCGCAGTGTTCACCACGGAGATGTGTCCGCCGGCACTGCGTGGGCCTCTTTCTTTTTTCGTGGAATTGCTGGCGGCCATTCCCAGCGTGGTCTACGGACTGTGGGCGATCTTTGTGCTGGTGCCGCTGCTCAGCAACTACGTTCAACCTTTTTTGTCCCGCACGCTAGGCTGGACCGGATTTTTTACCGGCCCGCCGTTCGGGATCAGCATGCTGGCGGCAGGACTCATCCTGGCGATCATGATCGTCCCGATTATCTCTTCGATCACGCGTGAAGTTCTGATGGTGGTACCGCAGCATCAGCGGGAAGCCGCATTGGCGCTGGGCGCTACGCGTTGGGAGATGATCCGTGTGGGAGTGCTGCGCAACGCCCGGGCGGGAATCATGGGAGGCGTCATCCTGGGCTTGGGGCGCGCTCTGGGTGAGACGATGGCGGTGACCATGGTGATTGGAAACCGGCCCGAGATTGCGAAGTCGTTGTTTGCGCCGGGCTACACCATGGCGAGCGTGCTGGCCAATGAGTTCAGCGAAGCCACCGGAGATTTAAATCTTGCGGCGTTGATCGAGATTGGATTGGCACTTTTTCTGGTCACCATAGTGGTGAACGCGCTGGCGCGCTTGCTGGTCTGGACGGTGACTCGCGGCCAGCCTTCGAGGGCCAATGCCTGAGACCAAAAAATCCGCGCACGGTGAGGTTGTTCCCCCGATTTCTTTGCGCCGCCGTTTCACGGACCACTTCATGACTGGAATGGCCGTGTTGACTGTGGTTCTGGTCCTGGTGCCGTTGTTCGCGATCTTCGCCTATCTGGTCTATCGCGGAGTCGGATCGCTCAACTGGGCTTTTCTTACGCAAACCCCCAAGCCGGTGGGCGAAGCCGGCGGGGGAATGGCCAATGCCATAGTCGGATCTGGATTCATTCTCGCTCTAGCCAGCATTTTGGGGGTGCCTCTGGGCGTCGGGGCGGGCATCTACCTGGCGGAGTATGGCCGCAATCGCCTGGGCGATGTAATTCGCTTCACGGCCGACGTGCTCAACGGCGTGCCTTCCATCGTGATTGGTATCGTGGCCTACTCCATCGTGGTGCTCTACCAAAAGCATTTCTCCGCCTTGGCGGGAGGAGTGGCGTTGGCCATCATGATGATTCCGACGATCACGCGCACCACGGAGGAAATGTTGTTGCTGGTGCCGCAGGCGTTGCGCGAGGCGGCGTACGGACTGGGGATTCCGCGCTGGCGTACGACGCTGTCCATCACGCTGCGCACGGCAACATCCGGGGTGCTCACGGGGATCATGCTGGCGTTTGCTCGGGTCGCGGGTGAAACCGCGCCGCTGTTGTTTACCGCGTTCGGAAATCAATTCTGGAATCTGCGCGTCGATCAGCCCACGGCGGCGCTCCCCCTGCAGATTTTCAATTATGCCATTTCTCCTTACGACGAATGGCACCGCCAGGCCTGGGCCGGAGCTCTGGTTCTCATTGTCCTCATCGTTACCGCGGTTGCCGCCGTGCGCCTGGCGGTACGCCGTGGAACTTTCGGAGCGGCATAATCTATGGGCGTCGGCATCCAGGTCGAGAACTTGAACGCATGGTACGGCAAGACCCAGGCCTTGTACGACATTCAATTGAAGATGGCGGCCAACCACGCCACCGCATTGATTGGGCCGTCGGGTTGCGGCAAGTCCACATTTATTCGATGTCTGAACCGCATGCATGAGACGATCCCTGAGGCCCGGGTGGAGGGGAGCGTTCGCATCGGAGAGATTGACGCCTACAACGGAACTTCGGCCACGCAGCTGCGGCGGCGAGTGGGGATGGTGTTTCAAAAAGCGAATCCGTTTCCCACCATGTCGATCTACGACAACGTGGCTTCGGGATTAAAGCTCAACGGTTTTAGTGACCGGCGCAAGCTGAACGAAATTGTCGAACGGTCACTGGAAGCGTCTGCGTTGTGGGAGGAAGTGAAGGACCACGTCCACAAGAAATCCGGCGCGAGTCTCTCGGGTGGCCAGCAGCAGCGGCTTTGCATCGCGCGGGCGCTGGCGGTCGAACCGGAAGTCTTGCTCATGGACGAACCTTGCTCGGCGCTCGATCCAATCTCCACCGGCAAAATAGAAGAGTTGATCTTTCAGCTTAAAGAACGGTATACCATTGTGATCGTGACCCACAACATGCAGCAGGCGGCGCGGGTCGCCGAGTTTACCGGCTTCTTCCTGCTGGGAAAGATGATCGAGTTCGATAAGACGGAAAAAATCTTTACAAAACCCTCCCACAAGCGGACGGAGGATTACATCACAGGCAGATTCGGATAGGCAGATTGGGATAAGGCAGATTCGGAAAAGGAAGGTTTGGATACATGCGCTCGCGTTTTCAGCAAGGACTGGACGATCTCCGGCAGAAGTTGCTCCGCATGGGCGGACTGGCGGAACAGGCCGTGGATCGCGCCCGTCAGGCCTACATCGACCGCGATCTCGCGCGTTGCCAGATGGTTCTCGAAGGCGAGAGCCTCATCAACACCTCTGAAAGGGAGATCGACGAAGCTGCCTTCGACTTGCTGGCTATGCAGCAACCGATGGCCGTGGATCTGAGATTCATCCTGGCGGTGACCAAAATCAATTCCGACCTGGAACGCGTCGGCGATCAGGCGGTGAACATTGCCGAGCGCGTGATGGACATGATGGATCTCCCGATTGTCGACCTGCCGGTGGATATTGCACGCATGAGTGCGGCCGTAAGTGCCATGGTACGCAGGGCGTTGGAGTCATTCATTGAAGGGAAGGTCGAACTGGCTCAGGCCGTGCTTGAAATGGACAACGTCGTGGATCGCATGAAGGACGACGCCTTCATCCAACTGGTGAAGACCATGAACCAGCGTCCGGACGTGGTGCGGCAGGCACTCGATGCCCTGCTCATCGCGCGCAATCTGGAGCGCGTGGCTGACCACGCTACCAATATCGCCGAGGATGTCATCTTCTGGGTGCAGGGCTCAGATGTGCGGCACAATGTGGGCGCGGAGGAGCACTCGGAGCCCTCGCGCACAAACGTGGAGCCGACCCGCGCCTCGGGCGTGTAACACATCTTTAACGCCGAGCGTCGAAACATCGCGCTCCTTCTGATCTCGGGCGATGTTTACGAGATGAATCTTTCAGCCCGCCCCGTGACATAAAATCGATTTCGAGGGCATCTCATGTTCGTCCGCTCGCCTTCTTGCCTCAGTTGTCGTCCTCGCTATTTCCTCCCAGTTTTCGATCGGAGTCGGCGCGGCGCCAGATCGCACTCCTTCTCTAAGACGCTCACCCGGAACGACGTCGCCTTCAGGCATTCGCGTGGTTCTGCTGACTTTTGACTGCGGCTTCGCGGCTGGATTAGGCTCATCATCATTTTTAATCTATTTTTAATCTTTAATTCTTTTGTCTTTGCTGTTTTGCTGTCGCAGATCAAAAATTGCGGAGGCACTGTGATTCGATTTTCCCGCGTCCGGTTTGTGATTGTATTTCTTACTCTGGAGATTGCCGCAGGACAAGAGCGTCAGACCGATACTTCATCGATATCGCTGCCCACGAGCAAGACATTGACGGTCCCGGCGCCGGGCCGCATAAGCAGCAGCAATAGCTTTCCCGCAACCATTGCGATGAGTCGGGAGGGGCGTTACGCCGCGCTGCTGAATGACGGGTATGGAACGCAAGAGACGCAGTCGACGCAGTCGATTGCGGTGCTCGATCTGAAGACGAATCAGCTTTCCGACTATCCCGACAAGCGCTTTGGCGAGAACGTTCACCAAAGTTATTTTCTCGGGCTCGTGTTCGGCTCTGACGGAAAACATCTTTACGCTTCCGTGGGCTCAATCACCGATCCGACTGGAACGAGGCCTGGGGATACGGGAAACGGAATTGCGGTTTACGGCTTCAGCGATGGCAAGGTTGCGCCTGAGCGATTCATCGCTGTCGAGCCGCAAGCGCTTGCGGCCGAGAAAAAAGTTGCACTGGATCTACAGAAGACGCGGGCAGGAACCGCGATCCCTTATCCGGCGGGGCTGGCGCTGGTTTCCGCAGGAGGGCGCGATCAGCTCCTCGTGGCCAACAATTTGTCAGACAACGTCGTGCTGATGGATGTGACGAGCGGCAAGGTGCTCCAGCGGTTCGACCTGAGCACGAATGATCTGGTGCCATCTTCTTTTCCTTACACGTGTCTGGCCGCGCGGGATGGTCGTCGTGCATGGTGCAGCTTGTGGAATGCATCACGCGTCGCGGAACTGGATGTGACTGACGGAAAGGTTGTGCGGTGGATCAAGTTGCAGGAGCCAGACGATCCCATTGCGCCGGGCTCGCATCCGACTGCGATGCTGCTCAGCCCGGATGAGAAGTCGCTGTACGTGGCATTGTCCAATGCGGATGCGGTTGCCGTAATTTCAACGGAGAGCGCGCAAATCGTTGCGCTGCTGAGCACCAGGAATCGGAATCAAGAATTTGCCGGAACTTATCCGAGCGCATTGGCGCAGTCTGGAGATGGGAAACGGCTGTTCGTAGCGGATGCTTCCGCCAACGCCGTAGCCGTGTTTGATACTTCGGCGATCAAGCCGAAGGCTTCGACTGGGGACGCCACCGCTTTGCCTGCGCTCGGATTTATCCCCACTGATTGGTATCCCAGCGCGCTCGCCGTCGAAGGCGACGATCTCTTTATTGCCACTGCCAAGGGGCAAGGAACGGGCCCGAATAAGGGCGTGGGGAACCCCGGATGGGAGCTGAAGCACCACGATCACCCCTACATTCCCACATTGCTGCGGGGTTCGATCGCGCGGCTCAAACTTCCCGCGACCCTCGGCAAGCTCGTCGAACTCACGCGGACCGTGGAGAACGATAATCTGCTGCACAACAATCCTGGCACGATCCAGTTCGCGGGCGGTGAGAATCCGATCAAGCACGTTATCTATGTGATCAAGGAGAACCGCACCTACGATCAGGTGCTGGGCGATCTGAAGGTGGGTAACGGCGATCCGTCGTTGACGATGTATGGTTCCGACATTACGCCCAACGAGCACAAACTGGCATCGCAGTTCGGGGTGCTGGATAATTTTTACGACAGCGGAGAAGTCTCCGGCGACGGCCATCTTTGGTCAACCGCGGCCATTACCAGCGATTACAACGAAAAGACTTGGCAGATCGCGTACCGGGGCAAGGAGCGGACGTATGACTTCCAGGGAACGGTAGCCGGTGAATATCCGCTCGATCGCAATCAGCCGGATATCGACGATCCTGCCACTGGTTTTCTCTGGGACAATGTTGCTCATCACGGGCTGAGCTATCGCGATTACGGCGAGTATGTGAATGCCGAATGGTGCAACAAAACGATCAAGGCGTCGTCACCTAGGGAAGGAACTGCTTCGGGACAGGACGCCGCATGTCCCCGCTCAGAACTTCATCAGGGGGATCCGCTGGCGCCCAATGTGGGCGATCCGCACGAGGCGCCGAGTCCCTGGCCATGGGCGGTGCCGCTGTTTAAGCGGGTGAAGCCCACGAAAGCGGTGTTGCGAAATCACTTCGATCCACTGTATCCCGATTTCAACACCGACTATCCTGATCAGCTGCGCGCCGATGAATTCCTGAATGAGTTTGCCGCTTATGCGCGCGCCCGGGCGAACCACGAAAGCGCTGAGTTCCAAATGCCGGCATTCGTGTTGTTGTATCTTCCTGACGATCACACCGGTGGCACGCGTCCCGAACGGCCTCGGCCGGAGGCCTCGGTGGCCGACAACGATCTTGCCCTGGGGCGCGTGGTGGACGCGGTGTCGCACAGCCCTTACTGGGATGACACTGCAATCTTTGTTCTGGAAGACGATGCGCAAAATGGCGCCGACCATGTCGACGCGCATCGCTCCATCGCCTTCGTCGTCAGCAAGTATTCGCCGGGCACAGTGGCCGAACCTTACCTTGACCATCGTTTCTATACCACGGTAAACCTGATACACACGATGGAGATGCTGCTGGGCTTGCCGCCGATGAACCAGAATGACGCATACGCACCTGCCATGGCTCCGATGTTCGCGGGTCGAGGCAACCAGCCTGCATTTCAGGCGGACTTCCGCAATCTGAAAAACGGTCTGATCTACGAGACCAACAGGCGCGATGCGCCTGGGGCGAAAGAATCGGCGAAGATGGATTTCTCGCGGCCCGACGCGGCGGGAGCCTCGCGTCTGAATAAAGTTTTGTGGAGGGACCAGAAGGGCGACGCGCCGCTACCGGTGGCGCGGCACAACGTATTTCCGGCGGGCGATTGAGAAACCGTCGTGGTCGCGAAGCGGCTTGTGGGCTCGAACCCTGGTTCGCGTTCTCCGATGTTTTCGATGTGCATCGAACTTGGCCTCGGCTGACCTCGGCTTTACACTAGAGATGTGAAGATTGCGCTGGGCCAGATTAATCCTACGGTCGGAGATTTCTCCGGCAATGCCGCCAAGATCATCGAGTTTTCACAGCGCGCGCATGCCGGCGGCGCGGAGTTGATTCTTTTTCCCGAGTTGTCCGTTTGTGGGTATCCGCCGCGCGACCTGGTGGAGCGGCCATCGTTTGTAGCGCGCAATCGCGAGACCGCGGAGCAGATTGCCTCGGCAACGCGCGGTATTTCGGTTATCTGTGGACTGGTGACTCCCGCCGAATCTGAGACTGGCAAGTCCGTAATGAATTCGGCCGCGCTGTTCGAGGAGGGAAAAATTGCGTTCCTGCAATCGAAAATGCTGTTGCCCACCTACGACGTTTTCGACGAGATGCGCAACTTCGCACCGGCAAAAAGCCAGCGCCTGTTTTCCTTCGGCGGCAGCCGCGTGGCGCTGACGATTTGCGAAGACGCGTGGAACGACAAGCTGTTCTGGCCCAAGCGGCTTTATGTGGTGGATCCGATCGAAGCGCTGGTTCGAGCCGGCGGCAATCTGATTTTAAATATTTCAGCCTCGCCATTCTGGATCGGCAAACGCGAAGTGCGCCGGGACATGCTGGCCTCGATCGCGCGGCAGTATAAGATTCCGGTCGCAATGGTGAATCAGGTCGGTGGCAATGACAGTCTTTTATTTGACGGATCGAGCTTCGTTCTCAATGCGGAAGGGAAAGTCATCGCGCAGGCATGTTCGTTCGAAGAAGACCTGATCTGCTTTGATTCCAAAAGCCTCACTGGGGATCTGCACGAGCAGATCGAAGGCGAGGAAGCCAGCGTGTACTCGGCGCTGGTACTGGGGACGCGCGATTACATCCACAAATGCGGATTTCAGAAAGCCATCGTCGGACTGAGCGGTGGCATCGATTCCGCCCTGACAGCCGTCATCGCAGCCGACGCGGTTGGTCCGGAAAATGTGATTGGCGTGGGGATGCCTGGCCCTTATTCTTCGCCCGGATCAATCGCGGATGCCCGCACGCTCGCCAGCAATTTGGGAATTCGGTTCGAGTTGCTGTCGATCGACTGCGCGGTCGAAGCGTATCGGGAAACGTTGAAGGCAGTGTTTGCCAATCAGAAGGAAGATGTTACCGAAGAAAATATTCAGTCGCGCGCTCGTGGAACGCTGTTGATGGCGCTGTCCAATAAGTTTGGCGCGATCGTCCTCTCCACCGGGAACAAGAGCGAACTGGGCGTAGGCTACTGTACACTTTACGGGGATATGGTGGGAGGACTGGCGGTCATTTCGGATGTGCCGAAAACACTGGTTTACCGCCTCAGCCGTTACGTGAATTCACGCCATCCGGTAATTCCCCAGGCGACGCTCGAGAAGCCGCCCTCGGCGGAGCTGCGGCCCGACCAGAAGGATAGCGACTCACTGCCCCCCTATGAGATCCTCGACGCGGTGCTGGAAGATTATGTAGAGGATGCGCACTCGGTTGAGCGTATTGCCAGGGATCGTGGCATTGACCTTGAAGTGGTGCGGCGCGTGGTGCGAATGGTGGACCGGGCGGAATACAAGCGCCAGCAGTCGGCTCCGGGCATTAAGATTTCTGCGAAGGCTTTCGGCTACGGGCGCCGTCTTCCCATCGCTGCTAAGAGTGAGGTCTGAGGATTCTATCGACTACGTATGCCTGCTGCAACAATTTCTGACTTTGAATTGAAAGGAAATCATGCGCGGTTCTATCGCTTCGATCCTTGTCCTGATGCTGCTTGTCCAAATCCTTACCCGCGGTGTGGGGGCCGCGCAATCCCCGAGTAACGCGAATCCTGCGGATAAAGTCGCCACCTCATCGGGGGTGACTCTTCCGTCGGAGGCCACCGTGGATTCGTTCATGCAACAGACTTTTGGCTACGAGCCGAACGTGAGCTGGAAAGTTTCCAGCATCAAGCCGGCGCCGGTTCCGGGATTGGCGCAGATCGACGTAGTGCTGGCCAGTCCCCAGGGCCAGCAAACTAGTCGGTTTTATGTGACGGCGGATGGCGAACACGCCGTGGTGGGCGAGATTATTCCTTTTGGAGCGAAGCCGTTCGACCACGCGAGGAAGACATTGGAAAAGGGCATCTCCGGTCCCTCGCGCGGACCGAAAGATGCAGCGGTGACGGTTGTGGAATTCGGCGATCTGCAATGCCCGGCCTGCAAGGCGGCGCAACCGGCAATTGAGGCTCTGATTGCGGCTGAACCGAACACGCGTTTCGTGTTTCAGAATTTTCCTCTTGAAATGCACAACTGGGCGGCTAAAGGAGCGGCTTATGCCGACTGTGTCGCGCAGGCGTCCAACGAAGCCTTCTGGAAGTTCATCGCCAAGACTTATGAGACTCAAGCTGATATCACCGCCGAAAATGCCGACCAGAAACTGACTGCGCTGGCGGATGGCGCGGGAGCGAAAGGGGCGGACATTGCAGCATGCGCCAACACGCCTGTGACCAAGGCACATGTGGATGCTTCGCTGGCGCTGGGTAAATCGGTGAACGTGACCGGGACGCCGACCTTGTTCGTGAATGGCCGGAGCATTGGGAACATAAGTCAGGTTCCGGCGGAGACGCTGAAGGGGTTGGTGGACTTTGCAGCCAAGCAGGGGAAGTGAAGCCCTTATTTTTCCGTCAGCCAAATCTCATCGGTGGTGCGGCTGCGTTTGGATAATATGTGCGGCGTGATCACGATCAGCAACTCGTCATTCTGGGTGGTGAGGCTGTTGTTGACCATGGCTTGATTAAGCCCGGGAATGGCGCCCAGGCCTGGGATTCCGCTCATCGAACGCTCATCGCTGACGGAGATTTGGCCCGCCACCACAGCCGGTTCGCCATCTTCGAGACGGATGCTGCCTTGATATTCTTGGTTTGCGATCACGGGTACGCCATTCGAGCTTTGACCCGTGAGTGAGCGCACTTGCAATTCCAGCTTCAGGCTGATTTCTGAGTTCCCGTTGATGACCGTCGTGGTCTTCAGATTCAATCCTAAATCTTCATAGCTGACCGAAGGGAAAGGAGGAACGAAACTCTGGTTGCCCAAGACCTGAGAAATCTGCGGCGAATTGAAAACCGGCGCGAAGGAAGCATTCAGGATGGGATAGCGTTCTCCGTTGTGGAAAGTGGCTTCTTTCCCTTGCCCGGCGCGCAGAGTGACGCGGCTCACGGCGCGCGACCATGACTCGTTCAGAGAAAGAGCTGCGGAGAGTTGGTCCAGGCTTAGCCCGGAAAATGTGAGGCCACCCCCGAAAGTGGCCAGGGGCTGGCTGAAGATTGAGTTCTGCTGGCCTTGCAGTTGCGCCAACAAGCCGGAAAGTCCCGTCGACCCTGCCTGGTTTATTCCGCCGGAGGAGATCAGTTGGTTGACCAGCGACTGGATATTCTGTCCGCCGCCCAATGCCAGCAATGCGGCTACCGGGATGTTGAACAAGTTGAAGGTGTCAGGAATGTGCAGGCCGATGTTTCGGGTTAGATCGTGGCTGATCTGGTAGACCTCGACATCGAGCGAAACCTGCGGGCTCTCGCCGGCCAACTGTTGCATCAGCGTGGTGCACGCCCGCAGCGATGCCTGGGGCGCGCGCACTTCCACGGTTCCATTTTGGCCAGAGCTTATTTTTTGAAAATCGCAAATATTGCGCAGTGAAGTAATCAGTTCGGTTACCTCTTGCGCACTGCTCGCTCCCGGCACCGTGAAAGTTGCAAGCGACATCCGGTCGAACTGCTTATGATTTTCCGGAGTGTTTGCCGCAATCATCAACTTGTGGGTGTCGAGCGGCGTCCACATGGTTTTGCTGACCCGGCCAGCCAGATTGAGAGCGGTAAAAAAATCAACATCATCCACGTAGAAGCGAACGGTCTTGGTCTGAACGGAGTCGTCAAACTCAGCCGTAACCCCGTAGGCGGACGCCAGTTCGCTGAACAGGCCTCTAACGTCGCCGCGATAATGAAACGTTGCCCGCTCGGCCTTAGGTTGTAAATGCAGTTCGTAGGAATCGGCCAGGAGCGCCGGTAGCCCCCCGGAGTTTGAGGGCGCTTCGCTCTGCAACGTCTCCGCCAGGCGACTCTGCAGGTAGTCATTGTCGGGATCGAGTTTCAGGGCAGCGCGGAACTCTGCTGCGGCCGGGTCGCGCTGGCCATCGGCCAGGAGTTCATCTCCGCGCTCGGTGTGCCGGAATACTAATTGCGACTTCGCCACTTCTCGGGCAGAAAAGAATTGCGGGTCCCGCGGAACCAGGCGCGATGCTTCGTCGAACGCGAGGAACGCTTGGTCAAGATGGCTGTGGCCTTCGAACTTTAACCCGCGAGAGTACGCGTTGCGCGCTTCTTTTACATCCTGCTTGGATGGAATGCAGTTGATGCCGCCGGGCACGCCGTTGCCGCAGGAGATCACGGCGGCGTCCACCGGTTCGTCGCTCGCGGCGAACGAGGGAAGAACGGCGAGTGCCCCCAGAAAACAGACTGCCAGAATGGACCGCGCGTGATGCATTCGAATGATTTTACCTTGGCCCGCCGCTTCCGCCGAACCCTAATAGTGCGGGTACCTTCGTTGACGTCCACCCCCACCTGAAGGAGGGGGATTCCAGGCGTCGCGGCTAGGCCGCGACCGAGGTGGGTTCCTGCTGCTGACGACTGGCTGCATCGTTCACTTCACAGGCGATCCGGGCTAGTCCAGCCCTTCCTACATTGATTGCTGCTACCAGATCGGCGTTGGCTACATACCCGCATTCCACCCAGCAGAACCGAGCCTGAGTCTTGCGGTTGCCTTGACCGGCGCACCCGCATTCCGGACAGGTCCGGCTGGTATTGATCGCCGGCACGGCGATCAGCCGGCCGCCGTTCCAGGCCAGCTTGTATTCCAGCTGACGCCGTAATTCAGCCCAGCCCTGGTCGAGGATCGATCGATTCAGCCCGGACTTGGCCCGCACCTTGCTCCCCGGCCTCTGCATGCTGCCAGCCGCCGAGCTCGACATGTTGCTTACCCGAAGATCCTCGACACACACAATCGCGTGGTTTTTGCTGATCGCGGTCGAGGCCTTGTGTAGATGTAGATAATCCCGACGTGCATTGGCTATACGGATGTAAAGGCAGGCGAGTCGCTTTTTTCCAGTTCTGGCTGAACTTCTTTTTCCGGCTCATGGATTGCTGCACTTTGCGCAGCCCTGCCTGATGCTGACGAAAACTATTCCGTGGTCCATAGAACGTCCCATCGGAAAGGGTCGCCAAGCGCACCACCCCCATGTCTATGCCTACAGCTGTGGCCGATCGATGGACTGGCGCTTCCACCTCACGCTCGGTCTGAATCGAAACCAACCATCTGCCACCCGCCAGGCTCACCGTGACGTTCTTGACCGCACCCAGCACTTCCCGGCTGTTGCGATATCGCACCCAGCCAAGTTTGGGAAGCCAGATGCGGTTGTTGTTTTGTTCCAGACAGGTCCCCTGCGGATAGCGAAAGCTGGCGTGCTTTTCCTTCTTCTTGAACCCCGGCTCTCCCATCAGTTGGGCGCGATTGATTCGGCCCTGTTTCAGCTTCTGCAACGAGTCCAAGCGCCGTGCCCACGCGGCATCGAGGTTTTTCAAGGACTGCTGCAGAACTTGCGACGGGGCCTCATTCAGCCAGTCCATCTCTTTGTCCTGCTTCCAGTCGACCAGCACAGCACACAGATCCTCGTAGCTGGCATGGGCCCCGCTGAGTTCGAACAACTCCTTCTGCAAGGCCAGTGCACGATGGAAGACAAAACGACACGAACCGGCGAAACCAAGCATTTGATGCCGCTGCTTTCGGTCCGGCCTCAATTCAAACCGATAAGCCTGCAGCCGAACT
>DATNLE010000443.1:0-2831 GCA_035603035.1 Candidatus Acidiferrales bacterium | reverse complement strand
TCCGAGCGTTCTTTTTTGATGGGCGAATCGGAGTCGGAGTCGGCACTCTCATCCTATTGTTCAACGTTGTCCTGCTGACGACTTATGCCCTGTCGTGCCACTCACTCCGCCACATGGCAGGCGGAAAGCTTGACTGCTTTTCCTGTACGGCCTTTGGAGGCCCGCGTCATTCCGCGTGGCGGTGGTTAAGCTTTTTGAATGAGCGCCACATGCTTTATGCCTGGATCAGCTTGATTACGGTGGGGCTTACGGATCTTTACATCCGGCTGGTTGCCAGCGGCGCAATCAGCGACTTGAGACTCTTGTGACGACAGAATATGAAACTCACGAACACGATGTGCTGATCATCGGCGCCGGCGGTGCCGGCCTGCGGGCGGCGCTCGGAGCCCTGGCCCAAGGCGCGAAGGTGGGGGTGGTTTGCAAATCGCTGCTTGGCAAGGCGCATACCGTTATGGCGGAGGGAGGAATCGCCGCGGCGATGGCCAATGTAGACCTCGCCGACGACTGGCGCACTCATTTTCGCGACACCATGCGCGGCGGCAAACTGCTCAACAACTGGCGTATGGCACAGATCCATGCCCAGGAAGCTCCCGAACGGGTGCGAGAACTGGAGCAATGGGGGGCGCTTTTTGATCGCACCGAAGACGGGCAGATCCTGCAGCGTGCCTTCGGTGGCCACACCTTCCGCCGCCTGTGTCATGTGGGGGACCGCACAGGCCTCGAAATGATCCGCACCCTGCAAGATCGCGGGGTGCAGTTGGGAATCGATGTCTACATGGAGTGCACCATCAGCCGCCTGCTCAAAGATGGAGATCGCGTCGCTGGCGCATTCGGCTACTGGCGCGAACAGGGGCGATTCGTGGTGTTTCGGGCCAAGTCGATCGTTATGGCCACCGGCGGCATTGGCAAAGCGTGGAAAATTACCTCCAATTCGTGGGAGTACACCGGTGACGGGATGGCGCTCGCTTACGGCGCCGGGGCTGAGCTGATGGACATGGAATTTGTGCAGTTCCATCCCACCGGGATGGTGTGGCCTCCGGGCGTGCAGGGGATTCTGGTCACCGAGGCGGTTCGCGGCGAAGGCGGGGTTTTGCGCAACCAGTTGGGCCAGCGCTTTATGGAAAAATACGATCCGAAAAAGATGGAGCTTTCGACACGAGACGTGGTGGCGCGTGCGATTTATACGGAAGTACGCGAGGGCCGTGGCACGGAACACGGCGGAGCTTATCTCGATATCTCGCAACAGCCCGCCGATTATGTGAAGAAAAAGCTGCCCAGCATGTACCACCAATTCAAGGAACTGGCCGATGTAGACATCACCAAGGGGCCGATGGAAGTGGGACCAACCTGCCATTACATGATGGGAGGCATTCGCGTGGATGCGGAAACCGCGAAGTCATCCGTGCCCGGACTGTTTGCCGCTGGCGAGGCGGCAGCGGGGCTGCACGGCGCCAACCGGCTGGGCGGCAATTCTCTTTCCGACCTGCTGGTCTTCGGCCGCCGGGCGGGATTGGCAGCCGCCGAGCAAGCCAATCAAATATCGTCCATCAGCATCGACCCGGGGCAGATCGAAGAGGCCGCCCACCAGATGCTGGCTCCCTTCGAGCGCAACGATGGTGAGGGTCCGTATGCGATTCATCGCGACTTGCAGGAGACCATGCAGAATCTGGTCGGCATCTTTCGTAATAAAGAAGACCTGATTCGTGCATTGGAGGAGCTGGAGAAGTTGAAAGAGCGGGCGGGACGTGTCAGCGTCGAAGGCTCGCGATTGTTCAATCCGGGCTGGCATCTGGCGCAGGACTTGACGGCGATGCTGACCGTTTCCGAGGCGGTCGCGCGCAGCGCACTGGCGCGTGAAGAGAGCCGCGGAGCGCACAGCCGGATTGATCATCCTGGCCTCGATCGAACCTGGGGAACGAAAAATAACGTAACTGCCTGCCAGGGAAGCGCAATGACGCTTCGCCAATCAGCAGTGCCGGACTTGCCCGACGACTTGAAGCAACTGGTTGCGGAAGAGAAATAGCAGCAGAGAAAAGAGAAAAGAGAAAGAGTGGAGGCGCGATGGCGGAAGCAATCTTTGAGGTGTTCCGGGGAGACCGCCAAGGTGGGCAACCCGTCACGTACCGCGTCCCCATTGCCCCGGGAATGGTCGTGTTGGATGCGCTCCACCACATCCAGGCGCACCAGGCGCCCGACCTGGCGGTGCGCTGGAATTGCAAGGCCGGCAAGTGCGGCTCGTGCTCGGCGGAGGTCAATGGCCGGCCGCGGCTCACTTGCAAAACCCGTATGGACGCGCTTCCCTTGGACAAGCCCATCACGGTTCAACCCATGAAAGCGTTTCCGGTGGTCAAAGACCTGGTCACTGACGTTTCCTGGAATTACCGCGTCAACAAGACAATTCCGCCGTTCGAGCCCCGCCCCGGCGAGTGGAAAATGTACCAGGTAGATGTGGACCGGGTGCAGGAATTTCGGAAATGCATTGAATGCTTCTTGTGCCAGAATGTGTGCCACGTGCTCCGCGAGCACCAGGAAATGGAGCATTTCGGGGGACCGCGGTTCTTCGTCCGGGTCGCGGGGCTCGAAATGCATCCTCGCGATTCGAAATCCCGCACGCGCATGCTCAAGCAAGACCTCGGCCTCGGTCTGTGCAACATCACCAAGTGCTGTACGGAAGTGTGCCCCGAGGAGATTCACATTACGGATAATGCGATCATTCCGTTGAAGGAGCGGGTTGTCGACGAATTTTACGATCCTGTGCTCATGCTGGTGCGGAAGATTCGAGGGGCAAAATAAAGTATGGTAGCAAGACCAGATTCGGGCTGACGCAAATG
>DATNLE010000434.1:0-2009 GCA_035603035.1 Candidatus Acidiferrales bacterium | reverse complement strand
CGCTCTAGGGGAACGTCAATAGAGGACATGTAGAATCGTCAGGCTACCGAAATGGAAGCAGCGAAGTCAAGCGCATGCAAGGGTATTGTCAGCGCAAAGTGAGAAGTTCCGGTTTTGTGCAAAATGAGAAGTTCCGCTTTTTGCCGGCTGGCTCTCAACGTCATGATAGTCTGACCTGGTCCGCGAGGGGTCGCGCCCAAGCGGAGATGCAAAGCCGAGGCGACGGAGTCGGCTCCGCAAGCAATCGGCACAAGCCCTCCTTCAACGGCCGGAAACCGTGCGGAGGGCTTTCCTGTAGAGGATGCCTTTTGAAGAGGGGGAAGGCCTCCGATCCGAAGCTGAGGCTTTGCATTTAAGAACACCCATTGCTTCGGTGAGATTCTGGAGCGGAGGCTTTGCATCAGAAACGCGAAGATGCCGGGCGGTTTCTGCCCGGCTTCCCTTATGTGCTGCCGCAAGCGTCCTCCTCTCCGTCGGCGGGAATCTCTGGAGTCGCTGGTTGGTCGAGCCGAAAGCCATACATCCAGCGCCGTCGGCCGCCGGTAGGCGGTGCTGGCGCCGGCTTGGGTCGAACGATTGGTGGCGTGGCAACCGGCTCGGCTTGCTCACACAGGCGCACTGTTAGTTCGCCTTCGGCGGCGCTCACCAGCAACCGGCCATCCAGATGCTGCTCCACTCGAACCGATTGGCCGCGCAGCCGTGGCTGGATGTGCTCGCGCGCCACTTGATACAGGAGCCGGCCGTAACGCAGCGTATAATCGTGCCCGATGACGCGCGTCTCCACGTGACTGAGACTGGAGGCTAAGCGATGCTGTTTGCCGAGTGGCCGATGGGCATCCGCATCACCAGCCGGAGTCACTGTGAACCGCTCGTTCCACAGTGGCAGATAGTGCTGCTCGAGATATTGATTGGCGGCTTCTAGACTGCGCACCCCAGCCTTTCGCAAACCTTTCACCAGCCGGTCCTGTGCGGTTTCGAAAAATCGCTCGATGCGTCCTTTCGCTTGCGGCGATCGCGCTGCGATCCAACCGATGCCCAGTTCCCTTAACGCACGCCCGATCTGTGTTTCCGGCAGCTTTCCCTGCCGCTCCTCGTCGCGCTGGTTCGGACGGTTGGTTTCGAACAATCCCGCCCGGTCCGTGTAGGCCTCCACCATCCGTCCATAGCGCTCCAACCAAGCCCACAGTAGGCGCATGTTCTCGGCCGTCGAATCGTGCGATGCAAAGCGCGCCAGCGCCCGGCTGCTGGCATCATCGATCATCGCGATCAGGTAAATCTTGGGACCCCGCCTCTCCAGCCAGTTGTGCTCGCTGGTGTCCCACTGCACCAACTCTCCGAAGCAACTCCGTCGTTTTCGCCAGACGTGGATCTCCTGCAGCCGCTGCTTTTTCCTCTTCCAAAGCCCGGCCCGCATCATCCATTTCCGCAGCGTCTCCCGGCTTACCGTGATTCCGTGGTGCTGCTCCAGATACTCGCTGGCTAGCGTCGGCCCAAAATCGGCGTACTCGCGCCGCACCAGTTCCACCGCTCGCTTTTCCACCTTGTCGGATATCCGCCGCGTCGAAGATCGTCCCCGCAGACCGTGCACCACGGCTCGATCTCCGCGCTCCTTCATCCGCAGCAGCAGCTTTCGAATCCAGCGATCGCTCAGCTTCAGCTGCACGCTGGCCTGGCGCTGCGTCAGGTGGCCCTTTCGCACTTCGTGCAATACCTTCAGTCGATCCCTATCTCGCTGCGTGAGCAACAGCTTCTCCTCTTCCATCCGGCCATCTTGCCGGTTGTCAAGAGGAACTTTTCATTTTGCTGGAGGAGGAACTTCTCACTTTGCGGCGACAGGCTGTGGGAGTTAGCTGAAGAGCTCGAAGACACCGCTTCTGGGCGCGGCTCAGAAAGCCACTACAGCATACGCTAAGGCCTATAATTGCTTCATCATGCAAGCTCTCCTGCGGGATATCCATTTCGGCGCGCGCATGCTGAGCAAGAACCTCGGATTTTCGCTTGCGGCAATC
>DATNLE010000431.1:0-13883 GCA_035603035.1 Candidatus Acidiferrales bacterium | reverse complement strand
TGCCCCTTTGGAGCTGGGATGGAGGCCATCGAGGGCGAGCAGGACGCCAGCCTTGATGAGCTCTTCGTTGTACTTGCCCATCTCGGCCATGAGCTGTGGATCGGGGAGGGCGCCTTCTTTTTCTGACTCTGGGGTTGCTTTAACCATGACCATGAATCGCATTGCGAATCTCCTTTGGGTTGAGCGATGGTTGGGCGGCTTGTTTTCGGATTTAGCTATTTGTTAGCTAACCAGTGAACTCAGACTGAGAGCGCAGTTGGATCGCTGTTGCTCGCTATCGTACTGGTCTCTCTGCTGATACGTCGAACGGGGTGTGGCCGAATCGACATGAGAACGGAATTTAATTAATTATTTTTCGGGGAGACGAAGGATAGTCTAAATTACGGATTTTATTGAGGCAGGTTGAGCACGTGGTTTAGTTCTTCGCGGCTGGGACCGGGCCTGAACTGTCCGAACTCTCCGGCCGAATTCTGCATGAGGTAGCCGTGGCGGAGATGTTTGAAGAGGGCTTGTTTGGTGAGGGCGATCTCTTTGTCGATTTGTGCGGGAGTTAGCTGCGAAGGGTTCGGATTTTCGAACATGTAGCTGACAGCATCGGCCATGACGTCAGCCTCGTCTTCGTGGGCTTTGTCGATGCGGTCGAAGAAGCTGTAGATTGCTTGCTTCCGCTTGTCTTCCGATGGCAGATCGAGGTCGATGTCCGGTCATTCTCCCCGGCTTTCACTGAGGAATCGTTCAAACAAGAGTTCCATGCCCACCGGATCAATGGCGGTGATTTCGAGTGCGTAGCATGCGGCCGAGTTCGCGGCGCTTCCTCTGCCTCGGGATGTCGTGACGCCTGCAAAATCGCACGACGTCCCAAACGATGAGGAAATAACCTGCGAACTCGAGCTCGGCGATCAACTTCCGCTCGTGAGCCACCTGTTTCTTCGCGCGTTCGAGAAGATCAGTATCGCGCTTCGGTCCGTAACGACGAATGACGCCTTCTTCCGCACGTTTCAGCAAGAAGCTATCCATCGTCTCGCCTTCCGGCGTGATAGCGATGAAATGCTTATTGGCGGTATTGCCAACGCCTTTGGGTCACGGGGGCGTACATGCACTCGCTTGGCCGGTTCCTTAAACGAGGAGAAAATGGCATTTTCGAACGAGTGAAATCGTGGTTTATTTCTCAGCAACCTCGACCAGAGATTTCCAAACAATCGATTAGCCTACGATGCAGCCGACTGCGTCGCAAAGGCTGGCTCTTCGCATGCTAAAGAACTGCTCCGTCGCGACGCGGCATGTCTTACGATTCGGACGTTGGAGATTTCAGGAATCTTTGCTAGAAGGGCGGGAAGACGAGCAGGCTGACCAGTACAACAACACAGAGAATCAGTGCGAGGATTGACACCTTTTCGGCTCTTAAGCTGTCCTTGCGCGTGATTGCTTCGGCTCCCATAGCGTGTGTTCCATTTTCCAGTAAAAAAGCCGTCTTGATAATGGCTCGACCGTGGTGGCACGGTGGTAATGTGTCCAAAGTTTTCTGGGTATAGGCTTGTGATAGCGCTCTCGTAATGTCATTCATGGCGAGTCGCCCACCGATCCTAAGCTGACAGACGATTCCGCGCTTCTACCAAACCAAAACGTCCTGGCATGTGCCGAGCCCTATCGCTCTATTGAAGTGGATCAAGTCACGCCGCGGCGTTCAGATTAGTGGTCTGAGCACGCACTGGATTCGATGGTTGCGGTGTTTTGTGGTCTCTCAACTGGCCAAGGATAAAATTAATTTCTCCACCTAGCAGAACTGCAAAACCGGAAACGTAAAACCACACGTACAAGCCGATCGCAGCGCCGAGCGGTCCGTAGGTTTTATCAAGATTTTCGAATTCTCGGAAGTAACTTCCGAGCAGGTACGACAGACCAACCCACGTCATGACCGCAACAATTGCTCCGGTCAGACTATCCCGGAAGCGCTGCTTTACATTGGGACCAAAATGGTAGAGCAGTTGTACCGCTAGTATGCCAAACATCATGGCTATGCCCCACCGGAGATAACGCCAGGCGGCAAGTATGGCAGAATTGAGGTCAAATTTGCTTGTAAACCAGGCCCCCAGGTATGTCCCTTCAACCATCAATCCGACCGCCACGAGTAACAGAGATCCCGCGAGCAGTGTCAATCCCAGGGCAATGGGTCGAGTCTTCCACACCCGGCGGGTTTCGCGGACCCGATAAACGAGATCAAGGCCGTCGATTATTGCCGCAAATCCGCTGGAAGCCGTCCAAACTGTGAAGACTAATCCGAGAGTAAGGAAATGCCTGTGTTTTTGACTCACGTCAGACACGATGTTGCGAACTAAGCTCATTCCATCTCCTGGCACGAGCTTGGCCATCACGCTTAGAAGGCCCTCAAACAGATGAGGAATTGGTACATACCCGAGCAGCGAAGACATGGATACCAGCAGCGGAAACAGTGAGAGCACGAAATAGTACGAAAGCCCGGCAGCGAATACGAAGAGGTGTTCGTCGTAAACGTCATTGTAGATGGTTATCAGCGATCGTTTAATCGTGAGCCAGGCGCCTTGCACACCTAACACGACCACCGAATCACCTCTCAGAGCTTGTCATAAATGCTCTTGCCTACTATATCTGTCTTAAAACACGGAGAGTGGGTTGTGCGATTCCCTTGCCCTGATTCACTCCGCTTGCTTATGACTGCGACCCTCAATCACGATAAGTTTTGGTCTCAAATTCGAGCGAGATCACCGGTCATCAGAACCTTCGCCGATTAAAGCTCTTTTCGTATCCTTGAATGTAAGCCTGGCGATTCAAGATGGCTTGTACTGGTCCCCTGCTACCGGATGTGGCTTCATAGCCACGGTTTCCACGCTCGTAGTTGCGATGTTTCGTGGCACGAGAGCTGGGGCTTGACTGCCGATCCTGCAAACCGTCGTTTGCCCCCATCCTGAAGGCCGTTCTCGGTGGTTCTCGGTTGCCACATTGCCATTGGCTTCAGACCGAGGAGCATACTGGGTATTCTGCCCGCTGGAATCGCGGTTGGCACTACGATTTATTTTGATAGCCTTGATCGTATCCTGACTCATAAGCACGGCGGTCGTCCGAATTATT
Source organism: Candidatus Acidiferrales bacterium (assembly GCA_035603035.1). Classification (GTDB taxonomy): domain Bacteria; phylum Acidobacteriota; class Terriglobia; order Terriglobales; family Acidobacteriaceae; genus Sulfotelmatobacter. Next base: position 10,778 of record DATNLE010000431.1, on the reverse strand, counting down.
GAGCTGCAAGCGATATTCGTGAGGCTGACTATTGGTGTCGTCGGCCCGTCCATGGTCGAGGCCCTGCTGATACATAGCGTTATTCGCGTTGTCCTTGCTGTCGCCGTGGTCGATGTTCTGGTTTTCTTGAGTTTGATAGGCATCGGCGGGCTTCGGCATAACGAACGCGATGAAGCCGACTGTAAGAACTTAAGATCCCATATTGCTAATATATTGAGTTTCATTACACACTCCCGAAGCGTGCTGTTGGCGGCGTTTGAAACGACATCGGCAATGACTTGCCGATAAGGGAAACTGCAAACTACCAAGGGCAGCATCCGTTTTTCATGCCTGAGGTGCGACGGAGCCACGGGTTATTTGCCCGCTAACACATTAGCGACTGGCTCGCTCAGCGTCTGAGCAGGATTGCTCAAATTCTTGTGTCTCTAGCGGTCGAAAGTGACCGATGCAAACGACTGTGATCGGTCTTCCCCCGTTACGGGCTAAATCTTCTTGAGCGACGGTTGGTGAAGTCTCGTGCGATCGTCATCATCCCACTTGACGATTGCGTCCGCTTCGTTAGCTCGCTCAACCCTGCCGATTGCTCCAGTTGGCTTTCCGAAGTTGCCCAAACCCTCGACCCGATCTGCGGGAGTCAACTCCTGACTGGTGGACGAGGGCTCGGAGAGCGGTGGCCTCTTGGCACGGTCGGTGTCAGGGACCGCCCCAGCGTATGACAGGGGTGGTTGGGGAGCTTTACGCAGTTTGGGTATCGACTCTTTGGTGCCTTGGATCACAGTGTTTTCTTGTCCACGAGGCGAAAAGATCGTGCTGTCTAAGACTGTTCATCGGCTCGATAGACACAGCATAGGACTGAAAGAATGCCTCGGCTGGTCCAAACTGCACAGCTTTGACAATTAGTTGCGCTCCTGGAGCGGCATTCCCAGCAGTGTTGGCTGACACTCCGCCGATGGGAGGGAATGGAACAGGTGGGACGGATACGGAACAACAATCAACGAAGCCGACTTCAAAGCCAATGCGGACTGGCTTGCCAAGCACTTGAAGCCCTGCGGGGCGGCGGAACCCAACTTCCGTCGAGCAACGGCGTTACCTGGAACGGTCCGGGAGGGGAGACGGCTTATCTCGATTCGCAGAATCGAGATATCATCGTCTTTCACGCAAACAATTGCCCGATGCAGAGGCATCTCTTTTCGTCAACTCGTTGTCCTGGCCAAACGATTGGCCCCAAATTGATCCTGATTTAGAGTCTGGCTCGGAATGCACTATTCATGATTACAAACGTCAAGAACTCGAACGCAACAGATCGGAGCAGCACCCGAACCCGAACCCCGTGGCACAGCTTCCGATACTGGTGGACTCTTTTTTTCGCGCTATCCTTCTGCCCTCCAGGGCTAGCAACCGAACCACCGTGGACAACAACCCGAGTCAACCAGTGGTACGAGCAACAACCATGGCTCGTGGGCAGCAACTTCATTCCCAGCACGGCCGTGAACGAATTGGAAATGTGGCAGCCCGATACGTTCGATTTGCCGACCATCGATCGCGAACTTGGCTGGGCGCAGGCATTGGGAATGAATACCATGCGGGTATTTCTCCACAATCTGCTGTGGAAACAAGATGCTCAGGGTTTTCTTAGCCGCATGGATCAGTTCCTCGTTGTGGCCGATAAGCATCACATCCGAATTACCTTTGTGTTGTTGGATTCGGTTTGGGACCCCAATCCGCACCTGGGGAAGCAGCCTGCTCCTACGCCATATGTTCACAACTCGCGCTGGGTTCAGGCTCCCGGAGCCGATGGGTTGAAGGACGATTCGCGCTGGGACGCGGAATTGAAGCCTTACCTCGTTGGAGTTCTACGCCGCTTCCGCGATGACAAGCGCGTGCTGATGTGGGATCTGATGAATGAACCGGACAACGACAGCCGGCAATACAAGGCCACGGAGCTTCCGGACAAGGCAGCGCAGGCGCTTAAATTGTTAAAGGAAGAATGGAAGTGGGTGCGCGAAGTGAATCCTTCTCAGCCGCTCACCAGCGGGGTGTGGAAGGGAGACTGGTCGAGCGATGCAAGCTTGAGTGAGATGGCGCGCTTCCAGTTGCAGAACTCCGACGTAATCACGTTCCACAGTTACGACCCTCCGGAAGTCACAAAGAAAAAGATCGAATCTCTTCGGCGCTACGATCGTCCCATTGTATGCACGGAGTACATGGCTCGGCCGCTCGGAAGCACGTTTGCGTCGATCCTGCCTCGGTTGAAGAAGGAGCGTGTAGGCGCCTATAACTGGGGTTTTGTGAATGGAAAATCTCAGACGATTTACCCTTGGGATTCCTGGGACAAGCCCTATAGCGGCGAACCCGCGGTTTGGTTCCACGACATCTTTCACAAAGACGGGAAGCCGTATGATCCAAAGGAAACGGAGTTGATCCGCAAGTTGACTAGTGCCGATGCTGGCGGCTCGCGCCCATGAGCAGGAAATTGTTCAGCGCGATTACCCTCTTCACACTGGTTATCTTTAGCGCTCTGCCGGCTGGAGCGCAGGCCGCCCCGCGGAAGCAAGCCACTGGCGAATCTTCTGCTTCCCCGATGCAAACCCAAAGCGCGGTATCCACCGGCGCTGCTCATACCGCCGTGCTCGATGGCGAAAACGTCCAATCACGGCAGGCGGATTCGTCGAAAAGGGCCCCATCGTTTTTTCAGGACGTGGCCGAAAAAGCCGGATTGACTCGATGGCGTCATGGGATGGGCCCAGACGACGTGCGTTTCATCCGCGAGACGGTTGGCTCCGGGGTCGCGCTTCTTGACTACGGCAACGATGGCTCGACATCTATCTCGTCAATGGCTCGACTTACGACGCAATGACCGGCAAGGCTTCGCCTCCGCACCCAGCTCTGTTCCACAACAATCACGACGGCACGTTTACCGACGTTGCCGAGAAGGCTGGCACAACGAGCGCTGGGGCTTGGGAGTGGCCGTGGGCGATTATGACAACGATGGCTGGCCCGATTTATAGGTGACGAATTTCGGCAAGAATCGCCTGTCCCACAACAATCACGATGGGACGTTTACCGATGTCGCCGAAAAAGCGGGCGTGACGCTTGGCAATTGGCCTATCGGCGCAACCTTCGGCGACTACGACGGCGACGGACGGCTCGATCTTAGCGGACCTGTTTCTTGAGTACCTGCTTTTCGCGATCCAGCACCATTTGGTCGAAAGCGTGGGGCAAGGACTCGCAACGTGAGTAAGGACCGGGCTTATAGGCACGCGACTTGATTCCCGCCTGCGACAGCTCTGAGATGGCCCAGTCTTCACGGTTGGTGATGTTCCAGAACTCAACCGCATCATCGCCTTCGAAGTCAGACTTGACCATTTCGTCGGGATGAAAGTGCCATTCGCAGATAACGTCAGTACGATCTACGGCACGCGGCCAGAGCGTGTGCGTCATTATGTAATCCGGATGGAGGCTAAGCAGCAGGTTAGGAAAAATCGCGTAGTAATAAACTTTGTTGCGTTGGTCCGCATTGAGTCCAGGGAGGTAGTCGCGCCGCAGCTTACCATCTCTGCTCATGGTCTTAGCGCTGCCTTGAAACCCCATTGAGCCACCGATATATCCGCTATGGGGCGGATCGTTCTCCCCAGAGAGGTAGTCGGTAATGGCGCTGAGCGCCGGATGCAGAATGGGACAGTGCAGGCACTCGTTGTAGTTGAGCATGATCAGCTTCCAGTTGGCCTTCACCTCGTAATCGATGCGCCGATAGGTGCGCAGCTCAGTCATTTGCCAATGCAGGAACTTCTGCGGCAGATCTTCTAATTGACTGGCAAGCGGGGCGGGCTCTGCGCTGAGGTTGATGAAGATGTGTCCGTCCCAGACGTCGGCATGAACCGGATTGAGGGGATAATCTTCCCGGCAGAAACCGTCGCGTGCGTGGGGAGCGCCGATGAGGCTTCCGTCGAGTCCGTAGGTCCAACCGTGATAGCCGCACTGGATCCGCCCGGCGAAATGGCCCTCGGGGCGCGGACAGATGCGCGTACCGCGATGCCGGCAGACATTGAAAAAGGCCCGCAACGAGTTGCCTCCGTCACGGGTAACAATGATACTTTCATCGCCGACATCGCGAAGAAAATAGTCGCCCGGCGCTGGGACTTGGTTGGCGCGCCCGGCGCAGATCCAGTTTTCGCAGTAAAACCGCTCCAGTTCGTCGCGGAAAAGATCCGGGTCTGTGTAGTAGCGGGCGGGTAGAGTCGTCGCAACGGTTTTGCCGTCAGAAGTCGGCATTTAGCACTTCGCTTGCCTTCAATCAGTGAGTAGTCGGCATTCAGTTAGCTGAGAATCCCAGGATGAGATTTTATAGCAAGAATCGAGTTGGTGGCATTTCGGAGAGAGCGCATCGGCGCAGGAACCGATTGATCTAGAACGCCGACTGTCGTCTCGACCCTCGACCGTCTGCGTGGAAGTTCCGCGATGATGCTGCGCTGGCTTTTTCAGGGGGAACCGTTTCTCCGATCCGAAGGACATGCTCATCCCATTCTCGGTGCCTATCCGCATGTCCCCCATCTGTGATTACTTCCGAGTCTCCGACAAACCGTCCACACCGCTTCATTTCTCGGTTACCCCGATTCTCAAGCCATGGGCTGCGGGGCTGGGGCGGGTGTTGTGGGACTCTGGGCTTCATTGCCCGAGAGTTTCCGTTTCCACCCTTCTTCCATTCCGTCGAAGAGTTGGCCGTAATTTTTCTCTCGTGTGTGCAAGAACTTTCATATTGACGCGCGCTTGTAATCATGTGAGAGTCTAGCTGCGCTGTAACGCAAGCAGTCATCTGTGTCTCCCCTGTACGTCTTTTCGCGCTGGTTTTCGAGTGGGCGACCGCCCGGAGGGAGATACCATTCCACGCTTTCAATCTCGGAAGTTCTTTTGTGTCCTTGTATTAATTCTTGTGCAAGGCCTGTCGACCGCGGTATGGTCGCAGATCAATGTCACGACATTTCATTATGACAACGCACGCACGGGTCAGAATACCCAGGAGACCGTCCTCACACCAGCGAACGTAAACTCAACCCAGTTCGGCAAACTCTTCACAATTTTTGTGGACGGTTACGTATTCGCCCAGCCTTTGTACTTGGCCGGCGTGCAAAACATTGCAGGTGGAACTCATAACGTTTTATACGTTGTGACGCAGCACGCTAGTTTGTTGGCTATCGATGCCGACAACGGCGCCATTCTATGGCAGAAAAGTTTCATTAATCCCGTGGCCGGAATAAATACGGTGTCCCCGAGCGATGTCTCCTGCACCGACATCCTTCCGGAAGGCGCCATCACCAGCACTCCGGTCATCGATCCCTCATCAGGCACGATTTATCTCCTCGTCAAGACCAATGAAAACGGGCAATTCTTCCAGCGTCTGCATGCCATTGACACAAGCAGCGGAGCGGAAAAATTTGGCGGCCCCGTCCCGATCGCCGCTACCGTGAATGGAACCGGAGACAATGGCGAAACCGTCACCTTCAATTCGCTCACGGAGCACAACCGCCCCGGCCTGCTTTTGGAAAATGGCCACATCGTTATGGGTTGGGCCTCGTACTGCGACAACCCGCCGTATCACGGATGGGTGATGTCCTACAGCGCCTCAACTCTCGCTCAGGAAGCTGTCTTGAACCTCTCTCCGAACGGTAGATTTGCCGGAGTGTGGATGTCCGGGGATGGCATCGCTGCCGATGCCAATGGAAACTATTATCTGGCTAGCGGAAACGGCAGCTACAGCGGTTCGACCTCCAATAACTATGGAGACAGCATCCTGCGTTTGGGTTCTGCCAGCAGCGGTACTCTGCCCGTGCTCGATTCGTTTACGCCCTGGAATCAAAACAGCCTGAGTGGCGAGGACTCCGACGTTGGCTCCGGAGGAGTCCTGCTGCTGCCGGACCTGCCCGCCGGAGCAGCGCATCAGCACCTGCTGGTGCAAATGGGAAAAGAAGGAACAATCTATTTGGTTGACCGCACCGCCATGGGTGGATATTGCTCCACCTGCGTCGATACCGACACTCAGATCGTGCAGGAGATCAACAACGCCAGCATCGGAGTCTGGGGCTCGCCGGCATACTGGAATGGCAATGTCTATTGGAGCAGCAACTCCAACGGCACTACTACGAACATGCCTTCCAACCTAATGGCCTTCTCTTTCAACGCAGACAACTCCGGCTTGCTTTCCACTGAGCCTACCTCGCAGAGCAACACCACTTTTAATTTCGGAACCGGCACACCCGTCGTATCCGCGAACGGCAACGAAGATGGAATCGTCTGGCTGCTGGATAACAGCACCTTCCATGCGACATGTTGCCAGGCGCTTTACGCCTTTGATGCTACGAACCTGTCGGCCCTGCTTTACAACAGCAACCAGGCGGCCGGAAAGCGCGATGTTCCCGGCGGCGCCGTCAAGTTCACGGCTCCGGTTGTAGCCAATGGTAAAGTCTATGTGGGCAGTCAATTCCAAGTCAGTGCTTACGGGCTAATAGCCCCCACGGCAACCACCGTGACCTCAAACGTGAATCCTGCGTATCTGACGCAGAACGTCACCTACACAGCCACCGTCACAGCCCAGAGCACCACGCCGACTGGTTCGGCCACTTTCTACCAGGGAACCACCAAGCTGGCAACTGTGCCCTTAAGTGACGGCCAAGCGAATTACTCCACCACCTACTCGGCACCCGGCGCTTTCCGGATAACGGCAACTTTCACGGGAAAAGCGGGCACCAATTTTGTGACCAGCACGTCGCCGGTATTGCCAGAGGTTATACACTCTCTTCCGGCACTTACTGTTACCAAGCTCGGATCTTCCTCCTCGTCCATTTTCGTGGGGCAAACAGTGACTCTGACCGCGACGGTCTCGTCTACGTTTGGCACGCCTCCAAACGGCGAAATCGTGACCTTCAAAAGTGGCGGCGTTGCGATTGGAACCGGAACTCTGAGCGGTGGTGTAGCCACATTCAGCACTTCTATCTTGGTAGCCGCGAACCACGTACTCGTGGCTTCCTATCCGGGCGACGCGAATTTTGCCGCTAGCGTTTCCGCTACGATTACAGTGCTGGCCAGCAAATACACAACCGCCACGGTACTCAGTTCAACTCCGAATCCTTCGAGCGTAGGTCAGGCGGTAACCCTTACAGCCATGGTCAGCTCCGCATCATCAGCTCTTACCGGATCCGTCACCTTCCGGAACGGATCCACAACGGTGGCAACTACCGCTTTGAATAGCGGCCGCATCGCGATGCTGACCACAAAACTACTGCCACTCGGAGCAAACCAGCTGACCGCGGCCTACGGCGGCGACACGATGAATTTGACCAGCACTTCGCCGTCAATCACACAAAACGTGAGCCCGTCTGTCAGTACTGCGACCGTTCTTTCATCAACGCTGAATCCCGCCTATGCAACTCAGACCGTGACCTATACCGCGACAGTGACGGCGTCCACTGGTACGCCGATAGGTTCGGCCACTTTCTACCAGGGATCCACTGTGCTCGCGACGGTACCCTTGAAAACAGGCCAAGCCACCTACTCAACAACCTATTCTGCCAAAGGTGCCTATCTGATGACCGCCTCGTACTCGCCCTCACCAGGCACCGATTTTGTCTCCAGTAAGTCGCCAGTGTTGACAGAGATCGTACATTCTCTTCCAGCGACCACCACCACCAGGCTCACAAGTTCCGCATCGTCCATTTACGTGGGGCAAACAGTAATCCTGACAGCCACGCTCTCGTCTAGTTTTGGCACGCCTGCAAACGGCGAAATCGTGACCTTCAAAAGTGGCGGCGTTGCGATTGGAACCGGAACCCTGAGTGGTGGTATAGCCACATTTACCACCTCCACCTTGGTAGCCGCGAACCATTTGCTCCTGGCAACCTACGCCGGCGATGCGAATTTCGCCGCCAGTCAGTCCGCCACCATTACACTTCCGGTGAGCAAATACACCTCAACTACGGCCATGAGCTCAACCCCAAATCCCTCCAGCTCAGGACAAGCGGTAACCTTAACTGCCCAAGTGAAAAGCACTGGGCCATCCTCCCCAACTGGATCAGTAATTTTCCGGAACGGAACCACGACGCTCGGAACAGCCGCGGTGAGTACCGGCGGCGTCGCAACCGTGACCACGAAACAGATCCCGATCGGATCAAACCAGCTGACCGCGACCTACGGTGGCGACACGATGAATTTGGCGAGTACTTCGCCATCTATCACACAAAACGTGAATTAGAGCTTTCGAGAAATGACCGGATGTAGGCACAAAACAACCTAGCAATCCTGTATTCTGCACCCTCATACAGTTCCGTTGATGATCGTTTGCTGCCTGATCATCGGCAAATCGCAACCCGCTGGAACGTCGGTGGCCTCGTCTAGCCACTAGATTTACTAACCGTGGCACTCTTCGTTCCTTAGTTCGAACGGTCAAAAAACTTTGCCTGTCGTGAAGACTCGGTATGACCTGTGGTGCGCGGAATGACACTCGGCCAAAGCCTTCCGTCGCTTGATACGATCCCTCGCGAGGGGGACCTCAATGGACAAACTAACGGGAATCATCCGGCTGTTGAAGACTGAACAAGATCGATTGACCGGGGAACTTCGCGGACTTAGTGCCGCGGTCGCGGCCTTTGGCATCGACAATTTTGAAGACTTCGGACGAAAGCGTATGCGGATAATTGGCGTCTAACCCTCCGAAAAAGCACTCGCGTCACTCGGGCAGGACGTATTTCTCCTAGCCATAGCGGCGCGCGAGAGTGTCGCGATTCTTCACACAGTTAAACGATTCGCGGCGGCGACCCGTCCATACCAAAGACCAGAGTCTTTTACCGTGCGCTTCTGGCTACGGAAATCTACATAAGTGAGCCCGTAGCGCTGGGTGTAGCCATCGGTCCACTCGAAGTTGTCCACTAAACTCCAGGCGTGATAAGCACGCACTCTGGCCCCGTCGGCGATGGCGCGCGCCAACTCCGCAAGAATCTGGCGGTGAAACGCGACGCGACGCGTGTCGGGTACCCGGCCAGTTTCGTCGGGGCTGTCGAGATAGCAACAGCCGTTTTCGCTGATCTCAATGACAGGGTGGTCATACTCGCGCGAGATCTGCATCGCGAGATCATAGATCCCGCGCGGCCATATCTCCAGCCCAGCTTCCGTGAGTGGACCTTCGGTCGGCATCTCAACGTGGATTTGAGTGAGGGGATCGCGGGCCGATGAACCACCTTCCCCCTCCGTCTCGGTACCGAAGTGGCCAGCACTGCTCGACTGTGCTGCACCTCCGGCGCTGGAGACCAAGCGACGGGTGTAATAGTGAAATCCGACCCAATCCAAAGGAACTTTCATAATCTTCTCGTCACCAGCCCTGAACCCCATCGCCTGATACGGCGTTTCGCCGACAAAAGCCTTGGGATAGTCGCCATGCATAGCAGGGTTGAGGAAGTAAAGATTGTTCATGGCGTGGTAACGTACGGTGGCGGCACGGTCGGCTTCGCTGCTTGTCTTGGGATACGCGGGAGCCATACCGTATGCGCTGCCTACAGTGGCTTTGGAGGACGCTGCCTTGATCGCTCGGAAAGCCTCGCCCTGCGCCAGGTTCACGGTGTGAGCCGCTTTGAGAAACAGATTGAAATCGGCTTTGCCCGGAGGAAACACACCAACGCCATATCCAAAATACGTAAAAGTCCAGGGCATGTTGAACGGAGCCCAGGTGGTGATTCGATCTCCGAGGTTTTTCGCCAGCAGTCCCGAAAAATCGGCGAAGTAACTGGCAAGGTCACGGTTCGGCCATCCGCCTCGCTCTTCCAGCGCCTGAGGAAGATCCCAATGATAAATCGTGCAGAAGGGACGAATGCCCGCTTCGAGCAACGCATCGGTGAGGCGACTGTAATAGTCAATACCTTTTTGATTGACCTGCCCAGTGCCGGCGGGTTGCACTCGCGCCCACGAAGTTGAGAAGCGATAGCTTTTCTGATTTAGCCGCTTGAGGATCGCAATGTCTTCTTTGTAGCGGTGGTACTGGTCGCAAGCAACGTCGCCTGTGGCACCGCCTTTGACTTTGCCAACCGTGTGAGAGAAACGATCCCAGTTGGATTCCCCCTTGCCGTCGAGGTTCCATGCGCCTTCAACCTGGTAGGCGGCAGAAGCCATACCCCAAAGGAAGTCGCTTGGAAAGTGCGCGCCTTCGATCTCCGTGAGCGCAACCGCGCCTGCAACCGATTCCTGAGAAGCGGAGGTTCTAACGGCGAACTCGCGGGCGGCGAGCAGGGCGCTGCTGCCGGCGAGAAGAGAGCTTTTAATGAAATTGCGGCGATCCATGTCGATATCCTTCCAGTCGGATGCAGATGTAGCATAAAACGCCTCGCCCTACTTCGTTACTCCACCTGGCCACGACGGGGGTGTTACCCTCAGTCCTCGCCTTATTGCCGGCTAGCGACCTCCGCATCATCTCTGCATATTCTCGGTCAAGGAAACCGAGGCGAAACAAGAAATCCCGTATTCGCCCCAGATCACCCGGGAAGCGGCGGTGATTCAGCTGAAACGAATACGTCCACTGTATGCGAGTGCGGCCTGAGCCTGGATCGGTTCGAACGAAATGTCCTGCTCCGTACACCATCGGACCTCCTTTTCGCTGGTGTAATTCCAAACGACTTAGCGGAATGGCGCTGAGTTGTTGTCCCGCACATTTTCCAGTACTTCCTCTACGAGCCTAGAACCGTCGGTAAGGGAGGCGACTCGACGCGAACCAGGCGGCCCCGGAGTCGCCTCCAGTCAGCATG
>DATNLE010000410.1:0-4766 GCA_035603035.1 Candidatus Acidiferrales bacterium | reverse complement strand
GCCACATTCCAAGGGAACATGGCTGTCTACGCTATCGATCCGTCCCCCACGAAAGACCGCCTGCTCCGCAGGTTTCACCTGATAGTGGCGGTCCCCCATCAGTTCGGAAACCATCGCCGATGAACTGTTCCCTGCCAAACCTCGCACGCAGGTATTGCCATGCCGGTCTGTGCTTATGGCGAAGTCAAGCTGCCCCGGGCCTGCAAACTGGATACGGAAGTCAGGAGTCAGTACCGTATCGGCTGAAGCCGGAAGCGCGTAGTGCGTTTCCAGTGCACCCAAACTCATAGCCAGCATAAGGTCTTTGCCATTCGGTGACGGTGTGACGGAGACCGTTGTGCGAGGACAAAGGCGGACTTCCCCACCCCTCGATAGTCGCAGTACCGCGGTATCAGCGGCTGTGGTCATGGAGGATCCACTGGCAATCCGGCTGCCTTCGATCATGACATCGCCGGAAGCGGCAGTGGTTGGCACTATAGCGGGTACCCGCGGGCGCAGCGCCAGCGTGTTTGATCCTCGGAGCGGCAATTTCTGGCTGCTGGCATTCACGTCTGCAGAAGGTTTCAACCGCACCATCAACCGGTTACCCGCTTCGTCCCACGTATAACTGTAGGGAGCGAGAAGATCGAGCACTATTCTGGTGATGGGAGGATCGTTCTGAAATTGCTCAGCTCGGATGTCGCGAATGTTTTCCTGCTGAACATCGATTCGCTTGTGCTGCAGTCCCATTTGAGCATGCAGCAGGTCGATAACCAGCCGCGGCGGCGAGTTCAGGAATTGGATCGATGGGACGGCAGGCCGGGTTGAGATAATTTCGATTGCCGGGACACCCCGTTCGATGACGACGCGGACAGCGGTGATGATTATGATTTCCGGCTTCGTAGAACTCGTCTTCGGGCTTCCTGCCCTGGTCGTAGGCGCTTGCGGGAAGGCCATCGGTACTGCCAGCGCCACAAACAGCGGAATGCGAATGACGTAAAAGCGTGGTCGCAAGAAAAGAATTCCCTCGAATCTTCCTGAAGGGAACATTACCACTTGCTGAGAAAGCGGTGAAGTGCGGCTTTAGGTATGGGCTGCGTTTATTCAGCAGCGAGGATAAGGAGCGCCCGGCGTCAGCTCTCAGGAATGAATTCGTATTCTTCAATGACTGCGGCCACCGCCAGCTTCCCATTGTTAGCGGCACCATCGATCCGCACCACTCGCCCCCTGCATTGCACGCGTATGCTTTCCGTCAGAGTGATTTCCGGCGGGAGGGTAAGAGTGAAGCCGATCGGCGAACCCTCTTCGATGGGTGAGTCGAGATAAAGACAAATGCCTCGCGCGCTCACGTCCCGCAGTTGAGCGGGTTCGCTTTGCTCCATTTTTTCACCGCGGGCGACCGATACTGGAATGCGAAGCGCGAAGCGTCGCGCAGACCTTTTCTCTTGCTGGGTTTCTGCCATGCATCACTCCCCAAACCAAACAAAGCGGTTGATTTAATGTTTGTCAAAGAATGCCGTTAAGGTCAGCTTCGGTCAATACCACCATCAGGCAGGAGGGATGGCCCTTTCTGGCGTAGCGAGCTTCCGACGGTAGTCGATAATCGTCTTAACAATCCTCGGCGAAACTCGATTTGCAGCTCCCAACGCAGCCAGTGGTAAGCTGAGCACTGGCAAGCCGGTGATCTTCGTTCTCGACAACTACGATTCGTTTACCTATAACCTGGTTCAGTATTTTGGGGAACTCGGTGCCGAAGTCGAGGTGCGTCGCAACGATCAGGTCACAGTGGCTGAGGTTGACGCGATGCAGCCGGAGCGCATCGTGATCTCCCCCGGTCCCGGCACGCCGCAAGACGCCGGCATCAGCATCGATCTGATTCGCCACTTCGCTGCCAAGACACCAATTCTCGGCGTCTGCCTGGGACATCAAGCCATTGGCGCGGCTTTTGGCGGACAAGTGGTGCGCGCTTCGCAATTGATGCACGGCAAAACCAGTGCAGTGACGCACGACGACAAGAGCATTTTTCATGGCCTGCCCCTGCCGATGACGGCTACGCGGTACCACTCGCTCATGGTGGCAGAAAAGGATTTGCCAGCGCAGTTGGAAGTCAGCGCCTGGACTACCGAAAAAGATGGAACTCGCACCATCATGGGCCTGCGCCACAGAAAATTTCCCGTCGAGGGAGTGCAATTCCATCCCGAGAGCGTGCTCACGGATGCGGGGAAAAAACTGGTGGAGAATTTCTTAGAAATATCGTCTCTGGCTTTTGTTCACTGACTACCGCCCCTGGCCATCTCCACCGCGCGCAGCAAGGCCTGAGCCTTGTTCATGCTTTCCTGAAACTCGCTGGCCGCATCGGAGTCCGCCACAATGCCTGCTCCTGCCTGCAAATAGGCGCGTTTTCCTTGCATGAGCATGGTTCGAATGCCGATGCACGAATCCAGATTCCCGGCAAAATCGGCGTAAAGCACCGACCCGCCATAAATACCCCGGCGCACCGGCTCGAGCTCTTCGATGATCTGCATCGCCCGCACTTTCGGCGCTCCGCTCAGCGTGCCTGCGGGAAAGCAGGCGGCGAAGGCATCAAGCGCACCCAGATCTTTTCGCAGCGTCCCCTCCAAGGCGGAGACCAGGTGCATCACGTGGGAATAACGCTCCACATACATCAGGTCTTTCACCTTCACCGAACCATATTCGCTCACCCGTCCGAGATCATTGCGACCCAGATCAACCAGCATCACGTGCTCGGCGCGCTCCTTCTCATCGTTCCGCATCTGCTGTTCAAGGCGCAGGTCTTCGGCCTCGTCGCGCCCGCGCGGGTGCGTGCCCGCGATGGGCCGATATTCCAGCCTGCGCCCGGTTACGCGCACCAGCATCTCCGGGGAGGAACCGAGAATCTGGGTCTCTCCGATCCGCAGAAAGTAAAGGTATGGCGAAGGATTCACCTGTCGCAGGGCGCGGTAAAGGTCGAATGGCTCGACGCCAGGGATAAAATCGAGCCTCTGCGAAAGCACGACCTGAAAAATGTCGCCCGCGGCAATGTACTCCTTGCAGCGCTCCACGCTCCGCAGGAATTTCGCACGCGTGGTTCCGGCATTGATCTTCAACTTTCCCGGCCAGGCCTGGTTCGATTTACGCCACAATGCCGGGCGCAATCCCGCAGCCAGCTTTCCTTCGAGCCCGGCAATGTCGCGCACCGCCCGGTCATAGGCGCGGCGCGGATTTTCTCGAGAAACGTCTGCCGCAGCCACAATGTGGATCTGGTGTCTCAGGTGATCAAAGGCCAGGAGCCGGTCGAAGAACATCAGTTCGCAATCCGCGAGAGACAAATCGTCCTTGGCGTGCTCGCCGATACGTTCGAGCTGGCGCACCACGTCATATGAAAAATATCCTACCGCTCCGGCGGTGAAGGGCGGCAGGCCGGACATCGTGGCCGGTTTATGTTCCCCCAGTAATTGCTTCAGCACCTGAAAAACATTGCCCTGCCGTCTTTCGCGCTGCCGTCCGCGTTCCATCTCAATCGCAGCACCTCGTGCCCGCACCCGCATGTAGGGCCGCGCCCCGAGAAACGTGTAACGGCCAATCTGCTCGCCGCGCTCATTCGACTCCAGCAAAAACGCATGCGGCTCATTCTCCGCAATGGCCAGGAACGCTGAGACCGGAGTGAGCAGGTCGGCGCTGACCGACTTCACCACCGGCACAAGCGTGGCCGAGTGCGCCAGCCGCGAGAATTCCTTGAAATTGGGGTTGACCATGCGAAAGATGAGGCCCACCTGACTTCCGCGACCTCGCGGTTCATTATAGGGGAACACTAAAAAGACGCGGAACAGCCGCGAAATATTGCGCTGTGAACCAATCCGGCAATTGACTCGTGCGGCCCGTCATCGGAAGATACCAAGGATAGAGTCCAGGGAAGCAGCTCTCGTGCGGTCACGAGCCTATGCGGATCAAGTTCTGGGGCGTGCGCGGTTCCACGCCAACGCCACAAGCCGAGAATCTGCGCTATGGAGGCAATACCTCCTGCGTCGAAGTGCGCTTCGGTGACCGTATCTACATATTCGATTGCGGCACAGGATTCCGCGTCCTGGGGCAGCAGCTGCAAAGCGAATTCGGCGACCGCCCTTTTTCCGCACACGTCTTTGTCTCCCACTTTCATTGGGACCACATACAGGGCATGCCCTTCTTCCGGCCTTTGTATGCCAACCCGGAGAGCCGCTTTCTCTTCCAATGCTCGGCCCGAACCCGGAGCCTGAAACAAGTGCTGGCCGACCAGATGGCTGCGCCGTACTTTCCGGTGAAGATTGATGAGATGAAGGCGCGGCGCGATTTTCATGAAATTGAAAGCGGGCGAGTCACCCTTGAAGAAGGCGTGCAATTACAGACCGCATGGCTGAATCATCCCCAGGGATGCATGGGCTTCCGCCTGGAAACCAAAGACGGCATCTTCGTTTACGCCACCGACAACGAGCCTGGCGATGCCGCTTTCGACAAGGCTGTGCGTAACCTGGCCGAAGGCGCCGATGTGCTCATTTACGACGCGCAATACCTTCCAGAAGAATACGCAGCGCGCCGCCGGGGCTGGGGTCACAGTCACTGGCGCGAAGCCGTCAACGTTGTAATGGAGAGCGGCGCCAAAGAACTCGTGCTCTTCCATCATGATCCCGATCACACCGATGCGATCATCGACCAGGTCGTCCACGAAGCCCGCAACTACTATCCCAAAGTGCGCGCCGCCGCCGAAGGGATGGAAATCAAGCTTTAGTGGTTTGTTGGTTGTTATTCGGGCA
>DATNLE010000379.1:0-75831 GCA_035603035.1 Candidatus Acidiferrales bacterium | reverse complement strand
GTAGTACTCGCGCTGAGTCTGCTGCACCCGGTCCTGCACTTCGCTCTGGATCTTGTTGCGCAGTTGCTGCACTTCAAGCTCCTTGGCAAGGTGCTGGTTGATCTTTTCCAGGCGCACGCGAATGTCTAAAGTTTCGAGCGTATCCTGCTTGTCGGGCGTCGATAGCGAAGGCAAAGACGAGGCGATGAAATCCACCAGGCGGCCGGGTTCGTCAATGTTTAGGGCCACAGTGGACAGCTCGTCAGATAACGTAGGCGAACCGGCGACGATCTGCTGGAACAGCGTCAGCACATTGCGCTGCAGGGCTTCGATTTCAGAACTGTCCGGCGAGGCGGCCTCCGGAATATTCGACGCGCGGGCGCGCATGAATGGCGTCAACTGCGTGAACTCGCCCAAACGCACCCGCTCCAGACCTTCGGCAAACACAAACAAACTCTGGTTGGGCATCTTCACGACCTTATGTACAATCGCCGACGTGCCCACCGTGTAAAGGTCGCTGGGTTGAGGGTTGTCGACGCGCGCTTCGCGCTGCGCGACAACGATGATGGTCTTATCCTCGCCGAGCGAATTGATAAGCTGGACGGAACTTTCCCGACCCACGGTAAGGGGCAGGACGGCGTGCGGGAAAAGGACAGTGTCCCGCACAGGAAGCACGGGCAAAGCCCGTACATCATTTATTTCCCGGGTCTTAGCAATAGGCTCGGAAAGCGGCTGTTGGCTCATTGGCTCTCCTTGAGTGTAACTCACTCAAGCTTAGATGATACTCTTCCGGAAAGGTTTCAGCCCATCCACTACTCTGAAGGTTTTTAGATTCTATCGGCATTTTCCTGCTGAGCACATGATGTCCAAGGTACCGGGGCTATTGCGGATGTGCGGGCCGGCTAATCGTCTCAAGGTAGTCAATCTTGCTTTTTTATGCTGCCGGGTAGATTCCTAACACCTTAACGAACTCCGCGACTTCGCTCAGGTGTCGGAGAGCATTGCGTGCGGGCTCATCGTCGCCGCGCAGGAAGTCAACGTAGAAGACGTATTCCCAGGGCCGTCCCCGCAGGGGACGAGACTCGATCTTGCTCAGGCTAATATCGCGCAGCGCGAAGACGCTGAGCGACTTGAAGAGCGCACCGGGCTGGTTCTTCAGCTTGTAGGCAATGGAAGTCTTGTTGGCTCCTGGCGGAATCAGGCGCTGGTAGGGGGTTGCGGTTGCAGCCGCTAGCCTCTTGCGCGGGGCTCCAGTTCGCGACTTTGCTCTTGACCGGCGAATCAACAAAAAGCGCGTGAAGTTGCCTTTGTCGTCTTCGATGCCCTTCTGAAGAATTCTCCCGGAATATTCGCGAGCGGCGTTCCGACCGGCGATGCCGGCAGCATCCCGAAGACCCTCTGCCAAGACGTGTTTGACGCTTCCGGCCGTATCGTAGAACGGAACCGGCTCGATCTTCGGGTGGCGGCGAAAAAAATCGCGGCATTGATCGATGGCCACCGGATGCGAGAAGGCACGGCGCAGAGCACCGAGTTTCACGCCCGGCGCTGCGATCAGATTATGCACGATACGCAACCCGAACTCGGCTTGAATAAATACGTCCCGCGTCACCAGCAGGTCGGCGTGCTCGGCCACTGTACCGGCCAGCGAGTTCTCGATGGGAATGACCGCACCTGCTACCGAACCGTTTTTGACCCGGTCAAACACATCCCCTGATCGCGCGCAGGGGACGACAGAACAGTGCGGCACCATGTGCTCGGCAGCCTCGTGGCTGAAGGAACCGAGCTCGCCTTGAATGGCGACTTTGATGGCGTCGAGTTTCACCACAGGCAAGTTAGCTGGAGAGAGTGCGGAACGCAAATTGTTTCGGCAAAGTCCATAAATTTTGGGCTACCGGTTAGAGCAGCGCTTTCTCCAATACCAAAGCATCGACTCCGTTGGAATAGTAGCGAGGAAGGGTTCTGGTCACGGTATAACCCTGGCGCTTGTAAAACGATAAGGCTGAAATATTATCCACGGCAGTCTCCAGTTCGACTCCGCGGCATTCGGCGAGGATCAACCGGTCTTCGGCGGCGCGCAGCAGGAGCGATCCCACCCCGAACCGGCGCGCAGGTGCAATCACATCGATGGTGATGATGTGGCCGCGGGCTCGGGCGCCCGCTTCGGCCACGATGAAACCAGCGATGCCGGCATCGATTGGCGGAGAATGTTTTGCGTCTTTTGCGGAAACGATACCGGCCGCATGCTTTGCTTCCGCGCTCACCGCCACCAGCGTGAACGATGCCCGCCGCTTCATGTACAGCCTCAGTTCCGGCCGGGAATAGGAAATGCCGGGAGGAAAACAGCTTTGGTCAATGCGCCAAAGCGTGTCGAAATCCGCACTCTGAGAGTCACGAACAGTAAAGGGCACGGGGCCATTGTAGCCGCGAGTCGGGGGCGCAAAACCGCAGCTGCTTTCCTCGGAAAGGTTTTGTCCCTAGTTTTCCACAGCCCGATAAGCTGGGCGCGGCGGAATTATGAATTGGAGGCGATTGGCCCTTGCTTCGTCCGCAACCTCGGACGTACCATGAGCATCAGAGGAAAGCGTGTGGGACGCCTTCTCCTGATTGACGTGGTCGCTTCGGTTGCCGTTTTGGCGCTGTGGTACCTCGTGTTTTCGCATTACAACCGAAAAAAGGGCGCGATGGCCTTGCGCTGGGTCCAGAACGCATGCGCCGGAAAGGGACGGATTCTGGATTCCCGCTGGCTGGGAACTTCCCGCCTGCAGGCCCGACTGCATTTTCCCTCCCGTTGGTTCGAGAATGCCCGCGTCACGGTGAAATTTCGGCCGCGCGCTCTTCCTATTCAGTGGCTGATAAGCTGCTGCCACAAACAAAAAGAAACATTGACCTTCGAAGCTGATCTGGACGGGTCCCCGGCATTTCGCTTGGATGTTCTTCGCCATCGCTGGTGTGCTCATAACCGTGGGATTTCTTCTCGCAAGCGCGATGATCGCGAGTGGGACATCTACGAACCAGGGCCGGTTATCCTGACCACGCGGACGCACTGGAAGCAGGATCCTTCGGCAGAGTTGAACGCGCTGATGTCGGCGCGGCGGCAGGATATTTTGCAAGTACACTTCTGTCCGGAATCGCCGCAATTTTCCGCCACCGTTCAACTGGAAGCCTTGGCCGATCCCGACGCCGCCGCGGAATTCGTCAGCGCTCTTCGCGAAATCGCAGCGGGAGCTTCAACCCACCGCCAATAAGAATGGTGCCGGTTGCTGAATTCACACCACGGCTGTCGTCAGTACCCATCACGGAAACTGAATCTGAATTCCCTAGTCCGGGACGGCCGGGCAGCGATGAAAGACTCCTCAACGAAGGTGAGCCCCATGCCTCGATTTTTTCGGTTTCTTTCAGTCCTGATGGTGGCACTCTCGGTTTTGCCCATCTCTGTTTCGCGGGCACAAAACACTCCACCACCCCAGCTTCAACCTCGGCCGGCCGAGCCGGAAAAAGCCCCTTCCCCTCCACCGGCTGATCGGCGAATTGAACTTAATATTCAGGTTACCGACAAATCCGGCGCGCCGGTTCGGGGATTACAAAAAGAAGACTTCACCGTTGAGGACGACAAGCGGCCGCAGAACATCCTCTCGTTTCGGGCAGTAGACGAACAAGCGGCCCAGAACGCCGGCCCCCCGGTTGAGATCATTCTTGTAGTGGATGCCGTCAACGCTTCCTTTCAGGCCGTTACCTACGAGCGAACTGAGCTGAAAAAATTTCTGCTGCAGAATGGCGGCAAACTCGCTCAGCCAGTATCGCTCGTCATCTTTGCCGACACCGGGACGAAGATGCAGCAAGGTTCTTCTCGCGATGGAAACGCCCTGGCCGCGTTATATGACCAATACGAAACTGGACTGCGGATTATTAATCGCTCTCAGGGAATTTACGGTGCGGCAGAGCGTTTCACATTGTCGCTTCGCACGCTCACTTCTCTCGCGGACTACGAAGCCAAGCAACCCGGCAGGAAGCTGGTGATCTGGTTCAGTCCGGGATGGCCGCTGCTCACGGGACCCCGGATTGAATACACTCGTAAGGATGAAGAGGGATTCTTCAACTCGATTGTGGCTCTCTCGAACGAATTGAGAGCAGCTGACGTAACCCTTTATAGCATTGATCCACTAGGCCTGGCAGATGCTGGCGGCGTTCGGATTTCGTATTATGAAGAATTCTTGAAAGGGGTACCGTTTGCGAGTCGGGCGCAGGCGGCCAATCTGAGCCTGCAGGTGCTGGCAGTGCAAAGTGGGGGACGGGTCCTCAATTCCAGCAATGACATCACTGGAGAAATCGCCAATTGCACCTCCGACGCCAACGCCTACTACGTTCTCTCATTTGAAGGGGCGCGCGCGGACCATGCCAATGAGTACCACGCGATCGAAGTGAAAACCAACAAATCGGGCGCCAAAGCGCGCACGCGTACCGGCTATTACGCCCAGCCCTGATTCGCTACGATCGCTAGATGTGCTCGCTCTACCTGCCGTCTTCTTCGCGCCAGCGATTCGGCCCTGATGCAGCATTGCGGAAGCGCGAGATCTTTCTTTCCCGGCGCCAGGCGGTATGCTATCGTTCCGGGCCATGAACAACCGCGGCTTCGACAACTCAACGCCACAGTTCGGGACGGCCGAGTATCTCGGATCGGCTGGTGTCGACTCCTGCCACTTCTGTCAACAACCCATCGCAGGAAGCTATTACCGGATCAATGGCGAGATGGCGTGTGGGGCTTGCACCCAAAAGGCGCAGACCGAACTGCCAACAGAGAGTCACGCCGCCTATGTGCGCGGTGTTCTGTTCGGCATCGGCGCCGCTATTGCGGGGCTGATTTTGTACGCCGCCTTCGAGATCATGACCGGCATCATCATTGGCTACATCTCTCTGGCCGTCGGTTGGATGGTTGGCAAAGCCATGATGAAAGGATCCAAGGGGCAGGGCGGACGCCGCTACCAGATCACCGCAGCTTTGCTCACCTACGCGGCGGTGTCAATGGCCGCGATCCCGATCTGGATTCACTATGCGGGCGAGCACAAGCAGGCGCAACGTAGCGCGCAGCAACAACAACAAAAACTGGCGGATGAACAGCGCGAGTTTGGAAAAGAATCCGGACGGCCGCCGGAAGCAGCGCCCGTTGAACCTGCGATCAACCGCGGCCCAGCATTATTGCAGCTGGCCTTTCTCGGACTCGCATCACCTTTTCTGGAGCTGGCCGACCCCCTCCATGGAACCATCGGCCTGTTCATTCTTTTCATAGGGATTCGCATCGCATGGCAAACCACTCAACAAACACGGTCGGCACTTGCCGGACCGTTTCCGTCTTCACCTCGGCCGCCGGCGGGTATTAGCGCGGGCTGACGGGCGTAATATCAAGGGTTGTGTCCTCCATCACGCCTGAACTGATTCGAAACTGCAGGCGCTGCGCTCGCGAGCTCGCGCCCGCAGCGCTAGTCTGCGAAAAATGCCACGCACTCGTTCACTCCGAGGAATTGGATCGTCTTGCAGCGGAGGCGAAAGCGCTGGAGCACAAAGGAGAGCGGCTGCGAGCACGCGAGCGCTGGCTGTCGGGACTGCATCTGTTACCCCGCAGTTCTAAACAGTACGAGTGGATCAAGCAACACGCTCGCGGGCTGGAGAGCGCTGCCGGGCAGTCTCAGATTCCAGAGTCAAGCGAGAACAAGTGGGCGAAGCGCCTGGGGCCGGTGGGTCCGATCGCGATTTTGTTAGCCAAAGGCAAGACGATTCTGTTCGCCGTCTTCAAGCTGAAATTCCTGCTGAGCTTTGCCGCTTTTATCGGGATCTATTGGGCCATGTGGGGAATGAAGTTCGGCATCGGCTTCGCGGTGCTGATTCTGCTTCATGAGATGGGGCACTTCATCGACATCAAGCGCCGCGGCTTGCCGGCAGATATGCCCGTATTCCTTCCCGGCCTGGGAGCCTACGTCCGGTGGCAGGCACTGGGCGTGCCTTTGGAAACCCGCGCCGCCATCAGCCTGGCCGGACCGCTTGCCGGTTTTTTCGCAGCGGTCGCCTGCGCTGCTTTATGGTGGCAGACGGGAAATCCGCTCTGGGCAGCGTTGGCCCGCGCGGGCGCGGTGCTGAATCTTCTGAATCTGATTCCCATCTGGGTTCTGGATGGCGGGCAGGCCGCGCTGGCCTTGAGCAAGATGGAGCGCATTGTGCTGCTCACCGCGTCTCTGGCTCTTTGGCTGGTGCTGGGCGAGAACATGTTTTTTCTTGTCGCACTGGGCGCGGGATATCAAGTCTTTTTAGCCGGAAAACTGCCGCAGCATCCCAGCCCCGCCGCGACCGTTTACTATGTCGCCGTTCTGACGGCGCTCGGTGTAATCATCCGTCTGATGCCGGGAACCGGATTGGGCGTGCATTGACTTGAGCCTCCGGACGTGTAGGATATGTCGGCGACGAGTGACCACCATGAGTCTCCGCTCGGGTCGGCTTCTTGCCACTCTGTGCTTGGTGGGAATCTCGCTGTTTGTCACTTTCCGTAAGCCACCTTCGGCCTATGCCGGCGAGCCACAATGGATGGAAATACGCTCGCCGCATTTCTCTGTCGTCACCGATGCCGGCGAGAAGAGAGGCCGCGAAGTCGCCATGCGCTTCGAGCAAATGCGCGCTGTCTTCGGCCGTTGTTTTTCGGTAGAGGCGCTGGTTAGGATGCGGAAAGCTCTTGCCATCGGTCCCCGCAATGAGAGCTACCGTTACAACCTGGCAAACCGGCAGCCCGATCAGGCGATCGCGTTGCTCGAATCGCTGCGGGGTACTGATGATCCCGCACTCGCCTCACAGGTGGGCGCAGCTCTAGCTAGCGCAGGCTCAGCAGTTCATGCAGATGCTACAGGCGGGGGGCTTTCCGGACCGCCGGCGGGAGTGGTGCTGGTGCGCAAAGAAGATGCGGCAGGCAACTCCAAGCCGGCAATTCCAAGCGGCACGTCATCTTCCGCTACGCCGGCGGGTGGAACTAATTTCGGCGCCGCAAAATTCATTCGCGGTACTCTGGGTAACCCTCGACTGTTCGACCAACCCCGCGGCCACACTCACGATTATGTCAGGCTCTCAGGTCCTGAAGATGCAAATCGCGCACAGAAACCGCCTGGCGCTTATTGGCGCCGACCAGTTTCCTGCTCGTGGACCAGCCAAAAGGTGGCAGTCCACTACGGCGAGGGAGACACGGGCAAAGCATCGGTGATTTCATTAGAAATTCAATAGCCTGGCCACTTTCCACCGATCGAGTGCACTAGGCCGAATAGATTTCCATATGCTTCGCATTACCTTTTTCGATTGTCGCCGATGAAGACTCGCGATATTCTTTCTGGTACACCTCCAGCCGTTTCAACTCCATGTTTCGGTGGCGTTGCTTGCTGAAAATATTATTTAGACTACGAATAGGAGACTGAAGACCATCTATGTCTAATGAACTTCGCAATTTTCTGGCCCTCACCTACGACGAACTCGAAGAAATGAATCTGAAGGCGAAGGAACAGCGCAGTAAGCGGGTCCCCATCCACAAGATTCAGGAAGAGCGGCTGAAGTATCTGACCGACGAGAAGCGGATCAAGGCTGTGACCGTGCTTTTCAGCGATCTCGAAGGCCGGTTGCACATGCTCGATTACGACAAGAAGTTTCTGATCAAGAGCTGGGACAATCTCACCTTTGACGGCTCTTCGATTCGCGGCTTTACAGCCCAGCGCGAAAGCGATCTGCGGCTGGGCATCGACTGGTCCGCCTTCTACTTTGCTCCGTCGGACGTGTTCGGCTCGGGCAAAGTGCTCGTCTTCGGCGAAGTCATCGACAAGGGCGGAACTCCTTACAGCGCCGACATTCGAGGCGTGCTGAAGGGTTACGCCGAGGTCCTGCACAAGAAAAAGGGCTACACCCTTAACGCGGCCAACGAGATTGAAGGATTTCTGTTCAAGGGGCCCGACGCGGAGCGCCACTATTACGAAAGTGGGAAGTTCGAATACGTAAATACGGGCGGATACTATCACTCACTTCCGGGCGATGCCCTGCGCACTTTCATTGATACGACAGCGGAAGTGCAGCGCTCGATGGGCTTCCAGAACGAGAAAGACCATCCGGAAGTTGCGCCGTCGCAGTTCGAAATCAATTACGGATACGGCGAAGTCGTGGCCGCCGCCGACCAGATACAGCTTTACAAACTTATCTGCCGCCAGGTCGCGACCAACATGGGCCTGACCGCGTCGTTCCTTCCCAAGCCGGTGGTTGGTGTGAACGGCAGCGGCATGCATACCAATGTCTCGATCAGCCAGAACGGGAAGAACCTGTTCTGGGACGCGAAGGGCGAAGAAAAACTCAGCAAGATGGGCTGGGCATTCCTCGATCGCATCCTTACTCACGGCAATGACATCTGCCTGTTGCTGAACCCCAGCGTGAATGCCTATCGCCGTCTGGATCCACACTTCGAGGCGCCCAACCAGATCAAAGCCTCCGCCGTGGATCGTGGATCGATGATCCGCATTCCCATCGGCAACGAGAAGAGCATGCGTGTGGAAGTTCGTTCGGTGGCGCCGGATGCCAATCCATATCTGGTGATGCTGTCGATCTTCAAAAGCGGCATCGACGGCGATACCTCGAAGATCAAGAACCTGCGGCAAGCTGAGCGCTACTTGCCGGACAACATCTACACGGCTCTCGAAGACTTCCGCAAAGCAGAGTGGACGACAGATCTTCTGGGTGAAGACGTGAAAGGCCGCTATGCTGATTTGAAGCAGGCCGCGGCGGACCGCTGTCCGCGTTTGCTGGGAACCTTCGTGAAGGCGCCCGAGGTGCAGTATCACCACGACGTCTACAACCAATTCCTCTGGAACTTGTTCTAAGACGTTGCAGTTCTGCCTTAAAACGCCCGGGGGCAAAGCCCGGGCGTTTTTTATTTGAACAATCGCCAGATTTTCAGCGCCACCTGCTTCTGCCAGAGAGTTCGCCGGCGAGAAGCGCGCCTGTGCTAGATTCAGATTCTTCATGGATGCGGCTCCCACCATCTCCACCCAAAGCCTGACCCGCCGCTTCGGAGAATTGATTGCCGTTGACGGCATCGATCTGCGGGTTGCTCCGGGACAGTTCTTCGGCTTCCTCGGCCCCAACGGTGCCGGGAAATCGACGACCATCAAGATGCTCACCGGCCTTCTCGCGCCCAGCGCGGGCCGGATTGAAATTCTTGGACTTGATCTGACTACGCATGCCGTGGATGTAAAGCGGCAAATTGGCGTCGTCCCAGAAGGGATGGCGTTGTTCGGACGCCTGACTGGATCGGAGTTCCTCAACTTCGCCGGGCGCATGTACGGCCTTGACCGCCAAACCGCCGCCCAGCGCACCGCCGAGTTGCTCGATTTCGTCGAGCTCTCCGACCAGCCGAAGAAACTAGTCACCGACTATTCCCACGGCATGCAGAAGAAGCTGGCGATGGCCGCCGCCGTAATTCACGGTCCGAAGGTATTGTTTCTTGACGAACCCTTCGAAGGCGTGGACGCCATCGCCGCCGGAACCCTGAAGTCGATGCTGCAAGGCATGATCGCGCACGGGGCAACAATTTTTCTCACGTCGCATGTGCTCGAAATCGTAGAGCGCCTGTGCAGCCACGTCGCCATCATCCATCGAGGAAGGCTGGTGGCACAGGGATCGCTCGAGGAACTGCGCGCCGGCGTTGAGGCACAGACGCCCGCCGCAGACGGCGACGGCGCTACACCCGCACTGGGCGAAAAGATGACGCTGGAACAGATTTTCCTGCGCACCGTCGGCGGCTCGCGGCGAACCGAGCAGGAGCTCTCGTGGCTGGGATAGACATCATGAATGAGGGTCGCCTTCGGCGACGCACCCAACTTTCAGCCATCGCCTGGCTTCGCTGGCGTCTGTTCCTGAACGCGCTGCGGACTACGCAGGGTAAATTGGAGTTCCTCTCCCGCCTTCTTGTCTCGATCGCATTTACCATCCTCGGACTGGGCGGCTCTTTCGCCATGGGCTTGCTGGCATTTTTTTGCCTCTCGCAAGGCAAGCCGCAATGGCTGACTTTATTTTTCTGGATCATCTTTTTCTTCTGGCAAATTTTCCCCGTCATGGCAACTGCCTTCGGCAACAATGCCGACTCTTCCGATTTGCTGCGCTTCCCTCTCAGCTATGGCTCGTATTTTCTAGTGCGGCTGGCTTACGGGGCATTCGATCCCGCCAGCGTGATCGGCAGCCTATGGTCGTTCGGAATCGTGGTGGGAGTGAGTTTTCGGAAGCCAGCATTGTTTCCCTGGACGCTGCTGGTCTTCCTTGCGTTCGACGCCTTCAATCTGCTGTTCATGCAAATGATCTTCGCCTGGGTGGAGCGCTGGCTGGCGCAGCGCCGCACCCGCGAGATCATGGGCATTCTGTTTGTTCTCCTGGTGCTGAGTTTTCAGTTGATCGGGCCATTGACCGGACGTTACGGCAAGCGCGCTCGACCCAAGGTGAACAAGGTCGTCGAAGTTCTGGCCCCGGTACAGGGCATGCTCCCCCCCGGCCTCGCCGCCGACGCCATCGTGCAAGGCATATATCCGCAGTGGCCGGTTGCTCTCAGTTCTTTCGCGCTGTTGTTCGCGTTCGCAGCGCTAGCTGGCTGCGGCCTGCACGTGCGCCTGCTGGCGCAGTATCGCGGCGAAAACTTGAACGAGTCGGCCGCCGCATCCCCTCTGCCCCGCGATCGACAACTCCGCCTCGGCTGGAGCCTCCCCGGCTTCGCGACTCCGGTTGCAGCTGTCTTCGAAAAGGAAGTGCGCTACCTCTTGCGCAGTGGCCCCATGCTGATCACCCTGATCATGCCGATTTTTGCGCTCCTCGTCTTCCGCCTCGGCGCCATGAATTCCGGCCGGCGCTCGGTCAGCTTTTTGACGCGCGCGCCCGATCTGGCATTTCCCCTCGCCGCAGCATACATGCTCCTGATGTTGACCAATCTCGTCTACAACACCTTCGGTGGGGACGCCGGCGGCATACAGTTTTTCTACGCTTCACCGGTAAGTTTCCGCGACATCGTCCTGGCGAAAAACCTTACCCATGTCAGCATCCTGGTGGTCGAGCTGATCGTGGCGTGGATTGCGGTCGCGTTCCTCTACAGCCGTCCCGCGCTCGACATCACCGTCGCAACCCTGGCTGGTCTACTCTTCGCTGTCCCCTTGAATTTTGCTGTGGGCAATGTGCTTTCGCTGTACTCGCCGAAACGACTGGACTACTCCAAATTCGGCGGCCAAAGGGCCTCTCAGACGACAGCACTCGTTGGCTTGCTCTTGCAACTGGTGGTCGTCGGCATGGGGGTTAGCGTTTTTTCAATAGCACGCTACTTCGGTAATTCCTGGATCGCCACGCTGCTCTTGCTGGTGCTGGCGGGAGTATCGCTCTGTGTCTATCGAATGATTTTCAAACGCATGGATCGTCTGGCGCTGCAGCGACGGGAAACGCTGGTCGCAGCACTATGCCGCGCCTAGCCGGTCGCAATGCCCCGAAACTCTGACGCGTTGCGGAAAAGGTTAGCGACGTTTAGAATGCGGTGCTCGCAAGCGAGCTAACCGTTTCTCACCCTGGAGGCAACATGAAAGCACGATCAACCGTATTGACGCTCGTAATGCTGTTTGTAGGCCTGGTGATGTGCTTCGCCGCAAACCCAAGCCTGGGGACTTGGAAGCTCAACGAAGCCAAGTCGAAGTTGAGTCCCGGTCTTCCGAAAAATCTCACGGTGACGTATGAGGCCGTGGGCGACAACATTAAAGCCACGGTGGACGGCGTCGATGGTCAAGGGAAGCCTACCCATAGCGAGTGGACGGGGAAGTTCGATGGCAAAGACTACCCCGTCACCGGCGATCCGACTTCCGATCGACGCGCCATCAAGCAGATCGACGACCGCAACCTGGAGTTGACTGTGAAGAAGGACGGGAAAGTTACCATGAGCGGTCGAATCGTAATTTCTGCTGACGGCAAGAGCCGCACGCTCACGATGAGTGGAACCGATGCGGCGGGCAAGAAGGTGAAGAGCACTTCCGTCTACGACAAGCAATAGATGATTTGCTGACCGCAGAGCCCTTCCGCCGCTACCTATCAGGGCGGAAGGGGTTTGTTCCGACTGACTTGCGTTATCGCACAGCCCTTACTTCTTCTCCGGACTCGCCAGAAACCGATATCCCACTCCGCGCACCGTCAGCAAGTGCCGCGGCTCGGCGGGATCGTCTTCAATGTATCGCCGCAGACGCACCATGAAGTTATCGATGGCGCGGGTGTCGGTGTCTTCGTGCAGGCCCCAGACTTCTTCGAGAATCTGTTTCCGCGAAACCACACGCCCATCGTTGCGAACCAAGTGACGAAGCAGTTCCGATTCCATCAGCGTCAGATGAATCACATTATCGGCGGTCCGCAGTTCAAGCGCGCCAAAATCGATGGTCTTACCGTCGAATGAAAATGTTCCGAAGTCGCCGACGCCATCTCGATCGGAAGTGCGCTGAGAGGAATCAGGAGCGCCGCCCTCCGACCGCCCAGCCCGCACCCACTGACTCCGCCGCAGCAGCCCCTGCAATCGCGCCAGCAGAATCGACAAGTCGAAAGGCTTGGGCAGATAGTCGTCCGCTCCCGCCGCGAATCCCTTCAACACGTCCTCGGGGCGGCTGCGGGCGGTCAGCATGAGCACCGGCACATAATTTCGCGCCGCCCGCAGCTCCGCGACCACGCTGAACCCATCCTTGCCGGGCAACATAATATCGAGCACGATGGCATCGAAGTTTTCTTTTTTATCGAGTAGGCGCTCCGTGGCCGACTCGCCATCTCCCACAACTTCCGCTGAATATCCCTCGGCCTGCAGATTGAAACAGAGCCCCTGCGCCAGATGCGCTTCATCTTCCACCACCAGAACCCGGCTCATGGGTTCGACCTCGGCAGTTCCATCGTGATGGTGGCGCCCTCGCCTTCTCCAGCGCTCGCGGCAAACACCTTGCCGCCGTGCTTCTGCGCAATCGCCTTCACGATGAACAATCCCAGCCCCGTTCCTTTCACATGCGCCAGCGAGCGGTGGCTAACCCGATAAAAGCGCTTGAAGATGCTTTTCAAATCGTCGGAAGGAATGCCAACGCCCTGGTCCTGCACGCTGAGAACCAGGCGTTTCTCGTCGGGCATATTCAGCCGCACCCGCACATCGACGCGCTCGCCGGAATACTTGATCGCATTATCGAGAACATTGAACACCGCAGTGCGGAGGTCTTCAGCGCTGCCCGACACGCGCATCCCAGCGCCATTGCTCGATGCTTCCTCGTAGTGCAAAGCTTCCGGCGGCAGATGGTGTCGCACCCGGGCTGCCTCCATACATTCGTGCACCAGCTGCCGGAAGTCGACAACCGATTTTTCCCGGCCGGTTTTCTTGTCCCCGGCCCGGCCGGCGCGCAGCACCTGTTCCACAGTCGCCGTCAGGCGATCGGTATCGCTCAGCATGAGGCGGTAAAACTCCTGCTTTTGGGCTTCCGGCAGTTCGCGGCGCTGGAGAGTTTCCAAATGTAAACGGATGGAAGCGACCGGCGTTTTCAGCTCGTGGGTTACCGCATTGATGAAGCTGTCATGTTGCTCGCTGCGGCGAATCTCGCGCAACAAGAACGTTGTATTCACGATCATGCCCGCGATAATCAGGGCGAAAAAGATAATGCCGAAAAACAGCAGCACGCCTTCGCGCCAGTTGAGGATGATCCATCCAACGTTGAGCGCAACGGCGAGTGCAACCAGACCGATGCCCAGGCAGAGAAACAAGACGATGGTTCCGCGTCGGCTGGTGATGCGCATGGCGTCACGCTGATTTTACAGCGTTTGAAGCGAATATCAGATTCTTCAACAGAGAGGTTACAGAGCTTGCACGGGTAACCCTTCGAAGACGTGCCTCTGTGTCCTCTATGTTTAGTTTAGGCTCTGTCTTCAGACAGCAAAAACCCCGACTGCAATCAGTCGGGGCTTAGATGCTTACGAGAAAACAAGGTGCTCTAGTCGCCCGCTGCCGCGCCCTCCGCCAGAGCCGCACTGACCAATCGTCCGTTGGGGGCAGCGACTAACCCGTTCTCCAGGTCAGCCATCTTGACGCGCTTGACGTCCCAGGCCAAACCCAGTGTTTTCAGCGCCCAGATGCCATACCAGTTCATGTCAATTTCATACCAGGTAAAGCCGTGCTGCGCGGCCGTCGGATGCGCGTGGTGATTGTTGTGCCAGCCTTCCCCAAACGTTAGTAAAGCCACCCACCAGCTGTTGGTGGAGAGATCGCGCGTGGCGAAACGGCGAGTGCCCCAGGAGTGTGTAGCCGAATTGACCAGCCAGGTGGCGTGCAGGCCAACCACTGTCCGCATGAAAATGCCCCACATTAGAAATGGAACTCCGCCGATGGCAAGAAGGATCACCCCGAGCACAATCATGGGGACGTAATGATACTTCGTGATCCAGACGTGAAACTTATCCTTGGCCAGGTCGGGGACATAGCGGGCGAGCGTCGTCGTGTCATGGTGCATCGACTTGCCCATCAAAATCCAGCCCATGTGCGCCCACCATTTGCCGTCGATGGGCGAATGCGGATCGCCATCCTCATCGGAATACTGATGATGAATGCGGTGCGTCGCCACCCAGAAAATCGGTCCACCCTCAAGCGCCAGCGTGGCGCAGACCGTCAGAAAATACTCCACCCACTTCGGAGTCTTGTAGCCCCGGTGGGTGAGCAGGCGATGATAGCTCATGCCGATGCCCAGGCTGCCCGACACCCACCACAGGAACATGGCAACGAACAGTGCCTTCCATGTGAAAAAGAAAAGTGCAGCGATGGCGCCTACGTGAAAGGCCGTCATAAAAATCGCAGTCACCCAGTTGATTTCATTTCTTGCGGCTTGTCGCTTTTCCAGGCTTTCCAGTTGCATGTCCAAGGCGGTCCCCGTGTCGTAAGTTCGATAGCGTACATATCTAACTTATCAAGGCTGGCGGCTCATCACTGTAATAGTTGTGTAATAGCGGCACGGAGGGACATTACGGAAGTACCAAGAAGCAGGGCGCGACCGCAGCCGCACCCCTCGACGAACCCGGCGGAATTCGTAACCTTCAGGCGCTCTTCGGCATCTGCTTCATGAATTCTTCCTGCGCTTCTTCGATTTCTTCCATGGACATATCGCGCGTGTGGGTCGCGATGGACCACTTGTGGCCAAATGGATCCAGCAGCTTGCCGTAGCGGTCGCCCCAGAACATGTCAGAAACGGGCATTTCAACAGTTGCGCCGGCCCCAATCGCTCGCTCGAAGGCCGAGTCCACGTCCTCTACATAAATGTGGAGCCCCATCCCTGTGCCGCCAATGGACTGGGGAGAAAGAGATCCGAAGTGATGAAATTCGTCGGCCAGCATGACGATCGAATCGCCAATGCGCAACTCTGCATGCATGATCTTGCCATCAGGCCCTTTCATCACGCCTCTTTCCACAGCCCCAAATGCCGGCTTGTAAAAATCAATGGCGCGAGCGGCGTCGCGGACAGTCATATATGGCGTCAAGGTGTGGTAACCCTCGGGTATGGCTTTCACCGTCATGTTCGCCTCCTGGGGAGAAATTTCGTGCCCCAGAGCTTACACCAAATGTGGAAATAATTTGTGAACGGAATGTTACGGCGTTCGTTTGGCAGCGACTATTGACATCCACGGAGTCACTCAGAAGAATCTGGTGATGCCTTCTTCGAGCACCACTACCCGGTCCTCAATTCCCGCCGCGCGCGCTTCCTTCTCCAGCAGTTGCAGAGGTTCTTCGACTGGCTCGTGCGATAGCCGGAAGGTGCCGTAGTGCATGGGAACCATCCACCGCGATTTTAAGTCTAGGAAGGCATGCGTGGCGTCGGCGGGATTGGTATGGACGTTGCGGAAGGTTGGTGGGTTGTAGGCGCCGATTGGAAGCAGGGCCAATTCAGGCGACAAGCGCCGCCCGATCTCGCCAAAGCCCGCAAAATAAGCGGTGTCCCCCGCGTGATAGACCGAATGCTTGCCTGCCCGCAGCACATAGCCCCCGTAGCCACGATGCGAATCCCTTAGAATCCGCGCTCCCCAGTGCCGGGAGGGGACATGCGTCACCGACAAATTTCCGCGCCGCGACGTGTTCCACCAGTCCAACTCTATGATCTCAGCGAAGCCCAAGTCGGAGACCAGGTCGGTCACATGGCTCGGGATCACGACGGCTGGGGCGGTTCCGCGCATACGCAAATTGTTTTGCACAATCGCGCGCAACGAGGGCCGGTGCAGATGGTCGAAGTGGGCATGCGTTACCAGCACAAGGTCGATAGCCGGCAGATCGCGCACCCGAACCCCAGGACGCCGCAACCGCTTCAGCACAAACAACCAGCGCGCGAAGTTGGGATCGATCATCACGCTTTGCCCGCCGATCTGCACCAGAAAGCTGGAATGGCCAATGAAAGTGACTCCCAGTTCCCCGTTGGAGACAAGACGCGGTTTGTGCATCTCGCCGCACAGCGGAGTCACGGCGGAATTGCGCACCAGTCGACCGAACTGGGATGCACGCTTGCGGAGGGCCGGATTGCGAAGCGTTGCCTTGATCATCCTGAACTGGCCTGCGTATTGGACGAAAGCTGTAAGTCGCCAGTTCTATTTTAATTCATGTGGAAGAGAACGGCCTGTAATTCCGGCAATTTCGCACTTAACGCTTTCGATTCTCGCAGCCGCAGTTTACAAGAGCCGGCTTCAGATGACTAGCTCCCACGAGAACACGCTTAGTTTGCTTGACCTCGATCCTGCCGCTCATATCTAATCCAAAAGCGTTCTCGTTCGATCAGGAGAAGTTCCGATGCGCGTCGGTTTCTTGGGTCTGGGAATTATGGGGCATGCCATGGCCACGAATCTGGTCAAGGCCGGCCATGAAGTTACGGTCTGGAATCGCACGCCCGGCAAACTGGTGGAAGGCGCGGGCATCGCACCCACACCGGCGGCGGCGTCCCAAGGTGCCGAAGTCATTTGGCTCTGCGTTTCTGATACCGCTGCCGTCGAACAAATATTGTTTGGCGCAGACGGCATCGATCAATCACTCGCCGATGGCATGATTATTGCCGATTCAAGCACCATCTCTCCTTCCGCGACTGTACGATTTGCCGAGCGGGTTCGCAGTAGGGGCGTCGCCTATGTTGACGCTCCCATGACGGGATCGAAAATCGGCGCTGCCAATGGCACCCTGATTTTTATGGTCGGAGGCGATGCGGCAAACATCGATCGGCTTAATCCCCTGTTCGCGGCCATGGGTAAGAAAATTTTCCGCATGGGTGAAACCGGCAAAGGCCAGGCCACCAAGCTCGCCATGAACCTGCAGATTGCTCTGATCTTCGAGGGCTTTGCCGAGGCGCTTACCCTGGCCACGAAACTCGGCGTGGACCCCAAGCAACTGCTGTCGCTGATCGAAGCCACGATGGTTCGCTCCGGAGTAGTCGATTACAAGGCTCCTTTCATCCTGCAGCGCGACTTTACTCCAAATTTCCCTCTCCGCCTGATGCACAAGGACATTCTCCTCACCCTCGAAGCCGCCAAAGAAGCCCGTGTGAAGCTGCCCGCTCTTGAAACCGTGGAAGAGATTTACGAAATGGCCACGGAAGACGGTCACCGCGACCTGGACTATGCCGCCACCATCACTTTGCTGGAGAAGTGGGCGGGAGTGCAGGTAAAGAGCGAAGCTGCATAAGCTCGCGCTGGTCCCTGCGATCTTATGCCTTCGTGGAAGAGATCGAAGACCGGAGTGTTATCAGGGTAATCTCGGGCGGGCAATTCAATCGAACCGGCAGCCCTATGGTGCCAAGACCGGCATTAGTGTAAAGCGGGAGCGGACCGACCTGATAAGTTCCCATCACATATTTTCTTGCCAGTTCAGGCAAGTAGAGTGGCGGAATCAACGGGATTCTGATCTGGCCTCCGGGCGAATGCCCGGAAAGCTGCAGGTCTATGGCGAACTTCGAGGCTTCATCGGCGAAATCGGGCTCGTGGGCAAGCAGGATTACGACTTCGCTGGCGGGAACGCTGCGCAAAGTTTCGGCAAGGTCAGGGGTTCCGCTGATCACGTCATCCACACCGCCGAGCCAGAACCGAGCGCCATCGTGCTCGATGGCCGCTGACTTGTTGTTCAGCACATGGATGCCCTCGGCCCGGAGTGCGCGGGTCACCTGTTCCGGATCGGTCCCGCAATCGTGATTTCCCAGGATCGCCCACAATCCGTGGGGAGCACTCATCTGGCGAAGGACCTGAGCACATGGTTCGGCGGCACGCGCCGCCTTGGCATTGTCTCCGATCTCTGGTACCGAAACGAAATCTCCGGTCAGCACGATCAGATCGGGGCGGAGGCCACTCACCAGAGGAATAGCCGCATGCAACGGGTGAACCGAAAAAAAGGGATCGTAATGAAAATCGCTAAGCAGTGCAATCGTGAAGCCATTCAACCGCTCAGGCCAGCGTGCCAGGGAAAAATCCCGCCGCACAATGTGCGGACGGTTCGGTTCCAGCAACACTGAATCGCCGGCAATCGCTACCGCACCCGCAGCCGCGGTGCTGAAAATAAAACGCCGTCTTGTGATGTGAGGGATGAGTAAACAGATTTTGCGGACTTGGATAGCTTGCTGCTTGAAGTAGACGCCAACTTCAAGCCCTAGCATAACTCGATGACGCTATTCCTCGTATCGGCACGTCCGATAGATGTTTCCAAACGGACTGCAATAGTGAATGTATCGCCCCAGTTTTTCAGAAGTTGAAAGTGGCTATCAAATCGATGCGGCGGTTGGCGGAACCATTCGAGAAGGGGCCGTTTTGCGGGAGGCTGTTTGGCGTGTCAAAAAACCGTGAACCTAAAATGCCGCTCGGATTTCCGAGGTTGACCTTGTTAAGGACGTTACGTGCTGAGACGCCGAAGCTGACACTGTAGCGTCGATCGGAGCCGCCTGCGGACAGTCCTCCCGGGCCGCCACCAAACAGAGGACCGCGAGGACCACCGCCGCCGCCACCGCGAGATCCGCCACCTCCACCCCCACCTCCGCCGCCGCCACCCCCTCCCGGACCTCCTCCTGGATTGCCACTGGGACGGGTGATCTTAGGGCCGAAGCCAAATGTCTTGGTGAGGCGCAGATTCACTGTAGCGTGCGCCGGACTGGTGCCGAAATTGATAGGGGCGATTTTTTCTCCGGCCGTAGGCGCCGCGTTGAAGGTTCCAAGCGGTGTGCAATACGTCGTGGATGGCGCAGTGGGCGTCACGACGGACGGGCAGGTAGCCGTCGAGACCAAACCCGGACGATCGTTGAAGATCGAATCGTTATTCAGATCATTGCTGGTGGTGATATTGAAGGGAGTACCGGAGTTGGCCACGATGAAAGGGCTCAGACGGAAGTTGTAAGGTAAAGCGAAGGATCCGACGACAAATAACCGATTACGAATGTCAAAGGAACCGCGGCCGTAATCCGCGCTGATGTTGTAGGAGTTCGAGGGAAAACTGGAGACGCCAGAAGTGTCGCTGTTTGCGTAGTTCAGAATGTAGTACCCGAAAAGCTGAACCTTCGACCCAATGCGCCAGTTGGTATTGGCGATCAATTGATTCTGCCGAAAAACGGCCTCCGAAGCGTATTGATAAAGATTTTGGCTGCGCGGTGCGCACGCCGGGCTGCACGGAGTTCCGGGGAAAGGAGCGTCGGCATTGATGGTGAGCAACTGGTCGAAGCCGCGAGAGTTCAGGTAGGTCAGGTTTAGAGTTGAGATTTTCGTGAGCTGCCGCTCGACGCTGATTGCGGTTTGCATGGTGTAAGGCGCATGCAGACGCGGACTGATCTGGTAAATGGTCGGAGTGACCGGTATGGCCGCGCCAGTGCACGCCGAAAAATCGGTGAGCGATGGGCACTGAGGATTATCAATCACGAACTGTTCCTGCGTAATGCCGTTCAAACGATCGGCCTGCAGAATCTGTCCCTCCTGAAAGCGATCGTAAAAAACGCCGAAGCCTCCGCGGAGAATAACCTTGGGCGGAGCACTTTTGCCTCCGACGCCCCAGGCAAAACCCAGACGAGGCGCCCAGTCCGTATGGTCCTGAATACCGGTCTGACTTTCGAAGCGCAGGCCGTAACTCAAAGTAATGTTAGGACGCACTTTCCAATCGTCCTGATAATAGAGACCAGCATCGAAATTTCCCACCACCAGAGGCGGCTTGCCCAGCGTGTAGGTGAGCTGGGTTGCGATCGGCGTGGTAGCGTTTCCTGCATTTTGAAGCGCGGTTGCATAGGAGATTGGACAGGGCGCTTGCCCCGGGGCGGGTACGCAAGCCTGCTCTTGCGATGTTGGCAGCAGTGACGAGAACGTAAATTCGCCGTTGAATCCGGAGGTTTGACTGTTGGCGTCTCGAATGCCGCGCAGCCGCGCTCCAAACTTGACCGTATGATTTCCGTGAAGGATCGAAGTGTAGTTCTGCAGCTCGTAGTGGTCCTGGTGGTCGAGGATGTCGCCCTGATTGTTGCCGCCGCCGTCGAACGATCCCAAAACGTTGAGAGTAGGCTGGGAATTCACGGCAAACTGATTGTCAAGCTCGCGCAGGTACTGAAATCGAATTTCATTGATGATCTTTGAACCAATTACTTGCGTATCGCTGATTTGTAACGTGTGCTCGGTAGAGTCGGCATTGTATCCCTGAGAGGGCAAAGTGAATTGACCGACGCCCTCGTTCTCCTCGGTATCGCGGTAGTACTGATAGCGTATGGTCAAGGTGTTGTTCTTGGTGGGCGCATAGTCAATACGAGGGGTAAGGTTGGTTCGATGCCTGGGAAAAGGCACCGCCTCGATGAGAGGAGTCTCAGCGAAAGTAGTGGGATCAAGCGTAATAGCGTTGACGGCAGAGAGATCGTTAATATTGCGCCGCTGGAAGTCGAAGAAGAATGAAGCCTTCTTGTTAATCGGTCCACCGATATTGCCGCTGAACTGAGTGGAATCATAACCGGGCTGATTGGCGCCTCCGAACGGATTCGGGGAGTTGAAAGCCGAGTCGTTTCCATTCACCTGAAACTGCCCGTGAAACTTATCACTGCCGGGTTTGGTGAACACTTCGATGCGGCCGTAACCGATTTTGTCAAACTCGGCCGAGAACGGATTTTGGTTGATGCGAATTTCACGAATCGATTCTTTGGGAGGCAGCTGCCCGGCGGTGAAGCCGTCAATGTAAAGCTGGCCGCCGTTGGGCCCGGCGGATGGTCCAGCGAGTGCCTGCAAGTCGGTGAGCAGTTCGTCGGGATCATCCGGTAATGCTTCCAGTTCCTTGCCCGAGATCGTGAGCGAACCAGCGTTGTTCGAGGGATTCACGTCGAGGGTAGGAGCCGTATCTTCCACCTGAATCTTCTGCTGCTCGACTTCAATTCCCATCGGAACATTCAGGAGCAAGGCCTGATTCGCGGGTACAACCACGTTATCGTTTTCGTAAACTGAAAATCCCGGGGCAACCACGTTCAACGTGTATTGCCCGGGAGCCAGCCCTTTGAATTCATATTGCCCTTGTCCGTTCGCCTGCGTTGGGATAGGCGTCGATCCGGCGGCGGATGGCGTAAGTACAACCTTGGCGTTCGGAATTGCGGCGCCCGAGGGATCGCTGACTTGCCCATGCAAGTTACCGGCCGGCGTCTGGCCGTAGACGAGCAGGGCGCAGAACTGCAGCACTGAGAAGGCAAACCCGAAAACCGAACACTTCCTAACGTTCATCTATGATCCCGTTTATGATCCCGTTCTCAAGAAAGAGCCACCGCGTTAGCCTGACTGTGAGTGATTGTGTTTGCGCTCGGGATTGTTATGGCCCGCCGCTGTCCGCGGCCGGAGCTCCTAAGCTCCACGGTGCAAGCATCATGGCTTGGCCAGCATTGGGCGCGGCTTGCAATATAGGTTCGACGCCGCTTACCAGTTCGATCGCAGTACTCGGTCCCGAAGCTGTGCCCTCTGTTGAGAGAATGACCACAGCATCGCCTTTGTGCAGATCAGCCAGTGACCCCGCCGGCACTCGATTGATAATCCGCTGCAAATCCGGGGCACCCCCCGCACGTGCCCCTGCTCCGTTTCCTCCCGGAGGGCCTGCTGAACGGCCATTCTGGTCGCTCACGTTCGAGCCTGATGTAGACGAGCCACCCGACATGGCCGCGGCACTCGCTCCCTTTAAGCGCTTGGCCATCATTTCAGCCATCTCCGGGGGCAAATGCCGAAGCTGCGAGTCTGAAGTGATTTTGATCACCAAAGTTTTCTTCGACAATAAATCGTGAACGCTTAGCGTCGAGGAACTTGCATCAACGGAAATGACCGTTCCGGCAAAATTGCGGAATGTTCCCGAAACAATTTCATCCGCCGTCAATGCGGTCCCATCGGCGCTGCGGTCGCCGCGAGCACGCACCTGATCGCCGGGATGAATTTCCTCCAGCGTGCTGGTCTTAGCGTCGTCGAATTTCACGGAGTCGGGAGCGTAGCGGCGGATCACTGTATTTTTTGAAGTATGAAGAACAACATCTTTGCCCCGCGCGGAAATTGTCAGGGTCCCTGCAGCCACATCCACGGTTTTGACGAGTCCATCTGTTCCACGCTTCTGCCAGTCCTGCAGATCCTGCTCGTGCCGCGCTTCGAGATCGGATCGCTTCATCACTACAACCGATGACGCGACCAGCGATAGGTTATCGTCAGACACCTTGCCACCGACCAGAACGCGATCGCCCACCTGCACATCCTGCAACTGAATCGGCGTGGCATTCTTCAGATCTTTCTCGCCCGGCGCAATACGGACAATTCTTGTTGCCGGCTGCACCGTGACCTTGAGATCGGATCCAGAATCCGGAGTGAGAGTGATCACCGTGCCATTGACGGCTTTGACCGCGCCAATCCGTCGAGTGGCGGCTCCTGTAGCGGAGCCTTCCTGAGTCGACTGTCTGGACAACATCGCACCAGAGAGGACGAAAAACGAAGCAAGGCCGAGCGCGAAGATCAGGATCCGTTTGCTGACTTCGTTCATATCGCTCCTATAATCTACATTGCTAGGCCGCACAAAATGTGGGATTTACAAAGTTTTACTTCGAAGATAAGAAGTTCCACACCAAAGGCGCAACCGCGACAGGAAACAGCGGGAAAGCATTACCATGATGCAGGTTATTCCGCGATCAGTAAATTTTCCGCGAACGGCCACTGCTCGTCAATCCATTGGATATCGCAGCGAAAGCCCGCTGTGGAGGCCATGCGAACAACTTCGTCGGGAGAATACTTGTGACTGCTTTCGGTCCAGATGGTTTCGCCTTCCATAAACTCGGCGGAAAGCTCCGCGGCGGCGATGTTTACCGTCTGCCTGCGCCTGGACCGGAGATGCATTTCGACGCTGCGTGTGTGGTGATTGATTTTCGCCACGTGCTCGAAGTGTGCCAGATCAAAATCGCCACCCAATTCACGATTAATGCGGGCCAGCAGATTTAGATTGAAGGCCGCCGTAACCCCCAACTCGTCGTCGTAGGCTGCGAGAAGTTGGGCAGCCGGCTTTTCCAGATCGGTGCCCAGCAGGAGCGAATCGCCGGGCTGCAGAATGCGGCGGACCTGATTCAGGAACTTGAGCCCGGCCATGCGATCGAAATTTCCGATCGTGCTACCCAGGAAAAGCACCAGGAGATGCTGGCCAGGCCGCCGCTGCGCGGCCACTTCGAGCAGTCCGTCGAGATACTCTCGCTCGAAACCCAGTATGCTGACGCAATCTATGTCGCTGAGTTCACGCTCGCACATGGCAAGAGCAGTGGGAGAAATTTCGATCGGATAGTACCGCGTACGCTGGCGGCGACAAAGAGCCTCGAGAACCTGGCGAGTTTTCTTTCCGCTGCCGCTGCCAAGCTCGGCAACCGCAATCGGAGTGGCAAGGCGCTCCACAATATCACTCGCATATCGGCGCAGCAGGCGCTCATCGGCACGCGTCAGACCGTATTCCGGCAGGTGGCTGATCACTTCGAACAGCGCAGAGCCGACATCGTCGTACAAGTACTTCGACAACAGTTCCTTCTGGCCGGGCTTGGTAAGGCCGGCACGAACGTCCGCTGCGAATTCATAGGTTATGTCGGCGGTGATAGCGCGAACGAGCATTTGACATCTCCTTGGTGACCAGTCAGCGGCTTACGCAACGAAATCCGGTGTAGATAAACTGGTAGTGTGCCTGAAACCAGTTGCGGAAGGTGGGCCGCAACATGCATGCAGCGGTGCGCGCCGATCCGCCTTTCATGACGAAGTGTTTGCCATCAAAGAAATCGGCAGAGTATCCGCGATAGAACGGGAACGGTTCGAATCCAGGAAAAGGCGCGAATACAGTGGACGTCCACTCCCAACCATTGCCCAGCATGCCTTGAACGCCGAAGCCACTCTGACCCGCGGGAAATGCATTTATCGGCACGGGATTCCAGCGCGCGAAATCAAAGTTGCCGAATTCAGAGGAAGGCGCTTCGTTCCCCCACGGAGAGTGTTGCTCTTTGCCATCGTCATTCGGGGTGGAGTATGCGGCGCGCTGCCATTCGGCTTCAGTGGGTAACGACTTCCCTGCCCATTTAGCGTAAGCTTTCGCCTCCGCCTGGCTCACATAGACTGGCCAGTCCAGCGGCAACACTACATCATGGAACATGGTCCGATACAGCCACTGGTTTCCGTCGTGCTTCCAAAAGGCGGGGTGAGAAATCCCTTGCCGGGATTTCCAGTTCCAGTCATTGTCGGTGTCCGTGTCCTCGGCCTTGCTACCATCGGCGCTCCACAGCGAGCGAGATTCGTAGCCGCCGGCCTCGATGAATTCCAGATACTGCCGGTTCGTAACCTTGTACCGGTCAATGGCAAACGCGGGGATATCGACGTTGTGGGCGGCAAACTCATTATCCCAACCAAATGAATTGAGCGAGCGAGACAGGCCGAGGGTAACGGAGCCAGCGGAAATTTCTATACTGCGATGATCGAGCGGGGGAGTAACGAGATCCGCCGATTTTGGCTGCCGGACTTTCCGATCAAGCGGCAACTGATGCAGCATGTAGGCCAAAGTCTCGGCGTGCATGAGCCGATGTTCGCTGGCAACATTGAGCAGCGTGGCAAGGGGAAACCCATCCCTTCCGGCACCAATGGAATCGAGCGCCTCCGGTAATTTTTGGTCGAGGAGCCCTCGAATTTTTCTTACGTAGTCATGGACCGCGACAATCGAAGGCCACTGTGAAGCTTGATCGGTGGGCAATCCGCCCCCGACGGGGTCGATGCCAAAAGCGAACAACCGATCGAACTCAGGATGGAAGGCTTTCAGCCCAAGCACCGGTTGCAACAGATTCCAATCGAAAGCTTCGAGGTGCCCGATGTAAAAGACGATGCGGTGGCGTTCGGCGATGGGCCGTTCGTAAAGCGAATCCGGATTCACGATCGCGAAGAGATCATCCGTTTGCTGACGAGCACGTGATAATTGCTCGATCAGTTCGTGGCCAACGGCAGCTTCGGTATCAGTAGTAGGCATGCGGATCTCCGAAATCTAACGACCTACAACGTGGACTTTGGAAATAGAGACCAGTGGTCTGACGATTCTATTCGTGTCTCCCTCCGAGTACCATAGGGTGATGTCCCTCCCGATATTTCATGTGGACGCCTTTACAACCAGCCCTTTCGCAGGCAATCCGGCCGCGGTTTGCCCGCTCGTGGAGTGGTTAGATGACGATTTACTGCGTTCGGTCGCCGCAGAAAACCACCTTTCCGAGACCGCTTATTTCGTTCCACGGGGCGAACACTATGACCTGCGGTGGTTTACACCCAGCTGCGAAGTAAAACTTTGCGGGCATGCGACCCTGGCGTCTGCCTTTCTACTGATGCAAGTTCTTGCACACGGGCTGGAACGGGTGCGCTTCGAAACCCGTTTCAGCGGTGCGCTCACCGTTTCTCGCGATGGGGATTTGCTCGCCATGGACTTCCCCGCCCTGGCCCCCTGGCCTTGCTTGGACCCGCCGGCGGCATTGGTGGGAGGGCTGCGGAAGGCTCCCGCCGAGCTCAT
Organism: Candidatus Acidiferrales bacterium; assembly: GCA_035603035.1. Lineage (GTDB taxonomy): Bacteria > Acidobacteriota > Terriglobia > Terriglobales > Acidobacteriaceae > Sulfotelmatobacter. The sequence goes on along the minus strand of DATNLE010000379.1, from coordinate 49,784 downwards.
GCAAATCGAAGACAACTACTTTGCCGTGTATGAGCGCGAGGAAGATGTAAGGAGCATCCGTCCCGATCTCAGGATGCTTGAGGAACTCCATCCTGCTGGAGTTGCGATCACCGCTCCCGGGAAGGATGTCGATTTTGTATCCCGCTATTTCGCGCCCAGCTACGGCATTCCGGAAGATCCGGTAACCGGCTCGACGCACTGTTCGCTGGCTCCCTACTGGGGGCGGCGGCTGGACAAGGCGAGCCTGCACGCGCGTCAGGTCTCGGAGCGTGGGGGAGAGCTGTGGTGTGAAGTCAAAGGGGAGCGAGTGATCCTAAAAGGGCATGCGGTGCTGACCCTACGCGGCGAACTGCTGATTTAGATTTAAAGGCCTCAATGAACTAATCCCTTGCTTCGCAGAAAGTCGTGCGCAACATCTTTGGCATCGCGACGTTGTCCATCGAGGGCGTAATTTAATTTCTGCATCTCCTGATCGGAAATCTTACCGCCTAACTCCGCAATTGCTTCGCCGACTTCTGGATGCTGTTGCAGCGTCTGCTGGCGGATCACGGCGACCGCTTCGTAGGGAGGGAAATAGTGGCGGTCATCTTCGAGAACGAACAAATCGAGCGCTGGAATCAGGCCGTCCGTGGCGTTGCCCGCAGCAATATCGATCTGATGATCTTTCAATGCCGGGGCGAGCAGGCCCAGATCCATGACCCGGGGTGGCGCGGCGAAGCGGAGGCCGTAAGCGGCAGCCAATCCGGCATAACCGTCAGGACGCTCCATAAATTCGTAGCCAAATCCGGCGCGCCATTGCGGAGCGAAAGCGGAGGCTTGCGATAAAGTTCTTAGATTCAGGCGGTGCGCGTCGTCACCCCGAATTTCCATGGCAAACGTATCGTTGAATCCGAACGGAGGGCTCACGGTAAGGCCAAAGTGGGTTTCATATTCGCTTTTCACCCGCTGATACACTCCAGCGCGATCACTGGCGACTTTCTGTTTCAAGATGGCCGTGAGCGCGGTGCCGGTGTATTCGGGATAGATATCTATGCGCCCCGCCAGCATGGCCTGCTGGCAGATGTAAGTTCCGGCCAGGTAGAAGCGGCGGTCGACTTTCAGCAGCGTGCGCGCCTCGACCATCTGAGCGAGAAGTTCGCCCAGCATCAGCGACTCGGTGAAGTTCTTGGAGCCAATTACGATGCGGTTTGCACGCGGTGGCGCACAAGACGGAAGGAGCAGAGCGACAAGAACGGCAAACGTCCGAATTCGTCGCCGCGCTTGCAAAGAGCGGCGAAACACTCCCTGGCGATCCCGTTTCATCGCGGTTGCAGACGCCTTTCCAGCCATCCCAAACCAAAATCAGCAGTTAGCGCCAGTATGGCGGCGGGAATCGCTCCCGCCAGAATGAGCTGATTGTTGACCATGGCCAGCCCGCGAAAAATGAACTCACCCAAACCGCCTGCTCCAATCGCGGCCGCAATGGTGGCAAGGCCCACGGAGACGACCACCGCCACCCGCACACCGGAAAGAATCACGCTTACCGCCAGCGGCAGCTCCACCTGAAACAAGAGCTGGCGGCCGGTAAGTCCCATGCCGCGACCAGCCTCGACGACGGAGGGATCGACGCCGCGAATTCCTGTATAGGTATTGCGAATCACGGGCAGAAGCGCGTAAAGCGTCAGAGCGAGGATGGCGAGTCGGTCGGCACGGGCTCCGATCCAGGGCACGGGCAGCAGAAAGCCGAACAACGCGAGACTCGGAATCGTCTGGATAACGTTCGCGGTTCCCAACACCGGTTTGTTCCACACTGGCCAGTGAGCGCTCAATATGCCAAGCGGAATGCCGATCAGCACGGCCAGCAGCGTGGAAATTCCTACCAGCCAGAGATGCTCCAGCGTGAGTTCCAGAATTTCTTCGTGATGCTGTAAGAAGAAGTGAAAGACGTTCATTCCGATCCTCGAGTTGCCACCGAGTTCAGTCCTTCTCCGAAAGCTTGCACATAGGCGGCTGCCAATGGGTCAGTCGATCGCAAGAAATCCTGCGGGGGAAGAACTGTAACTAACTGCCCCGCCTCCATCAGCGCTATGCGAGAACCGAGCCGTAAGGCTTCGCGCAAGTCGTGCGTAACGAAGACTACTGTCTTGTTTAGCCGCTCCTGCAGCAATAGAAACTCACGCTGCAATTGATCGCGGGTCAGCGCGTCGAGTGCGCCGAAGGGTTCATCCATCAGGAGGATCGACGGGTCGGCGGCGAGAGCACGAGCCACTCCCACTCGCTGCCGCTGTCCCCCGGAAAGTTGGTAAGGATAGCGCGAAACAATCTCTCTACCGAGCCCAACTATCTGCAGTAACTCTTGCACGCGCAGATGAATCCGGTCGGTCGGCCAACCTTCGATCCGGGGAACAAGACCGATATTGCGTTCTACCGTGAAGTGAGGGAACAGGCCCACATCCTGAATGACATAGCCGATGCTTCGCCGCAGGCGAATCACGTCAGTCTCCGCGTTGGGCGCGCCGTTCACCCACACCTCCCCGCCACTTGGGTTCAGCAGACGATTGACCAGTTTTAGAGTGGTGGTTTTGCCGGAGCCGCTGCGTCCGAGCAAAACCAGAGTCTCACCGCGTTGCACTTGAAGATTCAGGTCTCGAAGTAACGGCTGGCCGTTAGGAAGTACATAGGCCACCTCGCGAAATTCGATCACCGGTGCGTTTGCGGGAATTGGTCGCATGTTCGAATCAAACCATCTCGGATAACCATCTCGGATCAAACCCGACAATCGATCTTCATCGTCTTCATCATCAAAACGTGCTTGCCAAGCATACCGGAGTCGACAGGGCTGCGCAGCCAAGTCATCGGACCCGGTCCAAAGTTGCGTTCGCGCCAGTGGCATCGAGAGAAGCTATAGGCGATCCGGCTCCCTGCCGCGAGCATCTTCTGAGAAGAGTTCTGAAATTTAACGGGCTATGAGTGTGTTCGCTTCACCCTATTTGTTTCCTGGTGATGGTTATCCTGTTGCCTCTGGCTGTTGGCAGTGGATACGGGTTCCGCCATCCTGCATAGCAACGGTGCGGGTGAACGGCGCGGAGGTGCCGGGCTCCACCGCAGTTTCGCGGGAGATTTGCTCAAGTACTAAACCCGGCTTCCTGGCCAATCGAGAGACGGAGGGATCCTGCGTTCTGATCCAGGGAGAATCCCTCGTCAAGTTTCAGGGCAATGACTTGCTTCTGGAGCACGGAAGTGTGTAGCTGGAACTTCGACATTAAGCGTCCACGTGAAGAGCGTCCAACCTTGATGTACGGTACAGGTGGCGGCTCAAATGATGTAACCGTCCCCCAAGGCGACAGGCTGCACAAAACGTCCCCGGAGAACACTTATGCCAATCCGCTGTCGTGCTTGAAGGACAGCGCGCAGCGCGCGAGGAATCGACAGTCTGCCGAGCCGCATCGGCCGAAGGAGCCGGTCACGTTGCAAATGCAAGTTGGCTCGAAATTGGCGGGGGAGCGGGGGAGCGCCGATGCTTTGTCTTGTTCTGCGCAAAAGCAATCCTCCGAGTAGCGTCAGCCCTGAACGATCTGGGTTACGGTGAGATCCTCTCGCGTCTTCGACGAGACTTCAGCAGAATCTGTGAATGCGGCGTATACTAAAGCTCTTGACCTCGAAGACACCCTAGAACAGCACGTTGCGCCTTCGCGATTGAGAACATTCTCTGAAAGGCGAGTGACGTGTTAATCGAATCCCAGGAAGTCACTCTCTCAAACCCAAGACACCAGCCACCCAACGAATTGGCGGGGTGGCCCATTTGATGGTGCGCTCTTAGCTCTCCATCCATTGTGCCGCGGCGTGACAACGCGCCAACGCGGGACATGAGCCTGAGTGCCGCAAGGTTTTTACGTTAGTCAGCCCCTGGGGCAGGAGAGAACAAAATGTCCGGAATCAACGGCGACAAAGCGAGATTCAACCGGCGGCGCAGGCAAAAGATCAGCCGGCGGGTCAGCAATCAGAAAATGTTGAAAACCTTGGCGGAGAAACATCTGGTGCCTGCAGGATCGCAGACAAGCCAGAAGGAGAAAGCGGTATGACCGCGTCCGTTGTGACATTGCCGGTTTCGACTCCGAGTGCCAGCCTGCCCAAGAAAAAGCGCGTACTCCTGCTGGATACTTCTCAGACGAAACGCGACTTGCGGGCCGACGTGATGCGAAAGCTCGGCATTGAAGTTGATTGTGCTGCCGATGTGCTCGAGGCCCGGTGCTGGTGGCGCGCCGACCTATACAATCTCGTTCTGATCAATGCGACCGGGGAACCGGAGAGCCGCGACCAGTTCTGTAATGATATTCGCGGTGCGAACCCCAGGCAGCGGATTGCTTTTTTCGTGGGCAGCCCCGAGTATCTTGCCGTGTCCCCGCATTCCGATGAAGCGCTTGGAGCGACGAACGCAGAGGGTCTTCACAAAGAGATGATTGCCGCGCTGCTTGCCCAGAGTTCGCAAAACGTGTCACAACGCTGGGGAATCCTGGAAGCCTGCAAAAGAATTTCCTCGGTTCGTTCGGTCAGCGAGGCTCGATCGCGGGCCATACGAGAAACACCCCGGCCATCGCGCTGGGCGGAAGCGATCGAGCGGCACTCTGAGCCCGAGGCAGTCCATTCTCAACCGACCTTTGCAGCAACAATCGCGACAGAAAGAGAAACCTTATGAAGAATTTGTATGTTGGCAACCTGCCTCACAGCACCACGGAAGCGGAATTGCGCGGCGTGTTTGAGGCTCATGGAGCAGTCGAACGGGTCAGCATTGTCACCGATCGCGAGACTGGGCGCGCGCGAGGGTTTGCGTTTGTGGAAATGACAAATCCCGCAGAAGCGGACAAAGCGGTCGCAGCCTTGAATGGCACCGAACTGGGCGGCCGCGCACTGAAGATCAATGAGGCAAAACCGAAGACCGATGCTCCGCGCGGCGGGAGTGGCGGAAAGCGCTTCGGCGGCGGAGGTGGCGGCAGTCGCGACGACTACCAGGGTCACGCACGCCAGCCTCGCGAGCCCCGCTGGTAGGACCGGCCGAGGCATGAGATTAGGGCGGCTGCAGCTGGTGATACAGTTACCGCAGCCTCAGCTCTGCACTAGAACCAAACGCGAAGTGCGCCAGCCGCTATCGCTAAAATTTACAATCGGAGATAGGGAATGCCAGGACGAGGTCGATCAAGTTTTACTAAACGCCAGAAAGAACACACGCGCCAGCAAAAACAGCGCGACAAAGCCGAGCGAAGGGTTCAACGCAAAACCGAGGAACCTTTGGGAACGTCAAGCGATTCGAACGAGTTGGACTTGACGGAACTGCAGAAACACGCCGAGGAGCAAGCCGCTCTGTTTCAAATGGGAGCAGACGACGGCGATATTTCCAGTATGCCCCGCGAGCGCAGTCCGGAAAAAACCGAATCCTAACGTCTTCCTTAGGTGTCGAAACAAGCAGGGCGCGTCTTGACGACGTGCCCTTTTTGTTGCTTGCGCATTCCCTCTATTTTCAGGCAAAAACTTCGCCAGGCAACCGGGTCAGAGTTCGGCTGGCCAGGGTGTTTTGGACAACATGCTGCGATCGCCCGGCGTTGGCCCAATCCACCTGCTTGCGTTCAATTCGCAGCTTGAGCGCGCGCTCGATGTGACGAAGTTCGATGACTTCGGCACCCGATACCAAACTGGAGGCGAGGCCCTGTGAGCCGGCGCGGCCAGTGCGTCCGACGCGATGGATAAAGTCCTCGGCCATCTTTGGCAAGTCATAATTGATGACGTGTGCGACATCATCCACGTGCAGGCCACGGGCGGCAACATCAGTCGCCACCAGTACCTGAAATTTACCCTGCTGAAATCCACTGAGCGCGCCATTTCGCTGCGATTGCGAACGATCCCCGTGAATCATGGCCGCGGAAAAACCTTCGCGGGCTAACTCCTTAGCCAGCCTCTCGGTGCCACGCTTGGTGCGGGCGAAGATGAGAGTTTGTCCCTTTTCAGCATAAAGCAACTGCCGGAGCACTTCCGGTTTCTCTGCCGGACGCACTTCGTAGGCTTGCAGACGAACACTCTCGACTGGCTTGAGCACCGAACCGATGGCGATGCGGACAGGATCCCGCATTGAATCGTTCACCAGACCAGCAACGGATTGCTCCAGAGTGGCGGAAAAGCAGAGCGTCTGCCGGCGTTGCGGCAACACCGCGAGAATGCGGCGAATGGCGGGCAGAAAGCCCATGTCGAGCATGCGATCAGCTTCATCGAGAACTAGAATCTTGATGTCGCGCAGGTCGATCAGCTTGCGGCCGATGAAATCCTGCAAGCGGCCCGGAGTTGCAATCACCATCGCGGCTCCGCCGCGTACTGACTGAATCTGAGCTTTCTCGGAGACGCCTCCGATTACGAGCGCGGCTTTTGAGAGTTCCCGGCCGCGCAATTTTTCGTACTCCTCGTTGACCTGAATCGCCAGTTCGCGCGTGGGCAGCAAAACCAGCACGCGAGCTTTTTTCGCGGACTCGCGTTGCAGCATTTCAATCACCGGGATAAGAAACGCCAGCGTCTTACCGGTACCGGTCTGCGCTGTCGCTAACACGTCCTTGCCCTCAAGGGCGCAAGGGATGGCCTGCACCTGAATTGGCGTAGGGATAATAAATTGAGCTGTCGCCAGCCTCTGCTGTAAAGCAGAAGATAGCGGTAGTTCCATAAAACTTGTCATTCGTAATTTTCTTTCTGGAGGGCTTGATCGAACTCTGAATACACGTATCGCGAGTTCCCAGCCGCTCTTACTCTATTTTTGATTTGCGCTGAATAAACGGCGGGCAGGAAAAGCGGAGGTGAATCTGATCCAACAGGATCACCGCGTCACGAGCAAACCGTGGCAGTAGCGTTGAAGCTATTATAGCATGACTTAACTATTTCGTTAACAGTTACGAAAGATCCGCGCCGCGCCTACAAGTCAAAGATCCGGTATACCGACGACGGCTCCTGCGCCTGAAGCAAGGAAATTGCAACGTTGTGCACCGCGACTCCGCCCGTGGTCCGGCCATCGGGCTTTCCGTGATGGGCGTGGCCATGCACAACCAGGTCGGCTCCGTGACGGTCCACGACCTCCGCCAGCCGTGAGTTTCCCATGAAAGGAAATATCTCGGGAGACTCGCCCTGCACGGTTTCCGCGATTGGAGAATAGTGCAACACCACAACCCTTTTTTTGGTGCGCAACAGGGACATTGCGCGCTCCAGCTTAAGCGCTTCATCGACGGAAACGCGAACAAACTCTTTGATCTCGCGTTCCCCGAATGCCGTCAGCATTCCCCGCCCAAATCCGCCAACGAATCCCTTGGTTCCCGCAAAGCCAACACCATCCCTCTCGTAGGCACTTCCATCGAGAAGCTTTATTCCTGACGCGATGATGAGGCGCGCAAGTTCCGCCTCCTTGCCGCTTTCATAGTCGTGGTTCCCCAGCACGACAATGGTGGGCAAACGCAAACGAACTAAGACATTTAAAAGCGGCTCCATTTCGTCAGGCTGTCCGAAGTTCGTCAGATCGCCAGCCAATACAAGGATATCGGCTTCGTCGCGCACCCGCTCAAATTGGTCCTTGAGCTTGGTGTAACCCTGTGGTGTGAAATGCAGGTCGCCTGTGGCCGCGATTCTCATGCAGTTCGATTCAGCACGCTTGATCTTTCCGCGGCGCTGGTACATTCCGGAATTGCACCGATTTCCGCGAGACGTTTCTGACGGGTCTCTTCGAGCAAGTTCGCCAGGTCCCATTCGTTGATGTCGATAGCGAACATGTTTTCATCTACCAGGCTTCCCCGGAAGCTGGCGTTGGGATGGGGCCTTGCGATCTGATTCTCGAAACGACGCAACAGTTTCTGCCATATCGCAGTTGGAACGTAATGCGTCTGCGCGGGATAGACATAGCGAAATAGGAGCAGCGACCACAAAAGCATCTCCCAGTGTTCGCCCACCAGTTTCAATTCTCGCTCCCAATCGAAGGAGCCGTGCGTGCCATAGATCACATGTGCGATATCGGCGCCGTCGAAGCGCTCCCGCTTGGCCACAAAGATCTTGGAAGCAACTAACTCCTCGGGAGCCAGTACGCGGGTCTTAACCCCATATACAACAAACGGGCTGGCCCGCTCGATCCAGGAATCTTCCACGACGATTACGCCATTGCTCATGCCCGTAATCAGATCCACAAAAAAATCTCCCTTGCGAGCCTTGCCCAGCCAGACTGGATCGCGCACCTCGCAATCGAAGCCGCGCTGGCGTAAGTAGGGAAAGACGTCACAAGATGTTTTCGCCGTCATGAAAAGATCAAGGTCTTTGGTAAATCGGCAAATTCCTGTATGCGCACGCAGCGCAAAAGCGCCGGAAACCGCATAGGGAACTTCCTCCTCTTCGAGCACGGTCAGCACTTCCCGAAATAGCGTGGCCTGTTCCTTCGGAACGTCGGCTGGCATAGACGAGGTTACAGGTAGTACTTCAGCTTCGGGCGCGGATTTTGACCCTTCAGGCACGCACCTTAGATGTGCTTTTTTTTCTTGTGGTTGCCAGGCATCGTTTGCCGACGAAGGCCCTCGATCTTTCGCCATGTCTTTTCCGGACCTTGCGGCCAAGCATGTACGCCCTGATCGCGAGCGTGGGTTCAGTGAGCGAGGCCCTCGCGCCTAAAGTTTGAATCATCCTTCGCTCGAATTATCGTTCGATCTCATCCGTAATTCCGTGGTGGGCCTAAAGGTCAAACACTTCGCCATAATCCTCGCAAGAAACGGATGCCTCTCACAGTTGCCCAATCCGTTGAGCGCGGACCTGCGTCTGCCTGGCGCAGCGAGATTCTTACTTTCGGAGAACCCGATGAAATCACTCCGCGTTTTTTGCTCAACCTCTCCATCCTGCTGACGTTAGCTGCAGGCGCCCCGGCGCAGGATGTGAAACTCGAGTACGACCATCAGGCAAACTTTTTCCAATATCATCCTTTAATATTGGGAAAAGGTTAAGTCTACCGACCCCTTGTGGCAGAACCGAATTCAGGATGCGGTTGACCCGCACTGCAATCGAAAGGTTGGCAGCGAGTAGACGACGGTAGAGACGTCGCTATCACCGCCCTGGGCAGCACTCGTAACCAGCAGGAATACCAGACCTTTTATGACGGTATGGGAGGCTGGCGCTGGGTAGGTAGGGGTGAAATCCCCCGCAGGTGGAAATTATCCCGTTGACTCCCTGGTTCTGGACTTCCACGATTAAGATGCGCACAACAAGCAACTGCTCCGGCGCGGTGTGTCCCCTGACACGCTGAGCAACAATCCGCAGAACAGCGAAAAGAAACTCGGGTAAGGCCGTCGATAAGATGTTGGAGCATTTTCGCCGCATGAAAAGGGCTAGCCGTGAGCGCCACGTAGGCCGATAGGGATCGCGCCTGCGCGTGGCAGCTCGCGAGTCGATCGGGTACTCTACCCGCGGTTCTCAGCATATTTCCAGATTCGTGAGCAGATCACAATAGTAAGTTCACCCCTCGCGCTACAGCGCCCACCTTATAGACCCACGTTGCATTGAAATTTATTCTGCAATAGCCGTTACTTATATGAGGATCGCTCAGGTAGCACCACTTTTCGAAAGTGTTCCGCCCCTGCTTTATGGCGGCACGGAGCGGGTAGTTTCCTGGCTCACCGAGGAACTGGTGCGTCTGGGGCATGACGTCACTCTTTTCGCAAGTGGTGATTCGGTAACCAATGCCCGGCTGGTGCCTGTTTGCCCCCGAGCTTTGCGGCTCGATGCACAGTGTAAGGATCCGGTGGCCCATCACGTCCTCATGGTGGAACACGTGTTTCGGGAGGCGGCGGCGTTCGATCTGATCCATTTCCACGCTGACTATCTTCACTTTTCTTTGAGCCTGCGTTCCGAAGTACCGTGTCTGACCACTCTGCACGGACGGTTGGACATGCCGGACCTCGTGCCTTTGTATCAAAGCTTCCGCGAACTGCCGCTGGTATCGATCTCGGATGCCCAGAGGACCCCTCTTCCATGGGTCAACTGGCAAGGTACAGTACACCACGGAATGCCTCCTCAATCGCTTACGATGGGCAATGGGGAGGGAAACTATCTCGCATTTTTGGGGAGAGTTTCGCCGGAGAAAGGTGTGGATGAGGCGATCGAGATTGCCTGCCGCTCTGGCATGCGATTGAAAATCGCCGCGAAAGTAGATCAAGCAGATTCGGAGTATTTTAAGAACCGAATCAAGCCTTTGCTGAACCACGGACTGGTTGAGTTCATCGGCGAGATCGGGCACGATCGAAAAAATGATTTTCTGGGAGACGCATCTGCTTTGCTTTTCCCCATCCAGTGGCCCGAGCCTTTCGGAATTGTTATGATCGAAGCATTGGCCTGTGGCACGCCGGTAATCGCCTACCCGTACGGCTCCGTCCCCGAGATCGTGGAGAATGGCGTGACGGGTTTCGTCGTCGCCGACGCAGAGGGGGCCGTGGCGGCGGTAAAAAACCTAAAAGCAATCAGTCGCCAGAGCTGCCGTAAACATTTCGAGCAACATTTCTCCGCTGAACGAATGGCAGCGGAGTATCTCACCATTTACCAAAGACTGGTTCAAAAAGGGCCAACTGCAATCACGATCAACGATGGAGCTCTGAGTTGGACGGACCTGGCACCCAACAGTACTACATAGCGACTTCTCAATCGCCAGTCGACGATCGCGCACGAGTTCTCAAATACGGGAGAACGTTTTTTGTCTTCGACCGTCTCGGCGACGTCCGGACCACGGGCATGGGGGAGCAGGGACTCTTCTTTGAAGACACCCGGCACTTGTCCGAACTCGTGCTGCTTCTGTGGGGCACGCGGCCCTTGCTGCTGAGTTCAACCGTAGAGAGCAGCAATTTTCTTTTTGCAGGCGACCTGGCGAACCTCGACGTTTCGCGCAACGATGAAGTAGTAGTTCCGCGGGGAACGCTGCATGTTCTGCGCTCAAGATTTTTGTGGAGCAACACTTGCTACGAGGAGATCGAGTTTGTCAATCATGGCCTCTCCGAACTTCTCGTTCCCTTTCGCACGACCTTCGGGGCAGACTTCTCCGATATTTTCGAAGTGCGGGGGATGCACAGACTGCAGAGAGGCAGGCTCCTGCCAGCGGAAGTAGAAGACAAATCGATTCTGTTGTCGTATGAAGGACTGGACCATGTTGTGCGGCGGACCCGCATTCAATGGGAGGCGACGCCCCACCAGGCAAGCGCGCAAGCACTGGACTATGAAGTCCGCCTTCGCCCCAAAGAAAGAGTCAGCTTTCGTTTGTCGATATCGTGCGACTCCGATCCCCTGCCGCACACTACGAGCCATTCCCAAGCCAAGCATGTTGCGCAGCAGGAACTCGAACGAGTGGGCAAATCCTTTCCGCGGATGTACGGTTCAAATTCACGTTTCAACGATTGGATCAACCGTTCCATCTCCGATGTGCAGATGATGATGGTTGGAAATCCAGAACAAGACTACCCCTATGCCGGCGTGCCATGGTTTGGCACGGTTTTCGGCAGGGACGGGATTATCACGGCTCTGCAAACGCTTTGGCTCAATCCGGGAATGGCAAGAGGTGTTCTGGAATGTTTGGCCTTGAGTCAGGCCGACAAACTGGATGTCACAATTGAGGCGGAACCAGGAAAAATTCTGCACGAAATGCGTTGCGGCGAAATGGCGGCCTTGGGCGAAGTGCCGTTCGGCAAGTACTACGGCAGCGTAGATGCGACGCCGCTTTTTATTATCCTGGCGCGCGCTTATTACGAACGCACCGCGGATTCCAGGTTCATACAGCTTTTGTGGCCACACCTTGAACGCGCATTGAACTGGATTGACGAGTTCGGGGATATCGACGGCGACGGCTTTGTAGAATATGAGCAACGCTCGACAAAAGGGCTGGTACAGCAGGGTTGGAAGGATTCGAACGATTCAATTTTCCAGGCAGACGGTGCCATCGCTACTGCTCCAATCGCGCTCTGCGAAGTGCAAGGTTACGTTTATGCCGCGAAATTAGCCGCTGCATATTTGTGCCGTTTTGCCGGCGGCTCCCAGAAGGCGGCCACGCTGGAGCTCGAGGCGGAGAATCTCCGCGCGCGTTTCGAAGAACAATTCTGGTGTGAAGAGCTTTCTACTTATGCGCTGGCACTGGATGGTCGGAAGCGCCCTTGCCGTGTCCGCACATCAAACGCGGGCCATTGTCTTTACACGGGGATTGCGTCCCCGGAGCGCGCGCGGCGGGTTGCGGAAACCCTGTTTCAACCGGAGTCATTCAGCGGTTGGGGCGTACGAACAGTAGCCTCGAGCGAGGTGCGTTACAATCCGCTTTCATATCACAACGGATCGATATGGCCACATGACAATTCCCTCATTGCCAGCGGCCTGGCGAAGTATGGTCACAAGGAACTCGCCGGCCGAATATTTATGGGTTTGCTTGATTTGAGCAGCATGGTCGACTTGCACCGCCTGCCGGAACTTTTCTGCGGCATCGATCGCCGACCGGGAGAAGGTCCCACGCTTTATCCGGTCGCGTGCTCGCCCCAGGCCTGGGCAGCCGCTGCTCCATTCTTAATTCTGCAGGCGTGTCTCGGCATTTCCATCGAGGCAGAACGCAAGCGCATCGTGTTCGATGATCCCTATCTGCCGGAGGGAATTCCCACCCTCGCCATCAAGGATCTCCAGTGCGGGGGCATAAGCGTTGACTTGTTTCTTGAAAGAAGGGATAACTCGGTTTTGGTCCATAAAGGCCAGACGCATAGCCCGCTCGAAATTGTCACAATTGTCTCCTGATGCGCTCTCCGACAGGCTTCCGCGGTGGCAGGATTGCCGCCGGGAAAATTTCGTCTCCTGACGGTTTCTGCAGGTGGTAGGATAGCCGCCTGCTTCATCATTTCGGACAATGACCTTGCCATGACGAGATCTTCGCGGGCTGTCGCGTCGCCACGAGTTGTCAGCATCGATGACTTCCGCCCCATCGCTCGGCACAGGGTGCCGAAGCCGGTTTTTGATTATCTCGATGGCGGCGCCGAGGGCGAAGTCACCCTGCGTGAGAATTGCCGCATATTCAACGATGTTACGTTTCGGCCGCGACACGCTGTCGCCCTCGCGAACTGCAGCCTGTCAACGCGTGTTCTGGGCTTCGATCTTTCTCTTCCATTCTTGCTCGCACCCGTCGGGTACAGCCGCCTCATGCACCCCGGGGGGGAAGTGGCGGCCGCGCACGCCGCGGGCAAGGCGGGCGCCGGCTATATTCTCTCGACGATTTCCGGGCACAGGCTGGAAGACGTGAGAGCTGCTTCCACTGGCCCGGTTTTTTATCAGCTCTATCTCATGGGCGGCCGTGGCGCTGCCGAGGCTGCGATTGAGCGAGCACGGGTTGCGGGGTTCAACGCACTCGTCGTCACCATAGACACGCCAGTTTCCGGAATCCGCGAGCGCGACTATCGCAATGGAATGAGGGAACTGATCAGCGGCGGGCCATTCGAGAAGATCCCATTTCTTCCGCAGATTCTCTCGCGTCCAGGCTGGCTCGTCGATTACTTCCTGGATGGCGGTCTGCCTGGACTTCCTAATGTCATTGTGCCGGGAAAGGGACCGTTGCCGCTGATTGATGTGGCTGCGGCTCTGGCGGAGTCCGCGGTGACGTGGGCTGACCTGAGTTGGATCCGAGAAGTTTGGAAGGGACCGATTATCGTCAAGGGTGTGCTGACAGCCGACGATGCGCGCCGCTCGATGGATGAAGGAGCCGCGGCGATTTCAGTTTCGAATCATGGCGGCCGGCAGCTCGATGGCGTGCCAGCTTCTCTGCGAGCCTTGCCGGAAGTGGTGGAAGCGGTGCAGGACCGAATCGAAGTATTGATGGATGGCGGCATCCGCCGTGGAACTGACATCGCCAAAGCTCTCTGCATGGGAGCGCGCGCCGTGCTGTGCGGCCGCGCTTACGCCTATGGTTTAGCAGCCGCCGGTGAAGCTGGCGTCGACCGCGCCATCGAGATCCTGCGGGTTGATCTGGATCGCACATTGCGCTTGCTCGGTTGCCCATCGGTCGCTCAACTGGATCACTCTTACGTGAATGTTCCGAAGAGCTGGGAAAACTGATTGCGGTTGTGAAAAAGTTCCCTTTCGCGTGTTTGATTTCTGTTGCGCGGCAAACTCCATTCGCCAGGAGGTTGTGAATGCAGTGGACTCAGATCTACGATCCACTCGGCCATTGGTGGCTCTCCACGCTGGTGGCGGCTCTTCCCATCATTGTTCTTCTCGGGCTCCTCGCCGGTCTTAGAGTAAAGCCGCACTGGTGCGCAATCGCCGGTGCGACAACGGCGGTGGCGGTTGCAATTTTCTTTTTCAGGATGCCTCCCGTGCTGGCAGGCCTCAGCTTTGGCTATGGCGTGGCCTTTGGGGTTTTGAAAATCGCTTGGATCGTTCTGGCCGCGGTGTATCTCTACGACATCTCGGTCGAGACCGGACAGTTTGAAATCATGAAGGAGTCAGTGGCCGGAATCACGGCTGACCGCCGGCTGCAAGTGCTCTTGGTGGCGTTTTGTTTTGGCGCATTTATCGAGGGCGCGGCGGGCTTCGGCGCACCAGTGGCGATCGCGGGCGCATTCATGATCGGGCTGGGATTCAAGCCCTTTCATGCCGCTGCATTAAATCTGATCGCTAACACCGCACCGGTGGCTTGGGGAGCGATCGGTACTCCGGTTCACACGCTCGCGGCGGTAACGACGCTGCCAGAATCCGATCTCAACGCCATGATCGGACGCATACTTCCCTTCACCGCGATCATCGTTCCCTTCTGGCTGGTGAAAACCATGGTCAGTTGGAGGGAGACCTTCGAAGTATTTCCCGCCATCGCTGTAGTTGGCATTTCTTTCGCTCTTACTCAATTCTTCTGGTCGAATTACGTAGACAGCAACCTGGTGGACATTATGGGAGGCGTGGTCTCGCTGGTCGCAGTCCTGGCCTTCCTCCGATTCTGGAAGCCGAAGAAAATTTGGCGATTCGATTATGACGACAAAGCAGGGGCGCCTGCGGTTGCGACGGGGAAGATTAGCGACGACGTGGGCGGCGAATGGACAGCGGAGAAATTCGATGGACTTGTCACGGCGCGCACCTACAGCGCCGGACAGGTATTGAAGGCCTGGATGCCTTTCGCGATCCTCTCGCTCTTTGTCCTGCTCTGGGGACTGCCGAAGATAAAACTAGCCATGAACCTGGCCACCACGCCGGCGTTTCGGGTGGTCCTGGCGAATGGTAAAGTTCGGTCCGGTCCGCCGGGATGGGAGGTACCATACCTGCACAACGCCATCTCGCGCGCGGCCCCCATCGTTACGAAGCCGACACCCGAGGCGGCGCGTTACGATTTCAACTGGCTCTCCGCCACCGGCACGGGATGTTTCTTTGCCGCGATTGTGTCGGGACTATTTCTGGGATTGGGCCCGGTTCAGTTAATGAAGATCTTTTGGCGAACTCTGGTGCGAATGCGGCTTGCCATGGTCGCGATCTCATTCATGTTGGGACTGGGCTATGTGACTCGTTACTCGGGACTGGATGCCGTGTTAGGTCTGGCGTTCACGCGCACCGGATGGATGTATCCATTTTTCGGCACGTTCCTGGGATGGCTGGGCGTTGCGCTAACCGGCAGTGACACCTCCGCGAACGCGCTCTTTGGCAGCCTGCAGCGAATCACTTCTCAGCAACTCGGCATCGACCCCATCCTCATGTGCGCGGCCAACAGCGCGGGCGGAGTGATGGGAAAGATGGTGGATGCGCAGTCCATCACGATCGCGACGGCAGCTACCGAGCAGGTTGGCAACGAAGGGATCATTTTCCGTTATGTCGCGTGGCACTCAGTGGCACTTTGCTCCATCGTAGGAATCATCGTGCTGCTTTACGCTTATGTTTTCCGCTGGGCGGTGCCGCATGGGCTGACGTTCGTGAAATAGCTGTCCCGTATCTTCGCGCTTGCCAGCCGAAATGGAAATTGGTCGAACGACTTCTCGCCGCGATGTGCGAGTCAACTCTGACAGACCGCCCGCACTCCCCAACATATCCGCGCTCTCCCTGTGGACGAGTAACGATCTGTTAATAAATCGAAGACTCAACCTTGCGCATCAGATGAGTCGAGGCTGTAGGGTTAGAATATTGCTGCGGGGGCCGAACCTGATCTTGTCGGAGAATATCTGATGGCTGTTACGAATGAAGCAACCCCCCTTCCGCCCGAAGAACTGCGGAAGATTCATGCCTACTGGCGAGCTTGCAATTATCTGTCGGCAGGCATGATCTATCTTCGCGCGAATCCTCTTTTGCGTGAACCGCTGAAGCGGGAACACATCAAGAATCGGCTTCTTGGTCACTGGGGATCCGATCCCGGCCAATCTCTGATTTGGGTTCATCTGAACCGGCTCATCCGAAAATACGACCTGAATGTTATCTACCTCTCCGGCCCCGGTCATGGCGCGCCCGCCACACTTGCCAATTGCTATCTCGAAGGCCACTACTCCGAGATCTATCCCGACAAGAGTTGCGACGAAGCGGGCTTGCTCAAGTTTTTCCGGCAGTTCTCTTTTCCCGGAGGAATCGGATCGCACTGCACCCCAGAAACGCCTGGTTCTATTCACGAAGGCGGCGAGCTTGGCTACTCCATCTCGCATGCTTATGGAGCGGCGTTCGATAATCCCGATCTCATGGTCGCCGTCGCCGTGGGCGATGGCGAGGCGGAGACCGGTCCGCTCGCGACCTCCTGGCATTCGAACAAATTTCTAAATCCGATTCGCGACGGAGCCGTCCTGCCGGTGCTTCACCTCAACGGTTACAAGATCGCGAATCCTACGATCCTGGCGCGCATTCCACATGAAGAATTAGAAGCGCTGTTGACGGGATACGGCCATAAACCTTACTTCGTAGAAGGGGAAGATCCGTCTGCGATGCATCAGAAACTGGCTTCCACACTGGAGCAATGCATCCTGGAGATTCGGTCGATTCAGCAGCGCGCCCGCACAACCGGAGATGTGACTCGCCCGCGCTGGCCCATGATCGTTCTGCGTTCCCCGAAGGGATGGACAGGTCCGAAGGAAGTAGACGGACACAAGGTAGAAGGCTCGTGGCGGGCTCACCAAGTCCCCCTAGCCGATCCGGCTGCGAATAAGAAACATCTGACGCTGCTGGAAGAATGGTTGCGAAGCTACAAACCGGAAGAGCTCTTCGATGCCAACGGAACTCTTATACCAGAACTACAGGAACTTGCACCTTCGGGGCCGCGTCGCATCTCGGCCAACCCGCATGCAAATGGCGGCCTGCTTCGTAAAGAACTCGCACTTCCGGACTTTCGCGATTATGCCCTGGAGGTAAAGGCGCCGGGTGCGACCTATTCTTCGCCGACTGAAGTGCTGGGACACTTTCTGGCTGAAGTGATGCGTCGTAACATGAACTCCTTCCGCGTTTTTGGCCCAGACGAGACCGCATCCAACAAGCTCACAGCCATCTATGCCGCTTCCAAGAAAACCTGGCTCGCTGAATACAAGCCCGAAGACGCCGACGGTGGCGAGCTCGACGTCTCCGGACGCGTCATGGAGATGCTCAGCGAGCACACGCTCGAAGGCTGGTTCGAGGGGTATGTTCTCACGGGCCGACACGGTTTCTTCTCCAGTTACGAAGCCTTCATCCATATTATCGATTCCATGTTCAACCAGCACGCGAAATGGCTGGAGAAGTCGAAGAATGAGCTTTCCTGGCGTGCCCCCGTGCCGTCTATCAACCTTCTCATCACTTCTTTGGTGTGGCGGCAGGATCACAACGGATTTACGCACCAGGATCCGGGATTTCTTGACGTGGTCACCAACAAAAGCCCCGACGTGGTGCGCATTTACTTGCCGCCGGATGCAAACTGCCTGCTTAGCGTCACCGATCATTGCCTCAGGTCCCGCGATTACGTCAATGTCATAGTCGCGGACAAGCAGGAACACCTTCAGTACCTGACCATGGCGGATGCCGTAACCCATTGCACCAAGGGAATCGGCATCTGGGACTGGGCATCCACCGATGATGGTGAGGATCCCGATGTGGTGATGGCCTGCGCCGGCGATATTGCAACCATGGAATCTCTTGCGGCGGTCGCAATTCTGAAGGAACACTTCCACGATTTGAAGATTCGATTTGTGAATGTTGTGGATCTTTTCCGCCTCCTGCCGGCGACCGAGCATCCCCACGGACTCTCCGACCGCGATTTCGATTCGCTTTTCACCCCTGACAAGCCCGTCATCTTCAACTTCCATTCCTATGCCTCGCTCATTCATAAACTCAGTTACCGGCGAAACAACCATGACAACATTCATGTGCGCGGATACAAAGAAAAGGGGAACATAAATACTCCCCTGGAGCTTGCGATTATTAACCAGATCGACCGCTTCGATTTGGCGATTGATGTCATCGACCGAGTTCCGCGACTGCGTTCCGTTGGGGCACACGTGAAGGAATGGCTGAAGGGTCAAATCATCGAGAGTGTTAACTACGCTCACGCGGAAGGCATCGATAAGGAAGAAATTCGAAACTGGAAGTGGCCGGGATAGATGGCGAACAAGCTGGCAAAGAAAGACGGTCTCATTCTGGTACTCAACAGCGGGTCGTCTTCGCTGAAGTTCGGCATCTACCGTCCCGGCGAAACTGACGAAGAGCCGATGCTGACTGGGAGTGCGGAAGGTGTCGGACGAGACGATGGATCGTTAAACATTCGTTCCTCCGATGGCACGTCCCTTGCGCAGCGCGAGTGTATTCACGAATCGCAGAGCGAAGCCCTGAACGCTCTCGCTGCAGCGATACGAGAACATATCGACAACATGCCGTTGGCTGTCGGCCATCGCGTGGTGCACGGCGGCCCCAACCTTCGCAGACACCAAATCATCACACCACAAGTTCTGGACGAGCTCCGCTCCGCAACCCACTTTGCTCCATTGCATATTCCGCAGGCCCTGTCGCTCATCGCCGCCGCGCAGTCGATCTTTCCTTCGGCCGCGCAGTATGCCTGCTTCGACGACGCTTTTCATCAAACGATGCCGGAGACTGCATGCCGCTTTGCCCTCCCGCAGCGCTACTTTGACGCCGGCATTCGCCGTTACGGATTCCACGGTATTTCTTACGAGTCGCTGGTGCATCATTTCGGGGCAACGCTTCCCAAGCGAGCCATCTTCGCTCACCTGGGGAATGGCTCGAGTCTGTGTGCACTGCAAAACGGGGCCTCGATCGACACCACGATGGGCCTCACCCCCACGGGCGGCATTCCCATGGCTACACGATCTGGCGACCTGGACCCGGGAGTCATCCTCTATCTTCTGCGGAACCAAAAGCTCGAAGCCGACAAGCTAGAAGATCTGCTCAATCATGAGAGCGGCCTTTTCGCTCTTTCGTCTGGCGAGGGCGATGTTAAGGCGCTCGAAGAACGCGCTCGTTGCGATGATCCCAAAGCCCGACTTGCCCTTGATGTATTTGCCATTTCTGTACGCAAGACAATCGGGGCGTATCTAGCCTTGCTGGGCGGGGTGGATTTGCTAGTCTTCACCGGCGGGATCGGAGAACACAGCGATCGCGTTCGATCCTCCGCGACCCAAGGCCTTGAATCACTTGGGCTCACCGCGGACAAGGTTCAGATTGTCCCCACACAGGAAGAGCGACAGATCGCGCGCCACTGTCGCGAAATGATGACGCAACATCGACCATGATGCCGCGCTTACGCCGAACAAGAATGGGAGCCAGCGTTAGTTGACATCGCACGCGCATCTTCTGCTGTCCCTCATCGTCGTCGTCAGCATCGTGCTGATGCTCATCCGTCCCCGCAATATCCCGGAGGTTTACTGGATTGGTGGTGGCGTCCTCTTTCTACTTGTTCTCCAATTGGTGCCACCGCAACTGGCGGGTCGAGCTGTCGCCAAAGCGGTAGACGTCTGCCTATTTCTCATCGGCATGATGTTGCTTTCTGAACTGGCACGCGAGCATGGAGTCTTCGACTGGCTTTCTTCAGTTGCGGTGCGCGGAGCCAACGGCTCCTGCTCAAGGCTATTTGCGCTGGTCTACGCCGCTGGAACGGTCGTCACAATCTTCATGTCAAACGACGCTACGGCGGTGGTTCTGACGCCAGCGATCCTAACGGCGGTGCGTAAGGCCAAAGTCGAGCCTTTGCCGTATGTTTTCGTCTGCGCTTTCAACGCGAATGCAGCTTCATTTCTTCTCCCGATTTCAAATCCCGCAAATCTGGTTGTCTTTCACAATCAAATGCCGCCATTGGGCAGTTGGCTCTTATCCTTCGCCGTGCCCTGTCTCCTCTCCGTTGCCGTGACATTCATCGTGTTGCGCTGGATCTTCCGGGAGCCACTCTGCGCGGCCATTGAATCAGAGGCGGAGGCGAAAGCACTAGAGGGCAACGGCAAGCTGGTGCTAGGTGGATTGGGGATCATGGTAGCTGTACTGTTAACTGCGTCATTATTGGGGAAAGATTTGGGATTGCCCACATGTCTGGCTGCGCTGGCGATTACCGCGGGTGCCTCGATCAAGGCACGATGCAATCCACTCGCTCTCGCTCGTAAGATCAGCTGGTCAACCCTAATGCTGGTGGCCGGACTTTTTGTAATGGTGGATGCGATGGAGAGTATCGGGGCGCTGCGGTTCACGCAGAAATGGCTAGCGTGGGCCCAGACGTTCGGATCAACTACCGGCGCATTCATAACTGGATTTATCGTCGGTATCGCGAACAACCTGATCAATAATCTGCCGCTTGGGCTGATAGCCGGGAGCACACTTCAGAGCGCGCACGCAAAAGGTTTGATAGCAAACGCCGTTCTCATCGGCGTCGACTTGGGACCGAACCTGTCAATCTCCGGCTCACTGGCGACTATCTTGTGGCTGATCGCACTGCGTAGAGAAAAACTTGGTGTAAGCTTCTGGGATTTTCTTAAAGTCGGCGCGGTGGCGATGCCGGCCGCCCTTCTGGCATCGCTGGGCGGAGCCACGCTGATTCACATGTGGTTTCAGGCTTCGTAGGTCCGTATGTCGACGCTTCGGCTCGGCTCAGGGCATCGAAACATAAGCTGAGCTAGCCTTCGCCGGGCCTCTTCACTCAGGGTGGGTAATCCAGCGACAATCGCCCGGCGACAAGCGTGAGTTGAAACTCCTCAGAACCGACGAGAGTAGGTTGACTCAACGGTTAGCGTTGGAGCAACCCAGCTGGTCAAGCCGCAGAGCTCGTGCTGAAATGGCGATGGATCATCAGACAAACGTAGTCACGGGAGGGCTCCGCCGACGGTCGAGGTCAGAACTTGATCTCCACTACCATGTCTGATTCTTGGTTGGCGGGTACGTATTTCCAATTCTTAACGGCTTTTAGCGCCGATTCCGCCAGAAGCGGATGACCACCGATATACTCCAGCCTGCGCACGGAGCCGTCCGGTTTAATCCAGATCCTCAGCTTCACAGTTCCGTGCAGAGCCATCTTCTTTGCGACCTCGGGATATTGCGGATCTTCGCTGTACACAATTTTCCGCGGCAGTTCACCGGCGTATACGGTGCCGGCCAGCAGTGCTATGCAAAAGACGATGCTCTTGTTTTTCGTCAATGTTCTTGCATCCTAAAAGATCAGCCGCAATGCAAGCTGGATCAGTCTTGGGTCTCGCTCGCTCGCAACCAGGCCGAAGGAAGTGCCGTCCGAGAAATTTCCATCGGGGTTGAGGAATTGCGTGCGATTGAACAAGTTGAAGAATTCCGTCCGGAACTCTAGCTTCTTGCCCTCGGCAAACGGAATGTCCTTGTGGACGGCAAGATCAACTTCGGCAATACCTGGCCCGCAGCATACCGCGCGCGGCGCATTGCCAATTTGTCCCAGCGGCCCATTGGCAAAAGACGTCGGATCGACATAATACCCTCCCGAGGTTCTTGGATTGAGCAGACGAAGTGGCGCAATCATGTTCGGTTCTCCGGGAGCCTCGAAGTCGAAACTGCCCATCAATTCCAGGTCGCTGGAGGAGGTAATGCGGATCGGGAAGCCCGATTGCAGGGTAGTGATGCCCGATATTGCCCAGCCGTTCACCAAATAGCGACTCCAGCTGGAAACGGAAACGTCGGGTATCTGCCAGTATTCGCTGAGCACAAACCGGTTCCGCGCATCGAACAATGATAAAGATCGCGATTTTGCCAGGTTAAGCGGGTCGAGGGAGTCTTCGAAACTCGAAGCGTTGTCGATCGACTTGCTCCAAGTATAAGATGCCAACAATTGCAATCCGTGCGCGAATCGCCGATTCACTACAGCTTGGAAGGAGTTGTAGGCAGAGTTTGCAATCGGCGCCATGGCGAACAGGCTGCTGAACACGGGCACACCATCCGGCGGACAGCCCACGCTCGTGGTTGGCTGACACAAGGGAGAAGAATGCTGGCGCAGTCCCACCAGCGTAATGGGATTCGGGTTCGGCCCGGTTACGCTCGGTACCGAGCCGTAGGGCAGATGCAGAGTCACTCCCGGGGGAATGGCGTTTGCCGGGATGTGGTAAGCGCTGTCCTCCCCGAATGGCCCGCAGGACATGCCAGGAATGTTGTTCAGGTCAAGGCACGTCTGTGCATTTCCAAAGTTCTGGTCCACGCTGGAGAGCAGGCGATGGCCTTGACTGCCCACATACCCGAACTGCAGCATCGTGTCTCTAGCCAATTCCCGCTGGATTGTCAGGTGGTACTGTTCCGAATACTGGTTTCGAAGGGTGGTTGGGTAATCGCCAAACAGCTCGATCGGCCGGAAGCGCGCGAAATCCACCGGCGACCCTGGGCTAGGGCTCTCAATTCCATTGAACGGATTCGGTGTGATCGTTCCATTTTGCGAGAGGAATGGTGTGTTGAAAAGCGGATTGGTGATGGACGTACTCCCGCCAAACGGCGGCTGGGCGGCGAAAGAGGCCAGGATCAGCTCCTCATTGGCGTTGTAGAAAAGTCCCCAACCCATCCGGACACTCGATTTGCCAGGGCCGCCCGACAATTTCGAGAGCCAACCCGTGGTGCCATTCGGTGACCAAGCCAAACCTATCCTGGGAGCGAAAGCGTGCAGATAGGTGTTGGTCAGGCCATTCGGAACGCCGGGGTCGCCTGGAAAAACCAATCCCAGCGGAAACACCGATCCGGCGGGGCCGGTCGGGGAACAGTCGGTCGACCCGAAGGTTGCGACTAGTGGATCCGAAGCGCCTAGTTGGCACGGGTAAACACGCGTTGCCTCTCCGGGCCGAAATGCCTGAACCCGCTTATCCGCATCCTCTTGCGGGGTGTTCAGCTCCCACCGCAGCCCAGAGTACAATGTCAGATTGCTCTTTAGCTTCCAGGTGTCCCCGGCGAATAACGCAAGTTCGAGGGCGCGCACATCCAAGGCGTTCGCCGAACCTTGGGAGTAGGTATCAGGAAGACCAAGCAAGTAGTTTGGCACAAGATCCGAATACCCCACATCATTCTGACCACCACCGGTAAACGCGAGATTCCCGTTGATGTTGTAGTAGTACGTCTGATGAAAACGTCGGTCGCGCGCGTCCGTACCAAATTTAAGCGTGTGCTTGCCCAAAGTCTTGCTGAGTCCCTCGAATGCCTGGTAGACATTGCCCGCCTGAGCAAAGGATCCATTCGCGTTGTTGCCGAAACTGAATCCACCCGTTAAGGATACAAAGGGCACGCCTTCCCATTGCGGTCCTAATCCGGGCGTGATGCCCAAACTAGGGTTTGCCGGATCAGCAAAACACAGCGCCGAGGCGACCGTGCTGCAGGAATTCTGCACTAGCCCAGTCCGTTCTGGCGATAGAAATCGACCTTCTCCCTCGCGGTAGTAGACGAAACGAGCTTCGTTCGTTGTCTTGGCGCTGATCATCCAGTTATGCGAGATGTTCAGTTGCTGGAACCGGGATTGGGTCAAGTTGCCAAAGCCCGGCAGAATTGCGCCGGCAGCCTGGAACCGGGAGAACGGTTCGCCGTCAGAGCCATCGGTAAAGTATTGATACAAACTGAGTTGTTGTTGGCTCGTCAGGTTGTGATCGAGACGGGTTGTGAGCTGGTCTTGTCGAACTGCAGCATCGGGGATGGCCTGGAAGACATTGGTCCCGACGTTCGGGTTAGGTACAAACCGGTTCAGCAAAGCGGCTGCTGTGGAGTCGAAGCATGGCTTGGGGATGATGTTGCTGGGGAAGATCGCGGTGTAGGCAGTACCGGACGTTATGGCAACTCCGCCATTGGCGGACACGGCTGAGGCACATCCGGCGCGATTGTTGAGCTGGGTCGCCACAGTCGCATTGGTTAGTGTTCCCGTGAAAGCCGACCCTGCGGAGAAGTCTCCGCTACGTTCCTCGAGAGTTGGCACGACGACCGGATCAGAAGTGATTCCATTCCGCACGCGTTGTCCTTCGTAAGAAGAGAAGAAGAACGTTTTGTCGCGGCGGATCGCCCCACCCAATGTTCCGCCAAATTCGTTCTGCTTGAAATCGGGCTTCTGGGGATCAAGATAGCCCTTGGCGTTGAGGACATTGTTACGAAAAAACTCATACACACTTCCGTGGAACGCATTACTGCCGGATTTCGTGACCACGTTGATCACGGAGCCGGCATTGCGACCGAGGTCCGCGTCGTAGTCATGCGAAATAACGCGAAACTCGCTGATGGAGTCCGGTGAAGGCTGCAACGAGGGGGCGTTCACGAATATGTCGCCCGCTGGACCGCCGTTCACGTTGTAATTGTTCGAACGGGCACGGCCTCCGTTTACCGAGACCACGCCCGGCTGATCGCTGCCAAAGTAAAGGTCTGCTCCCAACGTACTCTGCACTCCGGGCTGGAGCTGTAGCAGTTCGAAGGTGTTGCGCGACTTCAGCGGAAGTTGCGTAACTTCGAGGCTGTCCATCACAACACCGAGTTGCGTGTTCGAGGTTTCAATCATGGATGGGGCGACGGCAGGAAGCTCGGAGTGCCCTCCCAATGCACTCAATCTGACGTCGAGTCTGACCACCTGCCCGATATTGGCCCGCAGTTCATCGGTCTGCCAGCTACCAAAACCATCCGCTTTTACCTCGACCTTGTATCGCCCAACCGGCAGAGCACTGAACTTGAACTCGCCTGCATCATTGGTCGTAGCTGCGCGCATTAACGCTGTGTTCTGGCTGGTAATGATCACGAAAGCGCTTACTACGGGACGCCCACTCGGCTCTACGATTGTCCCCTGAACTTCAGCCGTATTCTGTGCGCGGGCAGCAAAAGAGCAAATAAAGAAGAACGCAACGATCTGAATCACGGCATGGGCGCGGGAGCTCATCGCAAATTACTCACCTTACGTTACTAGGGTTTGCTGGAAACAACAGTAGGCGACCAAAAAGGGGATTTCACAAGGTAACCACAGTAATGCGGCAACAGGAGAGTCCTTCCGTTATGCTGCTATTCGTCTGCTAAGCGATGGTGAAAAAGTTGGGAACACACACAGCCGTTCTAGCTCGGCGAACAGCTTCGGGTAAGGAGAAAGGTCACCATCTCACGCTCGCCGGGCTGGAGATCGATTCCAAGCTACTCCTGAAATTTGCCGAGTCCTTCAAGGCATTCAACCTTGATGTCCGCCCGGTCGAGATGCAATCCCCTGACACCGGTCATGAGAGAGTAATCACCGCATGTGTGCTGCGGTTGAACCAAACCGCAGTCTCCTGTTTACGGAGATCTGTGTGGTTCTTGCCACGTCGCACGCTGCTTTACGGGATCGGCGACTGGAACGAAGCCGCTCGGTTCTGTGATATCGGAATCAATGCATTGCTCGAGACGACGACCGACCTTAGCTTTCAAACGGCGGTATCCGCCACGCGGTCCGTGATCGTCCGCGGTATCGGCGCTTATGCCCGCGTGCCCATTGTTACAGCGGTCAGGATCAAGGCCGAGGGCATGGCCGCAAAGGGAATTACCAGAAATGTCGGCCAAGGGGGAATGGCAGTGGAGCTCGCGCGGAGCGTCAGTCTGCCAGATGAGATCAGCCTGGACTTTTCATTACCCGGCGCCCGCCATTTTTCGTTGAGTGCATCCCCGCGTTGGTACTCTGGCCGACTGGTCGGATTGCGCTTCGAACCCCGACAGAGCGAGAAAATGCTCAAGAAGTGGATCGGCGAATTTTCACGCTTAGGCAGCCGGGACTGAGCATGGCCGGCCGAACGCAGTAGCGCCCGGTTTGACCTATGTATGTGCGTGATTCTGAAGCCACTTCGTCTCGAACGAGATACCCTTTCCCTCCGAGCTGACTGGGTCGTCAGATAGTTACTTCTGCCGGTGACGAAGGTGACTTTTGCGACCATTCCTGCTTCCTTAGAATGACATAACAGTCCATGGGAACCGACTTGCTAACCCCGGATCAAATCCGGCTCGAAGTCTCCTCGGGGGCCGCTAAATACTTGGCCCCCAGACAGATCGCTGTCTTTCAAACATCACCATTTCCGCTGAAATACCCGGCCGACACAGAGATACATATAGATGTGGATCCGTTCGCCGCACTCCAGTCCCGGCGGCAAATCCAAATCCCACCGCTCTTCTCGGCGGTGAAGCGGACGCTGACGACGAAATGGTTTTGGTACGCGATGGCTTCCTCGCTTTGCTGGACCGGTTGGGCCTTCACCGCGAAGATAGGGTCAAGGGAGATCCCCCCGACCACGATGGAATTCATCTCCGCATTCGGATTTGTGCTCGTGAGCTTGGGATCCCTGGGACGAAAAACAGCCAAAACTGACAAAGGCCGCGCGGGCAAATGCTACGCGCTCTTCAGTGGCGTGCTGTTGGCCCTCGGTGGTATCTGCCTTTATAGCCTATACCGCACGGGCTACAACGCCTCGATCGTTACCGCGATCACCTCCCAATACCCGATGGTTACGGTTCTTTTTGCGGTTGCATTTTTGCAAGAAAAGCTGAACAAGGTGCAAGTTGTGGGATTGTTTTTCGCTGCCGCTGCCATGTTCATACTTTCGCTCTGAGTCACTCTATGAACAGTTCCCTATGGATGTCGCTATTTGCCTTAGTCCTGCTTTCCTGGGGGGCAGTCGGAGTGTTGCAAAAAATGGCCGTGGATCGCATTGGGGCGCAAACCGCGATGGTCTGGGTAGCAGCCGGTTTCATGCTGTTGCAGGCACTGGTTTTTCCCACGATTTCGGTCCTGCATTACTCCTCAAGCAGCTTGCTCTGCGCTGTGTTGAACGGCGTCTGCAACGGGCTGGGAATATTGTGCCTCATGGCGGCGATGCGCCACGGCGGCAAGGCTTCGATCGTCGAATCGCTGGCAGCACTCTACCCTGTGTTTGTCGTCATGCTGGCTCCAGCCCTTTTGCGCGAACGGCTGAGTGCATTCCATCTTCTGGGGGTCGGCTGTGCAGTTCTTGCGGGGGTTCTGCTGTCCGCCGAAAGTTCAGCCTCCAGCTAAGTCACAAATAATCGCTATCCTGAAGCTGCAAGGCTTTGAGTTGCTCCGTTTGACGAAGAATAAACAAGATGGGCAGAAGAGCTGGCGAATGCGGTTGCCACTCACTATGGCTGCTTGTCGCGGAAAGATCGTGGACTTCGCCCGCGATTGTGGTTGCGGCCGGCTGCAGTCTCGGGATTTCTGATGACGCTGCTTTACGCTGTACTCTCAATTTTTCCTACTGTTGATCTGCATAGCTCGTGCGGGTATTCATTGAAAATTGCCGGCTGCGTGCTCGGAGCCAACGCGCTCGGATGGGCAATCTATTGCGCGGGGCGGCAGAAACAGGGCGATCGACCGGATGATGGTCCGGGCAATTCTTAGTGGTGAAATCGCCAACCGCCGGCCTCAGGCGACCTAAGCCTAAGGGAAGCGCACATCCAAACTATAAATTTCCTGCGTGCTCTTATCTCGCATCAGTAGCGGCGAATCATCCGGCGCAAGGCCGACCCAGAATTCCCAGGGATCGAAGCCGCGCGGAATTTCTTTCAGGCTGAGCAGGCGTTCCGTCTTGCCATTCGCCACCGTCACTCGCACCATGTCATCGGTGCCGTCGGAATAATCTTCTGCATACAGATACTTTCCGTCATGTGACCAGTTTTCGAAGGCGAATCGGGCTACCGCGAGTTGAGTCCAAGACTTTTTCTCCACGTCGTACAGCATCAGTTTGCTCGAGTCCGCGGAGAGGGCGGCAAGGAAGCGGCCATCCTGCGAACAGCGCGGACTGAAAAGATTTTCCGAACCCGGCACGTCGGAAACTTGCGCCGTCTTCACGTCGGCGATGTGGATGTTGGATCCGCCGGCGGTTCCATATTCCAGCCAGGGCATCCCGGCAAAAACAATGGCATCGCCAGTGGGCGTCCAGGTGGGATCGCCCTGGTTGCGGTTTCCTGCACTCACTTCACGAGGCGTACCGCCCTCGGCCGGCATCACGAAGATCTTCCACGGTTTTCCTGGACGCGAACCCATGAATGCGAGCTGGGTACCATCGGGTGACCAGCGCGGCAGATGCGCGAGCAGAGGAGGGTAAGTGAGCTGGATACGTGCCGTTCCGTCGGCTTTGCTCCGCCATAGGGTGAGGTCGGGATGCGATACGTAAACGATCCACTCGCCATTGCGCGTGAAGTCGGCCTCGCCGGCTGATACGCCTGGAAGGTCGACGGAGAACTGTCTCGATTTGCCATCCATCCGGATCAAATCGAAACGGAGTTGCTGTCCGATGACGAACAAATTCTTTCCCTCCGGGCTCGGCGTGGGATTGCTGAACATAAGCGGGCCAACCGTCAACTGGGTGGGCTCAGTACTGGCTTTGCGAAGCCACGTCGAGCCGTTGCGCAGCGCCCAGATGTTTTGGGTGTGGTCGCGTGTGGATTCGAACAGAAAATACTTTCCATCGGGAGTCCAGGTTCCTCCAAATTCCTGGGCGGGCTTGTTCCATCCCGGCAACAGCGGGTGTAAGTCCCGCCCTTCTGCTGAAATTTCCCACAGCGAAAAAGTGCGCTGCTCGGTATTGCGGACGGTGAAGCGGACGTGGCGGCCATCAGGAGAAAATCGAGGTGCAAACGGAATGCCAGACACTGCAATGAGCTCACGGGACTCAGTTCCGTCCGCGTTGCACAGGTACAGGCTGGACTGCCTGGCATACACAATGCGTTGACCATCGGGATCCCAGGTGGCGGAGTGGGCGAGGATATTCCCCACCCGGCGTAGAGAGCCCCCGGGCAGCGGCAATATCCATATCGGCCACTCTGTGTCGGAACCCTCGGCCGAGCCTTTGACGAGCAATTCAGAACGGCCGGGGAAGAAATCATAAACATCGGCGCTGGGCAGAGGGATTGGCACAGGTGCCGTTTCTCCACCTGAACTGGAAACCTGCATCAACACCGAGTGGCCGCTCACATGTTCGGAAAAATAGAGACGAGGTCCGTCGGTAACGAGGGAGCGCTTTGAGGCGCCGTCGCTTGTAATCTGCAACGACGAAATCATGGCAGGCGGAGATTCGGGCGATCGAAGAAATACGACCACCGCCGCCAAGGCCGCCAGCACGACCACGCTGCCCGCTACCAGCCACGGCGCCCTGTTCGGCTTGGGTGGCGGAGCAGCAATGGTAAGAGCGGTCGCGAACATGGCACGGATTCGATCTTTTGAATCCGGTACCCGCTGTCCGGCAGGAGCGCCCGTCAAAGTTTGTCCGGACTCAACCTCGCGGCGCAGGCGCTGTAGATCAGCCCTCATCTCCGCAGCGCTTTGGTAGCGGTCCCCGGCGTCCTTCTCGAGGGCTTTCCTGACGATGCGCTCAAGTTCGGTGGGAGTCGCGGCGCTAAATTGCAGAGGCCACTCCGGCACGCTGTGAATCAGCGCGTCGAAAAATGCTGCGGTAGTTTGTCCCTTAAAAGGCAGCGCGCCCGTAGCCATCTCGTAAAGCACGACTCCGAAAGAAAACAAATCAGTGCGGGAATCCAGCGGCCGGCCTAGGGCCTGCTCGGGAGACATGTAGGGGACGGTGCCCAAGGCATAGCCCGGGTGCGCCGGATCATCCGGCGACTGTGTGACATCCCCAAAAGTGTCGCCGCTGAGAACCGCCTCGTCACCCTCGGTTAGCTTGGCCAGCCCGAAGTCGAGAATCTTGGCGTGACCGCGTTTGGTGACAAAAATATTTACTGGATTGATATCGCGATGAATGATCCCGTGGGTGTGGGCGGCGTCGAGAGCATCGGCGATCTCAACGGCGAGCGAGAGAAGAGTCCTAGTGTCCACCGAACGGCCCGCGATACGGTGCTTCAGTGGCAGTCCATCGAGAAATTCCATCGCGATGTAGGCTTGCCCGTCCTGCTCGCCAATGTCGTAAATCGTACAGATATTTGGATGGTTTAGTGCGGATGCAGCCTGAGCTTCCCGTTCAAAGCGAGCGAGCGCTCGCGGGTCGCGGGCAACCGCATCGGGTAAAAACTTTAGTGCGACGAAGCGATGCAAACGCGGGTCTTCCGCTTTATAGACCACGCCCATCCCGCCGCCGCCGAGCCTTTCGACAATACGGTAATGCGAAATAGTCCGCCCAATCACGTGGCAAAATCCTACGTCGGTGAGCCTGTCAAGTCAATGAACACGAGCTTTTTGCGCTTTTTACGCGATTGCAAGCTCTGCCGACCAGGCATCCAGATTTGCGACCGGTGAAGGTGTTCAGCGCAGAAAAACGTGCTCGTAATCTTCCACGCGAATATTGGATTTTCTACGGCTCCCACGCGCGACGTTATAGGCCACCAGCAAGTGGTCCTCGACAATGAGGATCTCTGTATCGCTGATCCAGCCCACCAGGGTTACATGGGGCAGAAAAGCGAGGCGTCGCGGCGTGTCTTCAGTGTTCTTCACATTTACACTCTTAACCTCAACCGCCGGAAGATCCTGCAAAGCCTTGCGAATACGCTGTGACTCTGCAGGATTGGCCTGTCCCTGTTCGGCGAGCTGAATCGCCGTGTTTGGCTTAGCGGTGGCATTTATCGTCAACGCCACCGACCCGAGATCGGGCGACAGTTTGCCGTTCTGGGTGTAGAAGCTCACGTCGTAGTCAGGGTTTTTATACGCGGCAAGCTCATCGAAGACAGCCAGCGTTTTGTCGCGGAGACGCAGCAGAGCTTGATCATCGCTCTCGTTGGACCATCCGCAGCACCCCGTGTCGGGAACCGCTTCCAGAATCGTGGCGGCATTCGCGGCGTCCAGCACTCGCCGGAGCGAGGGATCGATTGGCGTTGCAGTCCAGTTGCCCGCGCTCTCCTCGTAGACCGACGTTGACTTGTAAGTTGCTTGGGTCTGTCCCTCCACAAACTGCGTCAGCAAGAAAAACTTGCCAATGCCTTCATCAGGAACCCAGGCCTTCCCGTAAGCGCACGTTTCCTCACACCCTCCGGTCGTGCAGGTGCAATCGGGCAACGTGATCGATGCAATGTCCTGACGCCCGGCCTCGGCGAGGTCCGTTTCCCAGCTCAACCATGTGGTCTTGGTGGAAAGATCCACGCCATCGCGCTGCAGGCGCCGCGCATGGTTCGAAAACCAGTAAAGATGGATTCCATCCGCCGAGAGAAATGGCGTAGTAGCCGACTCGGTGATGGCAAGATTCGAACCCGCTGTTGACGTAGTTCGGGCGACGTCGCGTGAAATTGTGGTCGCCGTGCGGCCATCCCAGAGCCAGACTTTCCGCTCGGCGGAGAGATCGCCCTCGAGGAGCGGCAAAGCCGCGGGCATGGCAAACAACATCTGCCCCAGATGATTGATGGCAAAATTCTGCGGTGACGCGGCGGCTTCCCTGGGAATCTTAACCGTCTGCTTCTCCGCGAAGTTTGCTGAGTCATACTCTACCGCCTCGCCCGGCGCGCGTAAAACCCATAGGCGCTTATTCTGCGCGGGCAACGAAAGTGCAAAGGAAAGGACAGCAACGACTAATAAAATCAGTCTGCGCATGACTTTTGGCCCTGAACGCCAGGATGATTGTAAATCGTGGACTTGCTGCGGCCATTCGTTTGCCTCCATTTCTTTGCGTACAATGGACATTGAATCTAGATGAGCACAAACCGTGAGAATCCGATGACAACGACCACGACTCCTCACATACGTCCGCAAACCGAATCGGCTGAGATTCCTGAAGTTCCGCTGACTACCGAAGGCTACAGCGTGCTGCACCAGATGATGCGGTTTCGCTGGACAGCCTGGCGAGCTCTGCCTGAGGGAACCAGATCAGCAATCACCCAGGAAGCGGCTTCAGCGTTGGGCGAAATGGAACAAAGACCAGGAGGACAATCCGCACTCTTTTCGCTGATCGGCCACAAAGGCGACCTGATGCTTGTACACTTCCGCAATTCCTTTGCCGACCTCAATCAAGCGGAACTAAATCTCGCCGGCCTGCGCCTGAGTGAGTACTTCGAACCCACGTCGTCTTATCTGTCAATCATCGAGCTCGGGCTGTACGACTCCACGCTCAAAATTTATAAAGAGCTCACGGCGCAGGGGATTCAGCCGCACTCCGAGCAGTGGAAGGCAGAAATCGAATCCAAACTCGCACGGCATCGCGAGGCGATGCATCCGCGGCTGTTCCCTGAAATTCCACGGCACCGCTACATTTGCTTTTATCCCATGGACCGGCGGCGCGGCGAAGAGAAAAACTGGTACACACTTCCCCTCGAGGAGCGCGCCCGGCAGATGAACGATCACGGACTAGTGGGCCGCCGCTATGCCGGCGAAGTGAAGCAGATTATCACCGGCTCAATCGGCTTCGATGACTGGGAGTGGGGCGTCGACCTTTTTGCCGACGATCCGCTGGTCTTCAAGAAGCTGATTTACGAGATGCGCTTCGATCACGTAAGCGCCGTGTATGCACTGTTCGGCCAGTTCTATGTAGGAGTGCGCTGTCCGGCAGCGGCATTGGGGAAACTGCTGAGCGGAGAAGTGCCGAAGTAACTAAGACCTTATCCACCCCAGAGTCACAGAGACGCAGAGAAGGCAAACCGTAAAGAAGGTTTGCTCCGTGACTCGGTGGTGATTTGACTTCCGCAACCGGAGAACTCATGGCAACGCTCGGCCTCATCGAATACAAAGACGCCAGCCCCGAAGTACGCGCGGTCTACGACGACATTATGGCAACGCGGAAGACGGACTGGATCAACAATTTCTGGAAGGCGATCGCCCACGATCCAGCCACGCTCAAGCGCACTTGGGAAGACATCAAGCAGATCATGGCGCCCGGCGCGCTGGATCCGTTGACCAAAGAAATGATCTATATCGCGGTGAGCGTGACCAATCAGTGCCACTACTGCATCGCTTCGCACACCGTCTCGGCACAGAAAAAAGGTATGACCGATGCGATGTTCAAGGAGTTAATGGCCGTGGTCGGCATGGCCAATGAGACCAATAAGATGGTCACGGGATATCAAGTTGAGATAGACGAGCAGTTCAAGGGCAAGACCTAGCTGCTTCTCGGCCTTCGGCGGGACGGTTCCTGCCTAATCATTTTCGGCCGCGCGGCGGGTTCGGCGCCGAGATCTGACTGGTCAATGAGCAAAGGATTTCACCGCCGAGCTACCTCACTTTTTCTTTGACCTCTGCTTTGCAGCAATCATCCCGGCAAACTTAAACTCGCACAACTTCATATCCACCCTCCGGCCGCGGAAGCGCACCCCTTCGGCTTCCAGTCGCAGTCGCTGTTCGATAGCGGAATCGCCTCGGAGCTTGATTTCTCCCCCTGCCCCTAACACGCGCTGCCAGGGCAATTCGAAGCCCCGCTGCAACACCTTCGCAACCTGTCGCGCCGCCCCCGGAAGTCCTGCCACTCGCGCAACTACTCCATAAGTCGATACTTTACCTTTGGGGATGCGCCGAATGACGGCTTCTATGCGCTGCCGCGTCTTCGACGCTTGATCGGGAGAAGAGTCTGGAACCGACTTCTCGGGATGCCTCTTGCTTCCACTCTCTGGTGAGCCTTTACTTTTCTGTTTCATAGCGCGATCCATCCCATGCGAATCAGCCACAGCGATCCCCCACAGACCAACAGCCATAGGATAATTCCCTGCAGCAGCGGCCGATGGCCCACGCGTTTGATTGTCGCTAGCGAGATGCCGCTGCCAATAAGGAAGAGAGTCGCCGTCAGGCCGATCTTTGCAATCGCCACGGCGAGAGAATAGGCGTGGGTTCCGCCCGGGAGATAGGTGTTGCAGACCGCCGCAAGGCAAAACAGGCCAATGAACCAGGGCCACTGAATCTTCGCTTTGGCGCCTCGCACCACAGCCGTCGCAATCGAGAGTGGAACAATCCACATTGCGCGCGCCAATTTCACCGTGGTTGCAATAGCCAATGCTAGGGCGCCATATCTGGCCGCAGCCCCCACGACCGAACTAGTGTCATGAATGGCAAGGGCCGCCCACAATCCAAATTGCGATTGGGTGAGTTTGAGCGCCGCGCCGATGGCGGGAAAAATCAGCAGCGCCACGGAGTTCAACACGAATACAGTTCCCAGCGCTATCGCCATCTCTTCGTCGCTGGCTTGAGTAATCGGCCCAATAGCAGCGATGGCGCTGCCGCCGCAAATCGCAGTGCCCGTGGAAATGAGAAATGCCGGCACTCGTGGGACACCTAGCACCGCACCCAACCCCATCCCAGCCAGCAGGGCGAAGCTTATGCCCAGCATGGTGTAGACGAAACCGCTGCGCCCCACCTGCACGACCTGATGCAGATTCATTCCGAAACCAAGCCCCACCACGGAGGCTTGCAGAAGATATTTGGAGGCAGTCCTCGCTTCGCCTGCGTAGGGATGAGGCAACGTCAGTCCAAATACCAGTCCCATCGCCAGCGCCACCGGCGGAGACACGTGCCCGCTGGCACTCACCAGCAGGCCCACCAGAAAGATGATGCGAGGAAGCATTCAAGGGGAAAGGGGCGCGGTGCGGAGTTCATGCACACGGACCGCTCTGCGGTCATCATGCCCCGACTCGTGCGCCGAGCTAAGCCGCCTTGCGGAAGGATTCGATGGCTTCCGCCTCTGAGTTATACACCTCGAAAACCGTAAGCAGCTTGGTCACTTGCAGCAAATCGTCCACGCGCTTGGTCAAGTTCGTCAATTTGATCGTGCCGCCCGCGTTTTGCGCGGTGGTGCGCAGAGCTACGAGGGTACCCAGACCGCCAGAATCGATGTAATTTACCTCGCCCAGATTCAGCACGATGCGATTGTTTTCCGACACGGCCTTTTTGACCGTGTCGCGCAGCAGAGAAGACTCCTCGCCAAACACGATCCGGCCGCTGCAATCCACCACCAGAATTCCATCCTTGGTCCGCGTTGCCAGCTTCAGTTGCATGGACACTCCTTTGCCGCCCACATCAAATTCGGTTGGGATTAGGGCCGCTCCCGCATTCCGGGTTGACGCACTAGCCTATCGCTTGCGCCCGGGTTTTAGCAAGCTGGGACTGCGGCGACTGCGTCACGGAGGTATAGTTGTGTGGCTCACCGGGCCAAGCACAGGCGGGAGTCCCGTATGCAACGGAGATCATTTCTGAAGGGCGCGGGAGTTGTAACGGTAGCAGTTGTGGGCGGCGGAGTCTGGCGCGCCTACGACCAGGGCGTGTTCAGGGTCGGCGAAGGACCGGCTTACGAACCTTGGAAAGACTGGCGCAACCATTCGAGCGAGGGTGCCGTCGCGCTGGTGCGCGCCGCGATCCTTGCGGCGAGTCCGCACAACACGCAGCCCTGGCTGTTCAAGGTAACGAACTCGTCGATTGAGTTGTACCTCGATACCCAGAGAAACACCGGGGCGCTCGATCCGTATTTAAGGGAAGAGCACATCGGGATGGGCTGCGCTGTTGAGAACCTCGCGCTGGCGGCGGCCGTCCATGGCTACCAGGCGAGGGTGACGCCGTTTCCCGGAAAGCTGGGGCCGATCCCCCCCGAACCCACGCCAAAGCTGGTGGCACGCGTAGACATCAACCCGGGCAAACGTGAGGAAACTGAGTTGTACGATGCGATTCCGCGGCGCCATACCAATCGCAGTCCCTATCTCCCGCAGAAACCGATCCCGCAGGCGTTCATCGACGCTCTGAGCCGGCTGGCTGACGGCGAAGTCGACGTCAGGATTTTTCTTTTCCCGGGGGATGCCGAACGCAAGAAGATCGTAGAAATCAGCTCCGCGGCGAACTCCGAAATCTATGCCGACCCGGAGGTCGACCGGGGCAGCGACCGGTGGATTCGCGTCAACTGGAGTGAGGTCCAGAGATTTCGCGATGGCCTGTCGATTGATGTCTTGGGGCTGCCGCCAACTGCGATTGCGATCGCCAAGATGATGCCGTTGTCGACGCTGCGCTGGTTTGCCTCGCGAACCCCAAAGAATGCGTATGCGGACCTCATGCTGAGTGCGCCCCTGATTGGCATCATCGCGGTGCGCGACCGCTACGACCAGGAGCACTGTCTGCGCGCAGGGCGCCTGTGGCAGCGGGCACATTTGCTGGCAACAGCTCGCGGTCTCGCCGGACGCCCTTGCAATGAGGCAGTGGAAATGATCGACCACGAGAAGGCGCTGGGAAAGGAGGGGCGCCGGGCTGAAATGTTTGCTGAACTCTTGGGTGACGCCTCCTGGCAGCCAACCTTTCTTTTCTACATGGGCTATCCGACATTGCCGGCCCGAGCCAGCCCGCGGC
Organism: Candidatus Acidiferrales bacterium; assembly: GCA_035603035.1. Classification (GTDB taxonomy): domain Bacteria; phylum Acidobacteriota; class Terriglobia; order Terriglobales; family Acidobacteriaceae; genus Sulfotelmatobacter. Next base: position 13,156 of record DATNLE010000379.1, on the reverse strand, counting down.
GGCCAGTTGAGAAGCTGGTCTTGTGACGCTGGCGGTGGGCGCGCGTCCTGCCTCGCATCACGTATAATCGTGTCTTCCGGCCCATGAGCTACACCGTCCTGGCACGAAAATACCGTCCGCAGAACTTCTCCGAGGTTATCGGACAAGAGCACGTCACCCGCACCTTGCAGAACGCCCTGGAGCAGGGACGGACCGCCCATGGCTACATTTTCAGCGGCCATCGCGGCATTGGAAAAACAACTGTGGCACGCATTCTGGCCGCTGCCTTGAATTGCCGCTCTACCGATAGACCGGTCCCTGAACCCTGCGGCGTGTGTGTATCCTGCACCGAGATTCGCGCCGGGAATGCGGTTGACGTGATCGAGATCGACGCCGCGACTAACCGCGGCATTGACGAAATTCGGGAACTGCGCGAAGCTGCGCGTTACCGTCCGGCGCGCGACCGCTTTAAGATTTACATCCTTGATGAGGCGCACCAGATTACGGACGCGGCCTTCAACGCCCTGCTCAAGACGCTGGAAGAGCCGCCCGACCACATCGTCTTCATGCTGGCAACCACTCAGCCAGAGGATATTCCGCAAACCATCCGCTCGCGTTGCCAGCATTTTAGTTTCCGCGCGGTAAAGTTCGATGCCATCGTCGGACAGCTTCGCGATCTGGTCGGCCGCGAAAACATTGAAGCGGATGACGACGCTCTTGCCTTACTTGCCGAGGCTGGCGATGGTTCTATGCGCGACGCGCTGTCGATCCTCGATCAGGCGATTGCGTCAGCGAGCGGAAGAATCACGGCCGACTCTGTGCGCAACCTCGTCGGAGCCGCACCTGCGCACATTCTCGAAGAAGTGATGCAAGCCATTGCGCGCAGCGCCAGTGGAGAGGTGCTGCGGCAAGTCGACCAGCTGATCAGCGAAGGCCATAGCCCGACCCACTTCGCGCGCCAGATGGTTCGGTTCCTACGCAATGCCACGGTGGCCAAGATCGCGGGCAAGGACTCTTCCCTGCTGCAAATCTCCAGCGAAGAGCGGGAGCGCGTGGAGCGCGTGGCGGCACTGTTTGGCGAGGAAGATCTCACTCGTCACCTTCAGATCATGCTGCGGACACATGGCGAACTCGGATATAAGCAGGAGCAGCGATTTCATCTTGAGCTCGGCCTGCTCAAGATGGCGCACGCGCAGCGCTTGTTGCCCATCGAGCAATTGCTTAGTGATATGGCAAGTTCTTCGAGCCTTCCCAGCACTGGAGCTAACGCCTCCCGAGTCGCGCGGCCTTCAATCATCGCGGCGACCTCGGGCGCCTCCGAAGCACGACGCAGCGAGGCGGTTGCGCCGTCTCATCCGAATCATGTTTCGCCGTTCGCAGCTGATTCCGCGCGCAAAAGTGGCCCGCGGCAGGAATTTTCTGTCGAGCCGCGTTCTGCCGATCCGATCTCTCCCGAAGTGCCGCATACAATCGCGATGCGAAACTCATCTACGCATGTGATTATGGGCGCAACCGCACCTGCAACTCTCGGCGAGGATGCGCCCGAACCTCAGATCAGTGCGCGGCCGGAGGCTCAGTGTGAATCCGCAGTAAGTCCGCAACTTGAAGCTCAACTGCGGACCGCGACGCCAATTTCTCAAGTCCAACCCGCAAGCACCCTGGCTGCCGTGCCTATCGAGAGGCTGCGAAGCTCCATGCTGCAGGCGCTGTTGGATGGCAATCAGCGGATCCTCGTCTCAATGCTGGAGGCGGGCGAATGGTCGGTGGAAGGGAACGAAGTGGTGATCAAGGTGTCGGAGTCTCAGACCGTGGTTGATATGTCTCTGGGCGCAGACGCCCGGCGACTTGCGATTGCCTCGGCTAGCGGGGTTCTGGGACGGGCCGTCAAGCTGAGGATTATTCCTGGTGCGACGGTTACGCCCACGGAAATAAAGCGCAATGGAGCGAGAGTTGCTACGGCGAACTCGGGCGCAGGGGGTCGGAGCAGGGCGGAGCAGGATGCCGTCGTCCGCCGACTGCAGGAAAAATTCGGCGCTGAGATTCGCACCGTAATTGATTACAAGGAGAAGCGGTAAGGCATTATGGGCGGATTCAATCTGCAAGAATTAATGTCGAAAGCAAAGTCGCAGTACGACACGCTGCAGAAGAAGATGCAGGAAACAGTGGTGGAAGCCTCTTCCGGCGGGGGTACGGTGACGGCGAAGATGGATGGCCGAAAGCAATTGCTCAGTCTTTCCATCGATCCTGAAGCGGTGAAAACCGGCGACGTGGAGATGTTACAGGATTTGGTGCTCGCCGCAGTAAACGAAGCCGCGCGCAAAGTGGATGGAGCGATGCAGTCAACCGTCGGCGGCATGCTGGGTGGACTGGGTATTGACGGACTCTAGCGCCAGCAAAATTGAATCGACGATTCATTGCACCATCACTCAATTTCTATGTCTAAATTTGCCGAGCCCATGTCGCGGCTGATTGACGAATTGAAGAAGCTGCCGGGAGTTGGCGCGAAGAGCGCTCAACGGCTTGCGTTCTACATTCTGCGCGCCAGCGACGAAGACGCAGAGGCGCTGGCCGCCGCCGTGCGCGACGTTAAGGCCAGCCTGCGGCTGTGCTCCGTATGCAACAACATCACTGACGTTGACCCTTGTGTCTATTGCACCAGCGTGACGCGCAACCAGCGACTGGTGTGCGTGGTCGAAGAGCCAACCAATATTGCAGCCATCGAAAAAACCAAGCACTTCAACGGCGTGTACCACGTCCTGCATGGGTCACTGTCGCCGCTGCACGGTGTGGGGCCGGAGCAGTTGCGGATCGCCAACCTCATCGCGCGAGTTGACGCGGGTAATGTGGATGAGGTGATTGTGGCTACCAATCCTACGGTTGAGGGCGAAGCCACTTCCGCTTATCTCTCGCAGCAGCTGAAACGCGCCGGCGTGAAAGTAACGCGCATTGCCATGGGCATCCCGGTCGGCAGTGACATTGAGTACACCGATGAGATCACGATGCTCAAGGCTATGGAAGGGCGGCGAGAGTTATGAACAACCCCCCTAGCTTCCGGCTGCGGCTGGTACCCTGCTCCGTCCATCGCTTATCCGGCTCGCCTCCTGATTACTCACCGCGAAAAACGGGCTGAACCCGATTGAGGTCCAGCCCAAAGGTATCAAGAGAAAGTTAAAGTGAAACGGTCGTGAGGGTCGGAACCGCGGAATTCTCCGCCGCTACCCCATGACCGCACTGTAGCTCTACCCGGACAGAGTAGCTTTTAATGGACGCGATTCGCTGGTCAATTTTATACATTTTCTTAAAATGCTGCTAAGTCATACTTTGTTCTATCGAGGCGGTGCCTTATGCTCCCGACCCAGGGTTCTGTTCCAGGTAGAGTCCTGCTGGTGGATGATGACGATGACGTTCGTGGCGTGTTGCATGCGGCGCTGGAGAGTAAGGGATTCGCCGTAGCTGCTGCCGCCAACGTGACACAAGCTCTCAAGCTCATTACCACTGAGAGCTTCGACGCCCTCATAACAGACTTGCATATGCCGAGTCCGAGTGACGGCTTTGCCGTGGTTACCGCCATGCGGCACTCTCAACCGAACACACTCACTCTCTTGGTAAGCGGTTATCCCGACGTGCAGGGTGCGATGTCCGCGATCCTTCTGGAAGCAGATGAAATCATAGTCAAACCCTTCGAGGCGGGGAAACTCGCACAACTCCTCCGCGACAAGATGGTTACCCGCAAACCCGCTGCCCGGGTGAAAAAAGAAAGAGTCGCCGCGATACTGCAGCGTTGTATTGCGGTCGTGGTCCAGGACTGGCTGGCGAGAGTCAATCAGAACAGCGAAATCAATCAAGTCCAGCTGAATGACCTGGAGCGGACTGGACACCTTCCCACACTGGTTGAGGATCTCATTGTCCGCCTGGGAAAATCCAGCGCCACCGCCAAGGACAACGACGCCGAGCGTTCCCCAGCCGCCACCGCCCACGGCGAGCTGCGATACCGACAAGGCTACACTCCCGCAATGTTGGTGCACGAATCACGAATACTCCAGGTAACGCTGTTTGGGACGTTGCAGAACAATCTGGCCTTTCTGGATTTCAGCTTGCTGCTACCCGATGTTATGACCATCGCGGATGAAGTGGACGCGCAGCTAACGCAATCGATGGATAGCTACATGCAGGTCATGCGCAAGTCAGCGGCGGCGTAGCCGACTAGGACCATCACCGGCTCCGCCTGGTACCGATCAACAAGCCGATTCTTGCAGGGAAACTTCGACGGCTAAGGGTGATACGGAACACCAAGGGGCACTCCAACTGTACCCCCACCCTGAGTGCCATCCCCTCTTGTTGCACCGAGAAGATTGCCAGAGGCATGCGAGATCAGACCGCTATTGATAGGCCGAGACTAAGGGGCGGGGCAAGGCCACTCGCAGCAACCTGCCGGGGATCCTCTACAACGTCTGGTCTGGTTCCAAAAATACGTTGAGTTCTTCTTCGGCCGCAGCCAAGCCTTCGGGGAGGGTGCCACGGTTGTATTCCGCCATACGATTCTTCCACTTGAGGAAGTCGGTAATGCTTTGCGGTTCGACGCGGACCTCGACCCGGCGCAGGCTGGCAAGCAGCAGATTCATTTCGCAGCGGAAGCCGCTGGAGCTGCGGAGATTTTTCGCCGAGGGATGCACCGTTTCGATCCTGCCGCGACGTAGTTCGAGCAATCCCCAGCCCTGCGGTAGTTCCTCGCGACGCATAAGACCGGCGGGGACCAGGTAGAAGCGCTCGCAGCCGACTGCCTGCTGTGGCTCGAGGCGGAAAGGCTTGGCACGATCGGCCAGAAAATCAGGGCGCGTAACTTTACACTCGACCAGCACGGAGTGGCAGGCGCGCTTCCAGCCGATCGCGTCAGGCATCTCTCCGCTTACGCAGGCTTGCTCGGAGAGGACCACACCACAGCGGTAGCTGCGCAGCCAGCGCACGGCTTTTTCGACTAATTGAGCGTGAGTCATAAAGTTCGGGTTCCTAGCGTCGCTTTCGGTACTGAGAGAATCAAGAGCATTTGTAGCTGGAGAAAGAGGCGCGCGGAAGTGACCGATTCGCTTCCGTCCGTCGCTTCTGTCTCGGAGATGATCAACCTCGTCGTGTAAGCTAGGATCGATTCATGCGTGCCGTGAACATAAGCGATCTAAAGGCGACGCGCGCCACAGCGTTATCCAAGAATGAATCCGAGCAGCAATCCTGCACCTGCTGTCAGCCTGACGTCCGTCGTTGCAAGGTTTGGGTCTTCATTGGTTTTACCGCAATCGGGCGGTGAAGAACGGTTTCCAGCAAGTGGCGTTCTGCGGCAATGGCTTGAGCGGAAGGTCCGAGCGGCGAATATCCCTCGGCGACGACCATCAAAGCTTCGTTGCCTTTAGTCCTGATACGTTCATTTTCAATTTGAATACGGCGAATGCGCCCGTCATGAGGGGCATCGAAGGCGTTGGCCAAACGCAGAACTGCGGCGAGTTGAAGGATTGCTTTCTGCTCGTCAGGTGGGAGATCACGCAGAGTCTTGTGCTTCCTCGTGGGCAGGGCTCCGCGGTGAAAGCGGGCGACGGTGGCGGCCCGCTGCAGATCTGCGGGCTTCCAGCCTAAGGGATTGCCGTGGGCGCGAATCAAATCGTAGGTGGTTTTGTGATGTCCCTTTTGGCCTTCGGACTTTCCAACATCGTGCAGCAGGGCGGCGGCAAGCAGGCTAGAGCGGGCGGAGGCGGCGTCGACGGCAGGTTGCCAGCCCCATGCGAGGAGGCCATCGTAGAGTTGGAGAGCCAGGCTGGCCACGCGCTCGGAGTGCGGGAAATCGGGATCGAGTCCATTCGCCCAAAGTTTCATGCGCCGCGTCGCAAGCACTTCAATCTGCCTGCCTTGGGGAAGTCCGGCGCGCCAGACTTGCCAGAGAGAATCGGGCCCGATCATTTTGGCACGGTAGCCGTCGATGCGCTTGACCCGCTCGGCGAGAATTATTTCTCGCCAAGGTTGGCGCGAATCCTCATCAGCAAAGACCTGGCACGAGACGGCCGTGGACCAGAGCACGTCGAGATCGTGGACCTCGCCCAACAAGTCCTGGATTTCTTTCAGGTCGTTGCTCCACGCTTTGTGCTCGACCGGCAGAAAATTTTCCACAATATAGCGGAAACGTTTGATGCCGATGCGGAGACTGTGGAATGCGACCTGGGAGCGGTTGCGCAAGGCACGGTTGTGCAGTTCACGGGCTTCGGTCCAGCGCTCGAGCGCGAGATGTTTAAAGAGAGAGCTTCCCTGCCGGATGCTTGCCGCTCGTGTGGGCAGAGACTTGCTCCACTGCCGCCACTGTTTGCGGTCGAATTCTTCGAGAGCGGATTGAGCTTCGTGTTGCTGTTCCTGTTCGCGACGACGAAGGATTTCGAGGAGAGCTTGAGCTGCAGGATCGGCTGAGTTCGAGATGGGCTCATTATCCTGTTGAGATGAAGGCAAAGCGGGCAGCGCCCGCCCCGAGCTTGCCGAAGGGAGTGCCCGCTTCACCGTGGCTTGCGCCACAGTCGCTTCCGCCGGGGCCAGCTTTTCGACCCATTCCATCATTACCTGTACATCGCGCAAGGCCCCGAGCCGCTGAAACAGGCGCTTGCCGGCCTTCTTCATGGCCTTCCAGTCGGGATCGGGATCGAGGGCCATTAATCCGTCGGCGAGGGAACGGCAACGGCGCAGCGCGACTCGCAGATCGTGAACCGGATCGGCTCCGAAATCGACGGAGACATGCTCGCATTCCTCCAGGACCTGCAGCATCCAGTAGCGAAGTCCGGTGACTTTCTTAGGGCGCGTGGGTCGAGGAGTGGAAGGGAGCACTGGATTTCCGAGAGGTCGCAATATCGGTATCACTATTTTCGCCGGAGTCGGGTGCGAATGCCAGTGACAGGGAGTGTCCCAGCCGTTCACCACAGGGCGAAACAGAAAAGCACAGAAAACGCTGCCGGACCTGCCGCGATCTGGCAGTGACCTCCGTAACGTGCAGCCCCTTACCTGCTGGATTTAACCTTGTGACTTGCAGAGTGTGGTGCGAGGAGCGGCTTATTACGGACGCAAGTACATTTCATGCTAACCGGGCGGCATCGGCGCGCGCTTTTGTTCACAGCCTGAATATTCTGATCAAGTACGCGCGCATGTACGGCTATGAGCACAAGCGCACGGAAGCGCAGTTCGAAGTCGCCTGGAATGAACTACAGCAAGGTCTGCCAACCGCGGGAGATGGCGGTTTTCTGCTAGGAATTTCGGACAATAAGTTGCTGCTCGACGGAATTCCGCTGGAGGCTGGTCAGACGGAACGCAGCTTCGGCCAACTCTTGTCCACAGCCGGTTTGGCCAGCCTGCATTTTTCGAAAGACGTTACCATTGAGGACTTTACCCGCCTGGTGCGCGCCTTTACAGTAGCGGGATCGAAAGCCCAGGACGTATCCAAGCAGATCAAAGAAGCTCTGAATATCGCGGGCAAGCGAAGCACGATCAAAATCAATGAAGTGAAATTTGTGGCGGCGGACCCGCTGACCGGCGACATCAGCGTGGCGGCGCAGATCGCCGCACAAACACTAGGTCCGGAGTTCAAGCAGTGGTTGAACGATCCGCAAAAATTGCTTCAGTTAATTGCGGCGGCTGAGGGTGCGAATGCTGGCGGCGGCCAAGGACAAGGTGGTGGAACCGGAGTTCCTTTTGGCAGCGTTCCCAATGTTGCGGGCCATTGGGTTGCCGGGCCAGCAACCGAAACCGGCTCGGCGACTGGAACGGGGACAGCTCCCGCCTGGGTAGGCGGAGTGGTCCCGCTGCAGGAAGCGGAAGTGGTACAGGCCATCCGCCTGCTCACTCGATTCGGCCAAGTACAGGGCGATCCGACTGTTCGTCCAGAAGATCTGCAGAAAGAACTGGTCGAAACCGATCCCAATACGCGACTAAATTTACAGCAACTGCTAGGCGGTTTGGCGGCTAAAGCTACTACCGAGAAAGACGAAACGCCCCTGCTGATGAAGGCAGCCGAGCATATGGCGATCCGCTTCGCCCTGGAGCGTTATTCCAAAGGAGAAGTGAAGGTGAACGCCGTGCATCAGATGATGGAGCACATGAGCCGCCAGATGGACTCGTTGCGCCAGATTCTGAAGTTGCAAGAAGAAAAGATGAATAAGGCCGGGATTCTGGTGGAGTCACATGCCGACGTCCTGGACCGAATGTTCTGGGCGGAGGTACCGGAGTCGGGAAAAAAGACCGTACTGCTCTCCAATGAGGCTCCGTGCGTGCCGCCACGCAACCTGCGCCAGTTCGTGGAAGTGCTGCTTGACCGCAACGACAAGCAAACATCGGCAGAAATTCTGAACAATTACGCTGCTTGCCTGAGCACCAGGGAAGCCGATCCGCGGCGCAAGGTTGCGATTGGATTGAGCCAATTGGCCGACCTTTACGCCAGACTGGGCGGCGAATCGATGGGTGGGGCCATCCGCAAAGTTGCTGAGCAGCTCTGCGAAGAGAAGGATAACGAACTGCAAAGCTTGCTAAGCGCGGCCTTCGTGCGCCTTAGTCAGGAGGCCAGCGAAGCCAAGAACTATCAGGCTGTGAATGCAGTATGTGCCGGGATGGAAATGTTGCTGCAACAGCGCCCCGTGATGGTGAATGATCTGCGGCCGCGAGTCGGCGTCGAAAACCGGATCCCGGAGTTTATCGAGGAAGCGTTGCGTTGTGATCCAATTCCAGCGGATTTGCTGGTGGTCTTGCGGCGCACTTGCCAGTCGGGCGCGGAGCACTTGGCTGACAGGTTTTTCCGCTGCATGCGACGGGACGAATGCGATCGCATGGTCGAACTGGTTAAAGAAATGGGATCTCCGGCTCTGACCCAACTGCGGGAGATTTTGCGGACTGGACAGCCGAGACAGGCCTCGGCGGTGGTGGGATTGTTAAGCCGCCTCGATGTGGATACCCTGCTCGAGCTGTTGCCGATGCGTTTGCCGGAATGGAACCGGTTCTATCATGACATCGTGGTCCGGCAGATCGCGTATGGAGCGGCGCCCGACCGGGGACGCTCGCTTCTGGAGTTCGCGGAAGTACTCGATTCGGTGGTGCTTCCGGAAGCCATTGATGAGATCGGAATGAGTGGCGACCTCAGTGCGGCGCCTCCGCTGGTGGCCATGGCTAAGCCTGGCGAAGCCGCGTCCCGTTCGCCGTTCGTGCAACTGAAGGCGATCGAATCACTGGGGCGATTGCGGGACCCGAACGCGGTAACGCTGTTGCGTGAGATTGTAGAGGCAAAGAAAACATTCGGGTGGGTGCATCACCGTGAGTTAAGAATTGCGGCGGCGCAGTCCTTATCGAAAACGGATCCGCGCTACAGCGCACAGATTCTTTCCGACAGTGGCATTGAGCCGGCAGAACTCGCCATCGCTCCTTTGGATACGGCTCCAGCATGCCCGTGGGTACGGCAGCGGCGCTACGAACGGATGGTGCTTTCGCGCACCATTGCCGCTTCCATCGGAAGTTCATGGGGAAAATCAAGAATTCTGATCCGCGAGTTGAGCCTGGGCGGCGGAATGGGCACGAAGGAAGATAACCTGCGAATCGGCAGTGAGGCTGATCTGGAAATCTCCCTGGGGATGCGGTCGAAAATTCGAGCCCACGTTTTGCTGCGCCGGGCACGCGTAAACGAGGTGGGATTCGAAATTGTGAATACCGATCTTGAAAGCCGCTATCGGCTGCGGCGGTTGCTGGTGGATACGATGAGTCACGTTCCACAAAAGAAGGATCAGGAGTGGGGCGGGGATCGGAAAGTTTAGTCGATTATGCACGTTACAACGAGAATTTTGTTCTCGTTGTAACGTCAAGTTGCTGCATCCGTTGGGATTCAATGGGATATCAAGGGCCAAGCCCTTGGCTAGTTAGCAGAGCAGGAGCGGATCTGGGCTTCGCGGACAGCCGGGGGCGGCTGTCCCCACATAAATCCTTCAATTTTCTTCCATACAAATTAAAAACGGCCTCGATCCGCAGCTGCGGAAACGAGGCCGTTTGTATCTCCGAATCCTATGGCATCACTTCACGACCTTGACGAAGATGATGAGGAACGTGAACAGGACCAGCGACTCGATGAAGGCCAGTCCGACGAACAGGGCGATTTGAATTCCGGGACGGGCCGCGGGATTACGAGCCAATCCTTCGCACGCCGCTGAGGCGACGCGGCCTTGGCCGAGAGCGGCCAGGGCAGCCGCGAAAGCCATCGCGAAGCCGGAAGTGATCGCCACCCAGTTTGTGCCGCCGGAGGCCGCCGCTTCCCCGCCCTGGGCAAACGCCGGCATGGCGAAGAGTGACAACGCCACCATGGTTAAAATCAGGAACGAAACTTTACGCATTTTTGATTCTCCTTAAGATATATCGCCAGGCGGTGGTTGACGCCATCCTCTTGCAGACGCCCTCACGCTGACGAATGGTTTCATGAAGCCGGAGGAATTAATGTTCATGAGCCGTAGCTTCGCCCAAATAAACGCAGGCCAGGATCACAAAAATATAAGTCTGGATCAGGGAAACTCCAATATGAAGCCCTTCAAAAATAATAGGGATGCCGATGGGCACCAAGGAAAAGAAAACGAGTGTGACCATCTCGCCGGCAAACATGTTGGCGAAAAGACGAACTGTGAGCGACAGCAATCGCGCGGTGTGGCTGAAAACTTCGATGGGCAACATCAGAGGCGCCAGCCACCATACCGGTCCCAGGAAATGCTTGAAGTATCCAAACCCGTTTGTTCGCAATCCCTGGAAATGGTAGTAGAACCAGGTCAACAGCGCGCAACCAAGAGGGACAATCGGGACCGCAGTCGGCGAGTCGAAACTCGGGATAATGCCGATCAGATTGCAGGTAAGGATAAAGAGTCCCAATGTGATGAGGTACGAATGGTAAGGGTGGTAGTGATGGCCAATTATTTCTTCACCCATGTTGCCGATGAAGCCCTCGATGGCCTCCATCGTATGCTGCAAGCCGCCAGGCTGGTCGACCGACAGACGCGAGCGAACCGCGATGAAGAATGTGATCAGTAACAGCATCACAACTACTTCCATGGCGAAACTGTTGGAGATTGGCGCTGTCGGGTGATGGGGATGAATTCCGAAAACAAGCAGCAAAGATGTGACCGGGCCGCCGAAAAGGCGGTTGAGCAGCGCGGTGAACCAGAGTTGCTCCATAAATGGCAATCCCAAACCTGACAATCCAAAGCTACAATTCCGGCAGATCTCGATTAAGTCTTAAGGCTAAAGATCAGTATCCGCGGCGCAAGGCGGCGTAAGCTTCAAAACCCGCTTCCACCAGCATGGCTGCGACCGGGGTGCATAATCCAAACAGAAAGCCCCGAAAGGCTTGAGAAGAACTTGTGAATATAACATAGGCGACGATTCCCGCCAAAAGATAGCGTAAGAAAAAGCCGTTGACCAGGGAGAATCCGCTGGCGCGCTGACCGGAGTCGACGATGCGGTTGGCCAGGGATTGCACGGCTTTGTTCAAAGAGCGGAAGCTCAGGTAGGCGATCAGGACGCCTGCGGCAAATCCGATTCCAGAAATGGCGCCGAAGCGCCAGGTAGTGAATAGGGCGAACCCCGCGCCAAGAATGATTATGAAACGCAGCATTCTGGGGATGGCGGAGGAGAAGAAACGATCGGCGGGAGTCTCCGTAGGCGCGGGCGAAGGCGGCGGGGTGGGGGTCATGAGTTACGCATCGCGCGGTTGAACAAGCTCAGAGGGCTAAAGCCTCACTCACAGTCAGGTACTAATCGCAGTCGCTGAAAGCGCTGCGCCACGCAAATTCAACACCAGCGAAAGTTAAAGGCGATTGGGACCCGCAGCTGGAACTCACAGCTGGGATCCCGCGGTTGCGTCCGCATCCCCAGAATCGAAGTCGGCTGAGAGGTGGCATCGGGGAATATTATGTGTCTGGCTTGTCGCGAGAGAGGGCCGAGGCCATGCGAATCATCTGGACGAATCCGACGACCGCCCCGAAAATCACGCCCGCGAGATAAAGCCAGTGGGTATGGAGCCAGTGGTCCAGGAGCCGGCCGATCGCATATCCGAGGAAAACCGCCGCCGGGATGATGAAACCGATCTCGGAGTAACGAGCCGCCGAGACCAGGGCGTTGGACTTAGGCGGACGGTTTGGATCTTCAACCACTTCGAGACTGATCTTACCGCAAGCGATAGAGGGAGCGCCTGTCGAATTTGCTCAGGCGCCCCTCTGCAGCCGTCTAGTTCTCTCCGGTCGGTACACTGCCGCCCCAGAGAGCATTGCCACCCCACAGAGCATTGCCGCCCCAGAGCGCATTGCCACCCCACAATGCGTTCCCACCCCAGAGCGCGTTGCCACCCCACAAAGCGTTGCCGCCCCACAATGCATTGCTGCCCGAAAGCATGGATTGGGTTCCAGTCGCGGTCATAGCCGCGCTCCCCACCACGAATTGTGAGGATCCCCAAACTGCCGCATTGGACCATGTCGCCGATGTGTTCCAGACCGCCGAACGATCGGCCTTCAAAAAGACCGTGTTCGTGGTCGAATTGAACTGTGCAATCGGAGACATCGCCGTTCCACTGGCCAGGTCGGTGTTGACCATCGCAGCCTCGAGGTCCACGTAGCCCGCTCCTACGGTGAAGATATCGTACTGATCGGTGTAGGTGACTCCTGAAACTGGGTCCGTGTAGCTGCTATAGGAAGGCAGCGACTTCCACGCTGTTTTCATCAGCCGCGCTTTCACCTGATCGGGCGTGAGGTGCGGACTCTTTTGCAGCAGATCGGCTACGGCTCCGCTTACCACCCCCGCCGCCATGCTGGTTCCACTCAAGGTGAAGTAACTGGACGACGAGGCGCTGCTTCCCCCGTTGACGTAGTAGCTGTATGGCACTTGGTTGGTGGAAAACTCGTTGTACAAGGTCGAATTGGGCGCCTCCAGTGACACCAGCAGATTTCCCGGAGCCACGACGTCAGGCTTCACTATCGCGTCGCCCGCCGTCGGTCCCTTCGAACTATAGCTCGCGATCAGGTCGTCTACCCGGGTCGGCGTTCCCATTGGCTTCATCGCGCCCACGGTGATCACGTACGGATCGTTCCCCGGAGATGTTACGGTTCCGTAGCCATCCGCGGCTTGCGTGCGCCCGTTGTTCCCTGCCGACACT
>DATNLE010000370.1:0-36038 GCA_035603035.1 Candidatus Acidiferrales bacterium | reverse complement strand
GAACCGTCGGTTCAACGCGAGGTGGAAATGCAAACCGATCACCGGTCGCCGGCAGCCCACACCATCCAAAACAGGCTGCCTCCTGCCGATTAGGTGCGTCCCTGAAAACTCGCCTAATTCTTGTTAACCCGCGGCGTTGATGAGTTGGGCGAATGAGCGTTAGGGGTCTGAGCCTGAAGCCCTCCCGCCGGCTTTTTATACTGATAAGCAATGGCCGTGCCGTTCCCAGCCGGCGTACCGGCGGTCTTCGGAGTAGCAGGTGGCTTCGATGAGGCAGTGTTTCTTGCCGAGTTTGTGGCGTTATTCGCCGGCCCCTTTGCCGCATCCCTCTGCCGTTCCAACCCCGTGAGTTCCGCGCTCGTCTTCCCGGCACCTGCCGACCTTTGAGGCGGCACCACCAATGACCTGTGACGAGGAGTATTGGCTGATTTCTCGGTCAACGGCCTGGTTGAGTTCTTAAGCGGGTCGGGAGTCGGGTGGGGGGAAGACAAATGAGCTTGAGAAGTCTGCGCCGCAGCCAGGCAGGTCCAAGCCGCCGCGATTGCAAGGCCAGAGGCGAACTTGTATTTCATCATGAAAAATCTCCCCCTTCTATGAATCCTGTGACCCTTCTATTAGAGCACGTTTTTCGTTCATTGTGACCGCCCTGAAGGTAACCTTGAGCCCTTAACAGCCCGGGCTCCCAGGGTTCGTTCTTCGCAGCAGAAGGTTCCGTGCTCCCGATATTATAAAAAAACGGCCACCCAGCGAATGTGCGGACGCGGCAAAACGATGAGCCACGACATGAACATTACGCATTCAAATGTTGAAATCGCAGACCTCGCGCCCGCCGAAGACGAAGTTCAACTTTGGCGGGTCGATCTGGAAGCGGTTCGCGCCGAGGAGTCCCGCTGGCAGGAAGTACTTTCCTCCGACGAAAGGACCCGTGCTGCGCGATTTCATTTTCCGGACGACCGTCAACGGTTTGTTGCTTCACGCGCGTGGTTACGGACGATTCTGGCAGCGTTCCTAAATATCGATGCAAAAGAGTTGAGGTTTTCGTATTCAAGAAAAAACAAGCCTTTTGTCGGCCCAGGCCATGCCGATAGCGGTATCACGTTTAATGTGTCCCACTCCGGCGGAATTGCGCTCTACGCTTTTGCTCGTCGCCGACAGATCGGAGTGGACGTGGAACAGATTCGCAGCGATTTCGATATCGAGCCCATTGCCCGCCGATTTTTCTCTGTATTCGAGCAGCAGCAACTTGCCGCGTTGCCCGAGGGCTCCCGGGTGGACGCCTTTTTCCGCTGCTGGACCCGCAAGGAGGCATACATCAAGGCCGTCGGGGACGGATTGTCTCTGCCGCTCAGCCAGTTCGATGTATCCCTGGACTCTTTGGGAACGAATGCACTTCTGGCTACGCGGCCCGATAGTTCGGAAGCCGGACAATGGATGCTGCGAGAAGTTCCCGGAGGTGCAGGCTACAGCGCCGCTTTATGCGTTCGCGGACAGGATTGGAAACTGAAACACTGGCATTAGAGTTCCCTACATCTCCGGACATGTGGAACTGCCCTGGCCATTATTGCACTTCTTTTCACATGGGAAAACGTGAGGCGGCATTTCAGATGGGAAAATCGTTTCCTTTCATTCGCTTACGTGGTGGCCGATGGGACGCGAAGGCCTCCCAATTGCTCCCCCTCTTGTTGGTATAAACGAGAACGATGCGGCTTTCGTGCGACGGCGGAGAAGTGATATTCTGTTAAGTAATCTTTCGGTTTTCCCCCTCTCTCTGTATCTGCAATAGATTTTGCTACGACCCGGTATGGCCGAGAGATATTCCAATCAAATACGATAAAGGTAATAGACAAGACTGTACGGAATAATTCAGGAGGCAGCGCACTTGACCGTTTCAACCAGCCATCTCATTGCGCCCCACGGGGGCGAATTGATCAACCTTATCGCGGAGCCACCCCGGGTCGCGGACCTAAAAGCGCACTCCAAACAGTGGCCTTCGTGGGATCTGACAGCCCGGCAGCTTTGCGATCTGGAGCTGTTGATCACAGGCGGGTTCTCTCCGCTCGAAGGCTTCATGACGCAAGCCGACTACGATAGCGTCTGCCAGAATATGCGGCTGGTCAGTGGCGTTCTTTGGCCGATGCCCATCACCCTGGATGTCACCGAGGAATTCGCCAAGAAGCTCACCGCAGGCAGCAGCAAAATTGCGTTGCGCGATCCTGAGGGCGTAATGCTCGCGGCATTGCACGTCGAAGAGATCTGGCAACCCGATCGGAGGGCGGAAGCTAAAGCGGTTTTCGGCACGACCAGCGCCGCTCATCCGGGCGCCGATTATGCTGTCAACAAGGCCAATCCCTGGTACGTGGGAGGAAAAATCGAGGGTCTGCAGATCCCTCCCCATTACGATTTTCGCAGCCTGCGTTTGACTCCCGCCGAACTGCGGGCGGAGTTTGCTCGCGAGGGCTGGCGCCGCGTCGTCGCGTTTCAGACGCGCAATCCTATGCACCGCGCCCACGTTGAACTGGCGTTCCGCGCCGCCAAGCAGGTTGAGGCTAACCTTTTAATCCATCCCAGCGTGGGCATGACGAAGCCCGGCGATGTCGATTACTACACGCGCGTGCGCTGTTACCAACTGCTGTTGTCGAAGTTTCCGCAGTCGACTGCGAAACTTTCTTTGCTGCCGCTCGCCATGCGCATGGGGGGACCACGCGAAGCTATTTGGCACGCCCTCATTCGCAAGAATCATGGCTGCTCGCACTTCATCGTTGGTCGTGATCATGCCGGGCCAGGCAAAGATACCGACGGCAAGCCTTTCTACGGGCCTTATGAGGCGCAGGCAGTCTTCAAGAAACACGAAGCCGACATCGGTGTCACCATGGTTCCCTTCAATATGATGGTTTATCTCGAGGACCAGGATAAATACGTTCCCGACGACGAGGTCAAAAATGGTGACCGTGTCCTGAACATCTCGGGCACCGAACTTCGTCAGCGATTAAACGAAGGCCGGGAGATTCCCGCCTGGTTCACCTACCCCGAGGTCGTGGCCGAATTGCGCCGCAGCTTCCCGCCGCGTCACAAGCAAGGTGTGACCCTTTTTTTTACCGGCCTTTCGGGCTCCGGTAAATCCACGATCGCGAACGTGTTGCTCACGAAATTTCTGGAAACAGGGGGGCGTCCGGTCACACTTCTGGATGGCGATCTCGTGCGCAAACATCTTTCTTCCGAACTTGGATTTTCGAAAGAACACCGCGACATTAACATCCGTCGAATCGGCTACGTGGCATCGGAAATTACCAAGAACGGCGGGATCGCGATTTGTGCGCCTATCGCTCCCTACGACGCCACGCGCAAGCATGTCCGGCGAATGATTGAGCCCTATGGAGGCTTCATTCTGGTCCACATTGCCACCTCCGTGGAAGTCTGCGAGCAACGGGACCGAAAAGGCTTGTATGCCAAGGCACGCGCCGGAATTCTCAAAGAATTCACAGGAATTTCCGATCCCTATGAAGTTCCAGCTGATGCCGAAGTGGTCATCAACACCGGCGAGTTGTCACCCGAAGAAGCAGCGCAGGAAATTATTCTGCACCTCGAGCGCGAAGGCTTCATCGGGACAGCAGCGGAGTCGGTCTGAACGCAGTCCTGCCGACGCCAGCAATCGATTGAAAGGCTGAAGCCGGTATTGACATGGATCTGCTGATTAAGAGTCTGATTGGTTTTGCAGTGGGGACCCTGATCGGAATGACGGGAGTCGGGGGCGGCGTTTTGCTGCTTCCCATCCTGATTTTCGGGTTGGGCGTATCTCCCATGCAGGCGGTTGGTTCGGATGCGCTTTTCAACTTCCTGACTAAGATCGGCGCCAGCATAGTTCACCTGCGCAAGGGTACGGTTCGTCGCAAAGTCGTTCTGGCACTGGCCGTGGGCAGCGCCCCGGGGTCCTATCTGGGCGTAAGTTTTCTGGTTCACTTGCGAAATGTTTATGGCAATGGTGTGAATCACTTCATCACCGTTGCTGTGGGAGTTTTGCTGATCTGCATTCCGACCTTCCTGTTCTTCCAACAAAAAATCGAGGACCGTGTAGCGGTGCGGCCGCCCACTATGAAGTCGTTCGCCTGGATGTCCATCATTGGTCTAGTGGCTGGATTTCTGGTGGGGATCACTTCCGTCGGCTCGGGCAGCATCGTCATGATGATGCTGCTTTTGTTTTACAGCTTTCAGCCGAAGGTTATGGTGGGAACCGACATCGTGCACGCCTTGCTGCTGACCGGTGTGACTAGTTTGCTGCATTTTCGTATGCACAACATTGATGTGCATCTCGTGGGGGCGCTATTGCTGGGTTCGGTTCCGGGAGGATTGGTCGGTTCCTACCTGAGCACGCGGGTTCCAGTCCCATGGCTCAGGCGTATTCTGTGCGCGGTGCTGCTGGCGACGGGCGCGCGAATGCTAATGGCATGATGATCACGACTTTCATAACGACTTGATCCTCAACACTGATGCTCACAATTCGATCCTTTACCAAGATCAGGAAACTATGCACTTAAACTTCTACTCTCCAATACTAGTACGCATTCAGGCGGCGCTGGAGGCCTCTCGCGCGGTTTTTGCTCGCTTCACGCCGGGAGCGATTGAGACGGAATACAAAATCGGACGCGATCCGGTAACCGAAGCAGATCGCGCCCTGGACGCGGTTCTGCGCCAAGAACTTCTGCGCGATGGTGAGGGCTGGCTTTCCGAAGAAAGCGTGGACGATCCCATCCGACTGCAGCGATCGAAGGTTTGGGTCGTCGACCCTCTCGACGGCACCCGCGAATTCGTTGCCGGCATTCCCGAGTTCTGCGTTTCGATTGGTTACGTCGAGCATGGGCGTCCAGTGGCTGGCGGGATCTACAATCCAGCAACCGGCGAAACCTTCCTGGGATCGATCGCATCCGGCGTTACATACAATGGCACCCCTTCCCAAGCCAGCCAGCGCAAGAATCTGGACGGCGCCCTGGTGCTCGCCAGCCGCAGTGAAGTCAAGCGCGGCGACTGGAAATCGTTTGATAACGCTGCTTTTACCATCCGGCCGATGGGGTCGGTCGCCTACAAGCTTGCCCTGGTCTCCGCCGGGCTGGCCGACATAACTTTCACGCTGACTCCCAAGAACGAGTGGGACGTGGTGGCCGGCGCCGCCCTGGTGAGGAGTGCAGGCGGCTTTGTCAGCACTTTGGAGAGAACCGAACTGACAGCGAATCGCCGCAATCCGCTCCTGTCAGGGCTTCTGGCGAGCGGCCCGTTTCTGAAGAACGAGTTGCTCGCTTTGGTAGAGCCGCATATCCACGTCGCTGAACAAGCGCGTTAGGTGCTGGGGGCATTGCTCGCCGGGAGGCGAGCGGGGAACAATGTGAGTTTTCACCGAATAGGGATTGCCCCCATCCCGTAATGCTGGCAGCGTAAAATGTTTGGGGGGGAGTGGGCGCATTCGGAATGAATCTTAAAGCCATGGAGCGGACTGTCTTGACCACGGGGAACCCTCTTTCCATTGCCCAGGAACGACTCTGGGTGCTAGAGCGACTGAACCCTCGCAATCCTGCTCATAATGTCTCCTACGGTTTGCGTCTCCAGGGACCCTTCGACGTCGAGGCGTTCCGGCGTGCCTGGAGCGAAGTGGTTCAGAAGTATGAGATTCTAAGCACGCAGTTCGAGGCTACTGACGGTGTACCCCGGGCTAGCGCGGTTGAGGCCTCATGGCCGGAGCTAACCAGTTTCAGCCTGGAACACTTTTCTCCCCCGGAACGCGAGGCCAGTCTAGCGCAATTGGCAGGCGATGAGGCCCGCAGTCCGTTTGATCTTTCCAGGGCTCCCCTGTTGCGAGCTTTTTTTTGGCGCTTGGCACCTTTGGAAAATGTGCTTCTCGTGGTTGCGCATCGTATCGTGTGCGACGAAGCGTCACTCGAAATTCTTCTGCGCGAAATCGCGATGCACTACGAGGCGCGAAGCTCCAAGGCTCGTGCAGCTCGCCCAGCGATGCAGTACAGCGAGCTTGTTTCTCGACAACGCAGCGCACCAGAGGAACAAATCTATTATTGGAGGCAACAGCTCGCCGAAGCTCCTGCCTGCGTCGATCTTCCCCTCGACCGGCCTCGCCCGGCGGAGCAGACTTTCTCTGGCGCATCCCACTCTTTTTCCATAGGCAAATCGGACTTGGAGCAACTTCGGGATTTTGCGAAGAGTAATGTCACCACCCTTTTCGTAACTTTGCTGGCAGTTTTCAAGGTTCTTTTGTTCCGCTACAGCAGACAGGACCATGTGGTCGTGGGCACTCGAATTTCGGGCCGCGCTGCGCCTGAGTTCGAAAGAGTCATTGGTCCACTCGAAAACATGCTGGCGCTGCGGACAGATTTATCCGGCGATCCCAGTTTCGCTGGGTTATTGACCCAGGTGCGGGAAGTAGCTGAGGGCGCGTTCGCCCATAAGGACGTTCCCTTCGAGACGGTCGTCAAGCAACTGCGCCTGGGGCGGGACCTGAGCCGGCACCCGCTATTTCAAATTATGTTCACCCTGAGGGAAACTGCGGCTCTGCCCAGTTTTCAAAGCACAATGTCGGGGGTGAATCTGTTTGCAGTGGCGAGCCCCGCGCAGCAATTCGAGCTGTCAGTCGGCTGCACGACGAAGGAAGATGGAATGGATCTCTCCTTCCGGTATAACCCCGATCTGTTCGACGCTGAGACGATCGAGCGCATGGCGGACCACTTCAGGGTGCTGTTGCAATCGGCGGTAAACAATCCGGCCACCAAAATTTCACTCCTGCCGCTGCTTCCTGAGGCCGAGCGCCGTCAGTTGCTGGTGGAATGGAATGATACTCGGATCGAGTATCCGACTGATGTGCCTCTGCACAAGTTCATTGAAGAACAAGTGGAGAAGACACCGGACTCCACAGCCGTAATTTACCAGTCGGAGCAACTCACTTACAGACAGCTGAACGACCGTGCCAACCAATTGGCGCGCCGTTTGAACCAGCTGGAAGTGGGCTCCGACGTTTTGGTTGCGGTGTGCATGGAACGATCGCTCGAACTTGTAATTGCACTTTTGGCAATACTCAAAGCCGGCGGCGCTTACGTTCCCTTGGACCCTGAGTACCCGAAAGAAAGACTGGAGACAATGCTGCGGGACGCGGATCCACCCGTGGTTTTGGCGCAATCCCACCTGCTCGATCGTTTACCCCAAGGGCTTCGAAACGTAATTTGTCTCGATCGCGATTGGCCTTCGATCGATGCGGAAAGCCGGGACAACTTGCCGTCCGCTGTGAATGGGAAAAATCTGGCCTATGCGATCTACACTTCAGGATCCACCGGCAAGCCGAAAGGAGTGCCCAACGTTCACGAGGGGATTGTAAACCGTCTTCTGTGGATGCAAGACATGTATAAACTGACAGGCCAGGACCGCGTCCTTCAGAAAACGCCTTTCAGTTTCGATGTATCCGTGTGGGAATTTTTTTGGCCACTGATGAGCGGTGCAACCCTGGTAGTGGCGCGCCCCGGCGGACACCGCGATCCCGCCTACCTCGTCAACTTAATCGCAGAATGCGGCATCACCACGCTTCACTTCGTGCCCTCGATGTTGAGCATTTTCCTGGAGGCTGCGGGGCTCGAACGCTGCCGCACCCTGAGACAAGTTTTCGCCAGCGGTGAGGCTCTGCCATTTGAATTGCAGCAGCGCTTCTTCGAAAGACTGGGAGCCGAGTTGCACAACCTGTACGGCCCTACCGAAGCCGCAGTCGACGTGACTTATTGGCCCTGCCGGCCGGATCGCCGACTATCCATTGTTCCGATTGGCCGCCCCATCGCCAACACACAAATCTACATTCTGGATGCCAACCTTCAACCGGTACCCATAGGGGTAGCGGGGGAGTTGCATATCGGAGGGATTGGACTGGCCCGCGGATATCTCAATCGGCCTGATCTAACTGCTCAGAAATTTATTCAAGACCCGTTCAGCCGGACACCGAGTGCCCGGATGTACAAGACCGGGGACCTGGCTCGCTTTCTTGTCGATGGCAACATTGAGTATCTGGGACGGATTGACCATCAGGTAAAGCTGCGCGGCTTTCGCATCGAACTGGAAGAGATCGAAGCCGTGCTCGCACAGCACGCTGGGGTCACTCAAGCCGTCGTGGTGGTGCGCGAGGATAACCCGGGCGATCAAAGGTTGGTCGCCTATGTGGTTCCGAAGCAGAAGCTCCGGAAGACAGGGCTGGGAAATTATCAGCTGCCGAACGGGATGAACATTCTCCACCAGAACAAGGGCGAGACGGATTTTTTATACCGTGAGATCTTCGAGTCGCAGATGTATCTGAAGCATGGCATTGTCCTGGCGGAGAATGCGTGCGTGTTCGATGTAGGCGCTAACATCGGCTTGTTTGCGCTGTATATCGGGGAGCGCTGCCCGCAAGGGCGGGTGTATTCGTTTGAACCATTGCCTCCCATCTTTGAAACACTGCAGGGCAACGCCGCGCGGTACGACGGGCAGATTAAGGTCTTCCCCATCGGACTGTCGAATGAGGATCTGAAAACCGAGCTCACCTACTATCGCGGCAATACCATCATGTCGGGGCTGAAGGCGCAAACGGACACGGAAGAAGATGTGGAAGTCGTGAGGAAGTTTCTGCGGAATCAGGAACAGGGCGCTGCCGATGGGGATGCGCTGCTCAGCCAGGCGGACGATCTGTTGCGGGAACGGATGCGCGGGGAGATCTATTCCTGCCGGCTGCGGCGGCTTTCGGATGTAATGCGGGAAGAGCGGGTCGAGCACATTGATCTCTTGAAGATTGACGTAGAGCGCGCCGAGTGGAATGTACTGCAGGGGATTGACGCAGACGACTGGCAGAAAATCGACCAGGTCGTGCTGGAGGTGCATGACCACGTAAGCGGGTATCGGGGCAGCCGGGTGAAGCAAATCTCAGAGTTTCTTCAGCAATACGGCTACGAAGTCGATGCGGAAGAGGATGAAGAGATGAAAGGCGCAGGCCTGTACAACGTCTACGCTACTCGCTATCAGAAGGAGAAAAGAGAGGAAATGTTGTCCCGACTGGCAGCACCCACGCAGCCAGTGCCGGAAGCGATCACGCAGGCGGCGCTGCGCACGCACTTACAGGGGAAGCTGCCGGAGTTCATGGTGCCTTCGAATTTCGTCATCCTGGAAGAATTTCCGATGACCACCAGCGGCAAGGTTGACCGCCGCGCCTTACCCGCTCCCACGCCGGACCGCAGGGATTCTGCTCTGGCCGTCGCCCCACGCAGCGAGATCGAATCTGAGCTCGCATCTCTGTTCGAGAAGGTTCTTGGCGTTCCATCCGTCGGTGTAACTGATAACTTCTTCGATCTCGGCGGCCATTCACTCCTGGCTGCACGTTTGCTTTCCGAAGTAAGAAAAGTTACTGCCCAGGAGATTCCGCTTTCCGCGCTCTTTCGCGGAGCAACCGTGGAATCCCTGGCACGCCTTATTGATGGGCAGGGGTACACGAGCGATCCGGTGGTGATGCAAATTCAGCGGGGAAACAGCAACGCGTTGCCTTTCTTTGCCATCGTACCGCCGGGCGAAGAATCGTTGGGCTACGCGATGCTGGCCCGACACATGGGCGCGGGACAAACGGTGTACAAGATCCAAGGCCAAATCCCGGTCACGGGAGGCAAGCGTCCCTATTCTCAACAGGAGATGCAGGCTCTGACCGCCGAATATATTGCGGCGATGCGCACTGTACAGCCCCATGGCCCGTATTGCATTGGTGGACTATGTGACGGCACTCACATCGCGGAACAGATCGTGCTGAGTCTGGAAGGACAAGGGGAAGAAGTCGGATTGTTTGCCATCTTCGATACCTGGGTCTTACAGCACAGTCAGAGGCGCTGGTTGTGGAAGATCCACTACTATGGAATGCGACTGCGAGAGATGAAACGGTTAAGCCTCGGCGCACGACTTGCTTCCTATCAAAACGTCGCGCGAAAAAAGGTCGGCAACTGGCTTGGCAAGAGTTCTGCACGAACGGATTGGCCGCGGGTCTACTGGCCCGAAGGATTCACCCCATCGCGGTTCAAGGCTCCGGTGATTCTGTTTAAGCGTCCGAAACAGCAGTTTTATTACATCAAGGATCCGCAGATGGGTTGGGGCGTCAGAACTCAGAGTGGCGTCGAGATCCATGAAATTGATTTCCATCACCTGGAAATTTTGCGCGAGCCGCACGTTCGCAAATTCGGCCAAAAGTTAGCCGAGGCGATTTCGCGGGTCAGCCAACGGACTGTCCCGCCGCCACAGGGGTCGACGCCAGACCAGCAAGCTTCTCTTGTAACTGTCCAGCAGATGCGGCGTGGCTCATGAGGTTCGATAAAACCCAAATCCTAAGAAACGTCGGATCGAGTTGGTTCGCCCTGGGCGTGAATGTGATGGTGGGGATTTTTCTTTCCCCCTACATCATTCATCACCTAGGCGACGACGCCTTCGGTCTTTGGGTCATCATCTTTTCGGTCACTGGATACTACGGTCTGTTCGATCTGGGTATCCGGTCTTCCATTGTTCGCTACGTCGCCAAATATTCCGCGACGGAAGAACACGATGAGCTGAACCGGTTGATCAATACGGCCATGTTCAGTTACGCCGGCATTGGGGTTGTGTCCATGGCCATAACTCTGATTGCCGCTTACTATGTAAACTCGATTTTCCGCATCCAACCCGAATTCGTGCCGACGGCGCGTTGGCTGCTCCTCATGGTAGGCGCGTCGGTTTCTGTGGGTTTTCCTCTTGGAGTTTTCAGCGGAATTCTGGAGGGCTTACAGCGCTTCTATCTCCTGAACTTTACCAGCATCAGTTCGACTCTAATACGCGCGGTGCTTATCGTCATCGCTCTGCAGCATGGACGCGGATTGTTGACCGTCGCCTTAATCACGGTCGGCATGCCGTTGCTCAATGGGCTAATCAATGCCGCCGCGGTGTTTCGCCACTTGAAGCTGCGGCTCGGACTGCAATATATAAGCCGCTCCACCTTGCGCCGCATCGCGAGCTACAGCGGGACGACATTCGTCATAATTGTTGCCGGGCGCTTGCGTTTTAAGACGGACGCTCTGGTCATTGGCACGTTTGTTTCGGCGGCAGCCGTCACCTACTTCACCATCGGCGCGCGCTTGGTTGACTATGCTCAGGAAGTCGTGAGCAGCCTGGCTCAAATCTTCGTGCCCATGTCGAGCCAGTCCCAGGCCAAAGGAGACCTGGACGCGCTGCGAAAAATTTTCGTCGTCGGCAACCGCGCCTGCGCTTTCATTATCTTCCCCATCACGGCCATCCTTAGCATCCTGGGCAAGTCAGTTATTGAGGCTTGGGTTGGCCCCAAATATGTCGCCACCAGCTATCCCGTGCTGCTGGTTCTGCTTTTTCCGACCACCTTGATGCTGGCTCAGGCCGCTTCGGGGCGCACTCTCTGGGGTATGGCAAAACATCGCACCTGGGGTTGGGTGGTGCTGGTTGAGGGCACTTCGAATCTGATCCTGAGCATAGTTCTGGTGCGCCGCTACGGCATTTTGGGGGACGCTATCGGCACCGCCATCCCTCTCACTTGTTCCATGATTTTTTTTCTTCCCCGTCATCTGTGTCGTTTGCTGGGGATCAAACTCGCTACCTATCTCTACCGCGCATTTGTGCTACCCGTAGTTTTGTGCATTCCTGTTGTGGCGGTTCTTTTGCTTATGCAGCGTTGGTACATCCCCCATCGACTGGGCCCGCTTCTGATACAACTGGTGATCGCCAGCTTGGTTTACGGTATTGGACTTGCGTGGGCATTCTGGACCGATCGTGCTTGGGATGTTGGAGTATTGGGAGCGAATCCGGAGGATGAAGTAACCCTTGCCCTCGTCGAAACCTATCAGGAGGAAGTATAAGGCGTGGGGCCAACTCCGGGGCGAGAGTAAGCTGAAGTGGCTCAGGGCCATATTGGAAGAACGCAGCAAGTGACTCCCTTGGGCCAGGTTGATCGATCGGAAAGATGATCAAGAACACCCGATCCCAGGCTGTGCTGATTTTGGGCGCGTCGCCGCGTGTCAGCTTGGCGATTGCACGCACGCTGAACCGTCGCGGTATCCCGGTAGAGATAGCTTCATTTCAGCCGGAGGACCCTTCCCTCCGTTCCCGCGCGGTCCGTGCGTTTCATCGCTTGCCCGAGCGGCGAAAAAATCCCGAGGCGTTCACCGCCGCTTTACTTGCTTTGGTGCGCGAAGGACGATTCGATCTCATATTACCCGCCGGTGATCCCCAGTTGGCGGCTCTAGCAGACCTCTATGACGAATTGAGTCCACTGCTGCAGGTCGGCTGTCCTCCACCCCTCTGCGTAGAGCGAGTGCTGAACAAATCGCTGACCTTGGAAACGGCACAACGCTGCGGTATTCGAGTGCCTTTCACCTGTACGATCACCGATGTTGCCGAACTCGACCCGATCGCGGAGCAACTTCGCTTTCCGGTTGTAGTTAAGCCCGAAAAAAGAGGTTCTGCCGCCTTTCGCGTCTTCTATTTCAATACGCTGCCAGAACTCTCTGCCGCTCTCGCGGGCAACAAATGGGGCAGTGTCCTTTTGCAGGAGTACTGTCCGGGAGTGGGCGTGGGCGTTGAAATCCTGATCCACAATGGTGAATGTGTAGCAAAATTTCAGCACCGCCGCCTGAAGGAAGCACCCGCTACCGGCGGCGTCGCGGTCCTCGCCATTGCCGAAGAACCGGACCCGGAGTTGGTTCGATCCTCAATGGCGTTGCTTCGTGCTCTCGAATGGGAGGGGGTTGCTATGGTCGAGTTCCGGGTTGACCGGAAAACGGGAAGCTCCGCCCTGATGGAGGTAAATGGTCGGTTCTGGGGCTCAGTTTCGTTTCCCATCGCGGCCGGAGTCGATTTTCCGTTCTACTATTGGCAACTGTTTCACGGAGAGCAGCCCGACGTCCCGGTTCGGTATTCGGTTGGCATGCGCTGGCGATGGAGCCCAGGCTATCTGGATCGCATGCAAAGTATTGTTTTCCGCACGGCTGGCTCCCTCGGCCCTCGGCCCTCGATTTCGCGGGAGTTGCTGCGGGCTATACCTGACTTTTCTCCATTGATTAAAGAAGCGTTGTGGTCATGGTCGGACCCTTTTCCTTTTTTCGCCGAGCTCGGCAGCATGCTGCGCTCCGTCCTGGGTTCGGTTTTCCAGTCCGCTTTCCGGAGGATAGCTCCACGAAAACTGATGTCCTATTTGCAAATCTATTCCAGACTCGACCCTCAGTCGCGCCCGGCTTACGCCCGTCTTCGCATCCGCGGTGCTTTGGGGATAAGGACCCAAAATGACCGCCGGCCGCCGGAACGAACACCCGAGGATGCCAACTCGTTTCTATTTGTGTGCTTCGGAAACATAATGCGCAGCCCGATGGCGGAGGCCATGCTAAAGCATGTACTCGCCGCTCGCGGAATCGATGGTCCTGTCGTACGCTCTGCCGGCTTGCACGCTGTAGCAGGCCGCGAAGCTCACAGTTGTGCGCTCGCCGTTTCCACGGAGCTTGGCATTCCGCTCGATCAACACAGGGCCCAGCCTGTGACACCTGAACTGGTTTCTGCCTCGGACCTCATTTTCGCCATGGACTTTGAAAACCTCGCTGAGTTGGAGACGCTTTACCCGGCAGCGAGAAATAAGATTTTCCTGCTGAGCCGTTACGCGGAAGGAAGACAACGGAACCGCGAGATACCAGACCCCTATTTTGGAGATATCGAGACAACCCGTCGATGCTACTCTGTGTTAAGAGCGTGCATCGACAATCTGGCGCGCAAGATCGATTCTTCGCGTGAAATGAGAGAGTCCCTGTCGCATTCGCGATAAGAAAGCTGTTCGCCGTCTTGACGCGAGCTTGTAACACTCGATAGTGGAATGTATCGGTAGCTAAATTTTGCCATGCCTTCAAACATTGTCGTCCGACGAATACGCGGTTTGATCAACCACTTGAGAAAAATCACGGATACCGCCCTGGACCGTAATCCTGCGGGTCGTAACCTGACGGTTCTTCCGGGGGATGTTTTCATCGTTTCTTATCCGAAATCTGGAAACACCTGGACCCGCTTTCTGGTCGGGAATCTGATTTATCAGGATGAGCCAATTACCTTCGCCAATGTTGAAAGCCGCTTGCCATCGCTGTACGTTCATCCCGACCGAAAACTGCGGAAGCTTCCTCGTATTCTGAAGAGCCATGACTGTTTTGACCCGCGTTACAGGACGGTTATCTACATCGTTCGCGACCCCCGAGACGTCCTTGTGTCGGCTTACCATTATGCTGTCAAGCTGGGTATTGTTCCGGAGAACTGGGGAGTCGAGAAGTTTGTTCCAGCTCTGCTTGACGGAAGCTTTGAGTCAGGAGTCCTGGTTAACCCCCGCTGGGGATCATGGCACGACAACACAGCCAGTTGGCTCGCCATGAAGGATAGCCGCAAGTTTCTACTGCTTCGCTATGAGGACATGCTGGACGACCCCGAGCGCGAACTGATAAAGGTGGCTGATTTCCTCGGCCTCGAGGCCACCCCGGAGCGGCTGGCACGCGCCGTCAAGCTGAGTTCCGCCGATCACATGCGCGAACTGGAAAAAACGCAGGCTGCGGAATGGTCGCTCACGAAGAACACCCGGCCAGATATGGCGTTCGTGCGCAAGGCCCGGGCGGGGACATGGAAGGCAGAACTGCCCCCGCAGACTGTGGCCGACATCGAAGCAGCATGGGGGCCGCTGATGCGGACTCTGGGATACGAACTTTCTGCTGCGCCGCCCGAACGGGACGAGCTTCCAGTGGTCTTACGATGACGGCGAATATTTCTCGGCAATATGCAATCACGCCATAGTTCCCTGCAAAGACTGGGCGCCGCCCTCGCACAAGCGGGGCGCGTGCTCACCGGACGGCAAATCGCGGGCCGCGGCCTGACGGTTTTTCCCGATGACATCTTTCTTGTTTCTTATCCCCGGTCGGGCAACACCTGGACACGCTTTCTTTTGGGGAATCTGATCAACCAGAGTGATCCGGTCAGGTTTTCCAACGTCGAGTCCAGGATTCCGGAAATCTATTTCAATCGTGACCGATTCCTGCGGCAGCTTCAGCGGCCGCGCATGCTCAAGAGTCATGAGTCCTTTCAGCCGGAGTACCCGCGGGTAATCTACATCGTGCGCGACCCCAGGGATGTAGCGGTTTCTTTTTATCACCACAATGTTAAGGCGCGAAATATTTCCGATGATTATCCCATCGCCAGTTTTGTGCCTCGCTTCATCGCCGGAGAGTTTGATCGCAAGTTCGGCTCCTGGCGGGATAATGTGCTTAGTTGGACGGTCCTGCGGAAAGGCGATCCCGGATTTCTCCTGCTTCGGTATGAGGACATGAAGCGCGATCCAGTCGTCTCACTCACCGGCGTGGTTGATTTCCTCGAAAGGTGCTCATTTCGCAAGATCGATTCGAGCGCAGCGGCGCTCGAGCGCGCCATCGAACTAAGCTCGGCGGAAAGAATGCGCACACTTGAAAAACAGGACGCTGGACTCTGGGTTCTTACCAAGGGAACGCGAAGCGATAAGCCCTTTGTGCGCTCGGCCACTGCAGGAGGATGGAAATCGCAACTGGATGGGGAATCAGTTGCCGCGATCGAGTCGGCCTGGGGCGAGCTTATGCAGACCCTGGGATACGAGTTGGCTTCGACCGCGGCAGCAGCAGACAAGCTTTCCCAGCGGGGGCTGCCTTCGTGATTTCCCTCAGCCCGCGAACCATCACCTTGGCTTCGAAGAACGTGCTGCGAAAGTGCGTGCCTGATTTTCTGCTGAAACAACGCGACATCGTTCTCCGTCTCGGCCCCACGCCAGGCCGGATCTATGCACGATTGCGCGTGCTGGATGCAGTTGGAGTCCGAACCTCAAATCGACGACTCGCTCCCCCGTCGGCACGGTCATTTATTTTTGTTTGCTTCGGCAACATCATGCGAAGTGCCATGGCGGAATTCCTCATGAGGCAAGCGTTGCGGGAGGCGGGACTGGAGACGCAAGTCCGGA
This sequence comes from Candidatus Acidiferrales bacterium, assembly GCA_035603035.1. Classification (GTDB taxonomy): domain Bacteria; phylum Acidobacteriota; class Terriglobia; order Terriglobales; family Acidobacteriaceae; genus Sulfotelmatobacter. The sequence goes on along the minus strand of DATNLE010000370.1, from coordinate 20,002 downwards.
TCACGTCTGCAGGTCTGCACGCCAGTCCCGGACGCGAAGCTCATCCCTGGGCACAGGAGGCGTCCGCGGACCTGGGTGTTGCACTGGCTGAGCACCGCGCCAAACCTTTGACTCAGGAAATGGTGAACCAAGCAGAGTGCATCTTCGCCATGGATTTTCAAAACAAAGCCGAGTTGCTCGCGCTCTATTCCGAGTCGCAGAGCAAGATCTGCATGTTAAGCGCCTACGCGGACGGTCCCGGGCAATACCGTGAGATTCCAGATCCATACATGGCCGATCTCGAGACGACCCGGTTCTGCGCCCGGCAATTGCAGGTGTGCATTCGCAATCTGATGCTCGCGATCTTTCCATCTTCCGCTTACCCGGCGGCGACGGAACTTCAGAAGCGCTGATCTTCGACAGGGGGGCGCCGCCTATCTTCGTGACTTCCCTTCCGTTCGAGATCCGAACCGCCTCGATCTGAACCAATTGCCAATCCCTGCAATTCCCGGTCGCAGATCCGACAGCCACACATCGTCGTAGCACATGCCCGGAAGCCAAGGCACTGCCATGGTGAGGAGGCTCGTCCAGAAACTTGGATACGCGCTCGGCCAGTTGGGAGGGGGTCCAGCCCGAAGATTGGTCAGATGCGTTAGCTCGCCAACCACCCGGCGACAAACAATGTTTTCTTTGTAAGAAATGTTTTGCGGTGGGAGCGTTCCATGCAAGCACCATTCGATGAGATGACGCGGGTAGTCGATGCCGCAGGCTATCGGCAGTCCCACCGATCCCCAGGGTCGCCCATTGATTTCCATTAGAATGAAGCGCCCGTCAGCTGCCTTCTTGTACTCCACCATTGCGACGCCCTCGAAACCGATCTCCGTGATTAGCCGCACGCTGAGCGAAACGAGAGATTGATCCAGAGGGATGGATTTTCTGGCGCTGCTCGCCGATCCTCGCGGATCGACTTCCCTGATTCGTTCCCACTGAAAAGGCAAGAACGTTTTTCCGCCGGCGACAAGACAGGAAAATCCGATGCCAGTTCCGGAGACAAACTCCTGAATCAATACGTCGCTGGCCACCCGCAACCGCTCGTCCACTTTGTTTGCCAGTTCCGGAGCGGAGTAAGCATAGGCGACTGACCCAAATACTGCTTTCTTCTTTGTCGATGCGTCGTGGGACCATCGCACCGAAAAGCGATCCTTCACAACCACCGGAAATTGGTTTTCCTCCCATTGCGACAGATCGTCCACGGAAGCGACAAGATGGGTTCTGGGTATGCCGATCCCAAAAGATTCGGCGAGCTTTATCGTACGATATTTATCCGAGACTGTGCCGAGTGCGCGTGGGGAAGGCATGGCGATAGGGCATAGGCCCGCGAAACGTTCTCGCTGCACGGAAATCGGCCCCAAAGTCCAATCCGTGATCGGAATGATGAGATCAATCGAATGCGCGCGGACGAACTCGACGAGCGCGTCCACGAAAGCGCCCGGATCGTCAGTTGAGATCGGATAGTCGAACCCAAGGTTGCAATAGCGGGAGAGTTTTGTCGCGGCAAACAGGCCCCGGTTTCCACCCACCGCCACCCAATGCCCGCCCTGCCCGGCCGACCGCGTCACCGCGAGCGCCGCTGCGCTGTGCCCGTCGAGAACCAGTATTCTCGCCAATCTGCGACTCGCTTGGTGGTAAATTAAACTGCTCTTCCGGCGAAAGCGCTTTCCAGGTTCCAGCGCAGGCCTGCAAACGTCTTGCTGGGACGAATGCGCTTCAAACAAAGTGGATTGTCACCGCTGCGCATTAACCCGTTATCCGTAGTCACCGCTGTCTCGTAGCCCGCAACACGGCTCTGCTCCAGGGTCTGAGTGCTCCAATGCGGAGAGAGTGCCGGACAAGGATAGGAGAAATGCCTGATCGGTGCTTCGAGATGGAGCTCAAGTCTCCGCTTCGATTCCCTGAGTTCGTGACTGGCTTCATCTTCCTTGAGGCAGGCCATATTCGGATGCGTCATCGTATGCGAACCAACCGTGTGTCCCTTCCTCTGCAGTGCTTGCATCTGTTCGTAACTCATCATCACAGAAGGCTCGCACGGCATTTTGGTCTCAAGCTCTTGCTCGACGCGTCCCACAAAAACGTCCTGAGCAGTACCGCTGAGCTGGCAACAAACATCACAACTGCTCAGGAAGGCTGCTTCCCTTTCCAGGGGACGATCAAGCGTCCAGCATGTGCCGGCGGAATCTTTCCAGTCAGTGAGCTTTGTGGTTCGGAAGGCAAACCGCAGCCGGCTGGGCCATGGCTGCCTTCTGTTCTCCACACAGTCGACAGTGACGTAAAACGTCGCTGGCACCCCGGCCTCGTTCAATATAGGCATCGCGATTTCATAGTTATCAGCGTAGCCATCGTCAAACGTGACAACAACCGAACGCCTGGGAAGGTTGCCGCTGCGGAGATATTTGACCGCTTCGTCCAGACTGATGGGATGAAAATCCCGTGCCAATAACTCGATCTGTCGGCGGAAGACGGACTCGGAGTGGGCGATTCCGCCAAATGTGTCGATCCGCAGCGACGGGTTCTGCAGAACCGAGTGGTACATCAGAATCGCCCCGCTCGGACCACGAAAACTTTCCGCCAGCCGCAGTGCTCCGCTGCCCAGAATCGCTCTTTTTGCCCAGTCTCTCATGGGAACGCTATGCCGACAATTTCTCTTTGAACTTTCAGTCTAACCCGTCTATTCGTCGCGCACGATGTAACGCTGCAATGCGGCCCGATGCACCACAAGTAAAGAGCCCACTCCACCGAGCCAGCTTTCGAACTCCAGTTGGCTGCGGGCGGAAGTGTCCAGCAATCTCGGCAGCAGATATGGATTGTCGTGCCGATCGGCCAGCCCGACGTCGCAAGTCGTGGCGGAGACGACATCTTCCTTTTTTAACCAGCCGACGAATTCCTGCTGGTAGACTCCGCCCGGGTAGCAGAAATGTCTCGCGTCGCGTCCGGTTAAGGCTTGGATTTTTTCCCGGTTCTCAGTAATTTCCCTCCGGAAAGCGGTTTCGTCCTTCGGCGTGCAGTGACGGTGTGTGTGGAGTTGGACGTCGACTCCATTCGATCCAACTTCCGCCACTTCCCTCGCATTCATAAGTTGCAGAATACGTTTAGCGGCAAGCTCTGCATAATCAAGTCCAAGCTTCGCGGCCAACCGTCCGGCGAGCTCATTCTTTTGCAATCCGCTCAGGTTCTCGCGTTGGGAAAGTTCAATCAGACTGCGCACCACCCGGTGACGACGTAGTTCGGTGCGCAGATCCATGGCTTCGGAGATTCCGAGGTCCCGCGGCGCAGTCAACTGCTGCCCGCGTCTTTTCCAAAGCATGTAAGAGCAGATCAGATTGAAAATCGGCGTTTCCTGAGACGTGTAATAGGTGGTTTGGTAAACCGTGACGGGAAGGTCATATTTTTTGAGCAGCGGATAGGCCTGCTTGTAGAAATCATGCATACCATCGTCGAAGGTGATGGCGACGCTGCGGGGCGGCAGATCACGGGAACGCAGCCGTTCCAACCCCTCGTTCAGCGGCAACACCGAGCAATCCAAGCTTCGCAGCATCTCGAGCCGCTTCTGCAGCAATTCTGCCTGCACGTAGAGTTGAGGTCTCCAAAGATGCTCATCTTCGAGAGAGACCCCGTGGTAGCAGAGAATCAGCAGCCGCTGTCGGCGCCAACTGCTGTTGGCCACGAGGCGGAAAACTCCGGCACTTCTAAGCAGAGCGAGCGCGGTGAGCTTTATCTTTCTTCGCATACTTGTGCTTGTTTAAGCGACTCGGGTAAGGCAATGCAAGTCGAGGATGAATCCATCTTTTATCGCGCCATAGAGGTGTCTTGGAAAACGCTGACGGCGGAGACCGGTTCGCCGTCGAGAAAGATCCTCTGCCATAACTCCAGATTCAGCAAACGCCAGATACGATTGCCATGATCGCGATGTCCAGCCGTGTGTTCATCGAACAACCGACTAACGGCCTCGGCGCGAAAAAGTCCTCGTTCTAGGGTTCGTGGTTCCGTTAACCAGCTGCGCAGGCTATTCAAGGCTGGCCCAGCAAGCCAGTATGCCCAAGGCGTGGGAAATCCCAGTTTCTGCCGGTGCACAATTGCGTTGGGCAACAGATCCTTCACCGCCGACTTCAGGATGCACTTCCCCGCCATACCCCGTGTCGCGTATTTCGCAGGAATGCTCGCGGTGAACTCCACCAAGGCATGATCAAGAAAGGGCACACGACTTTCCACCGAAGCGGCCATGCTCATCTGATCCTGCTTCATCAATAGTTCTACCAGGTAGGTCTTGATATCGGTGTACAGCAACCGGTGCAGAAGGTCAGCCGAAGAATGATTCCAGTACTTCATCGAACCGGCATAAGCGTCGCCCGCCCTTTGTCTGGTTTCGGGAGTTAACAAGTCATCTTGCTCGGCAGCGGAAAATGCAGAATAGAAGTTATCAAAATAGAAAGAAGGCCAGGAAGCGCCGTCGCGCACTAGAAATGTATGTTCCAGTTTTCTCTTCGAAGCAGCGGCCAGCGGAAAAGACTGAATTCCCTTGCGCAGCATGTGACGCAAAGCGGGCCGCGTCAGCCTACGGTAAACGGTGTCCATGCGTGAATTCAGCAGAGTCCACGGATATCGCGTGTAGCCGCCTAAGGTCTCATCGCTGCCTTCGCCGGTGAGCACGACCGTCACTCGTTCTCGGGCGAGCCGCGCCACAAAATATAGTGCCACGCTGGACGGCCACACGATGGGCTCGTCCTCATGCCAGATCAATCGAGGCAGAGTCTGAAAGAACTCGTCGCGGCTAAGATGGACTTCGTGGTGTTGGGATTTCAAATGTTTTGCGATTGTGCGGGCATAGGGAAGTTCGCTATAGGCCTCCTCTCCATAGCCCACTGAAAAAGTCTCAATCGGTTCTTTGCGGATTTTTGTGGTCAATGCTGCAATCGCGCTCGAATCCAGGCCGCCGCTCAAGAAGACTCCTAACGGCACTTCGCTCATCAAGTGGCTGGCCACACACTCTTCCAGTTGTTCCCGGTAGCGCTGAACGTAGTACTCGCGCGGCTGGCTTCCGTCATCGACTCTGACATCCAGGTCCCAATATTGTGAAGTCTCGAGATTGCCGTGCTCGTCCACGGTGAGGGTATGGCCGGGCATTAATTTTTGAATGCCGGCATACATGCTTGCTTCGCCAGCGAGATAACCGAATGCTAGATACTCCGCCAAACCGCCCACGTTGAACCGTGGCCTCACTCCCGGATAGGCGAGGATCGTCTTTATTTCCGAGCCGAACAGCAACGTATCGCCATCGAAGCAATAGTAGAGCGGCTTGATCCCCAGGCGATCACGGGCGATAAACAAGCGGCGCTTCCTGCGGTCCCAGATCGCGAACGCAAACATTCCTCGCAAATGCGCAACGCATTCCCTTCCATATTCCTCGTATAAATGGACGATGGTTTCCGTGTCGCTCTTCGAGCGATAACGATGTCCTCGAGACTCAAGATCCTTCCGCAGATCCTGGTGATTGTAAATTTCGCCATTGAAAACGATCCAAACAGTCCCGTCTTCGTTACCGAGGGGCTGGTGACCGGTTTGGATGTCGATGATGCTGAGGCGGCGCATGGCCAGTCCGGCGTTTTCTTCGACTAAGAAGCCGTCATCGTCCGGCCCGCGATGGACAATTTGCTGATTCATCCTCACCAGCATGTCGCGGTTCACTTGCCGGGCCCGCTCGGGATGGAAGACACCGCAGATTCCACACATGACTACACGCCCATTCTTTTGGGATCATTGTCCGGCAAAATCAAGTTCCCGTCGGCCAACACCTGATCAAGTGGCGCCTGCACGACAACGTGTTCCGGATCAGACGAAAAAAGGTCAACTTTCATCGCGGAGCTCAATACTTCAGCATAGCGCACCTGCGTGCTACAGGTGAGCACCCGTTGCCCTGCGGCGTTCGCGTAGGAAGCGCCGCACAAAACCAGGACGTATTGTTCTCTTTCGCGGTCCACTGACCAATATAGAAAATTCGCATCGCTGGCCCATGCTCCGAGCACCCACGGGCCCGGCTGAAGAGCAAAGAAAAAACTGTGCTCCTGGCCGAGACTGGAATAGTGATATCCCCGAACCATTCCCCCCTGCGATTCACCGAGTCTTACCAACCTTCCGAGGCGAGCGTGCGCGTCCTGGTCTGCAATCAGCAGGGTTACAAAATCCGCGGGGAGCTCGATCCTTCCACCGAAGTTAACCACGCTTGCCTCCTGCTTGTGCCCGTAAGCCCGCGACCCGTAGTCGCGGCGTACGCTTTCCGACCAGCCGTGGCCCTCGGCGGTCACCAATGTCATACTGCCTTGTTCATCGGCGAATGCACATTGTTTGGAGGCGACAGGCGAGAGAGTGGGACCCATGTGCCACGTAATATCAAGCTGGTGCGTGCCCTGGCCTTCAGCCAGATCGCGTACCAACCAAAATTGTCCCTTTCGATGAAACACCCATCTGTGATGAATTACGGGTGATGGCAGTCGAGAATATCCGTCGTGACTGCCCTGAAACAAATCGAACTGCTGGCCGTTAATCCATTGTTCGACATTGACCTGAGGAAAATTCTTCCAAGAGAAGGGTCCCATGCCTTCTGCCTGGTCCAGTCGATCGACCTGCATGGTGTTATGAGCACCCGTGCTGCGCCAGCGGGACCGCTCACCACTTTGGCCCACATATTCAAAGGTACCCGGATCAATCAGGAGATTTCGTCCATTGCGAACCAGGCAAACGCTGAGAGCATCCGCGTGACCGTGCCCTCCATTCCCTGCCCCCAATGGCCCGGCATCGATCTGCAACTGCTGGCCGCACTTTTCGTAGGCCATCAGGTAAAAGCCGCTCTCGCGTAAAGCCGTCGAACTTGCAAACGGTTTCGCGCTGGCGAGAGAACTAAACTCTGCCAGGCCCTTGATTCCCAACAGCCACAGAGTTTCTTCTCGCGGTCCACTGGCGACGAACTTGAAATCTCCGCGCCCATACAGAACTGCGCCCGTGGCAAGAGGATCGAACATGTGTTCAGGCCGATTACGCCGAGGATCGAATATCCTTCCACCATCGTCATCCCCGATACTGGGTACAATCCCGGCTCGACCCATCAACGCCAGAGCTTCCAGCATACTTTGCAAAATCTGATCAAACTCCAAAGAAATTGGAACTTCATTGAGCCCGGCAAGAATCCTGGCATGCAAAAAGATGTCGAGAGCGTAAACGTGATAGTACGTGGACTGCTCAAAGTAAAATCCATCTTTTCTTACCTGCTTCGCGGCTTCACGCTCCAGGATCTCCCAGCCGCGTCGCTGCCAGCGCGCGGCTCGGCGTGACCCGGGAAAAAGAGTTCCCAGAAAAAATAAGGCCATGGCTTCGCCCAGCAGGTGAGTATTCGGAGAAAAATACGTAGACAGGTAAGTTTCGATATGGCGGCCGTTCAGGTTCAGAGCATTCAGCCATTGTTTGCGCAGTTCGCTTGTGTAAAGCGGTGAATCCTGCAGCAGGAAAAAGGTCCAAGTCCATGCCAGGGTCCGGTAAGCAACTTCCAGACTGCTCGCCCAATTCAATCCTATGGAATACGGATTCTGGTCGTGCCAATGCGCCCACTGGGAAAAAATTTCGTGCGCAAACCTATCCCCGCCGGTAAGCCAGTAAGCCTTGGCGAGGGTCACAAAGTGCTGATGGCGATTCAGTTCCCAGGTGATCTTTGAGTCTCCCACTTCCCTGAAGTCGAGATACTTCACCTTGAACCACGGTTTGCGCGGACCGCGCTTGCCGTGCACGACGTCGCAGTGCCAATCAATCTGCGCACCGTAGTCCAGGTTTTCATAGCCCAGGAGATCGAAATGGTGATGGCAGATCCTTTCCGCCTGCAGGATGATCTCATTGGCTTGTAGGGGAAAGATCCGTTTCAGTTCAGCGCAGAGCGCAGGAACATCTGTGGGTGCAAAGAAAAAGCTCCCCCTGAGTCCCCCCGGCCCCAGGTGCGGGCTGCTGGCAAAACCCGAAGCACCGCGATAGCGCAGTACATCTGCGCGAGCCGTTAGACGCTGCCTCAACCTATCCAACAGCTCATGTCGATCCATGGATAACAGGCGATCGACGCGATGATTCCACTGCCAGGCCCGGGTCATCGGCTAGTGACTTCCTCCGCCTCTCAGTAGCTCGCTGTATAGCTCATCCACCTCGCGCACCAGCCTCTCGAAGCTGAAATTTCGAATCGTGAACTGCTGTCCGCTTTGCGCCATCCGACGCGCTAACTCCGGATCACGCAGGAGCGCCAGCAACGCATCTGATAGCGCTGCCGAATCCTCTGCAGGCACCAGTAAGCCCGTCACCCCGTCCTCGATCAATTCGCTGTTCCCCCCCACTCGGCTTGCGACGGTTGGCAGTCCGGCGGCCATGTATTCCAGCACTGCATTTGGCAGACCTTCCGCCCGCGAAGGCAGTACGGCGATATCACAACAAGCAAGAATCTTTGGAATATCGGCACGCCGACCAAGGAACAGGAAGTTTTGCTCTAGAGCCAGCTTTGCAACTTGTTCCTCGAATCTGGGCCGCTGTTCCCCGTCTCCCGCCAGAACGAATCGGGCAGATGGAAACTCGTGAACGACTGCGGGCGCGGAGCGAATCAGCCACGGATGCCCCTTAACATCCGTATGCATGTTCCCGACCAGCACGATAAGTTTACCCTTGCCAACTCCTGGGAACAGTTCGTCGCGTTCGGCTCGACTCGTATGGAATTTCTCAATGTCGACTCCATTATGGATTACGCGCAGCTTTCCCGGCTTAAATCCATCCTCAGCAATCAGCGCGTCACGTATCGGTGTGGCATTGACCAGTACAGCGCCCCCCAAATTTTGAATGCGCCGCAGCCATCCCCGACGCTTACTCCGGTACCAGTCAAAGTTTGCCAGATCCCTCCGGCTGGAAACAATCGCCCGCACTCCCGCTAACCGCGCTGCCGGAACCCCGAGCAGGTTCGACCACAGATCATGGGTGTGCACGATGTCGAATTTCGCTCGCCTCAAGAACCAGCTCAGCCGCAGCAACTGGTAGAACCCGGCGGGACTATCGATACCGCCCTCGGGGTGGAATTCACGCACGGCGACCTGGCTTCCCTGAAGTCGTTCTAACAATGGACCACGGGCGCGCAGGCAGCCCAAGGTCACTTCGTACCCAGATTCCGGAATACGGAGAGCCAACTCCACGGCCTGCGTTTCGGTTCCGCCGACGTTAAGGGAGTCGAGCAGATAAAAAACCTTGCGCCTTGGACGCAAAGAAAGTCGACTGCCCCCGGCACCAGGTTCTGCCAAGCGATCGGCCGAAGTTGCGTTGTTTGCACTCACGCCCACTTTAGAGTCATCCTAGTCGAATTAGAGACTTTAATTACCTCAGTGTTTCCCTCGGCTGTCGAAAACCCATCGCCGTGCTTAAATACTATCTGTGGTTTGATCTACTGGATAGGAAAAGGGTGTTGCCGACATTTGATCTTTGAACCGCCCCACGTTTTGACCGCCCAGAGTTCCTCGGAAGTTTGCCGTAAACCATTATGTAAGTTTATCCTCGGTCGGTGCGTAGAAAAGAATAGCGTCTCAGCATGAATCCATCGATTAGCGTTTTCGGTTTAGGTTACGTGGGCACGGTCACGGCGGCCTGCCTCGCGCACCAGGGGCATAACGTAATTGGCGTCGACCTCAGCCCGGACAAGGTCGAAGCCATGCAAGCGGGCCGCAGTCCTATCGTCGAGCCCAAGGTGAGCGATCTCATCGCCGAGAGCCATGCCGCCAGACAGCTGCACGCGACTTCGGATTCTTCCTATGCCGTGCTGAACAGCGAGATTTCCTTCCTCTGCGTGGGTACCCCGAGTCTGCGGAATGGGAAACTCGATCTTGGTCATATTGAACCAGTTTGCCGCGACATCGGACAGGTTCTGAACAAAAAGAATGGATTTCATTTAGTCGTTCTGCGCAGCACTGTTTTGCCCGGAACCGCGGAAACCATAGTTGTCCCCGCTCTGGAAAAATCCAGTGGAAAAAAGCTGGGCCAGGATTTTGGCGTCTGCGTGAATCCTGAATTCATGCGGGAAGGGACGGCGGTCGCGGATTTCCTGGAACCTGCCATGACAGTTATTGGCGCCGCCGAGTCGAAACACAGCGGCATTTTGCGCGAGGTCTACAAGTGGGTTCCGGGACGGATATTTGAAACCTCCTTCCGCTCCGCTGAAATGGTTAAGTACGTTTGTAACGCGTGGCATGCCGTAAAAGTTTCTTTTGCGAATGAAATTGGCACCTTGGCCAAAGAGTTAGGCGTCGATGCGGAAGCCGTGGTCGAGATTTTCACGGCCGACACCAAGCTCAACATTTCTCCCACCTATCTAAAACCTGGTTTCGCCTTTGGCGGCTCCTGTCTGCCGAAGGACGTGCGCGCGTTGAGCTACCGGGCCAAGGAACTTGATCTCAATCTTCCGTTGTTTCAGTCTATTCTTGCAAGCAACGAAGAACACCTCGATCGTGCCTTGGACATGGTGCTGGCGACCGGCAAGAAGAAAATTGGCATGCTCGGATTGAGCTTCAAGGCCGCCACTGACGATTTGCGCGAAAGCCCGCAGGTGCAACTGGTGAAACGTCTACTGGGAGAGGGCCGGCAGATTCGAATCTGGGACGACAACGTCTCTCTGGGCCATTTAATCGGTTCCAACCGCCAGTATATTGAAGAAGTGATTCCCCACATCGGCTCTCTGCTTTCGACCAGCATGGCACAAGTGGTAAGCGATGCGGAGGTCATTGTGATTGCAACCCGTGGAGTGAACAACGAGGAGTTGCGCCGGTCCCTCCGTCCCGACCACGTAGTCATCGACCTGGTAAACCTCGAACGAAAATCGCGCCCCGCAACCTCCGGTGACTATGAAGGCATCTGTTGGTAGCCCTTTCCTGACATGAAAATCCTGTGGGTAAAAGCTGGCGGCCTGGTCCCTCCTGATACCGGCGGAAAGATCCGCAGCTACAACATCCTTCGACAGTTGGCGCACCAACATTCCATAACCTTGTTTTCGTTCTATGCTGCGCACAGTCCCGACGTGCACGCTGAGCTGAAGCACGTGTTTGATCGCGTGGTCACTATGCCCCTGAGCATCCCCGCACCGAAGAGCTTGGCGGAGATGTGCGACTACGCCCTTCGTCTTTTCTCGCGAGAGCCCTACGGCATCACGAAATACTGCCGTCCAGAAGTACGCCGCGGACTGCGGGCGCTGCTCGAGCAGGAGAATTATGACGTCATCCTCTGCGATTTTATGGCGGCCGCGGGAGTTATCCCCTGGGACTGTGCCACTCCAAAGGTACTGTTCACGCACAACGTGGAAGCTACTATTTGGCGGCGTCACTATGAAGTTGCTTCCAACCTGATCTGGAAGGCAATTTCGTGGCAGGAGTGGCGAAAGATGGAAGCCGCCGAGCGGCGTTATCTGCGACTTGCCGACCGCGTGCTTGCAGTATCGGAGACCGATCGTGATGCCTTTGCGGCTTTTCTGAACGCTGAAAAGCTAACCGTCATCCCCACTGGTGTGGACATAGAATATTTCCAGCCCCTTGCGGGGGAGGAGACGGCGAATTCTCTGGTGTTCACCGGTTCGATGGACTGGCTTCCGAATCAAGACGCGATTTTTTACTTTGCCGATGCCATCCTTCCCTTGATTAGAGAACACTCGCCCGAAGTGTTTCTCGATGTGGTGGGCCGAAACCCTTCGCGCAAACTGCAAGCCTTGGCCGAGTCTGAAAAGAGTATTCGACTTACCGGCTGGGTGGATGACATTCGTCCGTTCGTTGGGCGGGGCTCGGTATGTATTGTCCCGCTGCGCATCGGGGGTGGCACTCGCCTAAAGATCTTCGAAGCCATGGCGATGGGCAAAGCAGTCGTTTCCACATCGGTGGGAGCCGAGGGTCTCGCGGTCCGGTCGGGTGAGAATATCGTTCTGGCCGACTCGCCTAATGATTTTGCTCAGGCTGTGATCTCCCTGCTGCGCGATCCCGGGCGACGGCAGCAACTAGGGGCTGCAGCGAGAACTCTGGTCCAGGAAAACTACAGCTGGACGATAGTGGCGAATGATTTTGCAAGCACCCTGCAAGAGGTGATCATTTCCTCGAGCGCTCGGAACGTTTCAAGAAACTGAAGAAGTCTCTATTCCTTAGTTCATCAGCCTTTAGAGATGTACCGCTTCGCCGTTAAGGGCCACGGACCGTCGTTATCTGTCGTTTCAAACCATCCCAATCTAAGGTTCGGACTGTAGGCACGCGGCTTTTTGCCATACGTGCATTGGTTCGAATCTTCGTCTCGAGGTACAAAATGAGCTGCCCCAAGTTTCTGCGAGTTTTCCACTCCGTCTCTGCCTGTCGGCAGTTAGCCCTAGCGGGAATCATTTTGCTGCCTTCGCTCGCGACCGTAGGATGCTCCTCCGCGACAACGCCCGCCGCCACCGCTGCGTCCAACCCGGCAGCGAAGCCATCGTCGATCCCAGTTGTTAAGGTCACCCCTGGAACTTCCACGATAGCGCCGGGCACGCCACTGCAGTTTTCGGCAGTGGTAACCAATACCAGCAATACTGGGGTGACTTGGTCTGCCACCGGCGGAGTCATAACCGATAATGGACTGTTCACCGCGCCCAATGCCAAGCCCGGCAGCCTTATCCACATCGTCGCCACCAGCATGGCTAACACCTTGGTTCAGGGCATCGCGACTCTGGCAATTGCTTCGTCATCTTCATCGAATGGCAATCCCGGTCCTGGGCCTACTCCGCCTTCTGGCTCGGACAATCGTTATTGCAATGCCGGGGATATGCCGAACTTCGGATCAGTCGACGGGCCGGCTTCGACGCCCACGGCCTGTTATCAGACCGATGAGAGCTCAACCCCTTCGCCGGGAACTGTGACTCAAATCTCGACTAATTCCAAGCTGCAAACCGCGCTCGATAACGCAACTTGCGGAGACACGCTTGTGCTTCAGGCTGGTCAAACTTATCCAGGATTCATTCTTCCGGCAAAGAATTGCGACGCCAACCACTACATCACCATTCGCAGCAGCGCTCTTGCTACGGGTCTGCCGCCAGAAGGCGTTCGCGCCACGCCCTGTAACGCAGGAGTAGCGTCGCTACCGGGCCGTCCAGACTTAAGCTGCCCTTCCACCAGCAATGTGATGGCGCGGGTCGCCGGCTTGCCCAAGGCTAGCCACATCATAGGCACTGATCCTGGAGCCAATTACTATCGGCTGGTAGGACTGGAAGTCGCCGACACTGGAGCCAATGGTTCGGCCGGTGGCTATTACGACCTCATCATGCTGACCAGCGCAGATCATATAATTGTCGATCGCTGCTGGATCCATGGCTCCCCCACTGGAGAAGATATCAAAGGCGTCGAATTTTCCGGCAGTTCCTATATCGCGGTCGTCGACTCTTACATTTCTGACATCCATTCGAAGCTTTCGGGCCTAGGAGCGGATTCTTCGGCAATTGGTTCGGTCACCGGTACCGGGCCGGTCAAGATTGTGGACAATTTCCTGGAGGCCGCCGGGGAGAATGTTCTTTGGGGGGGCGGGACCTCCACCGCCAACGTGACCGACGTAGAAATGCGCCGCAACCACATGTTCAAGCCCTTCACCTGGTGGGCGTCAAGCCCATCGTATTTCGGCACAGCGTTTCAGGTTAAGAATCTTTTCGAAAGCAAAACCGGCATCCGCCAACTGGTCGAAGGGAACATCTTTGAAAACAGCTGGGCGCAGGCCCAGAAGGGTACCGCCATTCTTTTCGCTCCGAAGAACCAGTATGGGGGATGTCCGGAGTGCACGGTTCACGACGTTATTTTCCGCTACAACATCGTTCGCCACGCGGTGAACGCCATTGGGATGGCTTCCGTTTATGCCACCACGTGTCCGGGCGAGTCCGGCAACGGGACGGGTAATTGCCTCTACTTGTCAGGCGCGCTTTACAATTTCAGCCTTCACGACAATCTTCTTGACGATATCAATGAATCTACCTACTCGCCGGGTGATTGCTGCAGCGATGGATTCCTTTTTGCCATCAGTACCGACCAGCCCAGCAATTGGCCCCACGATATCCGCATCGAACACAACACCGGTTTTCCTGTCGGCTGGGGTGTGGGCTATGTCACCATCCGCGGAACACCGCAAGTCATCGCTAATTTTTCGCTCGAAAACAATTTGATGACCTCCGGCAACAGCGGGTTCGGTGCAGTTCCGCCGGGCAACCACGCACCGGCATGCAGCCCGAAAAATGGAACCGGCATGATCGGCGCTTTGAACGGCTGCATGGGAAACTCTTGGACCGCGACCGGAAATGTATTCGCAGACTCCTCGACGTCGAAGTCGCCCAAATTTCCGGGGGCGCCGTTCCCTGCGGGAAATTTCGAAGAGCCGAGTCCAGATGCGGTGGGCTTCGTGAACTACAACAACGGGAACGGTGGCGACTACCACCTGCTCCCGACGAGCCTTCAGAGGAACGCGAGCACCGACGGAAAAGACCCTGGCGCCGATGTCGATGCTATGCAGACTGCCACAGCTGGAGTGCTGTGATGGCATGGAGAAAATCGGTGTTCGCTGTCCATGTTGAACGGCACGCGCTTATTTCTGTAGCTTCATGGTTACAACTGTGGCATAGCGTTCGACCGGTCGGAAGTTTCGCAGGATCCAGTGATCGAACCTCCACGCGGCGGAGCCCACCGCCGGAACAATTCGGGAAACCAGCGGTACGAATGGAAGCCTGAAATATCGTGGTTCTTGAACCTCAAAACCCTCTGTCAGAGCGCCCAGCTCCTCGCGGGTTAAAGGGTGTTCGAACTCCGAAATGTTCTCGTGGGCAGGTAGCAGGCTCCGCAGAAAGGAATACGTCCGGGAAAACCGAACTGGTTCCTGCAGGATGACGACGCCATCTCTGGCGAGGACCCTCAGCATTTCTCTTACCACCCGCGCAATATCAAGATGGTGGATCAGGGCGATACAGAAAATTACATCCACCGATTCATCGGGGAGGCCGGTATCGTAAGCTGATCCAACCTCGAGCCTCGCCTCCAGGTTGGCATCACTGAGGCGCTTCCGGGCCAACGCAATCAAGTCCGGTGAAATGTCCATCCCTATCACCCGAGCTCCGAGTTTAACCAGGGGAACCGCGTTTTCCCCAGTCCCACAGCCAAAGTCAAGCACCGTCTTACCCCGGATATCACCAAGCAAATAAAACGCGTATTCCAGCGCAAAGGGCGTATCACGAGGTGGGTTCAGGTATCGGTCAATCTGCGAGCGATCAACTTCCTTAAGAACAATTTTCCGCGCCTCCTCCGCGCTGCGTTCAATCTCAGCCCGATCGCGCTCCGACAAGTGACTATCCCTTGGATCCATCTCCAGCCTCCATTTTCGACAACGAAGCTTAATATTGTGACCCATCAGACTCGCCAGGGCAAACACTCAAAAGGCCCACTCAAAGAGATCTAAAATCTTTTAAGAATCGTCCGCCAGCCGGAGTTGAGAAATACGAGAAATGGTAGGCAGGGAGGCCAATATGCTACATTGGTAGGTGCCCCACTCCTGAAGCAGAGTTGAGGACATTGCCTGCATGTGCCACTATCTAAATAACTTGCGATTCTTCATGGCGCTTAATATATGCTTCGTCGCTGCCCTGCCGGTAGCCGCGCAAAGTCCCGGCAGCCATGACGGTCAAGCGGAGCTGCCACGAGTTTATATTAAGAGCTCCCTGGCCGACACTCCCGCCCCCGGCAAGGTATGGAAGCTCACAGCGGGCGACTCCGTGCAGGCGGCCCTGAACCGTGCCGCGTGCGGTGACATCGTTGAACTCCAGCCGGCCGCTAGCTTCGATGGCTCCTTCGCGCTGCCCTCCAAACCGTGTGACGAGAAGCATTGGATCGTTGTTCGGACCGCCAGTCCGGACTCGAGCCTGCCCGGCGAAGGCACGCGCATCAGCCCATGCTATGCCGGGATCGCATCTCTTCCTGGCCGACCGGCATCTCCGTGCGATTCGGCGCAAAATGTAATGTCTCGAATCGGCGGTTCCAAGGGCAATAACAAGATCGTCAGCAACGAGGCTGGCGCCAATCATTACCGCTTCGTTGGTCTTGAGATCGCCGACACAGGCACAAACGGTCCAGCCGGTGGCTTCTGGAATATCGTAATCTTGAAAGATGCCAGCCATATTGTTTTCGATCGTTGCTGGATCCACGGCTCGCCGACGGGTGAAGACGTGAAGGGAGTGGTCTTCGAAGCCAGTTCCTACATTGCCATTGTCGACTCTTTTATTTCTGACATCCATTCCAAAACTTCCGCCAACGGAGCAGACTCCTCCGCCATCGGCTCGGTGAGCGGGATTGGGCCGGTCAAGATCGTTAACAACTTCCTGGAAGCGGCGGGCGAGAATGTACTCTGGGGCGGGGGCCATGCCGATACCACTTTGTCCGACATCGAGTTTCGTCACAATTACGTATTTAAACCGCTTACCTGGTGGCATAAGCATTCCAGCTTTTTTGGAACTCAGTTCGCAGTAAAAAATCTTTATGAGACTAAGAACTCGACACGAGAATTGATCGAGGGAAACATCTTCGAAAACAACTGGGCGCAGGGCCAGAAAGGCACAGCAATCCTGCTTTCGCCCAAGAATCAGTACGGCCAGTGTCCTGCGTGTACGGTGCAAGACCTGACGTTCCGCGACAATATCCTTCGCCACACAGTGAACGGCATGACCATTGCTGCGACCTTGGCAAGCACCTGCCGGGGTGAGTCGGGAAATGGCACCGGACATTGCCGCTTCCTATCCGGCGAAATCGCCAACGTGAATGTTCACGACAATATCTTCGAGGACGTCAACACGAAAACCTATTTTCCCGGCGATTGCTGTACTAATGGGTGGCTTTGGTCCATCGGAACCGACCAGGAAAAGAATTGGCCCCACGATGTGGTCATCGAGCATAACACCGGATTTCCGACCGGTACGGGCATTCTCGTCACCTCCGATGGTCCCCAGGTGCAGGTCGAAAACTTCGTCTTTCGCAATAACCTGGTGGGTTCTGGCGACGGCGGCATTCGTGTCTTTCCCCCGGGCGGGGGCCGGCCCACGTGTATGGGGCCGGATGGCGCGGTTGGAATGATGGAGCGCTGCTTTGGGAAATCGTGGATTCTCACCAACAATGTGATCGTCCAGACCAACGACAAAGCTAACTTGCCCGGCGACCCCTATCCCAAGACGCCGCATTGCGGTGCTCTAAAGAGCTGCGAACAGTTTTTTCCCAAGGACTGGAAAGCCGTGGGCTTTGTCGATTATCGCGAAGGAGTCGGAGGGGACTATCACCTTCGCCCCTCCAGCCATTATCGAAAGGCTGGCTCCGACGGCAAAGACATCGGAGCGGACGTTGACGCCGTGCTGGCTGCGACCAAGGGGGTCGCACCTTAAATAACTCGTGCCTTAATCGCTCGCGACCCAGTCCGCCATCTTGCCGATGTTGTCGTCACCCGATTCCAGACGAAGGGCGCCCTTCACCTCCGAGTAATGCTCGGTCACGTAACTCAACTTGGCCACCATGTCCGCCGGGTTCGCATCCTCGTAGGTGAGGACCCCGACGGGCCGGCGACCGTTTTCGCTGGCGACCACCGGAACTCCCAGCGCGATCGACTCCAGCACTGAAGCGGCGACACCGTCGCACGCCGGGGTACGCAAGCAGATGAAGCTGCGGCTCAACAGCGTCAGGAATTGATCGTGCGCCAAATTTCCCAGCAGCAGAAGGCTGGCGCGCTCTTCCTTCGACCAGGCCTCAACAAATTTCTCCGCCGCTGCCACTTCCTTGTCAGGGAATCCCAGCCAGACAAATCCTGTGTCCGGATACCGCGCCCGATAACTGGCTATGCCTTCTCGCAAACTCTCCAGCCCATACTCTGGCCGGAATGACAGGTAGGAGAGCACAACGCGGGAGTGCGCAGTCAGAAATTCCTCCACTTCGTCGGGAAGCTTCGCGGGATCAAACTGCACATATTGCGGCGAGAATGTTGCTATGATTTCTATTTTTTTCGGGTGGATCCCATATCGTACAATCTCCTCCTTGATGGGCTGGCTGTCGCAAGCGATCGCTCCTGCCGTGTGAAAGAGAGCGTAGAAGGCCCATTGATAAGGACCGTTGTCGCGTCGGGGAAAGTAGAGCTGCGAAAGCCCGCCGTGAAAAGTCACCAGCGCGGGACGGTTGACCATGCGGCCGGCCACCGCCGCAATCATGGCGAGCACGTATCCCTTTTTCGACATTCCGTTTACGTGCACATTCAAACGGAATCCACGCCAGGCATAGCGCCAGATTTTTCTCACATAATCAGTACCGCTTTGGACATCGATGTATTCCGAGCTTTTGACCTGGCGGCCCTCGTTGATCTTCAGGATTTCGCAGATATGCCCGCGCCGGCGCAACTCTTCCGTCACCAGCTTGAGCTGCATGGCCCAGCCGCACATTGGCGGGGGATAGTTTCCGATTTGAAGAACTCTTGATGGCTCTTTCACGAATGCCTAAAATCCGCCCTATACTTTGGATAGGTCGCGGGTCACAAAAAGTCTTCCCAGGGGCGTCCTGGCCCTGGCATAAAGCTTGGCACTGAACGATGCCCGATATTGCGCCCTCATGATCCCCAGGCTGATGGGTCTTTTTCGCACCGGGCCTGACGGACAATAGCCAAGGTCTCGCAAGCCATCGCCCAATAACTCTTCGAACACCCCGATCTGCTCGGGAGTGTAATGTTTTTTCCAACGTCCTACAGGACTGAGGCCGTCCGCAGATTCAGTTTTGAACGAGGTGTTTGGCTCGCTAACTGAACCGATGCCAACTCGCCGGATCTGCTCATAATCCAACTTTTGCCCAACAAATGTAGCGAGGTGGTCCAAAACTTTCTGCGGTGTTTCGACCAGATCTTCATAACGCACCTCAACGTAATCGGGGCCCAGCCGCTCGCCGTCTTCACGTCCTTTGCGGACAATCCATTCCCAGTACAAACCAGCCGCCATACGCCGGGGTGAACGATCCCAGGGAAATTGCCGCGGATATCCCTGCTTCTCCATGGAGAGAGCCACATCGCGGCCGTCGCGAATAATGTGAATCACCAGTGCGTTGGGGATTGTTTCCTTTATGCGCGCAAGGTAGAGGATATGATCAGGCGTACACTCTGCCCAGCGTTCCACTCCTTGCCGCCGGGCGGTTTCTTCCATCACGATTCGGAGAAAATCTCCCGCGTTTCGGCATTCCGCGGTCAACCGCTCTTCCAGCGGTCCTTCCGGCAATCCTGTGGCCGTAAACAGCCGGCTCTTGACCCACGACTGCATGAGGCGCTTTCGGTTCTTAAGAACGCCCAAATCACCGAAACCAGGCTCCAACAAGTGCAGAACCTCGGATTCCGCGCGATAGACGGCAAAGTTCCCGGCTGACAGTAACATGTGATAGAGCAGAGTGGTCCCGGAACGCGGACATCCCAGCACAAACACCGGAGCCTTGCTTCGCAGGTTGCTTGCCCCGGCGCTCACCACCTCTGGTGGCGCGGCTCCTGGCATCAGCTCTCCGATTCTCGAGCTCAAATCTCGCTGCCTTGACGCGCTAACGCACCCAATGCTGGAGGCGCGGCAGTCGGGGTGCTGAGGACGTCCTGGGAAACTCCGGTGGAAGACGGCTGGCGCGCCGCCCAACGGTCAGGCGACTCCATAAAGTTGCGGTGCCACAATTCCAGCACCAGCATCCTCCACAAAAGCCCGGAGCGGTTCCGCCGCCCGGACACATGCTCATTCACCAACGACCTGACCGCCTCCGGCTTGAAATATCCACGCTGCAGTGTACGCGGCTCCAGCAGCACACGAAGATACTGGTCCTTTACGTCGTTTCTCATCCACTCCACCAACGGCAGCTGAAAGCCCTGCTTCTTGCGATGCAACAGGGGAGAGGGAATCCCT
>DATNLE010000358.1:0-2148 GCA_035603035.1 Candidatus Acidiferrales bacterium | reverse complement strand
TGCTCGTCGAGTACTTCATTGATCGCTACGCAAGGAAGGCAGGAAAGAATTTTCAGACGGTCAACAAAGAGAGCCTCGATCTGCTTCAGTCTTACTCCTGGCCAGGCAATATTCGCGAGTTGCAGAACGTAATCGAAAGGTCTGTGATTGTCAGCTCCGGTGATATCTTTTCCGTCGATGAAGCGTGGCTTTCAAAAGAATCGTCTCAACCGCCATCTCAGGTTCAAGTGATCCGACCGCTGGAAGGCGAGTCCCGTGGAGAGCGAGAAATCATCGAAGCCGCGCTAGCAGAAAGCAGAGGCCGGATCGCGGGGCCGTCTGGGGCAGCGGCCAAGCTCCACATTCCCGCATCCACTCTTGAATACAAAATCAAGACCCTGAAGATTAGCAAGAACCAATTCAAGTTCCGGGCCCGAAAGCTGTCAAAATGAATACTTTAAGGTGGTGGAGCTGTGTCGACAAGATTGCCCTCCGTGATAGAGCCTTCTGGGTACCTGCTGGAAGTCCTCCGGGAAGGCGCGGACTTTACGCTTTATCGGGGCCGGCAGCGCGGCAACTTACCGCTGGTCCTGGCAGTGGGACTCGCCGCAGAACGGCCGTCGCCGCAGGGTCTCAAGCGGCTTGAGCACGAATACTCGCTCGCGGTGGAACTCGATCCCGCGTGGGCAGCCAAGCCGCTGGCGCTCACGCGTCACGAAGGGCGGACGATCCTCGTACTTGAGGACCCTGGCGGTGAGCCCCTGGATCTGGTCCTTGAGCGGAATCAGGCGCAACCGCTCGATCTGACTCGCGTCCTGCGCATCGCCATAGGCCTGGCGAAAGCTCTCGGCGGGGTTCATGGGCACGGCCTCATACATAAGGACATCAAGCCTGCAAATGTGTTGGTCAACGGCGATGGCAACGCATGGCTCACCGGTTTCGGGATTGCATCCCAACTGCCGCATGAACGTCAGGTGCCCGCGCCACCGGAAATCATCGCGGGTACCCTCGCCTACATGGCGCCCGAGCAGACCGGCCGCATGAATCGCTCGATTGATACCCGCAGCGATCTTTACTCGTTGGGCGTCACCCTGTACCAGATGCTTACGGGTATGTTGCCGTTTTCCGCCGCCGACCCTCTGGAGTGGGTCCACTGCCACATTGCGCGCCAACCGGCACCGCCTGGCGATCGTGCCGCAGTTCCCGAGGCGCTGTCTGCCATATCCATGAAGCTCCTCGCCAAGAACGCCGAGGAGCGCTACCAGACGGCCGCAGGCCTGGAAGCCGATCTTCGGCGGTGCCTGACGGAATTTCAGTCGCATGGTCGCATCGATTCATTTGCTCTCGGCGCGCACGACTCGTCGGACCGATTGCTGATCCCGGAGAAGCTGTACGGGCGGGAGCGCGAGGTCGATGCTCTGCTTGCGGCTTTCGATCGGGTCGTGGCTCAGAGTAATCCCGAGCTCGTGCTCGTATCCGGTTATTCCGGCGTTGGCAAATCCTCAGTGGTGAACGAGCTGCACAAGGCGCTTGTTCCGCCGCGAGGCCTCTTCGCCGCCGGAAAGTTCGACCAGTACAAGCGGGACATCCCGTATGCGACCCTGGCACAGGCCTTCCAGACCCTAATGAGGCAGATCCTCGTCAAGAGCCAAGCGGAAATGGACCAATGGCGATATGCCCTTGCGGATGCGGTTGGGCCGAACGGCCATCTGATCGTCAACCTCGTCCCCGAACTCGAACTGATCATCGGGGAACAGCCTCCCCGCCCGGATCTGCCGCCACAGGACGCGCAGAACCGTTTTCAGATGGTACTTCTTCGTTTACTGAACGTGTTTGCACGTAAAGAGCACCCGCTTGCACTGTTCCTCGACGATCTGCAGTGGGTCGATTCGGCGACTCTGGACTTCCTTGAGTACCTGTTTATCCATTCGGGAATTCGCTACCTGCTCGTAATCGGAGCGTATCGGGAAAACGAAGTCAGTCAAGGTCACCCTCTCGCACGAGCATTCGACACAATCCGAGCGGGCAATGTAAGGGTTCAGGAGATAGTCCTGGCGCCTCTTGACCAGGAAAACACCGAGACGCTGGTTGCCGAGGCCCTTCACTGTCAGCGGGAGAGGGCACAGCCACTGGCGCAACTCCTGATGGAAAAGACGGGCGGAAATCCTT
>DATNLE010000092.1:0-18138 GCA_035603035.1 Candidatus Acidiferrales bacterium | reverse complement strand
AGCTTTTGGTAGGGCGGTTGAGGTACGCCGCCAGGAGGCGAGTGGTAATCGTCAAAGCGCGCTTTTCTACAAACGGTTTCATGCCGTAAGCTTAACCTAATTCTCTCTGCAACCTCTTGCCTGGACTACGCCGAGATCGGTATTTCGCCACTAGGCACCCGCTCCCTTTTCCTGGCGATCGCCAATGGTGCGGAAGAAAGTGCACCATGGCTGCAGCGGATTCTGCTGTTTTACAGCCAATCAGCATATGGGTCTGGAAGTGTTTCATTGTGTCTCCCCTGTGCCAGGATGCACTACTATCAAATAGTTAGTGCATCCTGCCCATAATTTGGATAATCACATGCCCGACGTCGTCGTGAACAGGCACGGGAAGGACCGACGCCAAAGTCCCGGAACTCAACGGTAGTTCCGCCGATGACCAACTGTGGACAAGCGAGCTGTATTGGGTGCGCTGAACCTATTGGACGTAAGCTATTGGCGCGCAGTGTGATGAGGTAGCCCCTATCGCCAATTCCTCAAATGCTTCCATGCCTGGACGAGTTCTTGGATAGAACGAGCAGTGGGAAAGGTGCGGCTATTGATGATGCGGCACGCGCGGTAAGCTTGCTGGTAGAAGTCCAGGACGGCCGCTTCGCTCATATGTGCCAGGTTGTAGCGGAGTGCATTAAGGTCTTCAGCCGTCATCATGTCCTCGCGCTTCGTCGGATCAGGTCGCCGGGCCATAGCGACCAAATTCTACACCTTTCGTCGAATGTTCGCCCTACGTATAATTAGAAAAATACGAAAGGAGATGAAAGAATCTGACCTTCAGCGGCAAATCCTCGACTACTTTGCGTTAAAAAGGGATCTCCACTATCGGCAGAATTCTGGCGCGTTCGATAACGGCAAGGGCGGTTTTTATCGGTTCGGGGCTTTGGGGCGCGCCGGACATTATTTGCGTGATCGCCGACTCGAAACAGGCCAAAGCGAAGATGTTGTGGTGGATGCCTGTCCGGGAGCAGGCGTGTGCCAGAGGGCGAAACGCGAACGCGTGATGGTGGTGGGGGCAAGCGACCAAGGGATTCAATTTCAATCACCCCGACAACGACGATTCGCACGATGAACACTACCGTTCTACTTTATTTAATCAAACCCATGATGCACGAAAGCCCGCCATTGCGAAATATCCAAGTAAACTCTTAATTTCATGCAAGACGAAACTTCGCAAGAATGTCGATCCTTAATAGGGGTTGCATCAATCGCAAAGGATTCTGAAAGGACCCTTCCTATGAAGACTATTGTGGCTGTCCTCACGATTTCGCTTTGTTCCACGGTTGCGGCTCAGCAGTTTTCCTCCGTCCCTGGCCAAGGAAGATCGATGGTTGTGACGAAGCTGGGCATTGTAGCCGCGCCGCAATTTCTCGCCTCCCAGGCGGGCGCGCACATTCTGGAACAGGGCGGCAATGCCGTCGACGCCGCAATCGCCGCAAACGCGGTTATGGGTGTAGTGCAACCATATGTGAACGGCATGGGCGGAGACCTGTTCGCAATCTACTATGACGCGAAGACCGGGAAGCTCTATGGGTTGAACTCCAGCGGTTGGGCTCCGAAAGGGCTCACCATCGAATATTTGAAATCGCACGGCGTCGATCACATCAATCCCATTGGCGTGGAAACCATCGACGTTCCCGGTGCCGTCGCGGGATGGGATGCCTTGCGCGGCCGCTTCGGGACGATGCCTTTCTCCGAAATCCTCGCCCCCGCGATCTACTACGCACAGAACGGATTTCCGCTGGCTGAGAGGAACGCACGCTATTGGGTCGCGAAGAGTTTGATGCAGCAGCCGGGCTACAAAGAGACGTATCTGCCCAACGGCGTGGCTCCGAAGGTGGGCGATGAATTCAAGAATCCGGCGCTTGCCAATTCGCTTGGGCAGGTGGCACAGCATGGCCGGGATGCGTTCTACAACGGCCCGATGACCGGAACGATGGTGAAATTCCTGCAGGCACAGGGCGGTACGCACACGCTCGAAGATTTTCGCGATTTTCAACCAGAGTGGGTCGAGCCGATCTCGACGACATATCGCGGATGGACCGTCTACGAACTTCCACCCAATGGGCAAGGAATTGCCGCATTAACGATGTTGAACATCATGGAGCTGTTTCCGCTTGGACAGTACCCGCACAACTCCGCGAATGCTCTGCAAGTCATGATCGAGGCGAAAAAGCTGGCCTACGCGGATATGTATAAATATGTCGGCGATCCGCGATTCACGCCGGTTGCGGTGAAGGAGATGCTCTCGAAGGACCTGGCGAAGCAGCGTGCGGCGCTCATCAAAATGGATAAGGCCGAGTGCGAAGTTGTTCCTTCCGACATCGAGAAGAGGCTCAACGCGTATGGCAATTCGACGATCTACCTTTCGGCGATCGATAAAGATGGAAATATCGTTTCTCTGATCCAGAGTAACTACGGGGGCTATGGCACTGGAATGGTCGCTCCCGGCCTCGGTTTTTCCTTTCACAACCGCGGTGCGGGATTTCAGTTGACGCCGGGGCTCCCCAATTCGCTGGCCGGACACAAGCGGCCTCTGCACACGATCATTCCGGCATTCATGGAGAAGGACGACATTCATATTGGTTTCGGCATCATGGGAGGGTGGAACCAGGCGCAGGCGCACGCGCAGTTTGTTGCGAACGTGGTGGATTATGGAATGAATGTGCAAGCGGCGCTGGAGCAGCCAAGATTTACGAAAACAACATTTGAAGGTTGTGACGTGCAGATGGAAAACACGATTCCTCAATCTGTACGAGACGAACTAACCAAGCGCGGGCATCAGATTGAACTGCTCGAGCCATTTTCGTTCACGGTGGGACAGGGCGAGGCAGTCGTGAGAGAAACCAAGCGCAATGTGAACTTCGCCGGCGCCGATCCCCGGTCCGACGGCGAAGCGATTCCACAGGAGCCGACTACAAAGTGAACTACGGGATGTAATAAACCGATTCGGCAACTTCACCGAGCGCTCCGCCTGTGGATTGCCATCCAGATCGCTCAATCGGTCACCTATATTCAGGATGAGGTGGCAGCCGGCCTCGCCAATTTCCTTCCGCTCGCCAGACTTGTAAGCGCTTGTCTTTGCGTTCTTGTGCATGCGCCGTTTCCACGCCGTTCGGAGTACACCCAGTACGTCCTCGCTCGCGGCCGCAAAGCGAACATGCGCGTACCCTATCTTTTTCCACCCGCCAGGAATCCGCAGTAAACTACGTTTGCAAATGTTCGAGGTCCTACCGGGCTGCACTAGCAGAGGAATTGACTTGGATATCGGTAAGGCATCATCAGGAGAATCAATAACCAACGATTCACCCAGGGGCGACGTAGCGTATGGCGATTGTTTACAGACGAAACACCTTGAAGTAGGAGCACAATGATCGCAGACCTCTCTCAATACGTGCTCGAGGTTCTCCGCAAGGACGAGGAGTTCGTCCTCTACCGGGGAGTGCACTCGAACCAGTCCGGGTTGCCATCCATTCTCCTGCTGGCTCCCGCTTCGATGTAGCCAGCGTTGGAGACGCTAAAAAAGATAGAGTACGAATACTCCTTGAGGGATGAACTCGACTCAGCTTGGGCAGTTCGGTCCCTGGCGCTCGTCGTGCACCGTGGTCAGAGTACCTGCACCTGATTGACCGCTATCTGAAAATGAAGGCGGATCGCCAGCTGAGGAGTTGAGGGGAGCAGAGCGTGTGGAGAAAGTCATGAATTCTGGGCGGGAGATCACTACACGAGGGGTTACAAAACGTTAATCCGCGACGAAAGGACGCTGGCGCGGGTCATCGAAAACAATATTTGGGGATAGACTGATCTTGCTGTAGTTGGGCTTTCCTATGCTCGTTCTCATCGTCTTGCTCGTGTCGTGGCTGATCTTTCGAGCCATCGGCGCGGCCGGCGTGCAGGCTCTCGCCTCGTGGCAGAATTCCGCTCTGTATGCCCTGACAGTGATGTTCTTCTTCACCGCGACGGCTCACTTCAACAAGATGAAACATGATCTAGCACGGATGATCCCATCCTATTTTCCGCGCCCCCTGCTGATTGTGTACATCACTGGTGTTCTGGAACTTCTCGGAGCGACGGGACTGGTGCTGCCGGAATTTCGCAGGCTTGCGGGCGTTTGCCTCATCGCTCTTCTGATAGGGATGTTTATCGCCAACGTCAACGCGGCACAGAAGGGCGTCACTCTGCGCGACAAGCCGGCAACGCCGCTTTGGTTGCGGACTCCGATGCAGGCTTTGTTCATTGCGCTTCTCTGGTGGTCAACTCGTGCCTGAGCGCCAGCTTCGGCTCATCCGACAACGATCTGTTCGACTCCTCACGGTTGCAGCCTTCCCGCGAGTCGGCATCTCAGTTGACGCCTGGGTTTGTGAGAGCATCTAATTTTCGCAGGCACGAGGTGAGTCATGAACCGACTACTTGCCGCAACCTTCGCTTTGCTGCTATCCGCAGCGTTCGCCGAACGACTTCAATCTCGCCCGGTTCCTACAACCCGTTGTTCAGTGACGGCGTTGTCTGGATCACGGGAGTCAAGAACAATGTTCTGACTGCCGTGGACGCCGCTAGTTGCGAAGCTGTGGAGTCGAGACCCGTGGGATCGAAGCTCGGTTTCTTACTACTGGCGGGGGCTCTGTCTGACATTGAACCAAGGCGATGGAACTGTCACCCGCGTCGATGAGAAAAGTAGGAAGGTGACCATATTCACAGTTGGCATACCGCGACCCGGTGGGGACATTGGCTACGGCGGCAACCCCGTTGGACGACGGTTTTTGGCGTGCCACTCAGTCGGATCGACGCCAGCACAAACAAGGTCGTGAGAAAGTGGATCGGCAAAGGCGGCGACTCGTTGCGCTGGGGGTTCGATTCGGTTTGGATCACTGACTACAAGAGGGGTTTAGTTTTGCGAATGCCGAAAAAGCAGTTGATACAGTAATTATTCGAGTTCTTTCGATGTCACGCATTCTAAGAACCTGGTGCCACATCTCCACTGTCCTGAGCATTGGGGTGCTGGATGGCCAAGGATTTCTAGCAGCGTTAGCAGCGCGGAACGCCGTACCAGCCTAGCAGTTCTCTAAAGTCGAAGCCATAGATATGCGCCAGCGTGTACAGCCGATGAATGCTGGGAGTGATCATCTTTGTTTCGATGTCATGTGATCGGCTGGGTGGGATCACAAACGCGGGGTTGCGAAGCTCTTGTGCCAACCTCAAACTGGCCCTGTGGACGTCCCGGAGAGTGAGGTTGAGGCTCAAGCGACGAGCCCGGAGATGCCTTCCCGGTTTTAGTAAGTGCTTAGAACCTATCATCCCACGGAATGTTACAGGTCGAAAGTGGATGCTCCTATGGCACTAGTAGTGCGCGGTTTGGCACGCAGGAGCTATTTACGAAGTTGGGGACAGAGGTTAATTTGGAAATGAGCAGACTTCGGGGGAGGGCTGTTCAAACGATGCGTTCCATGACTCAATGAGTCTGGGGCGCATTCGTTTTTTGTCCCGCCATCTAGCGAGGTCGGTTGTCCCTCACAGATCGAAGTAATCCTCATCTCCGGTCTAGTGCTCCGTGAGTTTCCGGCGATTAACCGGCCAATCGCTGCCTTGAGCTTCTCGTAGTCGTCCTCGCTCAACGGCGCGCTCCGTCCAGGGGCAGCATGAAAACCGCCAGACCGCGAATCGATGTAAATCTGGACGAACTGGACTGGGTGCCGGCGTCGCATATTCTCTGGCCGCATAGCGTTGCGGATCTCCGCTGACTGGCAGCGGATCTACGGGCACCCGATTTACTTCCTGGAGACAGGTGTGGATCCCGAACGATTCCGCAGTCGCAGAAGGAGAGTGCTGAACATCGAGACTCCCTTTCCCCCAGGATTCGACTGGGCATTTGCCGAGAGGTTGGCTAAGGCGCAGGAATATGCGACTGATCTGATGGCAGTGCGCTTGCTCACCGAGATCTCTCAAGTTCTGCAAATGCTGGCTCAGCTTTGGACCAACTACTGCTCCTTTTCGGACAATAAATCCGGGACTTCCGAGGCAGCGAAACGATCCTTGTCGGTTATCGGTTTCTACAAACAGCTGGAACCGCTGGCCCTGTTTAGCGCCTCTGATCGCCGTATCCGAAAAAGAGAGGCGACTGATGTCGCCTCCGTTTCTTGTTTCTGATCATTCGCAACTGACAACTAAACAGTGCTTTCAGGCGGCCTTGCCGTGAATCCTAGCTTCGAGAGTTTTGTCGCCGCCAATGTTAACCTTGATCTGCTTAGGCTTGGCTTCGGCCTTCTTGGCGAGCGTGATCTCCAGCACACCTTTGTCATAGTTGGCGGTCACTTGTCCCGTATCTACCGAACTGGGGAGTGTAAACGAGCGGGTGAAGCTTCCATATTGCCGTTCGACTCGACGGAAGTTTTCCTCTTTCTCTTCCTTCTCGATCTTGCGCTCGCCATGGACGGTGAGCGTGTTGTCCTCGATACGGACATCAATGTCTTTTTCGTCGATGCCTGGAACCTCAAGCTTCAGAGTAACGTTGTGCTCGTCTTCGTAGACGTCTGCGGGCGGTGCGAAACTGGTAGTGCTCAACGCCTCCTCCGGGGCTTCGGGGTTGTACGACTCACGGAACAGACGGTTCATGCGGTTCATGCGGTGTTGTAGGTTTGAAAACTCACGGAATGGGTCCCAACGGGTCAATCCTGTCATAACTTCCTCCTCTCGAAAAAGCTTGGTTGGTTCGGTCTCGTGTGTCGTCGATCTGTCGGCTTCCGCCTGCGAAGACGCTCAGAATGAAAGCCAACCCGGTGTTACTATGCGCCGACTCCTTTCGCCTTCTGTTGAGTCACCTCCGACTCTGCTTGCAGCCAATCGCCTAGTTCGTGCCCATCGTTTCTGCCGCGTTGCTCAAACAATTCGTGGGCACGAAGATAGGTTAACTGTTGACGCTCGTTGCTTGACCCGACTATGCGACGCGACCCCTCGCCACGAGCCATTCCTTGGGTACGGGCTGAAGAATTAGTTCGACTTCGGGTACGGTAAAGTCGATTCCGCAGCGCGGGCATGTGAACTCCCATGGTTCGGAATCGGCACGTCCTACGTCTTCCGTTGGCCTATAGGTAACCGCCAACGCACCACAGTCGGGAATCGGACAACTCGCCCCTGCCGCAACCACATCACCCTGCTCATCCCAGTCATCTGGCATCGTCTCTTCTCCTTCGTCCAACGTCCAACGGGTTCAGCACCTCCGCGATGTCCAGAAAGCGAACGCCGAGGAGCAAATCACCCTTCCTGCTGCTCTGACGAGATGGAAATCATTCCCATAGGAGAACAATATGAAGTGGCGCTTGTGACGCAACCGGTAACTTCGTTTTCTTTTTTGCTGATACGCAGGGCGATCGTTCTGTCTTGCAGATGGCGAAATGGAGCAGAGCAGGAAAGATTACTGCACTTGGCTAGCATCACACGCCTACCACTTCTGTGTGCGTCGAAGCGCCTTCCATGCGACCAGACTCGCAAAGCGCCTCGCACCGGAGAGGGCTCCGATTTTGTTCGGTTACTCTGATTCCCAGAGATTTCTCTGGCTCACCTTTGTGGAATTTCCCCCAGCCTACACCTCGTCACGAATCGCGTCAACGCTCGTAACTGAAGGACAGGGCCCAAGTTATCCCCTGTGGAAATCGAAGACTGACTCCGGGGGGTACGCAAGGAAAGAGCTTCACGGCGTACTGACGTGTGATGACCGTCCCAACCCGCGCCTTTCAAACTGGACG
The DNA here is from genome assembly GCA_035603035.1 of Candidatus Acidiferrales bacterium. Classification (GTDB taxonomy): domain Bacteria; phylum Acidobacteriota; class Terriglobia; order Terriglobales; family Acidobacteriaceae; genus Sulfotelmatobacter. The sequence continues at coordinate 10,369 of DATNLE010000092.1, read as the reverse complement.
CCCGGGGAAACTTTACACGTGCAATTTCCAATATCCACTCAAGGGAGCCTTTTGGACTTTCTGCTCGCTTAACAGCAGGTTGAGAGCGGTAATCACTACATCCTGTCGCTTCCGAAATTCTTCAGCCAAGTCTCGTTCGCTGACGATCACGTCCCCAGTCGGGTACCGCTGGTGAACGGTGTGCGCATACGACGAAATTCTCTCAGCCAACGACCGCAACTCTTTCTTCTTGTCCCGCTCGGCACGTCTTGCCCGCACGTCCTCAGTTTCAAAAGCCCGTATACAGATCGCGGCGATTCCCAGAACAGAAATGATCAATACGGCCCACCAGCGCAACGATATCGAGGAAAAAACATTTGTGAGGAAATTCATGGAATTGGTCAGCACAATGGAATCGGATGCACAAAGAATATCCAGCAATCTGCATGCCGCGAAGATTACGAAGGGGTCGTGTCACTGGACACGATTTTGATGCAATTGCACCATCCTTACGAACTCGGGTTTAGTCCTCCCGCCTTCGATGGCAAATGTCACGAGCTTAGAGTCGAGTTGACAAAAGCAGCCACAGGGAAACCCAAGGGCGTTCGCCTGAGATATCGCCCGGAGTACATTCCCGTTCGGGAGCGGCCAGAGTGGGCACACTGATCTTTTCTCTGGACGTTTCCGAAGGGGCATTGCCGATCTTCAAAACGGTAGGGATGAATCGATGCTTCGTACCACGCAGAAATCTCGTCTTCCAGTTTCTTTAGGCGATTCATGGCCAAGCTCCGTCGGTTTCTTGTTTTCGATGCCCGAAAACGACCGCTCGATGCTGCGACCTTACACTGACTCCCAACCAAGCTAAAATGAAGTTCGACTACCTCGCGAAGCGGAGTTCATTATGCAGCGGGCATTGGGATTAGGTATTCCGTAAACGTTGGTGACATTTGTGATCCGACACGACTGGCTTTGGTCGTGTACGACATGCAGGTTGGGATCATGGAGCAAATCGAGAATGGCAAGCAGACCACGGACAAAGTGGTTCAGGTTCTTGAAGCGGCTCGCCAATCGGGAATTCGTGTCTTTTTCACGCGCCCCTTGTCGCTACCGAAGGAGTTGATGTGGGTATCTCAGCTCCGGACAGCGATGGCTTGGCAACGCGTGAAATCGGAAGAAGAGGTCAAGCCTTGGTTCTTGCGGCACGCGCCGGGATTCCATCTGACTTCGGAGATGAATCCGCGGCCGAGCGAAGCAATGTTCGACAAGATCAGCATGTCGGCGTTTGAAGGCACGCCGCTGGATATGGCCTTGCCCGATGGCGGCATCCTTGCGTTTGCCATTGTCGGCATCGCCATGGACATCGGTATTGAACCCACAGTGCGCCATGGCGCTGATCTTGGTTGCATTCCGTGGTTGTCAAAAACGCCTGTGGATTCGGTCATCGCGATGCCGCCGAGCGTTCATTTGCCAGCCTTGAATTCGCGGGCGATGTTTTGATTGCAAACGTAGAAACAATCTGTGCTCAGCTTGGGCGTTTTGTGAGCCAAACCACGAGCTAGTCGTTACCATACGCCCCCGCATGGCTGGCACATCCAATGGCAGAGGAGCAACAACATGGTGGACTTGTCCATTTCCAGTGGCAATCTGGTCCTGCATGTCCGAGGAGCCGACAAACTGTGGGCGTTCAAGAGTTCGCTCGAAATTCCGTTGGCGCATGTTGCGCAGGTCAGGGCAGACCCGGCTATAGCGCACGGCTGGTGGCACGGCATCAGAATGCCCGGCACCAGTATTCCTGGCGTGCTGACCGCTGGCACTTTTTATCAGGACGGCAAGCGGGTTTTTTGGGATGTTCACAATCCGGACCAGACAGTCGTGATTGAACTGAAGGACGAACGATACAACCAGCTGATTGTCGAAGTCGCTGACCCGATAGCTGCGCTGGAACTGGTTAAGGACGCATTGCCACGGTGAACTGTGGGCATACTATTTGTTTCACCTAGCCGCCAGGCGGGGAACTCTTGATCTGCAAAAGTGATAACCAAGAACGAAGCACCGAAAAGAGCTCGACCTATCCCGGAGGCCAGCCCAGCGCTCGTCCACCCAGCAGGTGTACGTGAAGATGAAAGACTGACTGACCGGCGCCTGGACCTACGTTTAACACCGTCCGGTATCCCCGCTCAACATTCCGTTGCCGTGCAATCTCGGCGGCTGCAAGATGGCAGCGGCCGATCACTTCCGCGTCCCCAGCCTGCGCTTCCTTCAAGCCGGCAAAATGCTTTTTCGGAATGATGAGCACGTGCGTTGGCGCTTTCGGGTCGATGTCCTCGAAAGCAAATACATGTTCGTCGTCGAAGACTTTTTTCGATGGAATTTCTCCGCGAAGAATGCGACAGAAGAGGCAGTCAATGCTGGGGTCGGTCATCGCTGTTCACCATGGCGGAAAGATAACATCTGAACGGAGCGATTGTCAGCGCCGAAATGGTTACCGATACTTGGTGATGAGTTCGACGAAGGCCTGCGAGCTCACATTCCACGTGCCTTCAAAGGGATTGTCGAGATCAGTCAACACAAAATGGGCGAAGAACAGCATGGTCGTGATCCCGATCGATACCATGCCAAGAGCAACGTTACGGAACGGAAAAAAGAGAAGCAAAAACAGAATCGTGGACGCGGTCAGCGTAACGAACACCAGGAGCGTTCCCGGCATTCGCTTCGCGCTCAGGAAAGCCGTTCATCGCGGTGGGAACCGGCCTGGTTCGCGATATCAAGCAGGCGCTGGTAGAGGGCTCCGTGTCGTCAGCCGGCTTTAGCTCACTGACTCCGGAAATGATGGCGACAAACATTTTTCCGGTTTTGTCGGTGTCCTCTCCCGCTGATAGTGCGTTCCATTCCGTCTCCGCCACTCCTCGCGCATAGATCTTTACGGATCGCACCATAGGTTCGGGCGCAGTTTCTTTCAGGCTTTGGCTGAAAACCAGCAAGTCTTTTAATGCTCCAGACTCTTTCAGAATCTGACTTTCGACAGACGTAAACTGGCCCCAGATCACGTAGATAGCAAAGGCGTAGACGACGCTATAGAAGCGTGCCGATGATCCGCACAGGAACGCCCATACCTTCCGCGTCGTTCTGAAACAGGTTGTGAAGTCCCGCCAAGCGTAGGGCCAGATAGAGGGCAGCCGCGCCGATAATCATTTTCGCGCCGCGAAGTCGCGTGGTTCGGGGAATGATATCTACGGATTGCACAGGTGTCTCGGTTGCTTACCGTCTTACTCAAGTCGCGCGACTGAATCCAGCAGTCTAGTCCAGTCTTATCAGAAATACTGCTTAGAAATACTGCGCCATCGAGTGCGACTGTGTCCGGCTCTTACGTGACGCTGGGAGGTGCACTCGGAGGCCACACTCGGACGACGGCACGATCGAACTCTCAATAATGCGAGCTCAACAATTATGATTATGGATCAGAAGTATGTCGGCAGTTGTTCGGCAGGAACCAGCCCGGCGATTTGACGAATGCGGACGGACGAGTGACTCAGTTGTGGAAACATTGAACCATGACTAATCCAGCCTAACCAAAAAAACTGCGCCTTCACTCGTCTGGGTTTCGGCGGCAAGTTTCCGGGCGCGCTCACGATCATCGTTCAGCACGTGTACCCGTACCCACCAATCTCCAACAGGACTGCCAAAGTGCTGTACTTTCGCTGTGCTGTAACGACGGGCGAGGTGGTCCGCGAATTTGCTGGCTTCTGGCTGATGCGCAAAACTTCCAATCTGAACTGCCCACTTTCCGCCGGTCTCAAGCGGCAATGGAGTTTGCATCACTTCCACTTTTACTTCCGCAACTCCTGGCAGGTAGACATCGAGCTTGCAGGCCGCAGCCAACGATAAATCCAGAATGCGTCCCGGGATGAACGGTCCGCGGTCGGTGATGCGGACGAGAGCGCTGTGGCCGGTCTTGAGATTCGTCACGCGCACAATCGCGCCCAGCGGCAAAGTACGGTGCGCCGCTGTCATCGCGTGCATGTTATAGACTTCTCCGTTCGAGCCCACGCGATTGTGATAAGGCGGCCCGTACCAGCTCGCCCGGCCGGTTTCTGTGGCTAAGGGCTTTGAGCCGGCGGGAATGGTGGGCTCGGCCTCGCTCTCCGCGCTGCCGGGGAGACGATCATTCTTCGCCGCGCCTTCAGGTCGGGACGTCGATTCCGCCGAAGAAGGTTGTGGCAAAGGTGGTGGCGGTAGGTTCGCACGGGCCTGCTTGGAATGTCCGCACCCGACGGGCAGCAGGAGCGTAAATACTAATATTGCAGCGCCTATGACGCGTTCTGCGCGCCGTTGGTGCTTGCGAGGGTGCTTTAATTCGTCCAAGAGGGCTACTTCGGAGAGTGCGGATGTTTCTCCATGTAATCGGCAAATTCGGAAAGCTTCTCCGAGGCCACGCGCAGGGCCTTCGTTGAGTGCTGACGCACCGCCGGCACCACCTCGTCGTTGAGGTATTTGATGAACTCAGGGATCTCTTTCTCGATCCGTTCGGCGGCCTCGGCGACACTCTTGCTGACGCGCGCCGACGCATCTTCCACCTTGCGGTTGAAATCGTTCATAATGCTCCTCGCTGCTCTTGGGCTAGAACACGTCACCTAACGTTGCGAAGACCAAAGCATGGCTATTATTTCGTGCTTGAACGCGCCGGGTCAATGGCCAGAAAGGGAAGCCAACCTGCGGAAGCAGCGCTTCTCAGTACGGCAATATATGAGTTGTCCGGGCCTACGCCGAGCACGATCGCTTTGCCTGAAATTGTTTCCGAAGACTGTGAACGCGACCGAAGCACGGTACCGTACGGAATGCGGAATTAAAGATATCCATTTTGTGGAATTCGGTCTCGCGTAAATCGCCCGCACAAGCACCAACGTATGGCGCTAATTGCTGCGGGAGCTGTTTCTCGGTGGCGGCTCGGAGGCAGGATTCTGGGTAGAAAGTTCTGCGAAGCGATTTTTGGGTGGAGCTTCTGGATGAGGTTTGCAGTAAACCTTCTGGTAGCGCTTTCTTTTGGGTGGCCTAGCGCTTCAGCGCTGCGATAAACGCTGCCAAGGCGCTGACGGCTTTAGCTGCTGAGATAGCTGACGGAATCCATTTTGAAGTCCCCGCGCAAACCCCGCCGCCTTTCTGATTCGCTGAAGGCAACGTTTCGCCGACGGCTGTTCGCCTGGTACGACGGGCATCGCCGCGATCTACCCTGGCGTCAGAACCGCGATCCCTACCGCGTTTGGCTTTCCGAGATCATGCTGCAGCAGACTCGCGTGGCCGCGGTAATCGAGCACTACCACGAATTCCTGCGCCGCTTTCCCACAGTCGAAAAGCTCGCAGCGGCGCGCGAGGCAAGCGTGCTCGCGGCGTGGAGCGGCCTGGGATACTACCGGCGGGCGCGCATGCTGCATGCGGCGGCCAAAATAATCGTGCGCGCGCACGGCGGCAGATTTCCGCAGACTGAAAAAGGATTGCGAGCGTTGCCTGGGATTGGTCGATACACAGCCGCCGCAATCGCCAGCATCGTATTTGATCACCAGGTCGCGGTGCTCGATGGCAATGTCGAGCGTGTCTTGCAGCGCGTGTTGGGAAAGCGTCGGGTGACCGAAGAGCTGTGGGCAGTGGCGAACGATCTGCTGGACAAAGGGCGTCCGGGCGATTTCAATCAGGCGGTGATGGAGCTGGGCGCGATGGTGTGTACACCGCGGGCTCCTGTGTGTTTAACATGTCCAGTGCTCGAACTATGTGCGACGCGCGGTGAACTGCCGGCGACAGAGAAGCCAGTTCCACAAAAGAAATGTGAAATTCATTGCGCTCTGAACTATCGCGATGGAGACCGCCGCGAGCGCGCGGTCTTTCTAGTTCAGCGTGCACGAGACGCATCGCTGATGGCGGGAATGTGGGAATTGCCGGAACTCGCCGATACGAATGGCGCGGCCGGTCCCTGGTTCACCCTGCGGCACTCGATCACGGTAACCGACTACACGGTGAGCGTATGGCGCCACACTAACCCGTCGGGCACCGGCGGGAAATGGATCGCGATGGAGAAGTTGCCCAAAGTTGCACTCACCGGGCTGGCTCGAAAAATTCTGCGCAAGGCGGATCTTCTCTGAAGAACTGCCACCGCGATCCTGCGGCCAGACCAGCAACCGCTTGCTTCTCGCCTCATCTACAATAAAGCAAGCCAGGGCAGGCAGGTATGCGGTGACCGCGAAACATCCGAAGAATGAAACTGGGAGGATTACCGAATGTCAGCATTAACCGTGGGCACTCAAGCCCCCGATTTTGAAGTCAAAGCGATGGATGGCAAGCGCTTCGTGCTGCGCGACGAACTGGCGCACGGGGCGGTGGTGCTGGCATTTTTCAAAGCCTCGTGTCCTACGTGTCAATATGCCTTTCCATTTCTGGAGCGCCTGGAGCGGGCCTATGGGCACAAGGGGGTGAGGATCATCGGCGTCTCGCAGAATGATCCCCGGGAAACGGCGAATTTCACAAAAGAATTCGGTGTGACCTTCCCGGTACTGCTCGACGATACTCACCGGTATCCCGTGTCGAACGCCTACGGCCTGACCAATGTCCCGACGATTTTCTGGATCGCGCAGGACGGCCAAATCGAACTCTCTAGTGTCGGCTGGGTGAAGGCCGACTTCGCAGAACTCAATCGCAGGATGGCAGAGTCTCGAGGAGCGATGCCAGCCATAATCTTCCAGCCTGGAGAAGACGTACGCGACTTTCGCGCCGGTTGAGGCTCTAAGAATTGATCCCGCGGTCGCGGGACACCATAATGTAATGTAAGGCCTGCCGCGAACGCGGAAGGCAACCCTCGCAGGTACAACCCCATATTGGCCTGAAGGTCCGGTAGGCGAGTGGCCTGCCGTGCAGCTAACCCTGCCGTGTCTAGCAACAAAAACCCGCTTCTCCGTTACAATTCTTTCAGTCAGCCAAAGATATTACTGATTCCAAGAATTTTCCCTGCGTCGTTGCGCCACCTCGTCGGGGGAGAAACCCGGTCTATGCAAGCCATTGTGAGAAGAAGTGTTGTCGTAATCGTGATTACCGCCATGAGTTTGCTGGGCTGGGCGGAAGGAGTTGCGGTGCCACCTCCCGAGCCCGCGGTGCCAAGCCGCGAAGCTGCCTCGGTGCGCCTGCCCTCTACCGCCTTCGCCGCGATGGAAACAATGAATCCCGAACACATCCGCTGGCACGTCCGCTTTCTCTCGCATGATCTGCTCGAAGGCCGCGGCACAGGCCAGCGCGGCGGGGACATCGCCGCGGAATACATTGCCACGCAGTTTGCCGAATACGGATTAAAACCGGCCGGCGAAAATGGATCGTACATGCAGAAGGTGCCGCTCGTAGGGATTACCACGCTCCCGCAGTCGCAGTTTGTGTTGCTGCCCAAACAAGGTCCGTCCATGGATTTGAAGCCGCTCGACGAGTACGTCACCTACGATCAAACGCAGCAGGCGCAGTCCGAGGTCGATGCCGACATCGTTTATGTGGGCTACGGCATCGAAGCTCCTGAATATAACTGGGACGACTACAAAGGCGTGGATGTTCGCGGCAAAGTCTTGCTCATGCTGGTAAACGAGCCGCCCTCGGATGATCCCAAGTTTTTCAAAGGCAAGGCACTTACCTATTACGGCCGTTGGACCTACAAGTACGAAGAAGCGGCGCGCAAAGGCGCGGTGGGCGTGATTCTCATCCACAAAGAGGACATGGCGAGCTACCCGTGGGAAGTGGTGCGGAATTCAAACTCGGGCGAGAAGTCTTATTTGAAGTTGGAGGGCCCGGCGCTGAAAGTCGCCTCGTGGGTGCAGCTTGATGTCGCGAAAAAATTGGTGGCCGGTTCAGGTATGGATATCGATAAGATGATGACGGACGCGCGCTCCCGCGAGTTCCATCCCGTAAACCTTGGCGCAAAGCTCAGGGCACACATAGTTAGCAAAGTTCGGAATTTTGAATCGAACAATGTGCTGGCGACACTGCCCGGTTCCAGCCGCAATTTGAAAGATGAAGCCGTGCTGTACACCGCTCACTATGATCACCTTGGCATCCGTCCCGAGATGCCGGGCGACAATATATACAACGGAGCTGCCGACAATGCCACAGGCTGCGCCATTCTACTGGAACTGGCGCGCGCCTACAGCGTAGCCAAAGATCGCCCCGGACGCTCACTGATTTTCGCTGCAGTGACCGCGGAAGAGCAGGGACTGCTCGGGTCGGAATATTTAGGCAAGCATCCGCCGATTCCGGCGGGGAAGATTACGCTGGATCTAAATTATGACGACGTGCAACCTCTAGGAGCGCCGGAAGAAGTCGAAGTCACCGGGGCGGAGCGGACGACATTTTATCCCTGGGTGCAGGCGACTGCTAAAGAATTCCGGTTGACCATCCGTCCCGACGCGCGCCCCGAGGCGGGACACTTCTATCGCTCCGATCATTTCAGCCTGGCGCGGGTGGGCATCCCATCTTTTTCAATCAACGAAGGCATGAAATTTAAAGGTCACAACGAGGCATGGGGACTGGCACAGAACAAGGAATACACGGAGAAGCGCTATCACCAGCCGAGCGATGAATATCATCCGGAGATGGACTTTGTGGGCGACGCAGCCATGGCGCGCTTCGGCTTCGCGTTGGGCTGGGAGGCGGCAAGCTTCTCAAAGCTCATCGGCTGGGAGAAGGGCGATGAATTCGAGTCGGCGCGAGCGAAGAGCCAGTAGGAAGACACGGATTCAGTGCGGGAGCCGAAGTCGAAACCTGGGCACTGATTGCGGGCAATCGTCGTCTTGGGTGCCTGCCCGCGGCTTGCCCTCGGTCAAGCACCCAGATATCGAGCCAGCAATCGACAGAGGGGACTTCTCAGCTCCCCTCCCTCTCTCGCGACCTTCATGTTATTTTCCAGCCAGGCACCGGCGTCCTCGACGACGTCCTTTGGAATTCCACGATAGGAATCTCGCTCTCTGGTCCGAGAGGGCCCAGCATATCCAGTTGCCATTCTAGGAGATGCGTAAGGCAAAATGATGCAAACGGAAATCAAGCCGCATGCCGCCTTGATCAGGGTCTGGATAGTCGCAAAGCATCATTCCGCCATCCTGCGCAGGCGGAATGCCCTCGGGATAGAAGTGAGTGCCTTGAACTCCGGCGCAGCTGTCACCTCGCCGGACAGGGCGCTCCCGCCGCTTGCCATGCCTTCACCTTCGCGGAAAACTCGTCATGCGGGATGGGAACAGGGGTTCGTCCCTCGCCCGGATTCCATCCCCACATCACCAGCTTATCTTCCGTGAGGTGCTCGACCAATTGATCGATGTTTCGTCCTCTATTTTGCTTCGGATCCTTGATCGAGGCGCAAAGCTGCGCGTCGGTTAATCCTTCCCAGATCATCGGCAGGCTTGGAGGCGGCAGATGCCATCCTGGCGCGCCGGGCGGAAGATGCGCAGCGCCGAGATTCTGATCTTGGTGACAGGTGCTGCACTTCACCGACGTCACTCCGAAGCCGGCCGGCCCACGTCGAATGTTCATGGTGTGTGGATGTGAGTCATCCCCCTGACGGGGGTAATCGCCTTTGGAATGGCAATTCATGCAGCGCGGATGTCGCAACACCGGGACCAGCGCGGTAAACAGGGCCCCGTCGTCGCTGGCCGCAGCCGTGCGCGCGGCCTCAGGTTCCGCAGCGACTACGGGATGCCACAGCCAGGTCGCGGCAGCCGTGCCGCACAACATCAGACTCCAAAGAACTAAATTAAAATGCTTCACACGGCCTCCGACAGACGGATAGGCAACTTGCGGATTCGTTTGCCGGTCGCGGCGAATAGAGCATTGGCGATCGCCGGCGCAGCGCATGGAACTCCCGGCTCTCCGATGCCGCCCGACTTCTCGTGGTTGTCGACGATGTGAGTTTCAATCTGCGGACACTCATTCATGCGCATTACCGGGAAAGTATTAAAGTTTGTCTGCTGCAGGCGTCCGTTCTCGAAAGTCAGCTCCTGAAAGAGCGCCGCCGACGCGCCGAAAATCGCGCCGCCTTCGGTCTGCGCCGCGATGATGCCCGGGTTCACATACTGTCCGCAGTCGATGGCACATACCATGCGGTGCACCCGAACGTTGCCGTCTTCCACCGAGACTTCCGCCACGTGCGCGGAATAACTTTCAAACGCAAAGTGCACCGCAATTCCCCGGCCCATCCCTTTCGGCAATGGTTTTCCCCATCCCGCTTTCTGCGCGGCGAGATCAAGTACACCAAGATGGCGAGGATGCTTCTGCAAGAGAGCACGCCGGAACTGGTAAGGATCTTTTTGTGCGAGGCCCGCGAGTTCATCCACGAAACATTCCGTCGCAAATGCGGTGTGCGAATGTCCTACGGACCGCAGCC
>DATNLE010000336.1:0-7041 GCA_035603035.1 Candidatus Acidiferrales bacterium | reverse complement strand
AGACGGGATCTTCCTGACGGGCCGGGGCGTTCAACTTCTCTGTCGGGGAACCTCTCTTTCCAAACCGGCAGCGGCGACGGCAATCGGGCTCTGTGTGAGCGCCGGTCCGCAGAATGATGTGCCGCCGCGCACGAGTCTTGCGCCTCCGCAAACGATCGCGCTGCCGCAGCAGGAGAGGGCAGGGAGGGGGGCTTTGAAGCCGCTCAATTTCAAGATCTCCGCCGATTTTCGCCGCTCGTTCAAGACCTACGCCGCCCGCCACGACCTTACTGCTCGTGCGGTCCTTCGACGCGTATCGCGCTCAGCAGGGAGACTAGCGCATGTTTGACATTATGGCCCGTAACTCCAAGAAGATAAGGGGGCGGGTTTTGAGGTTGGTCACTGCATGAGCGATTCTAGTCCCTTCTCCGGGGTGAGCGGGTCCAGTTGGGTGATGCCCAAGATGCGCAGCACTTCCTGGGCATCCTGATTACCGCGAGTCACGCATAGTTTGCGGCGAGATCCTAAATCGAGTTCGACGCAGCGGATGGTTTCCAGAGCTTGCCAGGCAAATGGACTGGACAGACGGCTCCCGGCAGCGCGCAGTTGCTTTTCCAGCGGTCGGTCCAACAGTAGCGCCAGTGCGGCCACGAACACGTGTGCCTGGACGCGTTCATCGCTGTGGGGATAAATCGGACGCAACTCCAGCAAGCCCCTTCAAGTGCGCGAAGCCCCGCTCGACTTCGTTGAGCTCCTTGTAGCGGGCGACCACCTCCGGGGCGGAAAGATTTTGTTCTTCGGTCTGGATTACGTACTTGCCCTCCAACGCTACTCTCACATTCAATGGCATGGTCTATACCAAGGCCCACCTTACCCTGTGCCGCCGCGACTGCGGCCGCCCCTCTTGGCACCGTCTATGATTTTCACTGGAAAACGACATTTCATCAGATGCTGAAATGCATAGTTATAGTGAAATAACTTGACAAGTTTCACCAAAACAGCTATTTTCAGCACATGTTGAAAACGCCTGAATCAGTGAAAGAGATGGAAGGCCGCGCCGCGAGCAGCCTAAAGGCGCTCATCGAGCAAGTCCCCGCCATCAGGCTTGAGGACATCAAAATCGAGCCTCCGGATACCGATCAGCGCGTGGACATCCTTGCGCACCTCACCGTGTCCGACCGCCAGCATGTCCTTGTCTGCGAGGTAAAGAGCAGCGGCCAGCCCCGACACGTGCGGACGGGCCTGCTCCAATTGCGTAACTACGTCGCGCATTTTGGGAAGGAAGCGACGCCGATCTTCATCGCACCCTATCTGTCGGCGGAAGCCCAGGCACTGTGCCGCGAGCAGCAAGTCGGATTTCTCGACCTGGAAGGCAATGCCCGGCTCGTATTCGACGGCGTGTTCATCGAACGGCTCGTCTCAAGCAAGCCATCTACCGAGCGGCGCGACCTCAAGTCGCTGTTCAAACCGAAATCGGCGCAAGTGCTGCGTGTGATGCTTCGTGATCCGCGACGCCCCTGGCGGGTCACCGAACTCGCCGAAACTGCGGGCGTCAGTCTTGGGCACATCAGCAACGTACGCACTGGCTTGCTCGATCGCGAGTGGGGCCAAGTGTCCGACAAAGGCCTGTTCATTTCCCAACCTGACGCGTTGCTCGACGCGTGGCGGGACGAGTACGCGCCGCCCGCTGGCAAGCGCATGAGCTTTTATACGACCATGCACGGCAGTCCCTTTGAAGAGGCTGCACGACGGGTTCTTGATGCCGGAGCCGACAAGGGACGGGCTGTCTTTGCCTCGTTTTCGGCGGCGCAGTGGCTTGCGCCATACGGAAGAACCGGCACACAGTATTTCTACGCGGACAATGCAGGATTGGAAAAGCTAAAGATCGCTTTGAATCTGTCATCGGTTCCCAAGGGCGAGAATGTCGTGGTCACCGTGCCCAACGATCAGGGACTATTTCTGGATATTGTCGAACCGGCGCCCGGCGCGGTGTGCACGGGTCCAATCCAGACCTATCTTGATCTCTGCGTCGCCGGCGAACGCGGACAGGAAGCAGCCCAACATCTAAGACGAGAGAAGCTAACATGGCAGAACTGACTCCCCGCGAACCGCAATCGGCAGCCGACTATGACGATCGCACGACGACCGCAGTCAAAAGCGTGCTGATCGAGATCGGTCAAATCCTGGGCAGCTTCAAAGGAAAATTCGCCGTTGTCGGCGGCGCCGTCCCTTGGCTGTTATTGAACAACGAAGACATGCCGCATGTCGGCTCGCTCGACGTGGATCTCAGTCTTGACGCTGAAGCGCTTGGCGATGGCGAATACGTCACATTGATCGACGCCCTAAAAGGGCATGGTTATGACCAACGAAAGGAACTTCGACGGTTCCAGCTTGTCCGTAAAGTTCCCGCGAAGGACGGCGGAGCCCCGATCGATATCATCGTCGATTTCCTGATGCCTCGCGACGCCGAGATCGTTAAGAACAACCCTCCGCTCCTCAACAATTTCGCGGTGCAAAGGGCAGATGGTGCGGATCTGGCGCTGCGCTTCTATCAGATGGTCGCGATTGATGGGCCGATGCCCGCGGGCGGAACGAACCGCGTCGAGATCGCGGTCTGCTCCATTCCCGCGCTGCTCGCCATGAAAGGTCATGCCTTGCGGCGCCGCCACAAGCAGAAAGACGCTTACGTTATCTACTATTGCATCCGGAACTATCCCGACGGGATCAGCGCACTCGCTGAAGCATGCCGACCCATTCTGGACCGTCCCAAGGGCGAAGAAGGCTACCGCTACATCGCCGAGAAATTCGACACGGCGGGCGGCTATGGACCAACCTGTGTCCGGAACTTCGTCGCAGATACCCAAATACTGGGCGAGCGCACTGCCGGGCAGTGGCAACAGGACGCCTTCGGTCAGGTTGATGAATGGCTGCGCGCGCTTGGGCTACGCTAAGTTCCGAGCGCGCCGACTTGCTGTCTTCTCATCGTCGCGCGTATGTAGCTCCCGATAACGGTTGGTTATCGGGAGGGCGTATTTATTTTCAGAAGAAGTTTACCGGCGGACCTCACGCTTCAGTGCAAGGGCTGCGCCCTCGGGCTCGGGTTGGCGACTGGCCAGGGCCAGAGGTACGTACGCCAAAAAGGTGGCGTCGAGACTGGAACGCGCATCACATTTTAAATTCAACACGTCGGTTCTTCGCGCGCCCTTCGATTGTCCCGTTGTCGGCGATCGGCCTTGAAGCGCCATAACCCTTGCTTGGTAAGCCTCTCGACTGCAATACCATGGTCCGTGAGCCACTGCTTGACACGCGCAGCCCTCTCGCCAGAAACCTTCAGGTTGTGATCAGCCGTTCCCGTATTGTCCGTGTGTCCTTGAATCTCGACGTGAAGCGAGGGATTAGCCTTTAGCGATTGAAGAACATCTTCCACGGCCGCTCCGGACTCCAGCTTCAGGATGGCGGAATTTGTGTCGAAATAGATTACCGGAAGGACGATAGGCTTTTGAGGGCTCGGAGGTGACGATGTGGAACGCGCCACGTTGCACGCCCCGATCTTAATCCAGCAGGTTTCCTTATTTAAATTTACGAGGCCATCGAGCGCACTGCCCACTCCCGCACAGAGTGCGACGATTGCCACAATCCATCCCCACACCCGACTGATGCCAGTGAAATCAACTGTTTTGCGGGCGACGACTTCTTTGTCGTCCCAATACAGCTTTCCAGTATTCAGATCGACAGTTAAACGGTCCTCAACGTCAGGACTCAATATCGAGCGGCGGGATTCAGGCTTCCTACCGGGCTGCTTCATCGGTCGTGGTCTAGATCAGCAACTCAACCGTTCTTATTCTTTTCAATTGCCGCAAGCAGCTGCTTAAGCAATCGCTCTTCCATGCCAGATCGTTGAGCCTCGGCACGGGTAAATTGATCCTTCAGATCAGCCCCAAGCTTTGCCTGAGAAAGAGAAAGATCATCGAGCCGCGGCTCTACAACTTGTTCAATTATAGGGTTGATACGCTTTTGCAAATTAAACACATCTCCTTCGAAAGCTGCTCTTATTTTTTCGGCGTAGTAATTCCTTCTATCAAGAATAGGCTCTATGTCAACGAAAATTGTGTCTGTCTGGCCCTCGAAGTATTCCCCAGCCATCACATTTATTTTCGACTTGACCGTATCGAAAACCCGATAAACGACTTTGGCAAGAATTTTTTGGTGAAGCAACTTTCTCCGCACGTCCGAGGCTAATTCAGCGTTGACGCCGAGCAACTTCCCAAATTCGACATACAAATCCTGCGACATAACCGCTCGATCAGCGTGTTCCACGATAATTTCGCTCACGCCGTCAAGCTTTACATCGTCCTCCCCGGTTCCAAAAAAATTTAGGTGAAGACTTACGGCGTCGGCAATCTCGTTGACTCGAACGCCGGCCGTCCCGCCGTAGCAAAGAATGTTCTTGGCCATTCTTACTTTCTAACAATCTGCAAAGCGCGCCCACCAGAAAGCATTATAAATACGCCTCCTACACTCTGCTCTACGCGAATCACCCCGCGACGACTGAACGCCGCCCTCGATCTCGACAAGAACGAAAACCGTCCGTGCCGGTTTTTCGAGAACGTGGAGTGATGCGGATCTCCTGATCGAAACCCAGACCGGTGAACCAGCGCCACACCAGGTGCATGCGCAGTTCGGAACCATCCTGCTCTGGATCGCGATGCTACTGCTGCTGACGAAATAGGGCGGGTGGCCAAGTCGTCAGCGGAATTGGTCTACCAATAGTTTTCGGGGAAGGAGAGGTGTTGAGAAAGGAGGCTGGAATTCGGGCCATATTGACTGTGCTGGCCCTGGTCGCGAACCTTTGCGAGCGGCCAAGATGGAACTCGGTTCGAGCAGACCAGAGCTGGGCAAAACAGGTGTACAATCGTTCCCGTTCTTAAGGCGTAGAGAAATCTCGGTTCAAACGGATGGAGGATGCCTATGAAGAACGTTTCTCTGACTGTATCGCTGATGTTGTTGGTCACGCCCGTCTTGATGCTGGCCCAAAGCGCCTTCGACGGAACGTGGAAGATTGACATGAACAAAGCGGAATTTCCAAAAAAGCCTGACGTGTATCTGCTGCAAAACGGCATGTACGAATGCAACACCTGTGCTCCGCCCGTCAAGGTCAAAGCTGACGGACAGGACCAACCAGTTACGGGACACCCCTATTACGACACCGCGGCGGTAACGGTCATAAGCGACCACGAGATCGAGGAAACCGACAAGAAGGACGGCAAGACGGTCGCAACTTCGAAGACGACGGTTTCGCCGGACGGCAACACACTAACGTTCGAATTTAGCGACAGCAGTAACACCAACGCTGCGCCAGTTACCGGCAAGGGAGAGGAAACCCGCGTGACCAAAGGTCCGGCTGGATCGAATGCTATTTCCGGTTCCTGGCGAATCGCGAAATTCGAGACCCTTTCCGACAACGCGATTACGTGGACGTACAAGGTCAGCGGCGACGAGTTGACTATGACCACTCCGACTGGCCAATCCTATACTGCGAAACTGAACGGGACAGAAGCACCGTACAAAGGTGATCCTGGAACTACCGCCGTTTCGGTGAAGATGAGCGGCAAAGACACTCTTGTTGAAACCGACAAGCGCGGCGACAAAGTGCTTAGTGTCTCGAAAATGACGCTGGATCCCGACGGCAAAACCGCAAAAATCATGGTCGAAGACAAACTGCACGGAACCACCAGCCAGTTCGTGGCGATGAAGCAGTAAATTCTCTTTCATTCCCGCCCTTCGCGCAGGCGGAGGGTCGGCATAGCACGCCCGGCACCCTCGATTTGGGGGTGTCGGTGTTTCTTCTGGTTCGCTGAGCGACAGACGCAACTCAGTCGGGCAGCAAAGCCGCCGGGTAGATGCGAACCTCGCTGCTGAGAAAGCAAAGAAATCGCGTGGCGCTCCAAGAGCAGGTCTCGCCTAAGTTCTCTTCGATGATCTGTAGTACTCAGTTTTAAATTCCGCTTTAAGGCTGGGCTAAGCGGCCTGAGGGCGCAGATGGTAAAGTTGGGAAAGCACGCGCGAGGGGGAGCTACACCATTCTGACGACCTTATAGGAGGACCCAGTCAAACACCGGGCGCACCCTGCGACGCGATTTCGCAGTGCTATTACAAGTACCGCCTCACATTCAAAGTTTCCCCGGACGGAACATCGGTTAACTTTCAGGCAGACTCGCCTGAGAGTTATGGGGACTCCCGTTCGTATCACGCCCCCTCTTGCGAAGAACGGGGCTTTCTTGCCCCCTTCTCCGGCGTCATAACAAAATTTTCGGACGATTCGATATGAATGTCGCTGCCTCATGGGAGCAGACTTAAGCCTTGGAACGATAGCGACTATATTCTGCTGGACGGGAAATGGTGCGGACCGACGAGGGCGCGATTTTTTGCCGCAGCCACGCTGCGAAGGCGGCGGGATCGAAGCGCACGGAGCCGCCGATCTTGAATGAGGGAATGCGATTTTCTGCGGCGAGTTTGTAGACCTGGCGTTCGGAGATGTTCAGAAGTTCGGCAACATCGGAGACGGTAAGGGCATTCCTCCTGCCGTCGATAGAGTCGGCAAGGTTCACAGCGTACTACCCCACAAATCACCGCGCCAGAGAAGGCTGGTGTGCACGAATCATATGCCCTGGATTCAGTGCATGTCCATCAGAAAAAAGGCGCTACGCCGTCGGCGCCCCGAACGCTGTGCTAAAATCATTTCCGTGACACGCCACACAAACACGGTTGCCGGAAATTTCTATAGGCCGTTTATAGGCCGTTCCGCCGGAAACAGCCGCTATTTGCGGCAAGCGCGGCAAACGGTGCGCTGTATGCAAAACCTGCAAAGCCGCATCCCGCGCGGCTTTCAGCTATGTGGCTGATTTCAGGAGTGGGGACGTAGTTCAGTTGGTTAGAACGCTGCCCTGTCACGGCAGAGGCCGCGGGTTCGAGTCCCGTCGTCCCCGCCATCATTCTAAAGAGGTTGTAAATCGCTGGCCTGTTTCCCGCAGGTGCAGAAAGGTGCAAGCAATCCTGCGCACG
>DATNLE010000300.1:0-1918 GCA_035603035.1 Candidatus Acidiferrales bacterium | reverse complement strand
TTCAATATCTTCGATACATTCTCGATGAGATCCTGGCTGGTCACGATGAAGACCAACTTATTTACCGCGACTGGGCGGCCGGGAAAGATTCCCGTGCGGTGGAGTCGGTCTCGAAGATGAAGAGACTTTATCCTGAACTGTATCGATCCTTGGTGGTCTCGCGGAATCGGGCTTGGGTCCCCCAAATCCGGTCCATGCTCACTCAGCCAAAACCCACGATGGTTGTGGTCGGTATGTTTCACATGGTCGGTCCTGACAATATTCAGGCACAGCTTCGCGCAAACGGCCTACACGCGAAACAAATTTAAGCCGACTAGGGCGAAGGCTCACCCTTGTCGGCGCGCACACAAGCAAACGTCGAACGGCGCCGCGAAATAATAAGCGGTGACCAATATTAACTATAGTTAATGTGGCGGAAACCCTATCGCAGACCGATCGAGCGGATCATCCAGCCTGTGGTGATCGCATGCCGAGGTGAAATCATGCGGTGTTTATTATCGTGGCAACTCTTAAGCCTGCTCTTCGTCGCAACGGCGGCGGGCGCTCTAGATAATTCCGCTCAGAGTACTCAGTCACCGAGCAACCCGCCCGCAGATAGTGCAGCGCCGCCCAGCACCAGTGCGGACACAACGCCACCCGCAACGAGCACACCGTCAGTCACCGTCACAGGCAAAGTGGCACCGCTGCCAAAGCTTGCACCGGATAAATTCACAGACTGCTATGGGGTATTTTCTACAAGTGCAAATCTTATAGGTGGAGCACCGGACTATACGGCGGCGGCTACGTGTGAGGCTGAGCTCGCGAGGGACACGCGCATCGTGATCGACAAGTGCGTTAATCGAGACGGGAAGAGCGCGCCGGCCGTGGCGATTCAGGCATGCACCGAGTTAGTGGACGGCGCGGGCTGGCAGCCAGGCAGCGGCAGCAAATTGCTTGAGGGCCACGACCGCTTCTATCCGTTTGTGAATCGTGCCATGGCTTATTATGCCGAGGGCGATAAGGCGCATGCGCTCGATGATTACAATACAGCCATTCAATTGGCCCCCAAACGCGCTACGCCTTACTACTACCGCGGGGTTTTCTACGCAGCGCAGACTGATGGCGCAGCCGCCTTGCGGGACTTCGAGACGGCCTTGAGCATTGATCCCAAGCTTGTCGCAGCGCTTCGCCAGCGCGCGATAATCTACCTCAGGCAAAAGAATTTCAGCGGCGCACTCGCGGATTTCTCGGAGGCAGTTCGTTTGCAACCAAAAATTGCGCAGTTGTGGAGCGAACGAGGGTATGTGTACCTGTTGCAACGTGACTACGAAAGTGCGTTAAAGGACGAGGCCGAAGCGATCCGACTCGATCCGAAGCTGGCTCGGGCCTATTTCCTTCGCGGTGCCGCGTTTGGAGATCTTGGCAACTCCACCAGTGCAGTCAGCGACCTTGTGACTGCTGTGAACCTGGATCCCTCGCTCGATCATTACGTTTCGACCAAGGGGAAAACCGCTTCGATTGCGCTCCCGCCATTATGAAACAATTGACCCTGTTTCCATCACTATTGGCCACGTGCGATTCGAGGATGAGCGGAATTCGCAGCATCCAATAAATTACGCGCCTCAAAGCAACTACAACCGAATCGGTGCCTTAATTTTTTTGGAGAATCCGGATGGCAACTCGTCGCCAGTTTCTAGCGCAAATGGCCATAGCGAGCCTCGCAGCAGGCTCCGTTCCCATGGTCCTGGCTTCGAATACCGCCGCGCCAACCCAGCCGACCGCGCGGCCCCGAAAGTTGGGCGTTGTTCAAACGGTCTTGGGCCCGATCTCAGGCGACCGGATGGGCTTTACGGCGCCGCACGAACACGTGCTGGCGAGTTCGACCGATTTCATGCGGCTCTGGCCCGAATACCTCGGTGGGAGGTCGCGCTTCACAAAC
>DATNLE010000295.1:0-2882 GCA_035603035.1 Candidatus Acidiferrales bacterium | reverse complement strand
ATTGATCGAGAGTGCCGGTGGCGAGCAAAGAGATCTGCGCCGAAGACGGCAGCGCGGCGGCGAAAAAAGCCAGAGCAAAGGTTGCGAGCGTAGTACGGGCTACTGCTTTCATGAAGAGAATTCCTCCTGGCAAAGTTACTGCTATGTGCGATGATCTCGGCGAGGAAGGTGAGGGTCAAGTTAACAGATGGTTAAATTTGTGCGGGAGTTGGTGAATCGGCCGGGCCAGTAGATCGAGGGTCGGTCGCCGTGCAGCCGCGTTAAGCCCCGAGTGTGTCCCGCCGGGGCATTTGCGATAAGATCCTAAGATTTATCGCCTGCCACACCGTCACCAGCCAGCGGAAGCGTCTCTGAACTCTGTGTATGGTTTGGTCCAGTTACCACACCGGACCGCGAACCTTCCGTGGGCGAAAGCGTGAGTCTTTTCCGGCAGCCGGATGCGGGAAACCTGCCTGTCCGGTTCGATGAGCGGGAACAGGAAACAGGACCAAGCCAAACCGGACTGAGGTGACGAGGCGAAAGCCTAGTCGACTAACCACCGGGAGACTACAGTTACTGCGCCTGTTCTCGACTCTACTCGCGTATCACTCATTAACCAAAGCTTGTGCCCTCGCTCCGCCGCCGCAAAGCAGCAGTCTCCGATGCCTCGTTCATTGCGTTTTCCTTCTAAACGAATTGAGCCGCTACACTTAGCGGCTCACCGCCCGGCCGAAGCAAATCAAACGCCGGTGCAAAAAGGAGCAGCATGCAAAATGGAAGCGTCATTAAAACGAAGCGGCGCAGCGGACAGAGTGTATGGGAATTTCGATGGCGAGATCGAACCAGCGGGAAGGCGGTCTATCGTCGCATCGTGGTGGGCACTATGGAGCAATACAAAACCGAGGCGGATGCCCGCGAAATTGTCGAAGGGATTGTTCTCGAGATCAATTCTGATGATCTACGTTTGCGGCCGACTGTGCTGACCGTTTCTCAGTTGATCGAGCATTATCGTCGAAGAGAACTTTCCGTTGATAATGCATGGAAATCGTATGCGACCAAGATGGGCTACGAGAATTACTTGAAACGGTGGATTGCTCCAAAGTGGGGCATGTATCCAGTCGCCAGGATAAAGCCGATCGAGGTCGAGTTATGGTTGCGTCAACTTCCCTTGGCTTGCGGTTCCTGCGCCAAGATCAGGAACATCATGAGCGTTCTCTTCAACCATGCGCGCAGATATGAACTCTATTCCGAGAATCCGATCCACCTCGTTCGCCAAAGTGCCAAACGTCGCTGAGTGCCGCACATTGTGCACGTCGACGAGATCAAGCGGCTTCTAGACAACGTCGAATTCCTTCCTCGTCTCCTCATCTTTCTCGATGCCACGACTGGTCTGCGCCAAAGTGAACTCTTCGGGCTGCGATGGAGCGACCTGGACTTCGACAACGCAGAAATCAGCGTCGTGCGTTCGGTTGTTCACGGTGTTTCAGCAGGTGCAAGACTGAATCCTCTGCCAAGCCGATCCCGATGGCTCCTCTCCTCGCCGATATGCTGAAGGAGTGGCGGAACGTGACGTGCTACCGTTCCGACAATGATTGGGTGTTTGCCAAGCAAGAGAGCCAAGGGGAAGCGTCCCATCTGGGGACAGAGCATGATGCGAAAACAGATCTCTTTCAAAAAAGCCTTGAGCTTGATAGCGCAGGCCCGGTCAACGCTTGATCCATCCTTCGGCTCAGCTCCCTGTAGAGGTTGACGGTCTCTCCATTCTTCAAGAAAGGGCCGAATAATTCTATCGCTCCTATACCACTTTACATTTAACGCGACGCAGTATAGTCTTTAGATTGTGATTCAGTCCTTCCGCTGCGGCGATACCCAGCGCCTCTTTCATCGAGAGTCCGTCCGCCGGTTCAAGGCCATCGAGCGCCAAGCTCTTAGGAAGCTGGACATGCTGGATGCGGCGCAGGACATCCGAACACTCTCAACACTGCCTGGAAACCGACTCGAGCGTCTGAGGGCGGACCGAAAAGGGCAATACAGTATTCGCGTCAATGATCAATGGCGCGTCTGTTTTGAATGGCGCGATGGGCATGCATACGAAGTCGAGATCGTGGATTACCACTAGGAGAAAGCACTATGACGAAGAAACTTAAGCCCGTGCATCCAGGAGAAATTCTCCGAGAGGAGTTCATGGCGCCTCTGGGATTGAGTATGAACAGAGTCGCTATGGACTTGCGCGTTCCTGTAACGCGGATCGCAGATATCGTCAACGAAAGACGCGCAATTACTGCGGACTCAGCCATGCGGTTAGCGCGCTACTTCAACAACAATCCGGCGTTCTGGATGAATCTCCAAACGCGCTATGACCTCGAAGTTGCCGAAGATGAGATTGCTGATAAGGTTGAACGTGATGTGCAGCCTCTGGAAGTTTCGCCAGCAAGGTAGTTCAATCGAAGAATGAACTGCCAGACACATGCAAACTCCTGATAGTGCGGCCCACCTTGGCTCACCATCCACTGCGTTTAGCAGGACTTTGGCTCAAGAGGACGCGGCTTACGACCACGACCCACGCGACGCCGATGATGGGCCAGACGAAACGCGAATAGGCACCGTCTGCCGCCCAGAATCCGCCACTCAGCCACGTGGTTCCGCCCAGCAATCCGAGCACGACCGCTACAACCCCAGCCGCGAAGAGCGCGTTCGAGATCAGCCGCGCCCGCCAGAGCCCAAACACCCCGGACATGACCAACATCGCGCGTGGGAACGAGGTCAACACGAGGCCTGCCCATACGAAGTCGCTCAGGCTCGATGTGAGCAGCCGATTTCCGGATCCGGCGATGGAATACGCGAGGGCTGCGACCAAGGTGAGCAAGAGAAAAAACGCTCCGAGGGCTGCGCTGGCGGCGGTC
>DATNLE010000090.1:0-23145 GCA_035603035.1 Candidatus Acidiferrales bacterium | reverse complement strand
AAGGCGCCGGCGGCCTGATATGGAAACACAGATCGAGGATCCAGCCCAGGAAATCAAGCGCCTTCAGCGGTGCATTAACGATCTAGTCAGCCTGCTCGCTCTACCTGCTCTCTGGCGCGGCAGTGAGCCATCTCAAATCGTTCAAACCCTTCTGGATGTACTCCTTCGTATGCTCAGCCTGGATTTCGCTTACGCGCGGTTGAGCGACGCTTTTGGTGCGACGCCGGTGGAGAGTCTCCGAGTCGCCAAGGACAGCAAGATTAGCCTGTCGGCCCAGGAACTCCGGAATTTGCTTGGCAACTTGCTGAGAGCTGACGCTCAAGGCTTTCTCCCGCAAGTGCGGAACCAATTAGGAGTTGAAGGCATTTCGATCCTCACCGGGCAGTTGGGCGTACAAGGTGAAATCGGCATGATCGTCCTGGGTTCCAGTCGGGCGAGTTTCCCTGAGAAAGCCGAAAGCCTTCTTCTGAAAGTGGCGGCAAATGAGGCATCTATTGGATTGCAAGGGGCAAGACCCCTGAGCGAACAGAAGCGGATCTCCGCTGAGCTCAACGCCGAGAACCAGACGTGGCCGGTCCTTAGGGAGGTCGAGATAGAGCGTGCGCGTCCGTATGCTCGGGTGCGTCAAGTGGAGCTTGGTGAGATCCTGTATCGGCCGGGAGAGGTGGGAAGGCCGTGCTTCATTCTCTTATCAGCCAGCTTGGAAATCGTTCAGCCTACTATCGAGGGCGAACGGCTGGTCACCATCTTATGTCCAGGAATGTTCACCGGTGAGGCGGGCATGATCGCAGGACAGCGAACGATAGTCCTGGCCCGAGTTATACAAGCAGGTGAAGTCCTGGAGCTTCGGCCCGACGACCTTCGAATTCTTGTGGCGCGCGATGCAGGCTTGAATGAGATCTTTTTGCGCGCGTTTACGTTGCGCAGGCTTTTGCTCATCGCCCGACAGTTGGGCAATGTCGTTGTCATTGGCTCACAGCATTCTCCAGGTACGCTGCGTCTTCGGGAATTTCTGGGTCGAAACAGTCATCCATACACCTACATCGACTTGGATGTTGACGACGCTTCTCGGAATCTTCTCGACCGCTTTGCAATCGCGGCCTCCGAAATCCCGATCGTGATCTGCAACGGGGCAATGGTTTTGCGCAATCCGTCAACCTCACAGCTGGCAGATCGCCTCGGACTTAACGACAATATCGACAATAAATTGCTTCACGATCTCATAATCGTGGGCGCTGGACCAGCGGGCCTGGCGGCAGCGGTGTACGCGGCGTCGGAGGGACTTGATATTCTCCTGATTGAAAGCCACGCCCCTGGTGGTCAGGCGGGGTCCAGCTCAAGAATAGAGAATTATCTGGGATTTCCATCCGGGGTCTCTGGCCAGGAACTCGCTACGAGCGCTACCAGACAGGCACAGAAGTTTGGGGCGAAGATGGCGTTGGCACGCAAGATTGTTCAACTCCGGTGCCAACATCGCCCCTACGAACTCGTGATGGACGATGGGACTGTGTTCTTCGCACGGACCATTGTGGTCGCGACTGGTGCTTGCTACAACAAGCCAACGACCGTGAACTTGGACCGCTTCGCCGGCCGCGGGATCCATTACGGTGCCACCCATCTGGAGGCTCAGTTGTGCGAAAGCCAAGAGGTTATTGTGGTGGGCGGCGGCAACTCAGCCGGTCAAGCCGCTGTCTTCCTCTCGCAGACGGCCCGCAGAGTGTACATGCTGGTGCGAGGGGCCGACCTAGCCGAATCGATGTCACGCTACTTGATTCAACGCATTCTCGGGAATCCGTTCATCGAGTTGCTTTACAACTCGGAACTAACCGATCTTGAGGGCGAGAATGGCCTCGAAGAAGTGAGTTGGATCAACAAGCAGACCGGCCAGGTGCGTTCGGCACCAGTCCATCACCTCTTCATCATGGCCGGTGCCTCCCCCAACACCGACTGGCTGCGAGGCTCCGTCGCTCTCGACGAGAAGGGCTTTGTCCTCACCGGACGCGATGTGCCGGTGGCTGTTGAACCAGATCGGAATTCCCCCTGGCCTCTTTCGCGTCCGCCTCAGATGCTAGAAAGCAGTCTCCCAGGAGTATTTGCTGTAGGTGACGTCCGCGCTGGAAGCGTTAAGCGGGTGGCTGCGGCCGTTGGCGAGGGATCTACTTCCGTGAGTATGGTACATCGAGCTCTCGCGGAGCACTAGCGGAACAAAGGCGTCCTTGACCTTCGTTCACGAGGGTGCCCGATCGCCAAACGGATCAGTACGGTGGGGCGCCGAATGGTGTTTATCGAAAGGATTCACACATGAAAATAAACTGCATCGTGATCGCGTCGGTGCTGATGACCGCAAGCGTTTGGACGGCTAATGAGCTGTCGGCGGAGCAAGCAGTGAACACTACGGCCGTTGAAAATCGAAAGGAGCAGTCCGCTATGACGAACGAGAAAGTGATTATGCTGATCGAAGCAAAAATTCAGCTACAACGCCGCGCGGAGCTTGTCGAGGCCACACGCCAATACCTGCCGTTGGTGCGAGCGGAGGCGGGCGTTGAAGCGTTTTACGTCACGGCACGAAAAGACGATCCCAATACATTTGTCTTTTACGAGGTTTACAAGTCGCAGGCAGCACAGGATTTCCATCTGCAGCAGGACTTCACGAAGAAGTTCCTGGCGACATTAAAGAGCGCGCAGATCGGAGATCGAGTGCGGGCAAATCTCGTCGAGTTAGCCCTGGAAGGACAGACACATTCCAATTAGGGATATTTTCATTGCCTGGGCCTTGAGTGTAATGCCATTTAGTAACTACGTATATCCGTTCTTCACGAACGCCTCGACCAAACCGGCACCGCTACCTTGCGATGCTCCAGTGACGATAGCTGTTTTTTTTGTCTGGCATAGATGCTCTTCTCAATGGGAAGAACTGACAAAGCCCCGGACCAGTGCGGCGATTTCGTCTGCGGCGGTGTCCAAGGCGAAGTGGCCGCCATCGACGATGTGGACTTCGGCTTTGGGGACGTCGCGGCGATAGGACTCTGGTTCTGACGGGTCGAACGAAGACTCATACTTACCCCAGATCACCAGAAGGCGCGGCTGCTTCTCGCGCATCCATGCTTGCCATTTCGGGTAGGAATCGACGTTGGTGCGGTAGTCGTAGAAGAGGTCGCTTTGAATGTCAGCCTGTCCGAGCTGATTTAGAAAATAAAATTCGTCGATCCAGAGATCGGGGTCGTGGCGCTCCACGTTGGGATCGTTCCCCGCGTGGCGGGACTTCGTGGTTGCAAGCGACAGGAGATTTGTGCGCAGCGCGCTTTCGTTGGCAGCGCGATCGGCCCAAAAGGCGCGCCGCGTTTTCCAGTTCTCGCCGAGACCGGTATTGTGTGCTACCGCGTCCTGGACGATGAGAGCCTCGACTCGGTCCGGGTGGGCCAAGATCATGCGAAAGCCGACGGGGCCACCGTAATCCTGCATATAGAGGGTGAAGTGGGAGAGGCCGAGCGCTTCGGTGAAGTGATTCATGATTTCCGCGATGTGATCGAAGGTGTACGCGAATTTTTTCGGGTGCGGCCAGTCGCTGTGTCCGAAGCCTGGATAATCGGGCGCCACGAGGTGATAGCGATCAGAGAGCCGGGCGAAGAGAGGCTGGAACATCCGTGACGAAGAAGGCAGCCCGTGCAGCAGGAGAAGCGTTGGCGCGTCTTTCGGGCCCGCCTCCCGGTAGAAAATGGACAGTCCGTCGACCTGAATCGTGCGGTAAAACGTCGGATGTTCCACCGAGCTTTCCTTCCTCTGGGCTTGAGCCAGTAACTGAAATGATCCAAGCATCATCGAAACTGCTAACGCGATGCAGTGATGTTTCATCGCCAATCCTCCTTACGCCGCCACCTCGAAAACGACTTCCAGTTCGACGGGCGTACCAAGGGGGAGACCTGCCACGCCATTCACCCGTCGGCACGGGATCTTATCTTTTCCGAACACGTCTTCGAAAAGCGCCGAAGCAGCATCAGCGACTTCCGGTTGATCGCGGACATCTCCGAAAGTAGCGACAGACACACCGAGCCGAACGCCCCCCATCACTCTATCGCGCGATCCCAAATGCTTGCGGGCGACCGCGAGCACGTTGAGGGCGGCCAAATGCGCCGCCCTTTGCCCCGCTTCCAGATCGAGTTCTGCCCCTACGCGCCCAATGACTTTTGCCGCTCGCCCTTCTGTGGGAAGCGTCCCGCTTAGAAAGAGCAGATTGCCGGTCTGCACCGCTTCCACATTGAGGCCGAATGGCTCAGGCGGCGCCGGCAGCGCGATGCCGAGCTGTTTCGAACGCTGCTCGGAACTCGCCGAACCAATGCCTTCGCAGCTTGCGGGTTGCGTTTGCGAATTTGTGGTCATAGTCTCTTTTTGAATTCCGGTTCGTGCGTAGCTCGACGCAGCCAAGAGAAGCAGGCCAGATGCAATCGCGACAAGCCTGATGGCACGGAACAAGCACCAGTTGTGCTGTATGTTTCTGAGAATCATTGTGGATTCCTTTCCGTTCGCGGCGCATCTCCGATTGCATCGGCTGCGGTAACGGCATCACACCAGACGCGTGGAGAAGAAGCAATTGGACGATGGTATTGACGATACCAAGGTATCAGTTCATGCAGCCGCCGACCGCTGCCGATACCGGGCGGCGTCGACCCGATCCGCCAGTCGAGCTGACGCAGCGATCGTAACTGAGCGCCAAGTCGCGAGCTTCGGACCGGGGCGGGCTGTCCATAAGATCCGATTCGTCGAGCCAGTTGTCCGCTGCGACCTTGGCCTCGTCCGGACCGAACAACTTCGTCACGTCAAATCGCACGTGAAGTAGATGCCAGCGTTGGCGCGGTTCAACGGGAGCTTGAAAACCTCTCGAAAGTGGGACTTATCATTCGCAGTTCTGTGGGTAGTCAAGTTTTTTATCAGGCGAACCGACAGGCCTCTATATTTCGAGAGATGCAGGCCCTGGTGAACAAGACAGTTGGCATCTTCAGTGTCTTGCGATTCCCGCTCGCAAGTGCGTGCTGGCCACTTCCGGCGGAACCGTTACGCCAGCATCAGACGTCAGAATTGCCGAGCTCGCGTTATGTTGGAGATCATCCGGTTCATAAGAACGTGTCGAGGTACTCTGAAAGCTTGACGGAGTTTTTCCGCGTGCGAGTACTATGAGAGCCGTGGCGAACAGCGCCATGCCAAACGCGCAGAGTCCGGGCCATCCGAAATGCTCCCAGACCAGCGATCCGACCGCGGCTCCAGTTGCACCACCTGCGAAATAACTCGACATGTATAAGGTGTTCAGGCGGTTGGCGGCGTCTGGGAGCAAAGAATAAATTCGTGTTTGGTTCGAAACCAGGTTGGCTTGGGTAGCAAGGTCGAGCAGTACGATTCCGCCAATCAATCCGGCCAGATGACGTCCTGTGGCGAGCAGCAACACAAAAGCAAGTAAGCCCAGCGTCAACGCGATCGAGTCGGCAAGTCGCGGTCTGCCGCGGTCGGAAATACGCCCGACGATCGGAGCACCGAGGGCACCTGCGATTCCTGCAAGGCCGAACAATCCCGCTGCGGCGGCGCCGTAATGATACGGTGGCCTGGCAATGAAAAATACCAGAGTAGTCCAGAACGCGTTCATCGCGGCAAACGCCAATGCCCCTAAGGCCGACGCTTCGCGCAATTCGGGCTGCTCGCGTGCGAGTAAGAGGAGTGACCACACGAGCTGCGGATAGGCAATCGTATGCCTGGGGCGGCTGAGCGGCAGGAGGAGAGCCATGACGAGGGTTAGACCAACCATCCCGAGCGCTGCCGTTAAGTACATTACCCGCCATCCAAATGCGCCGCCCAGAAGACCCGCAACTATTCGCGCCGAAAGCACTCCGATTAGCAGGCCAGCCGTCACCGTGCCGACGACTTGTCCGCGTCGCGATGGCAAGGCGAGCGTAGCCGCCAGACCTATTATTAGTTGGGATACAGATGCGAATATTCCGATCAGCAAAGCGCCGAACAACAGCATCGCGGTATTGACAGCGGCAGCAGTCAGAGCCAGGGCACAACTCAGCGCAAATAGGAGAGTCAAGGTTAGCCTGCGACGTTCAACCGTGTCGCCCAGCGGCACGAATAACAACAAACCAAGCGCGATCCCGGCTTGCGCGAGAGTAGGCACGAGGCCGATCACCGACGGTGTGAGGTGGAGGCTCCTACTCATCTCTATGAGCAACGGCTGGGAATAGTAGCGCGTGGCAGCAATCATGGCCGTAGCCACCGCCATGACTGCAAGCTGTACGCGGCTTAGAGGGTTCTGCGTGGGATTGGACATATATGATCAGCCTGTCCAGAACCAAGGTTGAGCGGTTCTTGATAGCAACGCACCATCATCGTGCGATGAACTGCCGTTGCCGGAAATTTCCGAAGATCATCCTTTTAATTCTCTTTGGCGGCTTGGATTTTACTTTCTGACACCTGCTTTAGAACCGATAACCAGAGGTCGTGACCCCTATGCATCGCGTCAGGGTCTTTCTTGCGAAACTCCATAGTTCTGTCGCCTCACAGAGCTACAGATGAGCACACACGCGCATGCGAATCATGCATAATAAGCATGACGTCCATGCGTCTAGAGAAATTACGTCAGCCTGCTTTGAATCTCCCTGGTTACGTTTGCTGCGATTGCCGAGGAAAAGCATTACCGCAGCAGCATCCCCCAGTTTCCTCAGCCAGCCCGCCGTGAGCCGGGCCCTGCAGCGGGCACGCGCGATGTTTCAGGATGGTCTTCTGGTTCGATCGCCGAATGGCTTTGAACTCACTTTGCGAGGTCGAAAGATTCTTGACGAACTTGAGGGACTACTGCCCAGGATGGAGAATCTGGTTGCGGCGGCTCTGTTTGATCCCATTCGCGAGAAAAGCCATTTCCGCATCGCGGAGCCGTCTTTTCTCACCAAGACCGCGAATGCAGATAGATTGGCTGCTAGTTTAATCCCAGTTGCGGGGGCGCTGGGCCAGAAATGCACTTTCAAAGAAACTGTTTTGGGTTTTTTCCTCATGACGCGCCATGGTCGGACATGCCTGCACGCTCAAACAAGGGTGACGTAGAACAGAACGCGTTACCTGGTGTTAGTCTCCGCGTTGGCTGCGGCGAGCGCACCTGGCGCCCTAAAAGGCCAGAACCACACATTGAGCGCGAGAGCCTCTGTCGCGCATTATCAGCGCGTAGAGACTCGGCCCTTAATCTTAATCTTCATCAATCCGAGTAGACCAATGTTTTTCTCTGGCATCTGACGCCGTTGTGACTTGGTTGGGCCTATGCGGCGCGACTTGAAGCCGAGCCCTTTCAACGTTGAACGCATCGTTTCAAAGCTGAACCGAGACTCTGTTCAGCGAGCTTTCTCAGCAGGTGAGTTGGTCGCGGGAAAGTTTCAGCCCGTTCAAGTTTCCCAGCGCAGTCACTGCGATGGATTCAGTCTTGAAGAATTCCTGGGCGAGGTTTTGAAGATCGTCGGCCGTGACGGCTTCGATCTTTTCGATGAGTTCATCGAGATCCTGGAAGTGGTCGAAGTACATTTCCTGGCGGGCGAGATTCGACATGCGGGCAGTGCTCGACTCGAGCGAGAGCATCAGGCTGCCTTTGAGCTGGTCTTTGGAGCGGCGCAATTCTTCGTCCGGCACGCGTTCATTCTTCAGGTTACGAAATTCGTTGACCACTGAGCGGACCACTTTCGCCGCCGAGGCCAGCGACGTGCCGGCGTAAACGGCCATGCAACCGGTATCGCGGTAGGGATTGAGGTCGCTGTAAATCGAGTAGGCGAGGCCCTGGCGCTCGCGGATATTCTGGAACAGGCGCGAACTCATGCCTCCGCCGAGCAGAGTGTTGAGAATGTAGCCGGCATGGCGCTTCTCGTGGGCGATGGGATGGGACGGGACGCCGATGCAAAGCTGCACCTGCTCGAGCGCCTTCTTATTGCGCAGCACGATGCGAGGAACGATCTTCGGCGCGGAGGAATGGAATCCATTCTTCGCGGGCTTCAGGTGCTCGAAATGCTTGACGACTAAGTCGACGAACTGGTCGTGGTCGAGATGCCCGGCGGCGGCTACGATGATGTTGCCGGGTGCAAAGCGGTGAGTGTAGGTCTCAAGCACGGCATCACGCTCGAAGCGCTTCACCGTCTCTTTTGTACCCAAAATTGGCTTGCCCAGCGGGTGATCTTTCCAGAAATTCTGGGTGAAGATTTCGTGAACGAGATAGTCGGGATTGTCCTCGTCCATTTTAATCTCTTCGAGAATCACGCCGCGTTCGCGGACGATATCCTCCGCCGTAAACGTGGGGTGCAGCACCAGATCGGTTAAAATCTCGAGAGCCACCGGAACATTTTCATCGAGCACCTTAACGTTAAAGCAGATGCATTCTTTGGAAGTGAAGGCGTCCATGTTGCCTCCGATGGAATCGACCTGCCGGGCGATTTCTTCCGCAGTGCGGTGTTTGGTCCCTTTAAAGACCATGTGCTCGATGAAGTGAGAGATGCCATTGGCTTGCGGGGTTTCGTCGCGCGAGCCGGTTTCAAGCCAAATGCCGATAGAGGCGGAGCGGATGTGCTCCATCTGCTCGGTGATCACAGTTAGGCCGTGGGGTAAAACTTGACGACGGATGTTGCGAACTTCTTTTACCATGTTGATAGCTGACGCAATAATTTCTAATAAAGGCGGGTCTGAGGTCAGACCTTAATTAGAGTGCGGAATTTCCCTTAAGGGTACCCCACTATTCTTACATAGAAGGCGGGTGGGCGGAGGATGTCCCGATAATAGTATTATCCCTTTAGAATCAATTGGTTAGATTCATTTGTGCGAGCCTAAGTAGATCATTCGACTGGAATTGTACGGAAATGGCCGAAGCCAAGACATCGACGCTGCTGGGCATGGACCGGGCGGAGTTCACCGCTCTGGTAAGCGAAGCGGGTGAGCCGAGCTATCGCGCCAAACAGATTATGGAGGCGGTATACCGCCAGCGTGTGGAATCGCTGGCGGAGATTTCCACATTGCCGTTGGAGTTTCGGGAGCGACTGGATCGGGATGGAGTCACGGTGGGGGCGGCCCGGATCGAAAATAAGTTTGTATCGAGCGATGGGACAGTGCGCTATCTGATTGGGTTCGCTGACGGGCAGAGTGTGGAGACGGTCTGGATGCCGGAGGGCGACGGCGGGGAAGCGGGCGACGGGAGCGAGGCGGGGGTGGAAGCTGAGAGTGCTGCTTCAGGGCCTGCCCTATCCGAAAAGAGCAGTCCTATGGCAGCGTTGAAACCCGGTGCTGCCCAAAATCTCGCCAGTCAAGATCAGAGCGTGCCAGCGAAGGGCGAAGCCGGAAAGTCTCCGGCGGGAAAAAGTACGCGCGCATTCGGGCGCTCTACGATTTGCATCTCCAGTCAGGTAGGCTGTGCGGTCGATTGCCAGTTCTGTCTGACGGCGCTGCTGGGGGTGAAGCGCAATCTGACGGCGGCCGAGATTGTGGCCCAGGTTTGCGCAGTTCTGAAAGATCAGCAAGTTTCGCCGCCTGAGGATCGCGTTAATCTGGTTTTTATGGGGATGGGCGAGCCCTTCCTGAATTATGAGAATTTCGTGAAGGCCGTGCGACTGCTGGTGGAGTGCGTCGGGATCGCGGAGCGGCGCATGACGGTGTCGACGGCCGGGATTGTGCCTCGCATTCGTGACTTTGGGGGAGAAGCGATCCGGCCAAAGCTGGCGATTTCTTTGAATGCTTCAAACGATGCATTGCGCACCCGGCTGATGCCGCTGAACAAGAAGTGGAATCTGGAAATGTTGATTGCGGCTGCGCGAGATTTTCCTTTGCGCACGCGAGAGTGGATCACATTCGAATACGTGCTCCTGGGTCGCGTGAATGACGAACCGGGGAATGCAAGAGAGGTTGCGGAGTTGCTGCGCGGGCTGCGGTGCAAAGTGAATTTGATTGCGTTGAATCCGGGCCCGGGAATTGACTTCGAGACTCCTGGGGAGGAGCGCGTGGCGGCATTTCAGAAGATTTTGCGGGATGCGGGAATTCCAGCCTTTGTAAGGCGGCCGCGGGGTCGGGACATTTACGCCGCTTGCGGCCAGCTCAAGAGAACGGTTGAGGGTGCCACTTCGGGGGGCCACCTGCTGCGGGGGATCTCTGGGGCGCCGACGCAATGACGGGAAGTTCGACACGGATGCTGGTTCCACAGTTGTGATCACTCTGCCAGAAAATCCTTCCATGATGCTGCTGCAAGATGCCCTGACACGCGCTCAGGCCTAAGCCAGAAAGAGGTCGGGCAGAGGCGTGCTTGAGAACGGCGTCTTCAACGGCAGCAGGCTGAGTGCTGTCCGTAGGTACCGCGGTACCCGCGTCGAAGATGTGGATGACTGCCATACCATCTTTGTGTTCGGCGGTAATGGTTAGAAGGCCGCAACCTTGCCGCTCGACCGCGTTGATCGCGCCGTTGAGGAGTTGCACGCAAACTTGAAGAAGTTGATTGGAATCTCCCAGCACGCGGGGCAGATCCGGCTGCAGCACAGTGCTTACTTCAATATTGAGAGTCTTCCACTGAGGCTGCGATAGTTTCACGGCCGTGCGCAGCACGGTGTTGAGATCCACTGGAGCGATGGTAGTGGGGCCTGGCTTAGCAAAACTAATGAGACTGGCGACCAGCGATTTTGTGCGGCGAATATGTTGCCCGATTTTTGAGGCCAGGTCGTGTTGGCTGGGCTCAAGCTGTGTATTCAAAAGCAGATCGGAATAACCCATCATGGCGGCAATGGGATTGTTTAATTCATGCGCCGCGCCCCCAACCAGTTGGCCGATGGAAGCCAGCTTTTCGGATTCGGTGATTTGCGCCTGCAGACGCTTGAGATTGACTAGGGACTCTCGCGACTGATTGAGCAGGCGGAGCAACTCGCGATCGAGCAAGCGCTGGCGCACGAAAACGACGATCCCCATAAATAACGCCGCTCCCAGAGTCAGCGCCAGCCGGAACGAACGGATGCGGGTCGGGACGTCAGGTTCCAGCAGAGCCCCGGCGGCCAACATCGGGAGGGAAAAAACCGTGATCATACCCAATCGGGCCAGCCAGACGCCATGCGAAGTAGAACTCGTCGGGACGCTGGCCTGAGTGCCATCGGGGCGGATCCACAGGCCGATCACGGTGAACCAAGCCATGGATGCCGTCAGAGGAATATCGTAAAGGCTTCCGCTGTAATAGGCCTGATGGCCAAGGGCCCAATTGGCAAAATAGGAACCGGCGGCGTAGGTAAAGCTGGCCCCGAACAGATTGGCGTAGAGGATTTTCCAACCGCCTTTGCTGTTCATCCAGGCGACGAATAAGGCGCTCAGAAAGGCAAGTTTCTCTATCAAATAAAGCAGATTCAGATTGTCATTGTAGGCATCGATATTGGGGACGACGTACTGCCAAGCCATTACGGCGAAAACGTAAAGATACATCCACCACACCATCATGAGGGCGAAATCGAGCCGGCGCAGACGCGGGGAATATTCCTCTTGCGGGGCATGGGAACGGAGAGCGAGTGCTGCCATCAGGGGAACGATGTGGAGAAACAGAACGATGTCGGCGGCGCATAAATCAGGGACGTCAGTGCGCAGCCAAAACTCAAAATAGGTCCACATCACCTGATAGGAAAACCAGAATGCCATGCCGGTGGCCAGCAGCGCCCAGAACAGGCGCATTCGTCCCTGCGACCGTAGCGCGTTGGGTATGAAACACAGCGCCGCGGACAACAGCAAGATACACTGAATCCAATCGCTGAAGGCAGTGAGGGCAAACGAACGGTGGAGTACAAAGGCAGCGAGGATGAGCGCGCCCAGACAGGCTGCGACGGCCGCGGTCCAAAATTTGGAATAAGCGCGCAACAAGACAGTCCTCGCTGCTATCTTAGACTGGGATAATCGATAGCTCAGGTTACTGGAGTAATCTGTCAGGTAACCAGTATCGACCGAAAGAGTCTCGAAGTCGAATGGGCACGGGGACAGCTTTTCCTTGATGCTCACCTTTCTTATCAATAGTATGCGAGATAAATCCCGTAAACTGTATGGATTCCGCACTGCAGTGGTAAGTAACTGACTCGATTGCGCAAGGACCCTAATCACCGTTTTTTGGGCCGACCACAGGCTTCCGCCGACCCCGGCGAGGTTCGGCGTACGGAGCGCTGGCTGGCGACGGCGCGCGTATTTCTGGCGGTTTCTGCACTGGTCGCGATCCGCATGGATCCGACGCAACTGGGACACTCGCGGGCGGCCTACGGTTTATTTGTCTTCTACCTGGCAAATGGAATTTTGGTGTTGATGCTGTTGCGCCGGCGTCAGGAGTCGACGTCATCGTTTCGCATCCTGGTGCATGCAGCCGACATTATATGGCCGGCTTTCATCTCGGTATTTGCCGAGGGTCCGAGAAGCCCGTTCTTTTTGTTTTTTGTTTTCGTGCTGACGGCGGCGGCTTACCGCTGGGGTTTGTGGGAGACCTTGAGTACGGCGGCGGCAGAGGTGGTTTTGCTGTGGGCGGAAAGCATTCTACTGCTGCACGTTTGGACCACGCACGGAGGAACCCTGCCCTGGCGGGTTTTTGCCGGGCTGCATATCAACACCATCGAATTCGAGCCGAAACGGCTGTTCATGTTGTCGGTGTACTTGCTGGTGATGGGATTACTGCTGGGCTATTTGGCGGAGCAGCAAAAGCATTTGCGAGCGGAGAAGGCCGGAGTTACTCGAATGCTTGCGAAGGTGCGGGTGGAAGCGGGGCTGACCGGGACCTTGCAGCAGATCAGCCGGGAAGTGGTCAGCATGTATGGAGCGGCGCGGATTGTCGTTGCCGCGCAGGAGACTCAGAGCCAGCGAAGATTTTTGGGTGAGTTGCGCAACCTCAGCGGAGAACTTTCAGAGTTCACCTGGATGGATTCCCGCCCGCGCGACGCGAAAATTTATCTTGTGGATTTTCCCGGCGAGGTATGCCATGCGGCTCACGAGGGAAAGCGCTGGTCGGTGGTCGCGTTGAACGAAGAGGGCAATGAAGTGCCTACGCCGAGCACCGAAGCATTGGAGGAATTGAATCAGGGCCAGCCCTTCCGCTCGTTGATTTCGGTCGCTTTCGTCTTCGGCAGCGAATGGCGGGGCCGCGTCTTTATATTTGAACCCTCGTGGCGCGGGGAGACGCACGAGGAATTGCGTTTTCTGCTCGACCTGGTTTACCAGGTGGGGCCGGCAGTCTACAACGTTTATCTGCTGCACCGTCTGCGCCGCCGGGCGGGAGCGACCGAGCGGGCCCGCTTTGCCAGAGAATTGCACGATGGGGCGGTGCAATCGCTGATTGCGGTGGAGATGCAGGTGGACGTTCTGCGACGTCAGGCCGAGACCACGCCAGACGTGGTCAGTGGCGAACTGGGCCGCATCCAGGGACTGCTGCGGGAGGAAGTGCTCAAACTGCGGGAATTGATGCAGCAGATGAAGGCGATCGCGGTCGACTCGCGAAAATTCATGAGTATCGTCACCGATGCGGTAGAGCGCTTTGAAAGAGAGACCGGAATTTCGGCGCGTTTTGTCAGCGACATTGAAAAACTCGATATGCCGGATAAGGTTTGCCGGGAATTGTTACGCATTGTCCAGGAGGGTTTGGTCAACGTCCGCAAGCATAGCAACGCACGCCACGCGCTGGTGCGCTTGGGTTCTAGTGCGAGCCAGTGGAACCTTACGCTTGAGGACGACGGCAAGGGCTTCCCCTTCTCAGGGCGCGTTACGCAGGACGAACTAGACCAGATGGGGAAAGGTCCGATGATCATCAAGGAACGTGTTCGTTTAATTGCAGGTACACTGACGGTAGAATCAAGTCCCGGTACGGGGACGCGTCTGGAGATTAAAGTTCCAAAGGGTGGAGAAGTTTCCGATGAATTTTAAGAAGTCACAGCCCATTCGCATCGTGATTGCTGACGATCATCCTATCTTCCGGGATGGTTTGCGGAGGCTGCTCGAAGCCGAGCCCAACCTGACGGTGCTGGGGGAAGCCTCCGACGGGGCAGAAGCCGTGAAAATGGCACGGCAATTAAAGCCCGACATCCTGCTGCTGGATCTGGCAATGCCCAGGCATCCGGGTCTCGAAGCCCTGCGAGACCTGAGCGTGGGGCACAATTCGAATCCGGTGCGAGTGATTCTGCTGACCGCAGCCGCGGAAAAGAGCCAGATTGTGGAGGCTCTGCAATTAGGGGCTCGGGGCGTCGTGCTGAAGGATTCCGCGACTCAACTATTGCTGAAAGCCATCCATACCGTGATGGAGGGCGAATACTGGGTGGGACGCGAAAGCGTTTCAAACCTGGTGCAATACTTGAGGACGCTGGTTCAGTCATCCAGTGACGAGGCGCGCCAGAAAAAATTCGGGCTGACTCCGCGGGAGTTGGAAATTGTGGCCGCAGTGGTGGCCGGTTACTCCAATCGAGAGGTTGCGGAGTACTTCAAGATCAGCGAGGACACGGTTAAACATCACCTCAGCAATATTTTCGACAAGCTGGGAGTCTCGACTCGCCTCGAGTTGGCGCTGTTTGCCGTAAATCAGTCACTGCCTTTGAAGAGCATTGTTTGACAGACCGTCTGACAAGAGTTTTTGTCAAGTTTTAGAAGACTTGGTTCGCCTCGCGGCATGGCACTTATGGGCCATTGGCGGATGCCGTCCGCCTACCTATCATAATTCGAGACCAGCCTCGGGACAGCAACTGATCCGGTCGAAGGTGTCTGAATTGCACTAATTCCCTATAAGGGTTAAGACAAATTAAAAAGGAGACGGAGCCCGTGGCTAAAATTCTGCGAAGCGTCTGGCAAGATCTTTGGAAGGATGAAAGTGGTCAGGATATCGCTGAGTACGCGGTAATGCTGGCGGTAATCCTGGTGATTGTGGTGGGCACTGTCCGGCTCATCGGGTCTAACGCTAACACCGTGTTCTCTCAAGTCGGCAGCTCCATCCAATAAAAGGCTAAAGTCGGCGAGTTGAAATTGACCCTCGCAACGCGCCGCCCGGCGCGTCCGACGACTTTGTGTGCAATCCTCGAGAAAAAGGACTTGCCTGGCTCAGCCATTCACTTCGGGTTGGGCGCAGTCACAGCCACATTATCGCTGCCCACGGTAGATAATCTGGTCAGGTAGGGGAAAAACGGCGTAATTTCGAACGGCATCTTCTCCCGCGCTGAGACTAAGGCGACGGGTTTTGCCTTGGCCAATTCTACCTGGTCCGTCCAGGGATCGAGCTTGATGCGTCCACCGAGGGGTAGCGCGGCGATCTGATCGGTGCGTTGGGGCTCCAGTTGCGGTGCGGAGGACAGAAGCGCCGACATACGGATGCTCTTGTTGCTCGCCACACTGTCACCCAAGTGCGGGCGAATCAGATTCGGCAGCTCGGGAGCACTTTGCTGCAACGCCTTTAAGAACAGCCCGGCGGTTCCCAACTTATCTTTGTAGGGAGAATTCTTGAGCAATTCCAACGCCTTGGCGTCGGCGGCATCTTCGTCAGCCGAGTGGCGTTTGAAGTCCAGGCGCTGGAAGGAATCTTCATCGGGGAAAAACAAGCGATCATTGAAAGCCAGTTTCGTATCGAACTGATGTCCCAACACGATGTGGCTCAATTCGTGGGCCAGGACCATGGCGAGGGAGGCCTCGTCGGGAAGAACATCGAGCAACCCGCGGCTAATGACGATCGTGTGACCGATGGTGAACGACTCTAGCGGGGAAGTGAGCAGGACTCGGCAGCGAACGTCTGACTGTAGATCGATATTATTGGTCACCAGGAGGTTGTTGACCACGGTGAGCAGGATTTTGTCGACTTCACCAGAAGGCGCGAGCAGACCGATTTTCTGGAGTCGCTCCACAGCATTGTCCTCGGCCTGCCGCTCCCACATTCGCTCAGCGACCACCGGAGTTGCGTCTGCCGCGGCGTCGCTCTGATCCTTTACCGACTGGGGAGAGTCGACGAGAATCTGGGTGAACTCCGCATTCTTGTTTAGAGCTTTCAGATCATATCCCCAGAGGCGGGTCTGAGCGCGGAAGTGTAAATTCCGGCCCATAGTCGTCTTCATGTTCGTTTCTTCGCTGAAAACATATGCCGGCAGCCATGTGCCCGGCCGCATGTTGAGTCGCCAACTGTCGAAGTGTAAGTAGAAGCTCGTCTTCGGATGAGGATAGTAAGTGCCATTGAAGCGCACCACGTTGTAATCCTGGTCTTCCACCCAGATGCGCCCCAGAAACCGTCCCGGCGGGGCGTTCTCTCTAGGCTGAACATCAATCACGAGGCAGCGCACTTCGCCCAGAAACTCACGACGCACGAAATTGAAGTTGTAATATTTCCTTTGAAAATCGCTATCAAGGACCACCATTTGGGCGAAGCCAAGGGGCAGGAAATGCATGGAATACAGGCCGGTTAGGCGAGCGGCCATGCGGCGGCCGAATCCAGGCTGGCCCACGAATGAGGTATCTTCTGGACCATCGCTCATGTCGAGGCGTCCCAGGAAATACTGGTCCTTGACGGGCTCGGCAGTTCCATTGCTGTCAGACTTCAGATCCTGCAGGTAGGTCTCCACCATAGGACGCATGTGGCGCATCTGGGCCACGAAGAGGTGCTCTTTCTCGATCACGCGATCCATCACCTCATTGAAAGACGCGGGAGGCGGGGCGAGCGTAATCCCACTTTGAGCGGGAGCGTCGCTGGCCGTGACCTGGGGCGCCGAAGAGGTGGAGTCCTGCGAAAGGGCGGGAAAAGACGACGCCAGTACGAACCACAGCGAAAGCAAACCTAGTTGCAAATTACGCATAGAAAACCTTTGACCCTACGCCAACTGAAAAATAATGTGCAAAACGACGGTGGAATCGGCTGGTTGGCCATTCTTTGTCGCCGGCTTAAACCGAATCTGCTCGGCTGCCTTGACCGCGTTGTCGTCAAGGCCGTGACCCAATCCCCGCACCACGCGTAACACCTGCAGGTTGCCCGAGGCCTGCAGCACAACTTCCAGAAGAACCTCGCCTTGAATCCTCAGACTGCGAGCCTCTTGAGTATAGACCGGAGTGGGTTTGGAAATGATTTCCGCAGGCACGCCCGGAGTGGTCGCAGCTGGGGCGGCGGGGGACCGCGCGGATGGTGGAGCGGGTACGTCAGCATCCCCGAAACCGCTTTGCTGAACCGTCTGCGGCGCACGCGGGTGGCTATCGCCGGTGGCCGTGCCATTGCCAAAGCCGGTACTTGCGACCACGCCACGCGCCCCCTTGGTGCCACCACTGCCGTTGCCATAACCTGCACCGGATGGCAGATCGAAGGATCCCAGAGCTGCGATGTTGACGGGCTTGCCTTGATTCGCCTTGGCGGGAAGTCCATTGGGATCGCCGAAGCCTCCGGTTTGAACCTGGGACGGAGCCCGTGCGATGGTCGGCGCCGCCGAACTGCCGGTGGAAAACACGTTCGTTGCGACGCCCCGAGGAATCGCCGGCGCGGGGCTAGGAGGCAGTGGATCCAGCTTTTTGGCCGCAATACTAACCTTAGGAGCGGAAGGTTCTTCCACTTTCACCGCCTTGGGTTGAGGAGCGGGAAGCCGCAAGGCGTTGACGGGTGGATCAACATTCGCGACAAACACGGGCTTTGGCAGCGGACGCACTGGCTGCGGCTGATGATTGACCGGAACTGGAGTGCTGACCAACTGAACCGAACGGAACGTATGCTCGGGAGGCGAGACAATTGAGGGTTGCAGCAAGCGTAACCATATTAAAAGCGCGACTACGCAGGCCTGCGTCCCGGTGCTGAAAACGAATTCCGTCCAAGGAGTTCTCGTTTTAGGGAGCAACGAGAACGGAGTGTGTTGCGAAGCAGAATATCCCATAACCGCTTTACTCGATAAATCTCAAAATATTTCTTCGGCTCGAAAGTTTTTAGTCGACTGAATTCCAGCCTCTGGGGGTGCAGAGGATGAAACTGCCTTAAGTCTACTACCGTACAGAGAAAATATGCACGGCAAAGGCCGTTTCTCCCACGCCAAACAAAGTGCAACTTTATATTTTTCAAGCACTTGCAGCACCGTCTGGGGAAGCCATGGCCGGCCCCCAGACGATAGAGAAAATATTTACATCCTGATCGATTCTTTTACTACCTTAGGGGGGCCGGTTCAGCAGCGCACAACCTTGGGGCTGTCGATTCCCTTGGTCGCGTTGCGGGTGTCAACCACCAACTGGGATTCGCCGACAACGCGCCGGTAATCGTAGTCGGAGTGATCCGTGACGATCACAACGCAGTCGTACTCGCCAAGTTTTTCCAGTTCGGAACGCTTCATTTGCAAGTCGTACTTGCGCCCTTTTCCGATGAAAGGGAAGTAAGGATCGTGGTAGCTAACCGCTGCCCCCTCTTTCTGCAACAATTCGATGATGGTAAGAGCGGGAGATTCGCGCAGATCGTCGATATCTTTTTTGTAGGCCACGCCGAGGATAAGGACGCGAGCTCCGTTAACCGATTTCTTATGTTGGTTCAGCGCGCCGCCGATGGAGGCGAGCACGTGATATGGCATGTTGGTATTGATTTCTCCTGCCAGTTCAATAAAACGTGTTCGGAAGTCCCATTCCTTGGCTTTCCATGAGAGGTAGAAGGGGTCGACTGGAATGCAGTGTCCGCCTAAGCCGGGCCCGGGGTAAAAGGGATGAAAGCCGAACGGCTTGGTGGAGGCGGCTTCGATGACTTCCCAGATGTCCAATCCCATGCGCAGGCAAAGCATTTTTAGTTCGTTGACCAGTGCGATGTTGACGCAGCGATAGATATTTTCGAGTAGCTTGGTCATCTCGGCCACGGCGGGCGAGGAGACCGGAACGGTGCGCTGGAAAATCGATCCGTAGAGGGCTCCAGCCAACTCAGAAGCCTGCGGGTTGACTCCACCCACCACTTTTGGGATGTCGCGACGGGCCACCGTGGTATTGCCGGGATCTTCGCGTTCGGGAGAAAACGCCACGAAGAACTCCTGCTTCGCGTCGGAGTCGCCGCGGGCAGCCTTCAGCCCAAGCTTGTTCTCTTTCTCGAGAATCGGCACCATCACTTCTTCGGTGGTGCCAGGGTAAGTTGTACTCTCGAGCACGACCAGCTGGCCGGGCTGAAGATGCGGAGCGATGGCGTGCGTCGTGTCGGTGATATAGCTGAGATCGGGCTCATGATATTGATTGAGGGGCGTGGGAACGCAGATGATAATCGCGTCCATCTCCTCGATGTGCGCGTAATCGGAGGTGGCCGAAAAGCCCTGAGCCTTCGCCGTCTTGATTTCTTCCGTGCTGATCCGGTAGATGTAAGACCCCCCTTTGGCGAGGGTATCGACCTTGCGCTGATCAATGTCGAAACCGGTGACGGCAAATTTTTGATCAGAGAACAGCAGAGCTAGCGGCAGTCCTACATAACCCAAACCGATAATTCCAACGCGTGCCTGGCGCTGCTTGATCTTGTCTTTGGTTGAAGCGACCGTGCGAGTGGCGGCAGATTGAATGGTCATTGGTGTGACAGGAATCCCCGATCAGGATATCTTCGACTAGTATTTTCGCTTCGATTCTAGCACGCAGCTGGGGAGCGGGGTGGTGCAGCACGCTGAACGGTTGCGAAGGCTGAGTTCATCGCCCAAAATGGGGAACTTGTTGAGACCGGGCGCACGCAAATCTCTGTGGATCCTGGCGTTGTCAGTGCTCGCAGGATTATCGCTGGGACTGGCGGCGAAAGCGGGCAATTTCCTCATTGTAGATGCCCCAAGCCGCTCCGATGCCATTCTGGTGCTGGCCGGAGAGACCGACCGGCGTCCGCAGCGGGCGTTGGAACTTCTCTCCGAGGGATACGGAAGGCGCGTCGTGCTGGATGTTCCCACGAAGGCAAAAGTCTACGAATTTACTCAAATCGAATTAGCACAGAAGTTCATCGAAGATCTGCCTCAGCCCGCCCCAATCAGCATTTGCCCGATCAATGGACTGTCAACCAAAGAGGAATCCAGGGAAGCGGAAAAAT
This sequence comes from Candidatus Acidiferrales bacterium, assembly GCA_035603035.1. Lineage (GTDB taxonomy): Bacteria > Acidobacteriota > Terriglobia > Terriglobales > Acidobacteriaceae > Sulfotelmatobacter. The sequence goes on along the minus strand of DATNLE010000090.1, from coordinate 3,143 downwards.
GTTTGCAGCGCGAAGGAGCGAAAAGCGTCTTGATTGTGACTTCGGATTTTCACACCCGGCGGGCCCTGGAAGTTTTCCGGCGGGAATTCCCGGAACGGGAATACTCCGTAGCGGCGGCGCGCAATGACCAGGGATTCGGATCCAGGTGGTGGACCCATCGTCAGTGGGCCAAGACCTTCGTCGATGAGTGGCTGCGACTGATTTGGTGGAAAGCGATCGATCAGTGGCGATAACGATAGGGTGAGATTAAGAAGTTTTCCACCGTTAACTAGATTTACAAGCACAAAAGCCATTGACTGCCAAGAACTTTCGAGGGTACGATGCCTTGACGGAATTAAGTTGGTTATTAGCAGAGCGTGGGATGGGCAGTGCCTTCTTTCTGCAGGATGGAAAGTCGCGTGCCGTCGCTGGTTTCCCTCCTTCGCTAATGGATCCGAAAAAGGCGGAAGTACTTCCGATGATAAAGGCTCTCTGCTTGAAGATTTTGAGCTGCATGGTGGCCGTGGCTTTTGCGACTGCCCTATTTGCGGCGGACCAACCTGCCGCCATACTCTATAGCCATGGAATCGCGATGCTGAATGGCAGCAGCATAGCAAGGTCGTCCGCTATTTTTTCCGGTGACTTGGTACAGACCAATCGAGACTCGGCTGCCAACATAAACGCTTCAGGCTCAATCGTCCTGATTCTGAATGACTCGCTCGTTCAGTACGAGGGCAGCACTGTGAAGTTGGAACATGGCGGTGTAGCCGTATCGACGTCGAAATCGCTGGCGACTCGCGTCGGTAATCTGACTGTGTCCCCGGCCGCTAATGTTTGGACCGAGTTTGAAGTCAGAGACGTGGATGGTCAAGTCCAGATCGCAGCGCGCAAGGGTGATCTTGCCATCGGCGATGAAACCGGTACGAGCACATTGCCACAAGGTCAGCAAACCACTCGAGAGCAATCACAATCGCAGGACGATTCCCAGGCGCAAACTGACAATAATAAGAAGAAAAAGAAGCGGAAAGCAGCAGCAGATGGACCCGCTGCCGCTGCGACTGGTGGGATTCTCGACTCTCCTTGGGCCATCGGAATTGGCGGCGGCGCCATTCTTGGCGCGACAGTGTGGACGTTAGTCCAGAGCCAGCAACCGGCAAGTCCATCAAAGTGATTCTCGGCAAGTAGGCCGCTCCTCATTTAGTTCCTGGTTGGGCTTCCGCCCCGTCAGCTCGTGCCGCCGTTCCTGCATTTCACGCCCCCTTTCATTCCAAATCGTCGCCGATAACTCTCCTCTTTCCTCTTTCAGTCACCACGCAAGTCACTAGCAGCCTAGAAATTTGTAAGTTAACCTTGCGCCAACAGCTTGTAGAGGAAGGAGGAGTCTTTTTGTTTGAATGGCGCAAGCTTGTTTGCGGCCTGATGATTGTCATTTTGCCGACATTCTTGTTCACCCAGGACTCCAGTCGGGCGATGCTGCACAACGATGGGGGAGTTTGGCTGAACGGAAATCCCGCCCCCAATTCCTCCGCCATTTTTCTGCACGACGTGGTGCAGACGCAGAGTCACAATTGGGCGAAAATCGACGCTAATGGGTCTACTGCCACCGTCCAACCTGACACCATTGTTCAATTCGAGGGAGATGAACTCGTCCTCGAGCACGGCGGTGTGCAAATGATTACCTCGACGGGAATGAAAGTACGGGTGAACTGCATTACCGTAATTCCTCTGACGCAAGACTTGAATCGTTACGAGGTTATCGATGTTGACGGAAAAGCGAAGGTTGCGGCGCATCAGAATGATGTCAGGATCCATTACCGGCTTGCGGCTACTCGGGTTTCGAAACAGGCTAGATCTTCCGACGTGACGGTTCACCAAGGCGAGCAAGTTACACGCGAGGAACGATGTGGTGCGCCAGCTGCGCCTGTCGCGGAAATCGCCGCCACCGGAGCCATTCTGAGCTCTCCCTGGGCCATTGGAATTGGGGGTGCCGCGGTCGTCGCGGTTATTTGCTGGGCTTTATGCCGCGGGGGCGAGCCTGTCAGCCCCGCCAAATAACGCCTCGTTCGACTGAGCACTTTCATCCGTTACTCCCAGCAGTGATTGTCATTTAGCGATTGCACGCTCCTAAAACGTTCATGTGCCAAGGCGCGAAATTAAGACGCGAAATTAAGACGCGAAATTTCTGGGCGACCACTTGACCCTGCAGTGCGTATGCAAGTCGGACCGCTCAGCGGCCGCCCAGTCTCTTAGCGCCGCCAAGCAGGCAATCAAGCAGACTGCAGGAATGTTGGGAGGTAAAAATGTCGGCGAGATTTAATGTGAGTAGGGGCCATGTAGTTACGGGCGTGCTGATAGTCCTGCCGATATTGCTCATTTGGAGCCCTGCATCTGCGCAGAGGAACTCTAACCCCAAGGAGGACTTGTTTGTTGGATATCAAGAGCCGCATCCCGGCGCCGCCTCGGCTCCTTCGGAGGCCCCGAGTGCCACATGTTCTGTGCAGCCGAATGAAGTCACAGTAGGTGAGCCCATCACGGCAACCGTCATTCCCAACCACTTTAATCCCAAGCACACGCTCAGCTATGTCTGGAGCCCCAGCAATGGGGGAGGCAAGATCATCGGCAAGGATAGGATCGCCCAGATCGAGACCACGAATGCCGCCGTCGGCAGCTATACGGTTACCGCCCATGTGACCGACGTCAAATCGAAGAAGAACCACGAAGCACGTTGCTCCGCTAACTTTACGGTGAAGCCGCTCCCCCCTAAAAATCTCCCCAATATGTCTATCTCTGCCCTCCCTTCGAGCATTCTGGCTGGCGGAGCCGTGAATTTGTCGGCCCACTGCACCAGCCCTGACGGAGTTCCGGTCACTATTTCTAATTGGACATCAGTCGGCGGAGCCGTTTCCTCAACTGGAGCTTCGGCCATACTTGACACCGCTCGAGTGTCACCGGGAGCAATCGCGGTGAGCGCTACTTGCACCGACTCGCGCGGGCTGAACGTTCAAGCTTCGACCGAGATCATAGTGGAAAACCCGCCTCCACCTGCGCCCAAGCCGGAAATCGACGTAACGGAAGCTCGGCTCAGCCTCCACAGCATTTACTTTCCGACGGCTATGCCGCCAATTAGGAATCCCAAGGCCGGGCTCGTTGCCAGTCAGCAGCAA
>DATNLE010000285.1:0-1482 GCA_035603035.1 Candidatus Acidiferrales bacterium | reverse complement strand
AAGATGTTCACGGTGTTGCCGTAGCTCCTCATCCAAGCCATCGAGCACTTCTTGGTCTGGGAAGTGATACACGGCACGCTGCGCAAATTCACGATCCTCTAGACTGCCGAGCGCACTATCGTACGATTTTGATCGTCGCCGCTGCGCATTCATCACTGAGCGCCGCATGACCAGTGGTCATGATGCTGACCCAGTCATACCGTTTCCATAGCGCATTGAATCGAAGAGCTGCGGTATCACGGCACCGAGTATCGGAGTGAATTGCATTCGAGAGTCGGGGTGTGATTCGCTGTGACCATCTGACCTGATTCGGGGAAACAGATGGTCAAATGCACCAAAAAGCAGATCCGACTTTTGAAAACAGCGCTGCATTGGAAAGGGCATCCCGAGCAGCGCCAGCGTATCCAGATGGTGTTGCTGCGTGAGAGCGGAATGACGCAGCCTGCGATCGCGGACGCGATGGGAGTGTCGCTGAGCACGGTAAACCGGGCCCACATGGCTTACGACCACGGCGGGCTCAAGGCGTTGAGACGCAAGCCAAGCGGTGGGCGCAAGCGCGAGAACATGACCCTGGTTGAGGAAAAGGCCTTGTTGACGCGCTTTGCCAAAGCCGCCGGGGCGGGCGAACTGTTGAACATCCACGATCTCAAGGTGGCCTACGAAAAGGCCATCGGGCACGAGACCAGCAAGAGCACGGTCTACAATCTTCTTGCCCGGCATGGCTGGCGCAAGCTGATGCCGCGTCCGTTTCATCCCAAGCGCGACCCTGCGGCTCAAGACGCTTTTAAAAAAACGGCTTTCCAACTGCCGTGAGGAAAGCTCGGCGGGCTGCCGCCAGGCGTGGCCGTCGCTTGCGCATCATGTTTGCTGATGAAGCGCGGTTCGGTCGGATGAACCGCCCGCGACCGTGCTGGGCACCCATCGGCATCCGGCCGGAGGTCGCCTGCCAGCTCATTCGTGAATACGTCTATCTGTATGGCGCAGTCAGCCCGAAGGACGGAACTTGTGTCTACCTAATCATGCCCGCGCCCGATACGGAATGCTTTCAGATTTTTCTGGAGATCTTGGCGAAGAAATATCCCAAGGACTTCATCCTGCTTTTTGTGGACGGAGCCGGAAATCACCACAGCGACGAACTCGAAATCCCCGCCAATATCATTCTGCATCTCCTTCCACCTTACTCGCCGGAGCTGAACCCTCAGGAAAATCTCTGGGACGAAATCCGGGAAAAAATATTTAAGAACTACGCCCTCAAATCTATGGACGACGTCAACGCTAAACTCGATGAAGCTGCATTTTACATCGAACGCAACCCAACGCTCGTCAAATCCATCACCTCGTTCCCCTACATAGCCAAGTCACTCTGATATGGAAATGGTATCAGGGGTCACGGACTTATCGAGCGTGATGGAACCCGCTACGCCTACCGCCTCACCCCGAAGGGTGTCCAGGTCGCGTTGCTGTTTCTATTCTTCCACAAAC
>DATNLE010000279.1:0-1069 GCA_035603035.1 Candidatus Acidiferrales bacterium | reverse complement strand
CGCTTTTCGCTCTAGCGATGCCGCCAAATGTCGATTCCAAGAGCTAGCCGAACTTCGTCACGGAATGATCAAAAAATCACTTAACCCGTTCAGAATCAGTTTAGGCAACCGCCGGGTCTACACTACATTTGCGATTGAGCTGAAAACGCTCAGGTAGGTCCAGGCCGAGTTGGTGCAGCAGGGATTTCTGTTCAGTCGTCGGTTCGGTAATCCGGCGCAGGCGGATCTCGCGTCCATCCGTCGTGGGCAGCACGATGTCGGCGCTCTGCAACGTGGATAGCAGAGCCAGTGCTTTCATCGGGGAAAATGGCTGAGTATTGTCCACTCCGTCGGCCGAGGGCTGAGGGGCGATCACCGGTTGACGCTGCAGCAGATGCTTCAGCGTCACCCACAAGGCATAACCAAGAAAGGCCACCAGGACATGGGCTTTGACGCGCGGCTCTTTCTGATGGAATAACGGCCGAATCGAGAGCTCGCTCTTGAGCGCACGAAACGAAGCCTCGGCTTCGGTGAGCTGCATGTACATGGACCACATCTGCTCGGCCGAATCCGCCTGCAGGTTGGTTCGCAGCATGTAGGCGCCTTCCCGCAAGTCCCGCCACGCGACCTTGTCTTTTTTCATTTCCCACAGCAGACGTACGCCGGCGGGCGTCTCTCGCAAACTGACTTCGAACAGATCGTTCACCTGGGGATGCCGCGCCTGAATCCGTCCCAGTCTGCGCTCCATCTTGTAGCGGTCCTTCAGTCGGCCGCTGGCAATGCTTTTCTCCAGAGCTTGCAGAGCCTTTTCCATGCCTAAGGAAAATCGCTTCCGGATCGCCTTCTCTTTTTCCTTACGACCCGCCGTCCGGCACAAAATGTAGGTCTCTTCGCCCTGCGGAATCGCAATCTGCTTCACCTCCACATCCGCTCGCACCTGCGTCCAGTCATCCTTCAGCAACTCGGCTTCAAACCGCTTCATCTGCCGGCGCGGCGTCCCTACCAGATACTGTCCCCCACGTTTGCGAATCGCTACCAGGTTCTCCTCACTTACGATCCCACGATCCATCACCCAGATCCGCCGTGCCTT
>DATNLE010000087.1:0-24607 GCA_035603035.1 Candidatus Acidiferrales bacterium | reverse complement strand
GTGGCATTTTGCCGGGAGCAAAGCAGCTAGTTGTACGCGGAGCGCTTCGCCTCGCTGGTATGCCTGCCCCTTCTTGTAGTTCTGATAATCGCAGGCGCCCGTGGTGTTGTCGCACGAAAAGACTTTGAAGCTTTGTCCGTCCGTGCACACGTAAACAACATTCATTTGCAGCGCCGGCGTCTGCGCGAGCGCGCTGGCCATCGGCACAGCCAAAAGCAGACATCTCAATGAGAATATGCGCATCTGAGCCACCTCGCTCTGCATACGTCGGGAGGCGCGGGAAGGAAGTCATCCCGCGGCCCAGGAAAACCGCGTGGCGGAAGGATATCACCAAAAAGGGACGGAACTCGGCGAGAATGCCCGAGGGCCCGCTTTGGGCATAGCGTAGGGATCACGGGCAACTCTTCCCTTGCGACTTTTAGGGAAGAGCTGCCGATCATCCGGACATAATGATCTGCACGGTTGCTTCTCGTTGACATTTGCGGAGACGACGAGCCGACGCACTTTGACTCTCTCGCATCGGCGATTAACCGCAGAAGCGCTTGTAGCCGCGCGAGAACGCGTGCTCCTTAAAGGGCTAATTGGCATGGAAGGCTTGCCCTGCCTGCATGTCCTTGATACCGAACCCGACAAATGGGTCGTTATTGGTCGAGTTCCACAGATAGTGCAGTCGAGCGCTGAATTCCAGCTTCTTGTTCGGCTCATAATTGAACGCATAGTAGGGATTGACTAGAACGAAGTGATTGCCGATGTTGACCGGAAGAGCATCGCTGTATTTGCCCACACCCTGGACGAACACCCCGTTTCCGATTTTTCTCGGTGCCCACTGCAGTCCCGAACCAACCGTCAGATCGCCAAGGCCACGGAGCCTGGAGTCGGTGCCCTTGGCGAGTTGCACGTCGATGGTGACTACTGGTAGCAACACCTCTAAAACGAACCAGTTTTTAGGAAATGTTTATTGCCGATGAAGTCTAGGGCAGTGGTCGCGCTATAGGCGGTAACGCGGGTTCGAACCTGGGATTGTTTTCCCGTCGAGTCCGTGGTCGTCTTCGGACAGCGACCAGACTCACTGAAAGAAACAGGCAAGCAAGGCCGGTCCCCGAGCAGGCGGCGTCCCTATTCAGCCTGACTTAAATCAGGCAAAATAAGCCAGACGCCCCACGTCAGCTGGCCGGACTAAGTAAATCGTGGCAAGGTGACGAAAGCCTCGGGGGACCGAAGGAGAGGAAATGTTCAAACCGAATCTGAGCATTCTTCCAGAGCCTCAGAGGCAACTTTGGGCGGAGTTGAGAGATACTCCAAAGATGTTCGTACTCTATGGAGGCACAGCTCTGGCGCTGCGGCTGGGACACCGACAATCGGAGGACTTCGACTTTTTCTCAAACGTGTCCTTTCAAGCAAATTCGCTGCGCGCCACCGTCCCTTATTTGAAACACGCCGAAATGACCCAATTCCAGGACAACACACTCACGGCAGTTGTGGATCGGAACGGCCCGGTAAAGCTTTCGTTCTTTGGATCTCTGGGAATCAAGCATGTACAGGATCCTGATGTTGTCGAAGAAAATGGGGTTCAGGTTGCTTCGATGCTGGATCTTCTTGCGTCAAAGCTGAAGACCGTTCAGTTGAGAGCCCAGGCGAAAGACTATCGAGACGTGCTGGGCACCCTCGACGCGGGCTTGAGCCTGGCTGAGGGTTTGGCGGCGGCGGCGGCGATCTATGGGAAGGATTTCAACGGAGCACTAAGCCTCAAGGCGCTAACCTTCTTCGAGGATGGTGACCTTCCCAGCCTGAGACGCACAGTGCAAAAGCGTCTGCTGGAGGCGGCAACTTCGGTAAACTTAAGAGAGCTCCCGGCTGTTGTGGCTCGATCTGGTCTGGGTCGGCAGGAAGCAGAATGATGAACTACTCTGAGGATCTCAAGCGAGTCGCGAAACGCGTTGTTTGGTTCAAGGCCCCCGAAGAGACGCTAGAAGAGCCCAAACTGTTCCTTGCACACTTGATGACTTACGGTACCCTCGACGACATCGCTACCGGGATGAAGTATTACGCTGATGCTGATTTCGAACTCGTCTTAAAGGATCCGCCAGCGGGAATCTTCGACCCTCGCTCATGGAACTATTGGAACCTGCGCTACCACCATGAGCCGGTTCCGCCATTGCCGCAGCGCATGCTTCCTGGAACTGATGTCGTTGGCACCTAGTGACCGCGGATCATAGAACTGTCGCTGCAGTCGTCACTAATGCTGAATACGGATACGCAATCCTTGCGCCACTTGCGCGGACTCTCCAAGCACACCTGCCGGTACAGCGGATCGGAAGCGATCTTCTGCCGATGATAATCGGGGCGGCGTTGGCTCTGGCATGCGGGGTTACCGCAAACCTGTTGTCGAGGATGATAAGGGGCAGGCTGAAAGACTGAAAGACTTGCCGACAGTAGCGGCAACGACGACCTTCATCAATCGCCTGCAGATGAGAATGGGAGGAGGTCATTTTAAACATGCGGAACGGTATGGACTATGTATTCGTCAGCTAGCACCACCAGGATTGCACGGCGGGTACTGACCCGAGCCCAACGGCCGGGGGCACTTTCTTCACGCAACTGCAAAACCTATTTCCAAATGCAAAGATTGGGTGTGGCGAGTGGAGGTAAGCACCAAAAAGCTGACGGGGTCTACCTCGATGACGTTACTGAGTCAAGATTACGGCATGGATCCCTCCCCATTGCCATTTCGCCGAACGGGGTGAGCGGTGTTTCTTCTGGGAGTGGGGAGATACAGCTGTTCCCTACAACTCTAAGTCTGATTCTGTCTGGGAGGTGGTCAACACTGACATGCAGAGGCAGTCCTAATCGTCGCTAACAGGGATCAGCGGAAAAAGGGATCAGCCGCACGGTTATCCCTTTCTTCATCTGAACACGCAAAATCTCAAGCGCGCAAACTAGCCTTCCCCACTCCGACATCAGTTTTCCGGACTGAGATCACGGAAGCGGTATAGCGATCGCCGCGCAATAAAGAGAGACTATATTCGATGGCGACGTGCTGCGTGTCGTAAGTTGTCTCTTTGATGATGAGCAGCGGATTTCCGACAGAAGTCTCCAGTATCTCGGCTTCTTCTTCGCCTGCAATCACAGCGCCGATCACTTCTTCTGCCCATTGCAGCCGGCGCTTGTAGCTGTTTTCGAAAATGGCGTACAGCGATTGTTTCTCCAAATCCAGCTTGTCGATTCCTGCGAAGATGCGCGCCGGCAAATAACTTGTGACCACCGCGACCGGATCTTCATTGACCAAGCGCAGCCGCCGGATGCGGTAGACGCGCTCTCCTGGCGTTAGCTTAAGAGCCTGTGCCACTTCCAATTCGGGATCTTCCAATGCCATGCCGAGCAGGCGCGCGGATGGCGTAAGGCCCCGCCGCCGCATCTCTTCGCTGAAGCCCCGAAGCTGCTGAAAATTCCACGGCACTCGGCCGGATCCGACCACGGGTCGCTTACCCTTCGCGATCACGAGCAGTCCTTCAGACCGCAACTTCTGGAAGGCTTGGCGCACCGGCATCTTGCTAATGTTGAGCGCATGCGCAATTTCGCCTTCGGAACAGAAAATCTGTCCCTGGCTCAACTTGTTCTTCATGATCAGCTCGCGCACGTGGTCCACGATCTGGACGTAGTATGGAACGAAGCTGTGGCTGTCGATCACAAGCCCGAGTCTCTCGACTGTGATGGAGTCGGCAGGATCTGGAAAGGTCACTAGAATCTCACTTTGGCAATATGGCAACGTAGTATACAACGTAAGCACGATTCCGACCGCATGATTTTCAGGAAATTGGTCGGCGCCCGTGGTAGCTAATGTAAGTGAAAGATGTTAAGCAAGTTACATGATTTTCTCGCCACACTGCGCGAGCAACGCTCGGGTCGGCCATGTAAATCATCTTGACATCATAGATGCATATGAGGTTCATATACGTCTTCAATAGGAGACCGTTCATGAACGCCTGCATGGTTCACGATGGCACGAAATTGTCCCCTCATATTTTCTTCCCGAAAACGGCCTGCTTCGCGGTAGCGGTGATCCTCCTGATGTATGTTTCCCCAATGGCTGAGGCTCAAGTGGAGTCGGGAAAAATTGTGGGCACCGTCAAGGACGCTTCGGGGGCGATCCTCTCAGGAGCTGAGGTCACGCTCACAGAAACGCAGACGAACGCTGAGAGAAATATCACAACCAACAGCGCGGGAGAATATGTAGCCACCGAGTTGAAACCGGGGACCTACACCGTGAAGGCCCAGAAGGAGGGCTTCAAAACGGCAGTTGAAGCGGCTTTCAAGCTTGACATCAACCAAGTCGTCCGCGTGGATTTTTCTCTCGTCGTGGGATCGATCCGCGAAGAAACGACGGTCACCGCTGCCGAGCCGCTGGTGGAATCGGAGACGTCATCCATCGGGCAGGTCATCGATGAGAGCCGGGTTCACCAGCTTCCGCTCAATGGACGGGATTTCATTCAGCTTGCCTATTTGAGTCCCGGCGTGAACATGGGCCCTGCCAGTACCGGGAGCACCGGTAACGTACAGCAAGGCAATATTCCTGAAGACGAGCGCGGAAACGGCTCCATCCAGGTGAATGGACTGTGGGCAACCAACAACAACTATCTCTTAAATGGATTCGACAATAACGAGCAACAGATCGGCTTCGAACTGATTGAACCACCCGTCGATGCGATCCAGGAATTCAAAGTTCAAACCAACAACTTCAGCGCCGATATCGGAAAAGGCGGAGCGGTCGTCAACGTGGTGACAAAAGCGGGCACGAACACGTTTCACGGCAGCGCGTTCGAATTTCTCCGCAACTCCTTCATGGATGCGAAGAACTATTTCGACGATTCCACGCAACCTATTCCGCCCTTCAAGCGAAATGAGTTCGGAGGCTCGTTCGGAGGGCCGGTCATTCGAGATCGAACCTTCTTTTTTGGCGATTATCAGGGGAGGCGAATCCGTACTTCAGAAACGTTCCTTTCGCCCGTGCCCAGTCCCTCGGAGATTGGGGGGGACTTCTCCGATCTGCTGACGGGTTCTTCGCCCACGGTCGTCATCGATCCGGTGACCGGCAAACAGTTCATGGGGAGTAACAACGCGAGTCCTAACGTGATTCCCGCCTGCCCGAGTCCGACCGGCGGAGCCTGTCTTGATCCGGCCGCGCTCGCCACGGTGAAGCTCTTCCCGCAGCCGAATGTTTCCGCTAGTCTGGGCGATCTGTTTCTCTATAATCCGGTGAACCGCAACGATCAGGACTCATTCGACGTTCGCCTCGATCACCAGGTCAACTCCAACAATAATTTTTTCGCCGTCTTCAGCTACGGCAATGTGCGGGATCATAATCCCGACCCATTGCCTGGGGACGCCGGGGGCGGTTCATTTACGGGCGAAATCCACAACAAGGCGCTGCTGGCGGGGCTTAGCGATGTGCAGTCGCTCTCGGCTACCAAGATCAACGAGTTTAAGATTGGCTACAGTCGTTACATAGTCGACGCGGTTCCGTTCTTTCAAGGACAGGCGCTGGCGGCCCAGCTAGGAATTCCGGGAATCAATGTTGCGAACAACCCGATTACCGGAGGTCTGCCTAACATTCAGATCAGCGGCCTGAACAATTTGGGGAACGGCGACTACTTTCCGGAGACGCTGAATGAGGACAACTACCAGTTGCTCGACGCCTTCACCTACATTCGCGGCCGCCACTCGCTCAAGATGGGAGGCGATCTGCGGCGCCGCGAGCACGGCTTTTTTCAGGTGCAAAATCCTCATGGAGATTTCTTTTATACGGGACAATTCACGAACGATCCTCTGGCCGACTTTCTTATTGGCTACACACAAAGCCTTTTCCGCGACACCCAAACCGGAGCCTATGGTATGCGCTGGTGGGAGTTCGGCACTTATCTCATGGACGACTACCGCGTGTCACCCAAGATCACCCTCAACCTCGGAGTACGTTATGACGTGTATACACCGATGGTCGAAGATCATGACCGCCTGGCCAACTTTGACTTTAAAACCGGGCTTTTTGTCGCACCCAATGTTACACGCGGAACCAGCCGCTCAGGCGACGTGGCTACGAACTGGAAGAATTTTTCCCCGCGAATCGGCTTTGCTTACTCGTTAGGCAACGATAACAAGACCGCGGTGCGCGGCGGCTACGGAATTTTCTACGATGAGCAAGCCGATCAAAACGATACCGAGTTGGCCTACAATGATCTGCCCGGCGTCTATGGCAGCCAGTCCTTCACGGCGCCTCTGGGCCCCACTCCGGTCATGATTCTATCGCAGGGGCCTCCACCCATTATTTTCTCCCCCATCAGTAATCCCACGGGACGAGCGAGCGCCGCCTACTTCCACAATCCGACGACTTATATCGAAGAATGGAATTTGAATATCGAACGCCAGCTTGGAAAGAACATGGTCTTCCAAATCGGATACGAGGGGACGCGCGGGGTCCATCTGACTTATCTGAGGAACTTGAATCAGGCGACGACCCCTACCTGGCAAAATTTTGCCGGACCCACCGGCAATGAAGGACGCCCCTATGACTCGACGGTTCCCAATATCGCCGCCATCCGAACCGAAGGCCACGACATCAGCCTGATCAACCACGGCTTGCAAGTGCGTTTTGAAAAGCGTTCGTCTAAGGGATGGAGCATGCTGAATAGTTACACCTATCAGCACACTATCGGTCAGGCTACCGAAAGTGAGACGCCGAACTCCGACGGCGAACCGCAAGACACTTATAACTTGCGCGCCGAGCGCGGAAACGTAACCCCTGATTTTCGTCATCAGTTTACTTCGGCCTGGTCTTACGAACTCCCCTTCGGTCCCGAGCGGCGTTACCTGCAAGACTCAGGGTTGCTGGGAGTGCTCGCCGGAGGCTGGCAGTTGAACGGCATCATTTCGCTCTACTCCGGCCAGGCATTCACTCCTTATTTATCTTTCGATCCAACCAACACTGGTTCGGGTGGTCCGCGTCCAGACCAAGTCGGCAATCCTTACGACTTTTCCAATTCCGCCCTTGGTTTTGATGGCGGCAACAATGGAGGTCCTACGACAGGCTGCGCGGCTTCCACCCACCAGAACATCAACTGCTGGTACAATCCAGCCGCTTTCGCGTTTCCGGCGATCGCGCTTGGTCAGCCCGCGCCACCGGCTGGGACTCCATATGCCACCATGTTCGGGAACGCAACCCGCGGCAGCCTTCGCAGCCCAGCCTTTTACAACACGGACTTCTCCATCTTCAAGGACTTCAAAATAAAAGAGAGGGGACAGCTCGAACTGCGCGGTGAGATTTTCAATCTGTTCAATACGCCTCAGTTTGCCTTACCCAATAATCAGGTTGACACTCCGACCGCAGGGCAGATCACGAGTACGCTGCATGAATCACGGCAGATTCAGGTCTCGCTAAATTTTTCGTTTTAGTTCTCGCTCAATACTTAGCAGAACAGTAGTGCCGGCTCCCGGCCCCGAGCTAAACTTTGCCGTCAGCGAACTTCAGGAAGGAACTCGGCATGCAGCGCAGAATGGTTCGACGCTTTTCGATCGCTCCGGTCGCGATTCTGTTCGCATTCTTCTCGTCTCTCGCTTTTGCCGGCGAGAGTTCCGCTCCGACTTCTAGCGCTAAAGAGAACGAAACCACCCGAAACCGCTTGCCTGCGATCCATCTCGACGGCAACTATTTCTCTCGTGACGGCAAGCGCTTTATTCCCGTCGGCGCCAATTGGGTGCCGGCAAAAGCGGCGATGCAATGGCCGATTCAGTGGGATCCAAAATCCATTGAAGCCGATTTTGCCCGCATGCACGAGCTGGGTTTCAATGCGATTCGTCTCGATTTTGTCTGGGCCTGGATCGAGCCCCGCCCCGGCGACTACAATCCCGAGGCATTTCGCGCGCTCGACTTCCTGATCACTCTCGCTCACCGCTATCAGATTTATCTGCACCCAAGTCTGCTGATTGGCGGGGAGGTGGGCGAGGCATACTGGGATGTACCGTACCGGCGGGGCCGCCATCCTCATTCCGATCCGGATATGTTGCGAATCGAGACTGATCACGTCGGCGAGCTGGCGCGGCGATATGGAAAAGAAACTGCGATCCTCGGATGGGATTTGACCGACGAGCCTCCGTTCTGGATCGCCCCTGAGACAACGGACGCGATGGCTATCAACTGGACGCGCCTGCTTTCGTGGTCGATGCGACGCTACGATTCATTGCATCCAATCGTGGTTGGAACCAGCATGGAGGATGTGGGCCGTGGCCCATTCCGTCCCGATAATCTGCGCGAGGAAGCGGATTTTTTCAGCGTTCATCCGTACTCCATCTACGCACGGAAGCTCTTTCCCGACGCGATGCTATCCGAGCGCGGCACCTATGGGTCCGCTTTTGAGACTGCTTTATCGGGCGGCGCCGGGAAGCCGGTTATGGTGCAGGAAATCGGGGCTTCCTCGGCACAATATGATCCCGATCAAATCGCAAAATTTTTGCGCGCCAGCCTTTACTCCGGGCTGGGGGCGGGAGCGAATGGATTCTTGCTGTGGTGTTACACCGACGCCGCGCCAGAGCAGTTTCACAAAGTGCCGTACTTGCGCTCGCCGCATGAAACCCAATTCGGCCTGACCACCTGGGACGGCAAAGATCGACCCTCCGCAGAAATCTTCAAGGAATTTGAGGATATTGTCGCCCGGTTGGACCTCGCAGGAGTCGAACCGGCTCCCGCCGAGGCAGCGATCATCGTTCCCTACGAATGGTCAAAGCCGCATGGCGATTTTTCTCACTTCGGCCTCGCCGGGCCGGAAGTTGTTCCTTACACCTCGACGGACGAAGGCGCGAATGTAGCGGGACAGTCGCAGCCGAATTTCAACGAAGAAAATTTATGGATTACCGGTTCCTGGCTGTCTTCTTTCGTGCTTGCAAGACGCGCCGGCATGAAAGCGGATTTCCCGCGGGAGTATGACGATTGGCAAGAGCGCCCCCTGGTTTTGATGCCCTCCCCTTTAACGAGTACCGATAATTTCCTGGTTCATGTGCATTCGGATTTTTGGGAGAAAGCAAAGCAGTACGTCAGCAGGGGAGGCGCGCTCTACGCGTCTGTTGCCGCGGACGCCGCCATTCCCGAGATGGAATCGTTGTTCGGCGCAAGGATGGTGGACGCCAATCCGAAAGACGAAGTCACGCTGAAGATCATCACCCCGTTCGGCAGCCTCAAAGTAGGAGACACTTTTCATTATTCAGTTCCATCCGCAACACCGCGATCCTGGGGTGCGATTCTCGAAGTCGAGGGGGGCACGGTCATCGCCGTCGATCAGGACAACCGGCCCGCGCTCGTCGCCAACTCGGTGGGTTCAGGGAAAACGCTGTTCAGCGCTTATCCTTTGGAAAACTATCTGGCAAACCTCCCGGCCGCTTTTGACAAACCGGAAAACACCCACCGAATCTACGAAGCCTTCCGCGAGTGGTCAGGAGTTAAACCGCTCTTTCGTAGCGACCGGCCATCCGTTGAAGTCTCGGCCCTGAGCGCAGGAACTCACGGCTACGTAGTCGTAACCAATCACAGCTCGACTTCGGAAACCGTGACCATCACAGCGGCTAAATCTTTGCGTTCGGTTGCGAGAATCACGCCGCAAGCGGCGACGCAAGTCCAGATCTCTGGCGCAACATTCAAGATTGATATCGGAGCTTACGCGGGTGAAGTTCTCGAGTGGAAATAGCAACAAGATCGAGGATGCGGAATAGGAGACTCCAGTGATCGCGGCCGTAGATATTGGCGGGACCAAGACAGCGGTTGGAATAGTCGATAGCGATGGCAGGGTGTTAGCGCGCCAGGAATGCCAGACTGGCGCCGAGGGCAGTTATGCGGACGCATTGCAGCGTATCACCGAGATGCTGCGCGCGGCGGCGAAGACAGCGAAGGCGCAAATCTCCGGAATTGGAATCGGATCCACCGGACCCGTCTATCCGCTAACCGGCGAATTCGGTGAGGTAAATTTCTTTCCTCATTGGCGAGGACAAAATCCGGTTGCTGATCTCGCCCAAACATTCCAAGTGAGCGTGGCCATAGAAAACGATGGCGACGCGGCGGCTCTTGGTGAAGGCGGCTGGGGGGCTGGCCAGAACAAAAAGAAATTGATTTATGTAACGGTCGGTACAGGAATTGGAACCGGACTACTCTTCGACGGGCAACTTTATCGCGGCGTCGATCAGTCTCATCCCGAGATCGGCCATCATCTCGTCGATCCCTCCGGTCCAGCTTGCGTGTGCGGTTTTCGCGGATGCTGGGAGTCTCTGGCGGCCGGACCGGCCATGGTCGCGTGGCTCGAAAGAAATGCCCCGCCGGAATATCCCCATCGCGCTGACCTAACAGCGAAGAGAATCTGCGAACTGGCCCAGCAAGGCGACGATTGGGCGATGCGCGTCATCAACAACGAAGGCCGATATCTCGGATTGGGCCTCGCCAACCTGGTCACGATGTTTGTCCCCGAAATAATCGTGCTTGGCGGCGGTGTGATGAAGAGCGCCCCGCTGTTTCTCGAAGAAATTCGGAAAACCATTGCCGCGAGCTGCCGCCTGGTCCCCTTTGAAAAGACGGAACTGGCATTGGCCTCGCTGGGAGAAGACTCAAATCTGATCGGAGCCGCCAGAGTCTGGTATCACCGCTTCGGGTGGGAAGGCGGGACGCGTGCAATCTGATTTCTCCGTCATCGAAGGCGCATATCTTCGCGACATTCTCGATCAACCGCGAGCCCTCGAGGAAACGCGGGCAGGACTGGAAGTCTCGGCGCCTCTGCATCGGCTCGCAAGCCGCCTGCGAGAGGGCAAGTTCAAAACCGTAGTCCTAACAGGCATGGGTTCGTCTTTCCACGCCCTGCACCCACTTAACCTCGAACTAATCGATCATGGTTTCACCTCATTGATGATGGAGACGTCGGAACTTCTACACTATCAAAATCGCCTCTTCGATCCCAAGACGTTGATCGTGGCGGTTTCTCAATCCGGGCAAAGTGCCGAGGTCGTCCGCCTACTGGAAATGAATCGCGGAAAGTCGTCCGTGATTGCGGTTACGAATACGCCCGCTAGCCCCTTAGCCGAGCAAGCCGACGCGACGATAATCAGCCGCGCCGGCGAAGAGTTCTCCGTTTCCTGCAAGACTTACCTCGCCGCATTGATGGCACTACAGTGGCTGGGCGATGTTATGTGCCAGCGTGATTTGCACCGCACGCGAGAAGAACTTGAATCCGCCAGCCCCGCGGTTCGACATTATCTGGTCCATTGGAAAGAATACGTACAAGACCTCGCGGAAATGCTCGCAGGCGCTCGACACCTGTTCCTTGTAGGCCGCGGCTCGTCGCTCGCCGCGGTTGGAACCGGCGCTCTGACCATTAAGGAGTCCGATCACTTCCACGCCGAAGGCATGAGCAGCGCGGCATTCCGCCACGGGCCATTTGAAATGCTAAGCGATGAGATTTTTGTCCTGATCTTCTCCGGCGCAGACAAAACGCGAGACCTGAACCAAAGCCTCTTCGAGGACATTCGCGAAAAAGGCGGACGTGCCGAGTTAATCGGTGAGGGCGCCGCATCACCCTCCTGTCTCTTGCCCTCAGCGCCGCCGTCGATACATTCGATAGTCGAGATCCTGCCGGTACAGATGGTCACGCTGGCTTTAGCTGCTCAAGTAGGGCGCGAGCCCGGCCGTTTTGAACTCGCCTCAAAAGTGACCACGAAGGAATAAAGGATAGCCGATGACCTCCCGCTCCATGCCGAGAAACCGATACATGGTCGCCATCGTGTTCCTGACTTTTTTCGTGATGTCGTTGCTGACCAACATTCTCGGCCCCATCGTTCCCGACATAATCAATAGCTTCAAGGTTAGCCTCGCTGCCGCGGCCTTCCTTCCTTTCTCCTTCTTTATCGCTTATGGAGTGCTGTCGATTCCCGCCGGCTTTTTGGTGGAACGCTTTGGCGAGAAGCCCGTTATGATCGCCGCGTTTTTGGTAGGCACGGCTGGATCTCTGAGTTTTGCCTTCCACCCCAGCTATAGAGTAGCCGTAGTCTCGCTGTTCGTAATGGGATCGGCAATGGCAACGCTGCAAACTGCGATCAACCCTCTGCTGCGGGTCGCCGGAGGGGAAGAGAATTTTGCCTTCAATTCCGCTTTCGCCCAGTTGGTGTTCGGCAGCGCCTCTTTTCTAAGTCCACACATGTATTCGTACATGGTGCTGAACCTGGGCAGCGAGCACGCCGGCAGAAATCGGCTGCTCGAGATTTTGGCCAGAGTCACTCCCCCGGCGCTGCCGTGGGCTTCCATGTATTGGATTTTCGCCGTTTTCACCCTCGCGATGGTTGTCCTGCTTTTCCTCAGCCGTTTTCCGCGCGTGGAACTGACTTCCGACGAGCAGGCAGGATCCTTCCAGACCTATGGCAGTCTCTTTCGCAAGCCCATGGTCTGGGCCTTCTTCCTCTGCGTTTTCGCCTACGTCGGGTCGGAGCAGGGCACCGCTAATTGGATTTCTGAGTTTTTAACGAAATACCACGGCTATGATCCGCACACCACCGGCGCGGCCGCAGTGTCATGGTTTTGGGGTCTGCTTACGGCGGGCTGCTTTATCGGGATGTTGCTTTTGAAGATTTTTGACAGCCGTTACGTCCTGATCGGTACCTGCCTGGGAGCGCTTTTGTGCCTGACCGCCGCTCTGTTCGGCCCGGCCAGCGTTTCGGTCATAGCCTTCCCCGCAATCGGCCTCTTCGCATCAGTCATGTGGCCGATTTTGGTTTCGCTCGGGCTCAATTCCGTCGCTGAGCACCACGGTTCGTTCGGCGGAATTTTGAGCACCGGAATTATGGGTGGCGCTGTAGTGCCGTTGATTATCGGACGGATCGGGGATCACTTCGGCCTGCGAGCCGGATTAGCATTTCTCTACGTCACTTTCGTCTGTGTTCTAAGCGCCGGCCTCTGGGCCAAACCACTTATCACCAACGCGACCGTCAGCCTTAAGAAGGCTGACGCTGCGTCCGCTGCTGCGGAACATTTAGCAGAACATAAGTAGTGTGGCAGTCGCGAACTTCTGTCTCTGGGATCGCGCTTGGACCTGGACTTTTCGCCGCAATCGTTTCGGGCTAGAAGTCCTTGCCCGTTGCGCCCATCCAACTACGGGATGATGACCGTTCTCCGGCCTTGCTGTTCCCGTTGCCAAGCATTCTCTACTTCATTCAGCGGTACCCGCTCGGTGTCGATGCGCAGCGCACCGCAAGCAACATTGGACATCAGCTGCCGAACGGCTTCGATCCATATCTCGGGTGACGCAGCGGCGTTGCCAGATCCGGCTCCAAGAATTTCCAACCGTGAACTTCGCAGCACGGCGGCGGCCAGCGAAATAGTAGGCCTGCGCTCTCGCCAACCTCAACCAGGCGTACTCTGGATGACGTTGGTTTCAAATCTCTTCCTACCCTGCTACCCTGGCGGCAAGAAGAGCTTCGGTGGTAGGACCCCAAAGGTAGTCGATGATGACGTCGAAGCCGCGGTCACCAGCTTCGCGAACAAACGCTTCTGTGAGATCCTGATCGGGCTTCCCGAGGTGGATAGTCGTGTCGGCTCCGAGGTCGTGAAGGGTATTCAGTACTTGTTCGTTCCGTCCGACCGCAATCACCCGCCCAGCGCCGAGGAGCTTGGCCGTTTGTATGGCAAGCTTGCCTGTGACTCCGGTTGCACCGAGGATTAGGACAGTCTCACCCGGAGCCAGTTGCGCACGCCAGACAAGTGCATCCCAGGCAGACAGGCCGGGGTTTACCACGGCTGCGGCGATATCGTCGAAGCGATCGTGGTTGATCGATGGTGTGTAGCACGGCAGCGTTCATGCTCGCGTCCTTTCACGATGACTGAATTTATTTCGATCAGTACATTCTTCGAACCATGTCATTGGTTCCCTTGGTCGCCTTTCGCTCATCTGCCCCGTACTCGAGCTACATTCGTCTTGGCCTGCCAACGAGAAAGTGGCGATTCTTATCGGGAAAGGGTCGATGTCGCAAATTTCATGTTCTCAGTCCCCAAGAACCGTGGAGGAACTGCACCGCCTTGCCGAGAGCGACGTACCTGTACTCGCATTTGCCTTCAAGAGGCGCGCGGCTGAAGATTGGGCACCTGAGCCCAGTCACGCACGTGGGCAGTTCTTCGCATTGACTCGGGGACTGCTGGTGGTGGAAGGAGGCAGTGAACGGTGGATGCTTCCTTCCCAGCGTTGTGCCTGGATTCCTCCTCATTGCATGCACAAGGCTCGTTCCGCGGGAGGCGCCGCGGGCTCCATGGTTTACTTGTCCGCGGAGATGTGCCGTGGACTGCCAAGGACGCCCTGTCTGTTTAGCTCGTCTGGGTTATTGTTTGCGATCGTTCAGCGTGTTCTCGCATGGAAACCCCGGCACCCGCTCAACCCAGCGCGGAAGCGCCTCATCACAGTTCTTCGTGATGAGATCGCGCAGCCTGCACAACAACCTTTGCGGTTGCCCCTTCCCAGAGCCGAGCGGCTGGCCAGAGTTGCCCATGCTCTGCTGGACGATGTTGGCGACACCGCGGGTTGGACGACTGGGCCCATTTTGCTGGTATGTCCCGCCGTCCTTTCATGCGTGCTTTTTCCGCTGAGTTAGGTATGCCGTTTGGCCGTTGGCGGCAGCAGGCACGGCTGTTCGCGGCGCTTGAAATGCTTGCCCAGCGCAAGTCTGTAACGGAGTCAGCTGTTGCGGTTGGTTATGACAGCGTGAGCGCCTTTATTGAAATGTTCCGGAAGATGCTGGGGACCACGCCACAGATGTACTTCCGAAGTGCGCAAGAACCAGTGCCTAAGTAGTATTTTGGAATCAAGAGTCGGCAACCCCAATTGCTGTCACGTCGGCGATTCCTTCTGGGTCCCGGGCAAACGTGAAGTAATCCCAAGGTTCCCGAGGTAAGGTCGACTATCCGCCCGGAATTGTTGCACGCCCTGCAACCTATTGCGCAGGCTATAATTACGCGCACGAATGGTGCTCACCGGTGGTATTAAACTCGGGCCGTATGAGATCCACACTCTGCTGGGCGCCGGCGGCATGGGTGAGGTGTATCGGGCGCGCGATACGCGGCTTGATCGTACGGTTGCGATCAAAGTGCTGCCTGCGGCGTTCGCCCGCGATCCCGAGCGGTTACGGCGCTTCCAGCAGGAGGCGCAGGCTATCGCCGCGCTGAATCATCCCAACATTCTGGCCATTCACGATTTTGGCGAGCACGAGGGCTCGCCCTATATCGTCACGGAGTTTCTGGAAGGCGAAACTTTGCGGGAGCGGCTGCGTCCCGGGGCCATGATTGTGCGCAAGGCGATTGAGTCTGCCGAACAGATCGCGCGGGGTTTGGCGGCGGCGCATGACAAGGGAATCGTTCACCGCGATCTGAAGCCGGAGAATGTTTTTGTTACGCGCGACGGACGGGTGAAGATTCTGGATTTCGGGCTGGCGAAACTGACGCGTTCTGAGACGACAGCTGACGCGGCGACGCTCGCTTCCCAAACTGAACTCGGCATGGTGCTGGGTACGGTTGGTTATATGTCGCCAGAGCAGGTGAAGGGACTTACAGCCGATCATCGCACCGACTTGTTCAACTTTGGGGCAATTCTCTACGAGATGCTTTCGGGCAGTCGCGCCTTTCATGGCGAGACTTCGATCGAGACCATGAATGCCATCCTGAAAGAAGATCCGCCGAAGCTTAGGGAAACAAACCGCGTGCCTCCCCCGCTGGAGCGGATCGTGCGGCACTGCCTGGAGAAAAGTGCGGAAGAGCGTTTTCAGTCGGCACAGGATGTGGCGTTCGCGCTGGGAAGTCTCTCGGAAGGGTCAGCATCGGACGCGGCTATGACCGCGGTCGGTGCGGAACTGAGAAGTGGTTTGGCGGTGCATCACTGGCGTTGGCTGGGTCTCGCGGCGGCAATGCTGTTGCTCGGGCTTTTGGCAACGGGCTTTTGGCCTAGACATCCAGCGTCTGCGGCAGAATTCGTGCAATTGACCAACGACAGCTACGTGAAGAACAACGACGGATGGCCGCCGCCGGTGCTCGACAATCCGCTGCTGAGCGACGGAACGCGTCTCTATCTCACGGCGGATTTTGGCACGAGTGGTACTCGGGTTACTGCGGCTCAGGTTTCAGTCAGGGGTGGCGAACTTGCACCGATCCCTCTGGCACTGTCTTCGCGGGGCCTCACACTCCAGGGCATTTCCCCGGATGGTACCGAACTGTTGGCAGAGACCTTCAACGGGGTGGAAGTGGAAACGCCGCAATGGATCGTTCCGGCGACCGGCGGCTCGCCACGACGAGTCGATGACCTTCTTGCTCACGATGTGGCCTGGTCTCCGGACAAGCAGTTGATCGCCTTTGCCCAAGGCGACGGTCTTTTTCTGCTGGATAGCAACAACGGAAAACAAAAGATATTCACTGCCCGAGGGTTCGCTTTCTGGCCACGCTGGTCGCCCGACGGGAAGCGGTTGCGCTTCACGGTGGAAGACTCCTCCAATTTGTCCAGCGAGCTGTGGGAAGTGCACGCCGACGGGACAGGCGCACGGCCTTTGCTGCCGGGCTGGAACAAACCTTCGATTGAATGCTGCGGAGAATGGACACGCGACGGGCGGTACTATGTATTTCAGACCGGCAGCCTTTCCCAGTCGGATATTTGGGTCGTGGCCGACGGGCTGTTCAGTTCCGCCCAGCCTTTTCCGGTGACTTCCGGGCCGCTGAGGTTTTCGTCCCCGTTGCCCTCGGCGGACGGCAAATGGCTCTACATGACCGGCACCCAGCATCGCTACGAACTGGTGCGCATGAATTTCAGTTCGGGTTTGACGACGCCGGTGACGACCGTCCCATCGGTGGTGAGCATCGACTACTCTCCAGATGGCAAGTGGATGGCCTATGTGACGCACCCCGACGGAGTTCTCTGGCGAAGCCGCGCGGATGGTTCCGAGCCGCGGCAACTGACCCATCCCCCCATCGTCGCCAGCCTGCCGAAGTGGTCTCCTGACGGCCAGCAGATCGCTTTCGCCGAAATCCGGATCGGCCAACCCATGCAGATCGAGTTGATTCCCTCCGAGGGTGGTACGCCGCGCGAGGTCTATCCGGAAGCCCGAAATCAGGGGTCTCCGGCGTGGTCCGAGGATAGGCAGTCGCTCATCTTTGGCAGACTGCCTTGGTTGGAGATTGGCCAGAAGCTCCCGATTCGACTGGCAAAATTCGATTTCCGCACCCGTCAGCTTGCCGAAATACCAGGCTCAGAAGAGATGTTCCTACCTGCCACGTCACCGGATGGCAGGTTCCTGGCGGCGCTGCACACGGCGGCGAGCTATGTTGCGGTCTATGAGTTTGCCACCAATAAGTGGACAGTTCTCGAGAGGGACAGCGCATATCGGCCTGTGTGGACTCGGGACTCCAGCGCGATCTACTACATCACTCACCAGCAAGAAGTCCAACGCTACCATGCGGTCACCCGGAAGGTCGAATCCATCGTCCAGCTACCCGACAGGGGGCAGAGCTTTGGAGTTTACGGAGCGTTTCTTGAGGCGTTTGATTTTCTGGCGATCGGGCGAGATGACGAATTGCTGTGGGTTCGCGACCAGCGTTCGTCACAGATCTATGCTATGAAACGTCAGAGCTGGTAACTTCGCCTTCGACTGTGGGAATTTGCGGTAAGTTGGCTGGGCGGAGCACAGGCTACTCGGAAACCATAGCTCCTTAAATTAGCGCTTATGAGCGACATCGCCCCCGAGGCCGCGTAGTTTTTGGGTGAAATCCACCACTGCCTGGCCGAAATCAACCGGTGTAACTCAATCAAAAGAACGGAACTCTTCGCCGTCACCGGTGTTCAATCTAGTGGCAGGAATTCTGGGGGATATTATGAAAACCAAATTATCTAAAACGCTTCTTACCGCGGTGTTGACGGGCGCAATGGCGCTCGGGACCGGGACTTCCTTGAGGGCGCAGGACCAGTCGATGGACAAGCCCTCAGCGGCGGTGGGAGCTCAGGTGGATGAAGGACCTCCGCCAGAGCAGACCGCGCCGCAATACAATGCGCCGGACCAGAGCGCGCCTCCGGATGTCGCACCTCCATCGCCGCAAGATCAAGATAGATACCAAGACCAGGCGCAGGCGCCTCCGCCTGCAACAGGGCCGGATCAACGGCAGTACACACCCTTGCCTCCGGAGCAGTTGCATAAGCTGGTAGCTCCGATTGCGTTGTATCCCGATTCGCTCGTGGCGCAGATACTGGCCGCGTCAGAATATCCAACGCAGATTGTAGAGGCGAACCGCATGGCACGGGAGAACCCGGGGCTGAAGGGACGGGATCTAGCCGAGGAAGTGGACCGGCAGGATTGGGATCCGAGCGTGAAGTCTCTAGTGGAGTTTCCCACCGTGCTGGCGAACTTGGACAGGGATTTGTCGTGGACCTCGGCGCTGGGCGACGCCTATCTGAACCGGCCGGATGACGTGATGCAGGCGATCCAGTACATGCGTCACAAGGCTTACAACGCGGGCAATCTGCGGAGTACGCCTCAAGAGCGCGTGTACGAGCAGGGGCCGAATGTAGACATCCAGCCGGCTGATCCGGATGTGGTGTATGTGCCCACTTACAACCCGGCGTATGTGTACGGATATCCCGTAGGCCTGTGGCCTGGGTTCTATCCGTGGTGGGGAGTTGGCGGCCCGTACATTTCGTTCGGCTTTGGCTTTCCGATCTCGCCATTCTTCGGTTTCGGCTGGGGATGGCATGGATGGGGTATCGGCTGGGGCTTCCACGGTGGAATCTTGTTCGGCGGCCATCCTTATGCCTTCCGCGGCAGAGCGTTTTATAATCACGCCGCGTTTGTGCACGGGAATTATCGAGGATTCTCTTCCGCGCGCGGCGCATTCGGAGCGCACTCATTTGCGAATCGCGGTGCGCACGGGTTTGGCTCAGCCGCAGGTCACGGGTATGCGGGCACATCTCGAGGCTACGCGGGGGCGTCCCACGGGTTCGCCGGCGGCAATCGCGGCGCAGCCTTTAACCGGGGCGCTCAAGGTAACCGAGCCTACGCAGCCAACCGGGGATTCTCCGGCGGCGGACGAGCTTCCCCTGGACGCCAATCAAGCGCGCCGCGCTCTGGTGGTTTCAGCGGCAGCCGCGGCGGTGGAGGTCACAGTGGCGGCGGACACGGCGGCAGGCGCTAAGTGTCCCGTATAGTCGCGACCGTTCCGGCCCGAATCAAGCCCCGCTCTCAGGAGCGGGGCTTTCTTGCTCGGACAATCTGGGTGGCGGCCGCTTCTATTTGTTCGTTCATTACTAGCCGTTTGCAGGCGTAACGCGGCAGATCGCGCTCTAGTGGCGCCCCCCGCCATGCCTGGCACCCCGATATCCGGGGAGGGCGTGTTCAGCCTTCCCTTCGTGGGGAGCGTTGCCTACGTTGCCTCGCCCATCCCGCGCCTCGTTTGCCTGAAAGTGGTTGAAGCGCTCCGCCCCGCGCTCCGGCAGCGGTCCAGCGTAACCGTGATGAGGATCAAAGCGGTTGTCGACATGGCCGTAAAAGCCGTGATGGCCGTGAAACCAGGGACCAGCTCCAAGAAACACCCCACCAACAAACCAATCGGGCCCATAGTAGCCATACGGGGCACAGTCATATGGGGCGTAGTCGAAGTACCCGTAAGGACATACTGGAGCCGGTCCGATGTTTACGCCGATGGCAACCTGGGCACGCGCCACAGGTGCACAGCATAGAAGGGCAGTTGTGAGAGCTGCGAAAGCAAGCGCATTAACTTTAAACATGATTTCCCCTTGATTCGTTCAGAGTTTCAGCCTGGACAACAGAGGGTCAGCATAATACCAAGGATCAGTAATGGGCAACTTGTCCCTGGCCTTGTCCCGAATCTTGTGTGGCAAGGGTTGCCGACATTACCGGCGAATCTCTGCCCACTCTCGAGGGTTCCGATTTCGCGTGGTTCGATAACGCATGCTCTTTATGCCAGTTTTTCGCTTCCGCGCACAAGCCCAAAGCAACTCGATGTAAACTGTGACGTGGTTTTCTTCTGCGCAGTTCTTTGCGGCTGAACATGATTCCGTTGTCCGCCGGAGATGCCGTCTGAAGTGGACGCACGGTGAACTTCAGGATTGGATTAGGCGCAAATGTCTTGAAAGATATACAGCATGTCGGAGTGCGTGCAATCGAGGTTGGCAGGCGCCTTACAGTTTGGATCATTCGCCGCGTGACGGGCCGCGTGACGGGCAGAGATGTGACCATCAAGCTTGCGACCAGCAGAAGCACGGTCTCGCAGAGAGCACCGTTCACTTGAGGTACTTTTCGGGCAGCGTCAGCCCTGGTCGTTCATCATCCCAGAGGACGCTAGCAATCCAGAAGCGTCCTCGAGAATGCACAATCTGGATCGAATTGATGCCTCGCGTGAATGGCTGGCTATCATTCTCCGCGTGCCGGCTCTCGTATGTACTCCACACCTGGATGAGATTACCGAACTCTTCGACGCGGTTCGCGATGCTTCGCTCGAAGAAGCCGTGCGTCTTGAAGTAGGGGTCGTCTCGTTGGACGTACATGTCGGGAGTCAGGAAAACGGCATCGCCTTTGCGCGCGGGTGCATCTTTTGTGGCGGGCATTTCTGCGACAACTACGCTAAGCCGCCCATCTGGCAGGAACAGCGAGCGGAAGCGGTCCCAGTCGCGAGGCTTGCCGGCAGGGCCGGAGATCACGTCATAGAGCGAAGCGGCGAGGTGATCCACTGTGTCCACATCGCTCGGATTCTTCGCCGCAGGCCAGTCCGGATGCGCCGCGAGCGTTCCCACCAGCGGAGGCGGCGCAGGAGCAGACTGCTGCGCCCCCGCGTTCAGCACCAGGCCCGCAAGAAATATTCCCCATGTGAGATAGCATCTACGATTCATGAGATTGGCTCCTTCGTTTGTTTTTTGACATCATCTCGTCCCGCGCGGAAGGACGCCTGTCTCTGGATATTGTTCTATTTCGCAACATCAGATCGTCTGATTTCCGCTGCCGATGAAAGGTGATTCGGGATCGCACCCAACACGGCGCAAAATGCTCAATTTGTCTATCGTGCATACTGAAGCTGATTTCTAAATCAAGTCGCGAAGTTTCACAGGAACTCTAAGTCGCGCGACATCCCGCTCAACGATCGGGTCACCCGCCTTCGCGCGCTGCAACTTGAACCGCAACTCAGACAGGCTGAGTTCACTCACCTGCTGCCCGTCGATTGCGGTCAGCCTATCGCCTGCGCGAAGCCAGCTTCCGATCGAGAGGAATCATTCGCAACCGCCTTGATCCTAAATTATCCTAAATGTCTAATAGTTTTTTCCACTGATACAAGGATCCGCCCGCTTCGGTGGTAATCAGTCGGCGCGTCGAAGCGAGCATTGGGTTCGAGAATGACTCTGTTGTTCTTGTAGTCGAGGATAGCCTTGAATTTTTCAAGGATCATAGCGCCGATATTCCCTTGCGATTCCGTCGATGCAAAAGGGCCATTGGCCGCGCGAGAGAACATCGTCACTGGATGCTTGATCAAGAAACGGCCGATCTGCAGCCCTGCAATTCTGCCAACAGAGGCAGCGATGCCGCCACCCAAACCCTGGCCCTCAAGCCACGGCAGGGTATGCCGGTCAGGCCTCAGAAAATGTTCGCTTTCTACGAACGGCCTGTTCAGGATTAGTCCGCTCCCGGAACCGTGTCCAGACAAATTTGCCCTCGATAGTGCCTCGCCCTATCCATGCGCTCCCTAACGAGCACAGATGGGACCGCGTGCGCGGGGTGCCACTGCTCGGCGATGCAGCGCACCTGATGGCGTCCCCTGGCGAAGGGGTCAACCTCGCGACGTTCGACGGCGCTGAACTCGGAAAGGCCATCGCCGCCAATCCGGCGACGTTGAAGCCGCGCTCATCGCGTATGAGAAGGACCTTTTTCTCCGCAGCGCATTCGAGGCTGTGGAGGCAGAAGGGATCCTCAAGGTGTGTCTCGGCGCCAACGCGCCCCAGAGCCTGGTTGATTTCTTCACCAAGAACCAGCCCATCAAGTAATCGACCTGCACGCCAGCAAATCTTGCCCTTCGGCGGGCGCCGGAGCGCAGCTCCCACATGCGCCATTTGGAGACCCCAAGCGCTCAACGTTTGGACGATCGATTCGAGAAGCGACTTGTAATCGTCGCCAGCGGGGTCAGGGCTAATTCAAGGCATTTTGGAGTTAGAGACTCAGGAGCGCTTCAGCATTTTGGTGGGTAAGCTTGGCCAAGTCTTCGGAACTGAGGAACTGTTCGAGCTCCGCAAGGTAGTCGCTACCCTTCGTTGTGGTGCTGAACGGGTAGTCGATGGAAAACATGAGGCGATCAATGCCGACGACGTCGAGCGCGCAGTGCAGTGGGGGCCGGGTGAAGTAACCGCTGGTTGTCAGGTGGAGGTTCGACCGGAAGTAAGCAGCTACGGGTTCATGGAGCTTCGCGACCTGAGAGAGAGCCTGCGAGGTGCGGACCAGGGCCATGGGGAGCATCTCGCCCATGTGACCGATCATGAGCTGCAAAGTGGGGAAACGATCAAAGATACCGGAGGCGATTAGGCGGAGTGTGTGGAGCGCGGTCTCCGCGTGCCAGCCCCAGCCGGCGATGGAGAGCATTTGGCCTACGCCAGCTGGCAGCCTTGTGAAATAGGCATCGAAAACAGCCTGTGGAGGCGGCGCGGGGTGGAGGTACATCGGGATATTGAGAGCAACAGCCGCTTCAAAGACGGGAGTGAACTGAGGCTCGTCTAGGAATTTCCCCGCCGTCGTGCCATCGAGAAGGACTCCGCAGAAGCCAAGCTTCTTGATCGAACGCTCGAGTTCTTTGGCCGCCGATTCCGGATCCTTCAAGGCCAGACTGGCGAAGCCGGCTAGACGGGAAGGGTTCGCGCGAACAGCGGCGGCTAGTTCGTTGTTTACGTCGCGGGCGAGCGAGGTAGCGGTGGATGCGTCGAGCGCATCGAAGCCGATGGCGGCGAGTGAGAGCACCTGGAGATCGATACCGGCATCGTCCATGGCCGCGATGCGGCCGGCGCCTAGGTCCAGAAGCTTTGGTTGGAGTGCGCCGAGCCAGGCCGGGGTCGCATTGCCATAGGCGTCCGTAGCGCGAAGGAAGGATTCGGTGACGAAATGCTCCTCAAGCGTGATAGTTCTCATCCGGCTGTTCATGTCCAATGAGATGAGCATGGGGAAGAGATGGTTTCTCTCGTCCCTTCACACGCTGCTCCTGGTCGTTCTCCCAGTTGCCCGCGATCGCGAAACATAAGCGTTTATCGATACTAATCCGACCGACGAACGATAACTTGCGGTTGCCCGTGATCCGCCGGGAATCGGCATCCGCCAACCGCTCTTCGCCTTCCCACGACACAGCTTCGGAGAAGTAATTCAAATTGACATGGCGAGTTAGCGTCTCAGTCGTGGCGAGCCCTGGCAGTTTGACATCATTGCTTGCGGGGATTGCTTCTATCACTACGGGTGGCCTCTTGGCGCATGCGTATTTGCACTCCGATGAAATAAGCTGCCGTGGCCATCGAGCGATGAGCAGCGTGCTTAGACGAGTTCGGGTAGCAATGTCGAGCGTCATCGCCGCGAACCGCTGGTCCACGGTTACCGCAGGCTCGGCTCCTTGCCGGACGCCAAGGACGCGGTGCAGGAGACGTTGCTTCGTGCCCGGCGATATCTCGACAGCGTCAAGGAAAGCGCGCCGTGGCGCCCATGGCTCTACCGCGTGGCCACGAACGAACGCCTGCCTCGAAAGTATGTATGTGGTGTGGTTCCCAGCATCGTCCGAAACATTTCAATGAAGGCACTTACGCTGTCGTAACCGACTGCGATAGCCACCTCCGTGACAGATTTCCTTTGTGCCAGCATTTCAAGGGCAGCAAACAACCGCGCCTGCTGCCGCCAACGGCCAAATGACATGCCCGCATGAGCCGAAAACGCACGCATGAAAGTACGGCGGGCCATTCCGGCGACATGCGCCCAATCGTCCAGCGTGCGTTCATCCCCAACATCATCCATAAGAGCATCTGCAACTCTGGCCAGTCTTTCTTCTGTGGGTATGGTCAAACGCAGGGGCTGCCGGTCAGGCTGTCGAATCTCATCACGAAGCGCTGTGATTAAGCGCTTCTGCGCCGTATTGAGCGGTTGGCGGAGGTCCCAACCGACCATACGATGAACTATGGCGAACAATAGCTCCGATGCGTTGAACAGGCAGGGCGTCTTGGGTAGTCCGCGGCAGATCTCCGGAGACAAGTCGACCATCGAGCCAGCAGCGCCTCCGACAGAACGCGCCGCGTGCTTACAATTTGGTGGAGTCCATGCGCAACGCTGGGAGGGAAACAGCCATCGTTCGTTTTCTGTTTCCACGATCAGCAACCCCTCGGTCAGTGCGACGAGTTGCCCGCGGTGGTGACTGTGCTCCGGCGTCCAGCCCTCTACCATCCGCCTTTTGAAGTCATATGCCAGTACTGGCGTATCGCTGTCGTAGAGACGGCGCAGTTCTTCAGTTCTTCCATATTCTGCACCGAGAACAATGGACTTACGAGATGGACCCTTTTCC
>DATNLE010000085.1:0-1170 GCA_035603035.1 Candidatus Acidiferrales bacterium | reverse complement strand
TGACTTTCTTCTTTCTTAGAATCAGTTCCTACTCAGCCAAGCCGCCCCTGTCGCCATCCTTCCATCCGCACTCTTTGTGAGCGATATTCGCTCGGTGCTAGGTGGGTGTTCTCGATTCAGTAGGTGCTGCTACCTGATTAGCGTCCTCTGTTCTCACCTTTGCGGTGGGAGTTGGGCTCCAGGACTTGGCCGCAGTCACCTGGACTCGGCGGTCGAGCTCGGCTGTCCGGATCGAAACTCTAAGCCACTGCCCGCATCGCCTTCTGACTATTGCGCAAGGGTTCGTACACCTCTCCGCCCACCCACAACCGATGCAGCAGTACCGCCAACTTTCGCGCCACGGCCACTACCGCTCGCTTCTTGGCATTTTTCCCTCCTCGCTCCGCAAGCTTCAGCCCCCATCTCCGCAGATCACTGTCTTCTCCAAACGGCCCCAGTATGTAGTGCGCCCCCTGCACCATCATGGTGCGCAGATACCGGTCTCCTTCCTTGCTGATTTTCTTCTGCGGTTCACTCTCCCCGGAGTTCCTGCGGCCAGGCCGCAACCCCAGAAAACAACCGACCTGGCGACTCTTCGGGAATCGATACGGGTCTTCGATCGTCAGGATATAGGTCAGCGCGATCTGCGTTCCTACACCCTTCACCTGCTTGAGCAAGAACACTTCCGGGTACACTTCCTGGGCGATTTTCTCCATCCGTTCGTCGTACTCCTTGATGCGCTCGCTCAGCGATTCGACCTCTCGCAAAAGCGGCACCAGCACGTCGCGTAATTCCGCGCTCACTCCTGCAGCCAGTTTCTCGTTCACCTGATACGTGCCACATTTGGGTAGTCGTTCGCCAAAAGACTTCACCAACCCGCGCGCTGCATTCACCAGGGCCGTGCGCGCACTGACGAGTTCCGCTCGTGCCCGGATCACCGTCAGGTGGATTTGCGCCTTGGCACTGCGATGCCGTACGGGTCCCAATAACTCGGGATCGATGCGCGCCAGTCTGGCCAGCGTTCGCGCGTCGTGTCGATCATCTTTTCGATTGCTCTTGGTGATCATCGTGCCGGATTACTGAACATTTGGGTACCAGAACCCACTTTACCGTTAGCGCAGCAGAGCGGATAGAATCAGGGTCTCTCGAAAATCGCTGTCTACGAATTGAGGAGCATGATGGAGCCCAACT
>DATNLE010000437.1:0-4098 GCA_035603035.1 Candidatus Acidiferrales bacterium | reverse complement strand
AAAAATGCTGAGTGCGCAGTTGCGCAGGTTTGCGAGGTGGGTGCAGGGGATAAGACATCAGGAGCAGGGCGCGAACCGGCACGAGCTTCGCTTCGGTTGGTTCGGCGCAAAGCATGCTGGCTTGCCGGCCGCCGTAGGAGTGGCCTCCTAAGAAAACAGGTCCGCCGGCCCGATTTCTTAATGCCATGACTGCATTCTGCAGTCCGGCACGGTCGCGTTTGCCGTCGTGCGGACTAGGCGGGCCATACGGGCGATCCTGGCGAAACGGCAAATCACAGCGCAGCACCAGGAAACCTGCGCTGGAAAAACTTTCCGCGACCGCGATCAGCAGCGGAGCCTGGCAATTCGATCCCGCGCCGTGAGTCAAAACCAACCCCTGACTGTTGGGTCTGTCCGGACGATGAAGGAAACCGCGTACGAACGGGTCGACCGAGACGTCGGTATAAATCTGCGGGCTCGATTCGGCAGACACGTTTATACTCCGATCTCTTGCAGCTTCTCGTAGACCTTCAGAATTTTAATCTCGTTTCCCAGACGGGCCCAGCAGCGCAGCACTTCGGGATCTTCCTGAGCAGCGCTCCGGGCCTGCTCAGAATTCCAGTAGCGCAGCAGTAGGTAGTGAGCATCGCTGCTACGATAAACTAGATCGCGACCGTATTGTTTCCGGAAGACGATGGCATTGAGTTCGCGCATGGTCTCTAGTGAAACTGCCTCCAAGCCGGGCAATGGCTCCCAGATCGCGATGGACAGATATGCCTGCGACATACTTCGCGATTATAGCTTCTGGAGGCGGCTGCGGCGGCTGCCTTTGGTGTGAGTGGCGGCGCTGACCTCTTCGGACGTGACGGTGTGCAGCCGCATGAAGTTGGTGGACCCCGAAGCCTGGCGCGTACCTGCGACCACTCCCAGCACGTCCCCCGGCTTGAGCAACTGGCGGTCTAACAATTCTTTCTCGGCAACCCGCACCATATCTTCGGCCGAAAGCGCCTGCTCGCACTTCATAGGATGCGCGCCCCAGTAGAGGTTGGTGCGCTGGGCCACGGAGTTGTTGTGAGTAAACGCGTAGATGGCGGACTGCGGCCGGTATTTGGAAATCATACGCGCCGTGTTACCGGTTTCGGTGAAAACCGCGATCGCACCCATGGGCAGGTCTTCGGCAGCGTGAGCGATGGATTCGCATATCGTTTCGGCGACGGACAGGCCGTGACGGTCGCGGCGGCGGCGCTGGGTGAACTCTCCCATATTGCTCTCCGCCTCGACTACAATGCGTGCCATCATGGCTACCGCCTCGCGAGGATAGCGGCCGCTGGCAGTTTCCGCCGAGAGCATGACCGAATCGCTGCCATCGAAGATGGCGTTGGCTACGTCGCTGGCTTCAGCGCGCGTGGGCCGTGGATTCTCGATCATCGACTCGAGCATTTGCGTCGCCGTGATCACAGGCTTGCGCCACACAGCTGCGCGGCGAATAACATGCTTCTGAATGACGGGAACTTTTTCCGGAGCCATTTCCACGCCAAGGTCGCCGCGCGCGACCATCACGCCATCGGAGGCCTCGAGAATCTCTTCAATGTTGTCGATGCCCTGCGGCTTCTCCAACTTGGAGATGAGAGGAGTATCACAGCCCAAGCCGGCTACGATTTGCCTGACCATATTCACGTCGGCAGCAGTGCGGACGAAAGAGAGCGCCACCGCGTCCACCCCATGTTTCAAGCCAAATTCCAGATCCTTGCGATCTTTCTCCGTCAAGGCCGGGATCGACAATGCAGTACCCGGCAAGTTGATGCCCTGGTGCTCGCCCAGGGTGCCGCCGTTCAAAACATCGCAAACTACGTCTTTGCCGCGAACGGTGCGCACGCGCAATTCGATCAGTCCATCGCGCAATAGAATGCGGGCCCCCACACCAACTTCGCGGGCAAGATCCTGGAACGTAGTCGAAATGCGGATGGCTGTTCCGGTGATATCGCGCGGAGTAATCACGAGAGTCGAACCGCTCGTAATCAGCACTGGTTCGTGGTTCTGCAGGCGCCCGGTGCGGATTTTTGGCCCCTGCAGATCCTGCAAGATGCAAATGGTTCGATTTTCTTTTTCGGCAGCGCTGCGCAGGCGTTCAATATTGCGAGCATGGTCTTCATGGGAGCCATGAGAAAAATTCAGGCGGGCAACGTCCATGCCCAATCGCATCAGATCGCGCATGGCCGCTTCGGAGTGGCAGGCGGGACCGATGGTGCAGATAATCTTTGCACGGCGAGCGGCGGCGACGGATCGGGGAGTGACCGAAAAACCACTTTCCTCCATGAAAGAATCTTCCTTCGCGACTTCTGGCTTGCGCTGTTTCATAAGTTCGAGATAAGAATTTGCTCAACCGGGGAGAGACTATTGTAACGGGTTGACAGCGCTGTTGTTCCGATGGCCTCGGGTTCAGGCGCGATGACTATATTCTCGGGCTGCTGATTGCGGTCAGCTCTTTTCCCAGCATCGCACGGGGGAAGAGCATGGCGTTGAACTCCGCCCCTATGAGAATTACCAGGGAAACCATATACATCCATACCAGAAGAGCGATGGCGGCACCAAGGGATCCGTAAATAACTCCGTAGTCGGCATAGTGCTGCAAGTAGAAACCAAACAGCAGTGTGGACGAGAACCACAAGCCAGTGGCCAGCGTTGCCCCCGGGATGACGGTATGCCAAGGCTGCGTCCGCGGGACCGCATTGTGATAGATCAGAGCGATGACCGCAATGCTGGTGAGCGTGGCGATAAGCCAGCGAATGCAGGTCCACATCAACAAGATGTAGGCGCTGAATTCATGGGCGGTATAGAAAAGGATGGTAGATTCAATCTTGCTGCCGAAGGCAACCAGCAGGGTAGAGAAGGTCATGGGGACAAGAGCGAAAACGACGAGCAGGAATGAGATCAGCCGTTCTTGTACCAGGCCCCAAACCTTGGGTAGTTCGTAGCAGCGACGGAATCCTTCCATCCAAGAAACCATGACGCCGGAGGCGGTCCACAGGGTTAGCAAGGACGCCGTGATCAGCAAACTAACGGGACGCTGGGAGGCGCCCCGCAGAAAATTCATCGCCGTATTGCCGCCCGCCGGCAGAATACGCGTTAAGGCATACGAGATTTCCCGCAGGTATGGCGCGCCCTTGCGCGATGTGGCCAGCACCGATCCCACAACCAGCAGCGCGGGAAAGAAGGTAAGAATTGAGGAATAGGCTGAAGCTTTGGCGATAGAAAAAGCGTCGTGCTGGAAAGCACGCCAGAAAGCCAGCCGTAGAAGGCGTAGAAAGCGAAGCATCGCTGGCCCTAGCTTAGGGCTTGAAGCCACCGGACGCAACGAAGGAAGCGCCGCGGGTTCCTCTACGTGCAATCGCTGGGGGTTGGCGTGCATAGTTGTCTAAGGCTGATGATTAGTTGCCAAAAAGGGGTTCGGGGGCGAACTGGTTCGCCCCCGATACTTAGCCTTAATTTGGCCTACTCCGCAGCCAGTTCCTCGGTCTCGCCCTCATGCCGCATCATTTCGAGGGCGCGCTCGGCCTCTTCGTACGCCGCCGAGACCTCCGCCTGTACCTTGGCGGCGGCCTCTTCCATTTCTGGCGAGAGGCGCACGTTGCGGTAGTACTCCATGCCGGTTCCGGCAGGGATGAGCCGGCCGACGATGACGTTCTCCTTAAGGCCGCGCAGGTGATCGACCGCTCCCTGAATGGAAGCTTCGGTGAGCACGCGCGTAGTCTCCTGGAAGGACGCCGCCGAGATGAACGAGTCGGTCGAGAGCGACGCTTTGGTGATGCCGAGCAGCAGCGGGCGTCCGGTCGCCGGCTTGCCGCCCTCCTTGATCACGCGTTCGTTCTCTTCGCGGAAACGGAACTTATCCAGTTGCTGCTCCAGCAGGAACGTGGTATCGCCCACATCCTCCACCTTCACCCAACGCATCATCTGCCGGACAATCACTTCGATGTGCTTGTCGCTGATGTTGACGCCCTGCAACCGGTAGACTTCCTGGATTTCGTTCACCAGGTAAGACTGCAGTTCTTTTTCGCCGAGCACAGCCAGAATGTCGTGCGGGTTGAGCGGACCGTCCATCAGCGGTTCACCCGCCTT
>DATNLE010000430.1:0-4008 GCA_035603035.1 Candidatus Acidiferrales bacterium | reverse complement strand
TGCTGGCGGCGATTTTTTCTTGGAGCGTTTCATTTTTGGGCTTTGGTTTTACTTGGCGAAGGCCACTCCCACTTTTATGTTTCGGAAGCGCGTTGGCGAGGCGCCGTGTCCGGTGCCCATGGTTTGCATGGGCTGACCTTTGCCGCAATTGGGTGTGCCCCAGAGAGTCCAATAGTCGTGAGAGCAGATCGCGTCGCAACTGTTCCAGAATTCAGTCGTGATGCCGCTGTAGCTGGGATTCTTGATCATGCGACCTTTCTTGCCGCCTTTTATCTCCCAACCGATTTCAGTAGAAAACTGAAAATGGTAGCGGCGATCGTCGATGGACCAGGAACGATTGGTGTCCATCAGGATTGCGTCGTCGGTGTCGGCAATCAGGTCGTCGTACCTCCATGTGCCGGGATTGATGCTGATGTTGGTCATGCGAATGATGGGAAGGCGATTCCAGTTTTCGGTGCGCATGGTTCCGTTGGAACGCGTTTCGCCGATAGCAGCGGCCGTTTCGCGATTGCTCAGGTAGCCCGTGAAAAGGCCGTTGGTGATGATTGGCGTACACTGCGCGGGGACACCCTCGTCGTCGTACGCAAAGGTGCCGAGGCCGGGGCCGTGTTCGAGACGCGCGTCCGCGACCACGTTGACGATATCGGAGCCGTATTTGAGTTTGCGCAGTTTTTCCACGGTGAGAAAACTCATGCCGGCGAAATTCGCTTCCTGTCCGAGGACGCGGTCGAGCTCGATGGGATGGCCGATGGATTCATGAATCTGCAAACCAAGTTGCGAGCCGCCGAGGATGATCGTGCTGGTTCCTTCGGGACATTGCGCCGCGGAATGGAGCGCGACGGCTTCTTCCGCGATGCGCGGCGCATTGCCGACGAGGTCGAGCGATTCGATCAGCTCGTAGCCCTGCAAAGCGTGTTGGCCGCCAAAACTATTGGGGTACGAACGCTTTTGGATCTCGCTGTCACCGAATGAAGTGGCTACGATTCCCGCGCCCGACTGCATTTTTATTTGATGAATCACGGAACCGGTGCTGGAAACGAAGAGCTGATCGATTTTGCGGAACGACATCGAGCCTTCCGCAAGCGTCACACCCTTCACCGCTAGCATTTCTTTGTCGGCGCGGAGGAGCAAATCAATCTGGCGTTCGACCGGAATGCGAAAGGGATCTTTTACGAAGGGGTTTTGCCAGGTATCCACATGAGCTTCTTCGGGGGCGAGCGCGACATTTTCGCGTTTCGCAAGGGCGGAAGCTTTGGCGATGTTGACGGCTTGCGCGGCGCAGGCTTGGACACCTTCGCGCGTGAGGCGGTCGGTTGAAG
This sequence comes from Candidatus Acidiferrales bacterium, assembly GCA_035603035.1. Classification (GTDB taxonomy): domain Bacteria; phylum Acidobacteriota; class Terriglobia; order Terriglobales; family Acidobacteriaceae; genus Sulfotelmatobacter. The sequence continues at coordinate 2,689 of DATNLE010000430.1, read as the reverse complement.
CAAAGCCCCAGGCTCCGCTCGCAATCACGCGAATGCCGATGCCGAGCGATTCGGATTCGAGCAGCATGCCAACTTCGTTATTTTTGGTGGTGATTTCGCGCTGGCGCGTGTCCATTACGCGCACGTCAGCGTAGGAGGCGCCGCGAAGTTTCGCCGTTTCGATGCCCAGGGCGGCCCAATCGAGCATCATGCGCGAGGGTTCCTGAGAGGAATGGTGCTGGTCGCGCAAGGTTGAAAAGTGCCGAGAAAGGCGGTTGGGCAAAATTGAATATTTTGGCGATTTGGCAGGCTCGCGGTTGTTTGTTTTGTGTAAGTTACAGCCTTTTTAAATTCACGAGTTTGGCGATTTAATTTGTCGTAATTCGGGGAGAACCGGGAACCCGCGATGAAGACGGGAGGTGCCAAGACTGTGGAAAGGGTAGGGCGGACCCACCTATTGTGAGTTGATTGCTCTGGGGTTTTGAGGTCGGCCATGTTGCACCGGGCGCAGCATGCTGCGCCCCTACGAAGAAGATCTTTGGCGACACAACAGTCTGCGGTGGTGCCAGACATGGCACTCACTTCTTGCTTCCAATCGGCCACACCTTCTCTGAGGCGTCGAACGCCCACTAGGCTGGCAGCCGAGAGGATCGGGATGAAGGGCTGGCGGGGTTTCTTGGCTAAGTTTTGGTGGAGGGCCAGAGGATACTCTAATTTTAATTTAGTCACAGAAAACGCTAGCACGTCCCTCGGCGAATTTCAAGGAGACGTGTGTGTGTGCATAACTCGTTTTCCCCCTTTTCACTTCGCTATGGCACTTCCGAAAGTGTCCCAACGCGCCCCTGCCGGATGCGGCGTCACGCGTAAGCTGCACTCATTGAGACTTAGGAGGTGCAGCTTGAAGAAACTTGCCACGTTTTGCTTGCTGTTGCTCATGTCGCTACCGGCGGGCGCGGTGGAGGGCGAACAGGTGAAGTATCTGGGCGGTACGGTCGCGGATCTGCACGCAGGACTTCTCGGCCGTTTGGATACCACGGCAATAACCACGCTCACGTATGAGTATTCCGGAAACAAATTGGTGATTCCGTACGCAAAAATCGATTCGTTCGAATACTCAGTGGATGTTGCGCGACACCTGGGAGTCTTGGCGGCGATCGCGGTCGCGCTGGTCAGAGCGCGGCAGCGGCGCCACTTCTTTCGTATCAGTTATCACGATGAAAACAATGTGAGTCAGGTCGCCATTTTCGAAGTGCCCAAATGGATGCCACAGACTCTGTTGGCGGTGCTTCAGGTCCGAGCGCCTCAGGGTTGCAAGCCTTCGCCTCTGACGCAATATTTACCCATGTCGAGGTGCGGTAAAACGAATTGAGGCTGCTGGTGAGTATGCGAACATGACCCGGACCGGGGCAGAGATCGTAACTGCTGGCCAGTTTGGCAGAGTCCAACTCTTATTGTGCTGGGCCTGCATCCCAATTGTTCTTTGCGCGGTGGGCTTGCAAGAAGTCATAGGGCTAAAGGCTAAAGGTCTTCACTCGGAATGGCATGCGAAGGGCATGGAGGCGCTAACGGAAACAAAGGGTTCGGTCCGCGCGGAATTAATTCGGCAACAAGCGCAAACAGGACTGACTCTGGCTTCAGAGCAGCAAGGGATCTATGTCGTGCTGTTCGACAAACGCTCCTTGATTCACGGTGCCAGGTTATTTAGCTGCCTGTCTTCGGGAGTTGTATCCCGCGACGGAACCGAAGTTGCCACCAGGTGCTTTCTGGCGAATAGACTTACGTATATGCTCGGGATTGTTCGCTCCGCCGGGTCCAGTCTCCGCGACTACCCAGAGGTTATCCCTCGGGACATCTGCTGGTCGTATGATAAGTCCAAACTTGCAATGACCGTTGTCAGGAAAGGTTCTCCCGACACGGAATTGGTGGCCATGGATTTAGGGACCGAGGTTGTTATCAAGGAAATGGAGCCGAGAGCGCAATTGACCTCGCAATGTTGGTCGCCGGACGGCAAGAAGATCGTGTACCAGGCCGAGGGTTCCGTGCGCATCTACGAACTTGGAAAAGACAAATCCTCCGTCCTCGTCCTCGCGAAGGGAGAGGAACCCACATGGTCGCCCGACGGAAACTGGATCGCTTTCCTTGACCACGACACGTACTACGCTATCCGTCCCGATGGGCACGACCGGAAGAAACTCTTTCGTCATAGCAACGTGTACTCTGGGCTGTGGTGGTCGCCAGATTCGCGCATCGTGGCCTATGTAAAGTTGGCACGCTTTGCAATAGACGATGTCTATGAGCTTCGCGTCCGGAGGTTGGAAGACAATTCCGAGGATTGGGTGGCGGAAGGCCAAGTTGCTGGCGACAATTTCCAATGGGTGACGAACCCGCAACTGCTTGAGCAGGTGAAGTCAGAAGCTACGCCGCAGTAGGACCATAGCGTCATCGCGAGGTATGATTCGACGTCCTTACCGGTCCCCGCAAACTCCGCTCTAGAAATTCCCGTTTTGGAACAGAGAGGGCAGTACTATGCTGTTAGTTCACTAATAAGTTTATAAAAATGGCGTTTTGCGATTGACACGGGCGTTACTACAGGAATACGCTGCCGCCAGAGTCAACCCGGTGCGGGGGTGTGAAGGCCGCAGAACGACAGTAGTTCCTTCGAGTTGTATTCCAAAAGTGAAAACTAAAAAGGGAGGTTCCATGTTTCGTA
>DATNLE010000422.1:0-1714 GCA_035603035.1 Candidatus Acidiferrales bacterium | reverse complement strand
ACTGCGCACGCTATACTTTTTCCCTGGCACGGTGCAGGACGAACTTAACGGATCTGACAAGACCGCATGCGTCTGCTTCGGTTCAGCCCTTAACAGCCCGTGTCTAAAGTCAAACAAGTGGCACCGAAAATGTTTTGACTTTACAATCGAACTATGGCGATGGGAACTCGGAAGATGCGAGAGAGGCAAGAGGACTTGTGGTACGGCGGCGAGTTACCCACAGCGCCAGGCCATCCCTTCTACAAGCGGCTCAACGAAGTTCTCGACAACGCCAGGTTCGACCCGTTTTGCGAAACCAACTGCGCCAGTTTCTATCACAACAAGCTCGGACGTCCATCCCTGCCTCCAGGCCAATATTTCCGGGTCATGATGATCGGCTTCTTCGAAGGGCTCGACAGCGAGCGCGGCATCGCATGGCGACTGGCCGATTCACTTACGCTGCGCCAGTTCTTGTCCATCGGACTCGACGAGAAGACGCCGGATCACGTCACGATCTCACGCACCCGACGCCTGATTGACGGTGAAACCCATCAACGAATCTTCACTTGGGTGCTGGAACGTTTGGCTCAAGGCGGTCTGGTCAAGGGCAAGACGATCGGTGTGGATTCGACCACTTTGGAAGCCAACGCGGCAATGAAATCGATTGTGCGCCGCGAGACCGGCGAGAGCTACATGGCTTACCTGAAGCGCCTTGCCGAAGCCGAAGGAGTCGAGGCCAAAGACGCGGCGGCATTGCTCCGCATGGACCGCAAGCGCAAGAAGAAGACTTCCAATGAAGACTGGGAAAGCCCGAGCGACAGTGAAGCCGAGATCACCAAACTGAAAGACGGGCGCACGGCTCTGGCCTATAAAGCAGAGAACGCGGTGGACATGGAGACCGGCGCCATTGTTGCTGTGACTACACATAGCGGAGCCGCTGCCGACACGACAACGGTGCAGGAAACGGTGATTGAAGCCGGCATCGCAGTGGCTGGACTGGTCGCAGAGCCGACGCCCGAAGGTAAGTATGAAGTGCATCCGGGAGGCATACAAGAAGTGGTGGCGGACAAGGGCTATCACAGCAACGATGTGATGGTTGGACTGAACGGGATCGAAGTGCGGACTTACGTAGCCGAACCAGATCGCGGAACCCGCAACTGGGATGGCAAAGAGTCGGAGAAGGAAGCGGTGTACGGCAATCGGCGGCGCGTTCAGGGCGAACGTGGCAAGCGGCTGCAGCGGCAACGAGGCGAGCGGATCGAGAGGAACTTCGCACATCAGTTCGACAGCGGCGGACTGGATCGTCTTTACGTGCGAGGACTTGAGAACGTGCACAAGAAGTTCCTGATCCAGGCCGCCGCATGCAACCTCGCGCTCCTGATGCGCTCGACGTTTGGCTCGGGCAAGCCCAGAGCCGCTCATGACCGGGCTGCCGAGGCCATTCTGATGATTTTGGCTGTCATAGAAGCCGTTGAAGACATCTTTTCGTCAGCATCCGCGTTCTTCCACTCAAACGGCCTGGTTTTTCGCCCGTCCGAAGACTACTATCTGTTTTTCAGCCGGTCACAAACCGGGGGATTTAGACACGGGCTGCTAAGGTAAGGGCACCCCCGCCGTGGGTATCCTCAACGTACACGGAAACTTTGCCGGTCCGATCGAGCTTGCTGATGCGGCTGGGTTGCTCCTGGGCAAATAGCAGACCGCCGTCGGGTGTGCCGACAATACCATCGGCGTT
>DATNLE010000242.1:0-1413 GCA_035603035.1 Candidatus Acidiferrales bacterium | reverse complement strand
GTTTGTTTTGAGTGAGTTACATCGCATTCTACATACTGGCTTGTGCCGGGTAGAAATGCAGGCGAGAAGGTTGAAATTTGGGGCTTAGTTGTAGCTGACATGCCTCGGACAACGCGCGGGCAAGGGGCCGGGATTACGTTTTGGTGAAGCGCTCGACGATATTCAATTTTAATCACGAGCGACGGTAGCACGCGATTCGGAGATTTTCAAGGACCTGTGGGTGTGGACATAACTCTGCTGCGAATCCATTCCCGTTTTGGGAATGAGGAGGGGCCCATCGCAGTGATCGAGGATGAAGTTTAACGCTAAGGTGACGACATTGCGCGGGTGAAGCTGCCCGCCAACGATCGGCGAGGCAGGCGCAAAAGGTGGAGAGATTAAAGTGGAACGTCGACGAGGATGTGAAAATCACAGCCTATAATCATCATCGCTCGGCTCCTTTCTTCCGAGCCTTGGTCGTCCATCAGCTACCAAGTCTACTCGGAGGAAGGAGCCGACAAACGTCATCTAATCAACCCTTGCTGTGCCCCAGGTGCTTTTCACGCCAGTATCGTCGAATCAGCAATAGCTCCACAATGACCGCTCCAAGAACGATGATCAAACTGTACCAGCTTCCAGAAAGGAGAGCATTCACGCAGAATGCAATTAACACTGCAACGCCGATAAATTGCCACGATAGCCCCACGATACGCTTCGCTCTTACAAGGTACTGATAGCCACAGTAGAACCACAGACCGGAAACGAGCAGGGCGGTGACGGCTAAATGATTCGAGAAAAAGTCAAGTATAAACTTAGCCAAAACTACCTCACTTTGGCCCTATCGGAATGCCCTGGGGCGGGAGACTCGAGTCTAGAGCGCATTGGACATGGACAGCCACATCAAGCAGCGTCGCGCCACCAATCGCAAATGGTGCAACTGGGGCAGCCGCTGTCTCGATGGCGTCCACCGCAGCAGGCGGGTGGCCCATCCTTTCGCGCCGCTGTGCATTTTCTTCTTCTTGACCCATGACGAAGGCGGATGATACCACTGCGGTAGTTGACGCTGAAGTGATTTGCCGTTGTTTGTGGCTTGGAACCTTCCTTTGCGGGTGCCGCACTCTTTGCGGGGTTGGCAAAGGGTGCGGGTTTTGAATGAATGGCTGTGTTGAAGAATCGACTGGAGCGGCGTTATGGGCAACGGCATCTGCATTTCATCACTTGTAGTCGTTACCGGAGACGTCCCCTGCCGGGCACAGCGAGGAAGCGCAACGTTTTCTTGAAGATTCTCGACGAAGTGCGGGAGCGTTACCGGTTCTCGCTGGTCGGCTACGTGGTGATGCCGGAACATATTCATCTGCTGATTTCAGAGCCGAAGGTGGGGAATCCGAGCACGGTGATGCAAGCTCTGAAACAGCGCGTGGCACGATCGTTGCG
>DATNLE010000409.1:0-1420 GCA_035603035.1 Candidatus Acidiferrales bacterium | reverse complement strand
ATAAAACAATCCGGCGCTCGATACTGTGGGAAATGTAGAAAAATACGTCCCCCGGTCTAGCGCGACTCGCTCAAAATGCCGCCCGGGTTCGAGCAGATAGCGTGCTTGGTGCCTCCGTGCATCGAACGCCGCAATGGCGATCACCGCCGCCAGTCCTCCAGCCACAAGTATGGGGCTAATCGATCGCAAATATTGACGCCCTTCAACCAAGAAGAGCGCAGCCAGTATCCACAACTTCGGAAAGAATCGCAGCCAGTCCGGCAACACAAAAAAGTTCAGCGCAATGTAGGAGATAATCAGAAAAATTCTCTCCTTAGGTCCGGCGCGCTGCAGCAACAGAACTACCGGCAACAACAAGAGAATAAACGTATACGAAGCTGCGTTCGATGAAAGCAGCAGGATCGCTATTGTGAACCAAGCAAAACCGTGGTGATAAGAATCTTTGCCGCCCGACGCCAGACCAAATAATGTGCATCCCAGAATGAGCAGCGCTGTAAACGGGTGTAAGAAAAAGAAAACGAGCGGCGCATTCCAGAGCGGGTGCGGATTTAGATCTGGTTCCATGACAAACGAGTGCCGCAGAAGGGTCGTCAGAGTCGGAATTCCACTGTTGTAAGGATCGATGACCTCGCCTTCCAGAGATCGCGGCAAGATTTGCGTCGCGTAGAAATGAACGTCTCCCCAGCCAAAAAGCGCAATTGCGGTGATCATGGCTATTGCGGATGCGGTCACCATTCCCGCTACCGCCTTCCAATTGCGTTTCACTGCGAAATACAAGAGAAAAGGACCGCCGTAAAGCTTGAGTCCGAACGCCACACCGCAAAGAAAGCCGCCCTCCGCTGACTTGCCCCGATCCAGACAGTAAAATGCCAACGTCAGCAGAAATAACAAAAAGACGTAGTACTGGCCTAGGCGAAAGTTGGACTGTATCGAGTTGTAACCCAGAAACATCAGTATTGCGATGTGCTCAATCCGAATCTGCGTGACTCGTGAAAGTATCCACAAAGTAGCCACTAAGAATGCTAGGTTTAGTGCCAGCCATATCTGTTTGGCGGTTTGCACCGGAAATCCAGCCAGCGGCACAATTGGTAGCATTGTCAAAGGCGTCTGCGGAAGATACGCCCCCAGTTGGTGTTCGATTCCCGCGTAGCTCATTTGCCGCTGAAACCACGTCCAATCGTAGTAGTCGCGCAAAGGTGCGCCCTGACGCACCAGGACAGCGGCGGTGTAGTAGTTTGGAAAATCGGTCTCGTGCCGGGTCCAACCCTTGCGGAATGAGGTTGCCAGAAAAACGACAAACATCAGCAGCGCCAGGGCGCGCGCTTTCGTCATATTGCCTTTGGCACCAGCGGCTGGTCTTGCTCCAGACTGGCTAGTTCTTCGTTAGTAATCTCCGCTCCCGCTTCCAGATAATCCTTAT
>DATNLE010000388.1:0-1055 GCA_035603035.1 Candidatus Acidiferrales bacterium | reverse complement strand
CGAGCTTCCTGCCGAGACTCAGATCGCCCTCTTGCGTGTTCTGCAGGAACACGAATTTGAACGTGTCGGTGGCGCTGGATCCATACGGACCGATGTTCGCCTGATTGCCGCCACTAACCGTGATCTGGACGCTGCCATCGCCGCGGGCACGTTCAGGAGCGACCTGTTTTACAGGCTCAACGTTTTTCCGATTGAGATCCCTCCTCTGCGGGAACGAAGGGAAGACATCCCCATGCTGGTCGAGTATTTTATCGATCGCTACGCAAGGAAGGCAGGAAAGACTTTTCAAGCACTGAACAAAAGGAGCCTGGATCTGCTTCAGTCTTACTCCTGGCCAGGCAATATTCGCGAGTTGCAGAACGTAATCGAAAGGTCTCTGATTGTCAGCTCCGGTGATATTTTTTCCGTCGATGAAGCGTGGCTTTCAAAGGAATCGTCTCAACCGCCATCTCAGGTTCAAGTGCTCCGACCGTTGGAAGGCGAGTCCGGTGGAGAGCGAGAAATCATCGAAGCCGCGCTAGCAGAAAGCAGAGGTCGGATCGCGGGGCCATCTGGGGCAGCGGCCAAGCTCCAAATTCCCCCATCCACTCTTGAATACAAAATCAAGACCCTGAAGATTAGCAAGAACCAATTCAAGTTCCGCTAATCCTGCTCGCAAAAGTCACAGAAAATCACAAGATTCACAAGAATCGCAAGGTCACCGACACATGCGGGTCGTCGATCGGCGTGTGTTTTCACCGAATTACGAATGGCGCGTGATTTGCTTTTCCAGAGCCGAGCGTTCGCGGCAAGCAGACAATGATATGGCCGCTGCCGGAAGGAGAAGGAAAAATGCCCAGGCTCGCATTACTAGACCCCACCAGAACGGGAAGGCAGGCAGACGATCTGGAGAACAGGCTCGGCCACCTCATCGTTGGACAAGACGAAGCAATTCACCAGATCGTGAGGGCTTACCAGACTCACGTGGCGGGACTGTCTCCGGTCGGTCGGCCGATCGGAAACTTTCTCTTCCTAGGGCCAACCGGCTCCGGAAAGACTCGTATCGTGGAGGCGAC
>DATNLE010000371.1:0-12190 GCA_035603035.1 Candidatus Acidiferrales bacterium | reverse complement strand
TTCGCTCCCTTGAATCGTGGAAATCCAAAATCCGAGCGGAAGAAATTCTTGAATGCCTGGTCCAATCTACCCAGGACGTGTTGCAAGACTTGCGAATAGACATTCTTGTAGACCGGGAACTCGGCCTTAAGTTGGGTGAGTTGTTTTGACTGTTCGTAACGACTGATGGGATGCAACTTCCGCTGAAAGAGACAGTCGTTATACAACTCTCGGCAAACATCAAGAGTGCGGGCCAGGGCATAGCGTTGGGATTGGTTGGGCTCCAGTTTGTAGCGATACGCTTTTAGCATGGACCCTCCTCTCCCCAAGCGGACATCCGGGGATTCCAGTCGTGTTCGTCTTTTGTTCGCCTAGACTAGCATATCCCTAATTGCCTGCGCAAGATTTAGTTGTTCGTCTGTCAAAGCTCGATAGAAATGTCCCTTTTGCTGTTGTTGTATCGTTGCAGTGCGCATTCCAACCAGCTGCGATGATCACGGGATGCGAATGCTTGGGCCTGATACTTTGATAGCCTTGGCGCCAGGGATGATCCTTCTTGGCCTTTCGGCTCACCATGGGATTGCACCGCCTGACCTTATCAGACGCTGCTGGAAAGGCGTCCTCTGGTCGCCATCTTACTTCGCTGCGTTTCGTGGCGGAGCCCCAGTCAACATCTTGAAAACGTACATTGAGCAGCAAAAGACTCCCCTGTGACGTGGCTGCCAAGTCGCTTATATCCTCGCCGTGAACTGCGGTCTGGAGCGGCGGGAATAGTGAACACCCTCCAATCACGCCAATTCGCACCAGAAGGCATCTGGGATGCTTGCCCAGCCTTGCAGTTCATCCGCGAGCGCGGACCAAATTCAAACTGCACCACAATCAAGAACATCTCCTTGTTCGCGCCCGACCGCGGAGAGGCGATTGCGGATCGCGGTTGGAGCGAATAAAATTTTGGACTATGCGCGCTTAATCTTTGCCTGACTTTACGAGTGTCTTATGCGGCGCCTCTATATCAAAGCAGCGTGCAGTCTCGCGCTAACCGTACTTTTGGTTTCGTCGACGGTGCGTGGGCAATCTGTTCAAGCACACAAAATTGATCCGCAGCCCGAGCCGCCGGTGGCGAACGTGCAAGGAGTTGTGCGGGATTCCCTCAGCCACCCTGTAGCCGGAGCTACCGTCTGCTTGCAAGCCAATGGCTCGCAAATTCTCACAGTGCATACCGATTCGGCAGGAGCCTATCTTTTTCCCGACGTTCGGCAGGGAGTTTACACTCTCAGCGCGGAAATGGCCGGCTATGACAAAGCCTCCTCCGGCCCACTCGCTCTCGGAGTGACAAATAGAACGGTAGACCTTAGTCTCGATCCTCCGAAATCCGGCGCGCCGGCAAAATCCTCGGCTGCACAACCCGAGTTTTTCGACGAGCCTCACTTCACCGTGGCGGGTGTTGCCGACACGACGAATCTCGGCGGCCACGGTTCCGATACGGTGGTGCGCAACCGCGAGGCACTCGCCCAGGCCACAGCTTCTCTGAGCAAGCCATCGCTAGGTAGCCCCCCCTCCGATTCATCTAACCTCGCAACGGAAAGATCGCTGCGCGAGGCTGCGGCGCGCCAGCCGAAAGACTTCGACGCGAATTTTCGTCTGGGAAAGTTGCTGGTCGATGACGGTAGGCCCGAAGAAGGCCTGCCCTACCTGGAAGGGGCTCTCAAGCTGAACCCCCACCACGTTGGCAACGGCTTCGAACTGGCGCTGGCATACGCTGCGAGCGGAGATTATGCGCGTGCTCGCTCTGATGCGCGAGCTGTGCTTGCCAACCGGAATGGATCTCGTCAGGAAAACGCCGAACTGCATCATCTGCTCGCTGAGGCTGACGAACAACTCGGCGATCCTCTGGAAGCGGTTCGAGAGTATGAACGTGCGGCTGAATTGGATCCGAGCGAGCCCAATCTTTTCGACTGGGGCGCCGAACTCCTCACACACCATGCAAGCGATCCAGCTATCGAAGTCTTCACAAAAGGCAATCGCCTTTTCCCGCGATCGGTCCGAATGCTGGCCGGTCTGGGTGCGTCATGGTACTCAAACGGCTCTTTCGATCAGGCAGCACAGAGTTTCGCTGAAGCCTCAGACCTCAATCCCGACGATCCGAATCCCTACCTGTTCATGGGGAAGATACAGACTATCGAGACCACGCGGTCGCCCGGGATCGAGGAGCGACTCGCGCGGTTTGTCAGGCTGCATCCTCAAAATCCCTGGGCCAATTACTATTACGCTGTTAGTCTAAAAAAAGGTTGGAAATCGCCGGAGCAGGTCAAGATCGAAGACGTCGATCAAGTGAAGTCATTGTTGCAGACGGCTGTCCATCTCGATCCGAAGTTTGGCCTCGCCTATCTGCAGTTGGGTATTCTTTATTCCCAGCAGAAGGACTTTCCGAATGCGATCTCTGCCTGGCAGCAAGCGGTTGCAGCGACTCCAGAATTGGAAGAGGCGCACTACCGCCTTGCGCAGGTGTACCGAGAAGCGGGAGAGATCTCGAAGGCCCGTGCAGAGCTCCAACTCCATGAACAGATAGCCAAGGAAAAAATGCAGGAGAGCGAGCGCCAGCGACACGAAATACAGCAATTCGTATACCAATTGAAGGAAGGGACGCCCACTCCGCAGCCGCAATAAACGCGCTCGTAGACTTTTGTGCAACGTTGAAGATGCCTACCACCCAAAACTTTCGAATCTCCATTGTCTTGAAGCTCGTCTGATATCTTTTAGCTTTCCTGCTTTTCCACTCACATGTTGAAAGCTCAGAAGCCAAGCCGGTTTGCGGTGATTCTTGCCTTCGGGTTGGTGTATTTATTTTGGGGCTCGACGTATTTGGCTATTGATATAGCGGTGCAGACGATTCCGCCTGCGTTGATGTGCGCGCTGCGCTTTTCGGCCGCCGGATTGGTGATGCTCGCAGTATGCGCTGCAACCGGCCGCACGATCTGGTATTCGGCGCGGCAGATCGCGCTGGCGGCGGTGGTCGGCATTCTGCTGCTGATGGGGGGAAATCTAACGCTGGCGTGGGCTGAGTTAACCGTGCCGTCGGGCCTGGCGGCTCTAATTGTTGCGATTACTCCGCTGTGGTTCCTGGTTCTGGATTCGCTGCTGCTCGGGCACCATCACATTTCAGGGCGAGGAAAAGCAGGCCTTGCGCTGGGAATGGTGGGACTGTTTGTTTTGTTCTGGCCGGAATTGCACTCGACCTCGTCGCTGGGACGGCGCGAATTCTTGTCTTCTCTTGCACTGATTGGTGGATCGTTCTCCTGGGCTCTGGGATCGGTGCTCTCCAAGCGCTGGCAATCAGGCATGGACGTGTTCAGTTCCACGGGATGGCAAGTGACGGCAGCGGGCGCGGCGAACTTTCTATTAGCGTTAGCGGTAGGCGATTTCTCGCGCCTGGCATGGACGGCGCGAGGGGTGAGCGCCGTGTCGTATCTCATAGTCTGCGGGTCGTGGATTGGATACACCGCTTACATCTGGCTGCTGGAGCATGTGCCGACATCAAAAGTGTCCACCTATGCGTATGTGAATCCGGTGGTCGCGGTGTTTCTGGGATGGTTGATACTGCACGAGCGTGTAGACAGATTCATCGTGATGGGCAGTGTGATTGTGGTTTTGTCCGTGATTCTGGTTACGAGCGCGAAGGTGAAGGAGACGACTGTGGCAGAGGAACTGCCAGCGGTGGAAGCGGCGGGGGATTGATTCGGATTGCCGGACCGCTCGGAGGCCTGGGAGTCAGGTTGAAACGTTATTGCCGCGAGCTGCACGATCTGTTTAGTGTTTCGGGCGTCCAAGGCTCACGCCGGAGTCGCGGTGACGGATTCAGCTTTGCGCCCGCGCTCTTCAGAAGGGTTCTAAAGAGGCAGGCTGGGCCCCTGTCTGTTCAGCAATCACGGAATTGCGCAAAGGTATCGGGCAACCATTGAACCGTGATCCACGATCGTGACGCCGACGAACATAAGCGGCAGCGCCGCTCGGATCGGCAATCTGGAATGGATTGTCACCCGAGCGTAAGCAGCAAAGAGCGTCGCGACAAGGCCAGAGTCACAAGGTCGGCCAAACGGTTCCAAATCGCGAGCGGAGCCGACGTGGTTCGCGGCCGATTGCACTGCGGCGATTCCCCGCGAGTCCTTTTGCCCGACACGGCGGCTTCAAGATTGCAGTAGAATTACGGGTAGAAATTCGTATTTATGAGTTTCCCTCGCGATCCTCGTCCGCCTTTTGGAGATAATCCCGGGGCACCTTCCGGCCGAGCAGGCGCTAATGACCAAGGAATCGCCGAAACCTGGCTACGGCGGCATGCTCCGCGAATTCTGGTGGTGGACGACAATCCCGGCGTTGCGGCACTGATGAGCCAGTTACTGAGCATGCGTGGCTATGACGTGGTAACCGCCTCCGACTCGCAGCAGGCCGAAATGGAAGTAAGGCGGCAAGCCCCCGATCTAATCCTCTCGGATGTAAGAATGCCGGGGAAGTCGGGGTATGAATTGTGCCGTGATTTAAAAGAAGACCCGGCGACGCGGCTTATTCCGTTTGTGCTGATCACCGGGTCGAGCGACAGTGCGGATAAGTTGCGGGGAATTGAGGCGGGAGCCGACGACTTCCTGAACAAGCCGGTGCTGGCCGAAGAGTTGACCGCGCGGGTGAGATCGCTGTTGCGGGTAAAGGAATTCACCGATGAGCTGGAGACCGCTGATTCCGTATTATGCACACTAGGCCTGATCGTGGAGGGCCGGGACCCCTATACCGAAGGGCATTGCGAACGGCTGGCGTTGAACGCCGCAAACTTGGGACGGCACTTAGGGTTGGATGAGGATTCGATTGTGGCGTTGCGGCGCGGCGGATACCTTCACGACCTAGGGAAGATTGCGGTGCCGGACGAGATTTTGAACAAGGGCAGTGACCTCACCCTGGAAGAGTGGAAGATCATGAAGTTGCATCCGGTGACTGGGGAGAACATCTGTAAGCCGTTGAAGTCATTACGGCTAGTGCTGCCGATCATCCGGCATCATCATGAGCATCCTGATGGATCGGGTTATCCGGATGGGCTGGGGGCGGGTGAGATTCCGCTGTTACCGCAGATTTTGCAGGTTGTCGACGTGTACGACGCTCTGCGCACGGCACGGCCGTATAAACCTGCGATCGGTCATGATCAGTCCGCTCAGACGATGCTGGAGAAGGCTCGCTTGGGCTTGCTGGACGGCGATCTGGTAAACGAGTTTCTTAGCATGTTGTTGGAGCAGCGCAACGTAGCGTGATGAATAGCCTCCGCCCGGTAGCTTTCTTTTTCAGTTTCCTACTTCAGCTGTCCTGGACGTACAATGACGCAGCCTTCTTTGGGCAACACATTTGCCCAACGGGACATCTTAAGCATTCCGGTGTGGCCGGACTTGCATGATCCCATTCAACGAAATGACCTACAGCATCGTCATCCCGGCCTATAACGAAAGTGAGCGCCTCGGGGCAACCCTGGACAAGGTTCTGGCCTACGTGCGCCAGCAGGGCTGGGAGGCGGAAGTGATCGTGGTGAACGACGGGTCGCGGGACAACACGGCCGAAATCGTGCGCGGGTTTGCGATGAATAATCCGATATTGCGGCTGGTGGAAAATCCCGGCAATCGCGGCAAGGGCTACAGCGTGCGCAATGGAATTCTAAATTCGCGTGGGGATATTGTGGTATTCAGCGATGCGGATCTATCCTCGCCCATCGAAGAGATGCCGAAGCTGCTGCAGGCTTTGGGCGGGGGAGCGGATATCGCCATCGGATCGCGCTGGCTGCGGGCAGAATTGCAGACGCAGCGCCAGTCGCTGCACCGGCAGCTTTTTGGAAGAGTGTTCAACGGCTTGAACCGGCTTCTGCTGGGTTTGCAATTTAAGGATACGCAATGCGGGTTCAAAGCCTTCACTCGCCGTGCAGCGCAAATGATTCTGCCGCTGCAACGCATCGAACGCTGGGGCTTCGATCCGGAGATTCTCTTCCTGGCGCGCAAGTTCGGATTCCGAGTGGAAGAAGTTCCCGTCCGCTGGGGACACAGCGGAGGAACGCGCATCAATCCAGTCATGGATGGGGCCAAAATGTTTCAGGAGATGCTGCGTGTTCGCTGGTATGACCTGACTGGAAAATACGACGGACGAATCCCGGGAGCCGCGCAGCCCGCGAAAGTGTCGCCGGGAAGGCCTATCCCCAGAATTTGAAGTTGGTCTTAAGCCGATTTCTGTTTCACATCAGCGGTCTCGAGCGCTTCCACTACCCTAGTTCCCATCGCAGACGTATGGATTGAGCTTTGTCCGGGTCGGACGAGGTCCGCCGTACGAAACCCCTCATTCAGAACTGCACTGACCGCATTCTCGATGCTGGCGGCTTCACGCTCCAGTCCAAAAGAATGGCGCAGCAGTAACCCCGTCGAAAGAATCGCCCCGAGAGGATTCGCAATCCCCTTGCCGGCGATGTCAGGCGCTGAACCGTGGACGGGCTCGTACAAGCCGACGGGGCCGCCGATACTGGCCGAGGCGAGGAGCCCAAGCGAACCCACCACGCCGCCTGCCTGGTCGGAAAGAATGTCGCCAAACATATTTTCCGTGAGCACCACATCGAAATCTTTGGGACGCTGCACCAGCGACATGGCGGCGGAATCCACATACATGTGAGAAAGTTTCACATCCGGATAATCTTTCGCGCAACCGATAACGATCTCGCGCCATAAGCGGGAACACTCGAGGACGTTAGCTTTATCGACTGACAAAACCTTCCGCCGGCGTTTCCCAGCCAGATCAAAAGCGACCCGCGCGATGCGGTCGATGGCGGGCTCATCGTAGGTCATGGTGTTTGTGGCGACGCGGGTTCCGGGATTGCCGACGATCGAACGCGGCTCTCCGAAGTAAAGACCTCCCAGCAATTCGCGCACAATCATGATGTCCGTGCCACGAACCAGATCGGTGCGCAAGGGAGAAGAATCCTCCAGCGCGGGAAAACAAATGGCGGGACGCAGGTTCGCGTAAGCGCCAAGTTCGCGGCGCAGGCGCAGGAGTCCGGCTTCCGGGCGGAGATGATTCGGATAATGATCGAACGCAGGATTTCCCACGGCTCCCATCAGGACGGCGGACGAGGAAAGGCAGGCTTGAAGCGTATCCTGGGGCAGAGGGTCTTCTACCGCCGCCAGCGCCGCGCCTCCAACATTCTTATGCCGGAGTTGAAGGTCGTGGCCGAACTTGTTGGAGACAGCTCGCAGGACAAGTACTGCTTGCTCGGTGACTTCGGGGCCGATGCCGTCACCCGGAAGGATCGTGAGGTTGAGAAGCATGCGGCTTAGTCTAATCGAAATTGATTCCGAGCTTAAGATTACCGGGCTTCGAACGACCGGGCTTTAGGCAATCGAGGATCAACATGACCGGGCTTCGGGGGACAACCGAGAGCTTGCCCTGAGCCTGTCGAAGGCACGGCCGTTCTCCATGAATCTTCCGAGGGCACCTGCGATCACGGCTACACGCCCCAGAGATAGTCTTCCTGATCGTGGTGCTGGTCGCCGGGAACGGGCAGCGGCACTCCGAATGCGTTGGTTTTTGGAACAAGCGGAAACGGACGCTGCGACTCGTGGGCCGATACGCTGGCCGCCGCAGCAACTGTCAGCGGCTCAAACAAGGGCGTCGCCGATGCGGCCGGCTTGTGTGTGTCGCGAATCAATTCCAACAGATGGTGATCTTCGACATGCTTGATCTTATCGGCCAGTCGGACGAAGCGCCGGTAGATATCGTCAAGCGCGCGCCGGTCAAACTGATAACCGAGCTGCTCGCATCGAATACTAAGCGCGTGACGACCGGAGTGCTTGCCCAGCACCAGCTTCGAATCGGGTACCCCCACGGATTGCGGCGTCATAATCTCATACGTCAACGGATTCTTGAGCACGCCGTCCTGATGAATCCCCGCTTCGTGAGCGAAGGCGTTGCGTCCAGTGACAGCTTTATTCGGCTGCACGGGCACACCGGTGATTTCGCTGAGCATCTGGCTGGCGGCAAAGAGTTGTTCGCCGGCGATGCCGGTCTCGTAAGGATAACGATCACGACGAACTCGCATGGCCATGACAATCTCTTCGAGCGCCGCGTTACCAGCGCGCTCTCCGATGCCGTTGATGGTGCACTCGACTTGACGGGCTCCGGCGGCGATGGCGGCCATGGTGTTCGCGACCGCCATACCGAGATCGTTGTGGCAGTGGGCCGAGATGGTAACGTTATCGATTCCCTTAACGCGGCGGCGAATAGTTGAGATCAACTCGCCGAATTCCGCAGGCACGCTGTAGCCAACGGTGTCAGGAATATTGAGCGTGGTAGCGCCGGCCTCAACCACCGCCTCGAGCACTTTGCAGAGGAAATCCGGATCCGTACGCGTGGCATCTTCAGGAGAAAACTCTACGTCGCCGCAAAGCGACTTGGCAAAGCGGACGGCATCGCGGGCCTGCGCCAGGCACTGATCGCGGGTAAGGCGCAGCTTGTATTGCAGATGAATATCGGAAGTGGCGAGGAAGACGTGAATGCGCGGCAGGGCAGCATCTTGCAAGGCTTCCCAGGCGCGCTCGATGTCCGGGCGGCAGGCGCGGGCCAATCCCGCGATGATGGGCCGTCGGATGACACTCGCGATGGCCTTGACCGCGGCGAAATCTCCCTCGGAGGCGATAGGAAATCCGGCTTCGACTACGTCGACGCCGAGGCGGTCGAGCTGATGCGCCAGCCGCAGCTTCTCCTGATGGTTCATACTGCAGCCAGGCGACTGTTCTCCGTCGCGCAAGGTGGTGTCGAAAACGGTGATGCGAACCTGCTCCGCGGCGATCATGGGTTCCTTGTAAAAAAAATAGTTCAACCGTGTGCTCTATGGGTCTTATGGTAATGGGCAGCACGCTTGAAGCAATGCTTATAATTCTGCTGCCAGCATTAGATAATCTTCTATGATAAGATTTACTAATGGATGCTGCATTTTTCATTAAGAGATAAGCTATGGAGCTTTCCCAACTGGAAGTTTTTCTCAGCGTGGCACGGGAGCACAGGTTCTCTCGAGCCGCGGAAAAGCTATACCGCACGCAATCGGCGGTCAGCCAGACCATCCGCAAACTGGAGAATGAATTGGGCGAGAGCCTTTTTGACCGCTCCTCCCGCGAAGGCGTCCTTACCGATGCGGGGCAGGTGCTCTATGAATACGCGGAAAAGCTGCTGAATCTGCGCCATGACGCCCACGAATCGCTGACCGAATTGCGGGAACTGCACAAGGGTAAGCTCGTCATGGCCGCCAATGAATTCACGGCACTTTATTTGCTGCCGGTTCTGGCGGAGTTTCGCAGGCTGCACCCAATGATCAAAATCACGGTGCAGCGGGCCCTCGGCAGCCGCATTCCCGACGATGTGTTGCAGCACAGCGCTGAACTGGGCGTGCTCTCCTACAAGCCCGAGGAACCGCGGCTGCACTCCGTGGTCACCTATCTCGATGAGTTGGTACTGGTGGTTCCTCCCAAGCATCCGCTGGCCTCGGCGCAGGAGGTGAGCATACGGCAACTGGGAGCGGAATCATTTGTGGCGCACATTGTTTCGTCACCGTATCGCGAGAAAGTTCTGCAGACTTTCCGGAAATACAAGACGCCGCTGCACATGGACCTGGAGCTGCCCACGTTGCAGGCCATCAAACAATTCGTTGCCCTAGGAAGCGGGGTAGCGCTAATGCCCGAGATCAGCGTAGAAACGGAAGTGGCGCGCGGGGAGCTGGTGAGGATTCCGGTACGCGAGCTGCACGTTCAACGCAAGCTGCGTTTGATCTACCGAAAAGAGGCGGGGCTATCGCATGCAGCACGGGCACTTCTGAAAGTGGCGGAGGCGGTGGCGACGGAGCGGGCTGGCCGATATCGTTTTCAGCGAGAGAGTTGAGGAAAACGAGGCGCAGCCCGGTCTATCCACCCGCCGCAGGTTGCTGTTCAAGACCAGAATCAGCAGTCGGCGCAGACTTCCCTGGGCTGGAACGCCGCCAGCGCTTCGTTCAGGCTGGGGTGAATCTCGAAAAATGAATCGAGACGAGTGAGGTCGAGCAGATCACGCACGAACGGGCTGGGGTTGGCACATTTCAGGTCCGCATTTTTCGCCTGAGCCCAGGAGTGGAGCAGTACTAGTTCGCCGATGCCAGCGCTGTCAATGGAGCTGACGCCACTGAGATCGAGAACCACTTTCCCGCTTTTTCGCAGAACTTCGCCCACCAGGCTTGAAAGTGCGGCAGCCTCGTTACGATAGACGATGCGGCCCTGACAGTAAATGATGACTACATCGCCGTGATGTCGAGTTTCCAAACTGAGTTTCAACTTCGACTCCTTTGGTTGAATTCCGAGGCCAGCCGGCTCGTGCTGCTGCGGCCACGCTTGCCCAGTTCTATTGGTGAATTTCATCGTATTAGATAGACGCGGGAAGATGCGTTTCGGAATCATAAAAAGAACATAAATTCTTGTACGGTTTCCCAGACTTGCACCTGCACAATTTTGCAACCTGGGCATCTTAGGCCTCGGGTACACTGCATCTAACGAATTTCACGCAATCAGGTAGAATTTGCTGCTGGCATGGATTGCCTGAGGAGGAATCATTTTCGTGTTAAAAACCGCAGCCGTGGTGCTGGCGTTTGTGAGCTTTATGCTGTTTGCCACCGCGTCGAGAGCGCAGCTGCTCCCGAGTGGGAATGTATATGTTGGAGTGGCTTACGGCGATTCCGTGGATGTCATAAACCGCTATACGTTCCGCGGATGGAATGCTTCCCTGGAAGACTTTCCCTTTTCCCGATACACGCACCTGGGCGTGGTCCTCGACGCCAGCGGCTTTTACCGCCTTGGGATACAGCAGTACAACGTCTTCTTGGGACCGCGGCTTTCTACCAACTTAGGAAAATGGCGGCCCTTCGTGCAAGGGATGGGCGGAGCGCAACGCATGACTTCGAACGGCACAACGCACTACCCGGTCGCGTGGGACATCGGCGGGGGCGTGGATCGCAAGTTCCAGTTCCTCTTTATGAAACATTTTGCCTGGCGTTTGCAGTTCGACTATATGCACACTCACCTCTTAGGCGCGACGCAGAACGATATTCGAGGATCAACCGGACTGGTTTGGCGCTTCTGAGCATCGTCCGCACACAGCGATCTGAATTATCTGCATTCAAAATCACTTGTCTGGCCGTTGTTTGATCGTTTGATCGCGAGCCGAATGTCGGCTCGCAACCCCCGGACGAGTGTCGATAGACCGTTTCTTCCCCGCAAGCATCTTAAATCGCCCGCGTCGAGGTCATTTCTTTGCCTCGCTCGCGCTAGAAAGGTAGGCCTATCGACATGCGAAAAATTGGATTCATTCTCTTTACTCTCCTTGTGTTTGCCGGTCTGGCAAGCGCCCAGATTCCCACCAAGGGCAACGTATTTTTCGGCTATTCCTTTTACAATACCGACCTGTCTTCGATCGACCGCGCCAACACCAACGGATGGGAGGCATCGGTAGAAGGCAAGGTTTTTCCCTTTATCGGGATCGTAGCCGATTTCGACTCGCATTACGGTTCGCAAAATTTTCCCTTCTGTGTGGTCCCACCCGGTACCGGAGGAGGAGCGCTCTGCTCCAGCTTTAACGCCAACGTCACCGAGCACAATTATCTGTTTGGCCCGCGAGTCTCTGTTTCAGTAGGCAAATTTCGTCCATTCGTGGAGGCTCTGTTCGGAGGGGCGCACGTCAACGCAGGCAACGCCGGATCCGATACTTCGTTTGCCACCGCCGTCGGAGGCGGCCTGGACTACAAAATCATCCGTCCGCTCGCATGGCGCTTTCAGGGAGACTATGTGCAGACACGTTTCTTCGGTACGACGCAAAACAATGTACGGATTTCGACAGGTATCGTGCTGCGCTTTTGAAAGACGGCCAAAAGAATTTCCCGCGACTGCAAAAAGCAGGATTCAGCTGGTTGGCTGAATCCTGCCGTTGTGGCAACGAAGAAAATCGTCGCGAAATCGATTCCTCAGGTTTCGTCCCGCGCTTATGTCTGCCAGTACTTGTGATCGCGCAAAAAATAGTTTGGGTTCCAGTAGTTCATTGCGGTTTTCAGGAACAACCATCCCACCCGCAGATGGCCCATCTTTTGGAAGCGGCGGTTCGTGGTGTAGACACCGCCACGAACGATCCCGAAGCG
>DATNLE010000360.1:0-7896 GCA_035603035.1 Candidatus Acidiferrales bacterium | reverse complement strand
GGCTTCGGCGTCTTCGGTGTAGCCGCGGGTGAGGAACTGCAAGGACTTGCGAACGCGCTGGGGAGTTTGCTGAAGGCCTTCGCGTTGCGGGTCTTCGCCGAGGCGGACGAGCATCTCCTGGACGAGGTCTTCGAAGCTGGCGCTGGTGAGGGTGGAGGGTTCGGTTTGTGGTTTCATAAGTTGATTGAGCAATTGTGTAATTTTGGCAATTTAAAATCGAAGACGATTGCTAGCCGGTATATTCGAACGAATTCATCATGGTTTCTTCCAGCCTTACTCTTTCAAGATGCGCTTGGGCAAAGCCACGGTGCACTATTTCGTAAATCTGAATGCAAAGATTTTCCGTGGTGGGCACCTCCTGGGCGAATTCCGGTAAGGTATTCAAGTTTTCGTGGTCGAAGCGGGCGAGCACTTCCCTTTCAACAAAGCTGTCAAGGACGGTCAAGTTGCAAACCATGCCGGTTTTTTCGTCCACTTGGCCGCTGACCGTTAGCTCGACGATGTAGTTGTGGCCGTGGCCGTAGGGATTGTTGCATTTTCCGTACGTTGCCTGGTTCTCCTGGGGGGACATTGCTCCGCTGTGCAGGCGGTGCGAGGCGGAGAACAGGTACCGGCGTGAGAGGTGGGCTTTCATTTTATTATTGATTCAACCGGCTGAAACCCTCTAACCGAGGTGGCAAGGGGGGCACGGCGCAACAAATTCTTATGTGGGTCATGGTTCTCCGTAGAAATCCACGAATAGATCTGGGGTTTCGTAAACCCTTATGCGGTGCAGTTTGGCGGTTTCCAGTTTTGATACGAGGCGCTGCCAAATCGCGATCGCAATGTTTTCCGTGGTGGGGATGCGATGAATAAATTCAGGGACTTCTTTGTTGAGGAAGCGATGGTCCATGGCTTCGAGCACGTCGCGCTGCATAACTTCCTTTAAGTGCTTGAGATCGACAACGAAACCGGAGCGTGGGTCAACTTCGCCCTTCACCGTGACTTCCAGCGTGTAATTGTGGCCGTGGCCGTTGGGATTATTGCATTTGCCGAAGACGCGAAGGTTCTCCTCGGGAGTGAAATCCGGATTGTGGTAGTAATGCGATGCGGAAAATTCAGCTTTGCGCGTGAGATAAACCATGCTGCTCCTGCATTGTTGAATCTGCCAACTTGGGTGGGTCTGCAATGCCTGGGACTGCAACCGCTGTGACTGCTGGATCTCTGACTGCTGGACCCGGGGGATAGCGGCGGCCCTTCCACCAGACGTTGCCGTGCTTATGAGATAGTTTCGACCGTATCAGCAAATAGGAGAACAGAGGAAGGCCGAACAGAGCCAGAAGGGCTGCGTCCCAGGAAAAGTGCGCGCGACGGATCCGCGTTAGGAACATTGCGTACAAGATCGCGCCCAGTAACCCGGCTGCGACGGCGGGTTGGAAATGTCCGTGTCGAGCCGTGGTCATGCTGGCTGCAAAACTGGAAACTATGAGGATGAATTCAAGCGCACGCAGCGTGGCTAAGCGCAAGGGAGACGGGAACAACAGGACGAGGTTCTTCGTCCAGCCTTCGCGAAGTTGAGCGAAACTGCGATACATGCGGGTGCGGACGGCATCGCCGCCGAAACGAAAACAAATCTTCCTGCCGGATTTTTTTACGGCCCTGGCCAGAGCGACGTCCTCTAGCAGCTTTGCAGCGATGGCAGCGTGTCCGCCGACAGCATCGTAGGCGGCGCGCGTGATGAGAAGATATTGGCCATTGGCGGCTGCTGCGGGCGAGTTGGGGTCGCTTACTTTCGAGGGACGAAAGCTCGCGGCCAGTTCGGCAAAGATCACCGGCATTACGGCCTTCTCCCAAAAGCTTTTCGCGACTTGCTGGGGCGAATAGGAAAGCAAGGCCGCATGTTGGCGTGTGGCTTCTTCGATACTTCGCGCCAGCGATCCGGGCAGGTGCACGGTGTCGGCATCGGTGAATAGCAGCCATTCTCCTTGCGCAACTTTGGCTCCGGCGATGACTGCGTTATTCTTGCCGGTCCAACCTGGGGGGAGCGTGCCGGCTTCGACGACTCGGACCCGCTTGTTGGAAAATGAGGATGCGATTTCGTGGGTGCGGTCGGTGGAGTGATCGTTGATCACGATGATTTCGAATGCGACATGTGTCTGCGCGACCAGCGAATCGAGGCAGTTCTTTAACGATGCCTCTTCATTGCGCGCGGGCACGATGACGGAAACGGCAGGCGGATCGCTTGGTATAGGTGTCGCCGGCATAGCTCGAGTCTATTATTATAGCGGTGTGCAACCGATGATTTGTTCCGTTCGCGCAGTTAAACCGGCTCTTAGTGTGCCTGTATTGTTGAGAAACGGGTCGAGCCTTGCTCGACCGCACAGCCGAGGGCGGCTGTCCCCAAGTCAGTTATCTTCGAAAACTGCTGCTTCACGCCTAATTGCTCTTGTTTTGGTTCTGCTGATGTCTGGCTGCTACACCGGGTCACGGCCGCCGCGGATCGGGACGGCGGCCCCGGATTTTACCGTGCGCGACTCCGCTGGCTCGGTCACGCTTAGCCAACTTAAAGGCCAGGTGGTGGTGCTGAATTTCTGGGCGACGTGGTGCCCACCATGCATTGAAGAAATGCCGTCGCTGGTGCAGATGCAGCAGCGCATGAAGCAGAAGGGCGTGACCGTGCTGGCGGTGAGCGTGGACGCGGATCAGAGCAGTTATCAGCAGTTCCTGCGAGACCACAATGTGAATTTGCTGTCAGTGCGCGATCCGGATCAGAAGAGTAATGCGCTTTATGGGACATTCAAGTTTCCGGAGACTTATGTGATCGACCGCGGAGGAGTGGTAAGGCGAAAGTTTATTGGAGCGGTGGATTGGACAGAGCCGGACGTGATTGAGTATTTGGGGAAGTTGTAGATTGAAGACCTCGGGGCTAACGCCCACCCACAAGCCAGGACTTAGTCGCAGCCCTGAAGCGCTGCCCCACCCAAAATCAATTTCAGGGCAAGGACTCTGGCGCCCTCAGCGCGGTGGTACA
The DNA here is from genome assembly GCA_035603035.1 of Candidatus Acidiferrales bacterium. GTDB lineage: Bacteria > Acidobacteriota > Terriglobia > Terriglobales > Acidobacteriaceae > Sulfotelmatobacter. The sequence continues at coordinate 4,886 of DATNLE010000360.1, read as the reverse complement.
GTCAGCAGCAGTTCCCTCCACTCCGCCGTCGCTGACGCTCCGGCCGCGGTTGGAATGACGATTCGGTTAGCTGGGCGGGACAATCAAATTCAAAGGCAGCGGACAGGAATGTCCGTCCCACACGGTCAGAGCTTCGCGTTGCGGAGGCGGAGTGCGTTGGTGATTACGGACACTGAGCTGAGGCTCATGGCGGCGGCGGCGAAGATAGGGCTGAGCAGTAAGCCGAAGAATGGATAGAGGATTCCAGCCGCGAGGGGCACGCCGATGGCATTGTAGATAAAGGCGAAGAAAAGATTTTGGCGGACGTTACGCATGGTCGCGCGGCTGAGGTTGCGAGCGCGCACGATTCCGGTGAGGTGGCCTTTGACCAGTGTGATGCCGCCGCTTTCGATGGCGACGTCAGTGCCAGTGCCCATGGCGATGCCGACATCGGCTTGCACCAGCGCGGGGGCGTCGTTGACGCCGTCACCGGCCATGGCGACCACTCTTCCCTGCCCTTGAAGTTTTCGGACGATCTCCAATTTTGTTTCTGGCAACACTTCGGCTTCGAACTCGTCGATGCCTAGTTGTTTGGCAATCGCAGCCGCGGTGGCGCGATTGTCGCCGGTGAGCATTACGATGTGGATGCCGAGAGCTTTAAGCTGTCGGATGGCGTCGGGAGTGGAACTTTTCACTTTATCGGCGATGGAGAGGTTTCCGACAAACTTGCGGTCGATAGCGACACATAGGCTCGTGCTGCCGTCGGGAACGGCTGGGTTGAACTCTTTGCCTGGGTAGGGAGAGGCGCCCAAGTCCGTCATTAACGCGGCATTGCCGACCGCTACTTGTTTGCCATCGACTACTCCTCTGATTCCCTCTCCCGTAACGCTGACAAATTCAGTTGGCTGCGAGAGTTTGAGTCCCTGTCTTTCGGCGGCTTGAAGGATGGCTGCCGCCAGAGGATGTTCGCTTGCACGCTCGAGGCTGGCGGCCAGGCGAAGGATTTCGCGACCGTCGTCCTGCGACAAGGAAATTCCAACCAATTGCGGCTTACCTTCGGTGAGCGTTCCGGTTTTGTCGACGACCAACGTATCGACTTTCTCCAGAATCTCCAAGGCTTCGGCGTTCTTGATCAGCACGCCGGCGCGCGCGCCGCGACCCACTCCAACCGTAATCGCCATGGGCGTTGCGAGACCTAGGGCGCACGGGCAGGCGATGATGAGCACAGCAACAGCGTTCACCAGGGCGTGCGCGAGACGCGGTTGTGGACCGAGGAAGAACCACGCGATGAAAGTAATGATTGCGACCGCTACGACAACAGGGACAAACCATTTCGCCACGCGGTCGGCGAGGCGCTGGATGGGAGCGCGGCTGCGTTGCGCCTGGCCTACAAGTTGCACGATGCGGGCGAGCACGGTTTCGGCTCCGACTCTCTCGGCGCGCATAACGAACGAACCGGCACCGTTGATGGTTGCTCCGATGACTTTACTGTTGGGAGACTTCTCTACTGGCATGGACTCGCCGGTGATCATCGATTCGTCAACGGTGCTGTGGCCTTCGAGGAGCGCCCCGTCTACCGGAATTTTTTCCCCGGGGCGCACGCGAAGGTGATCGCCGGGCTTGACTCGTTCGAGGGGAACATCCAACTCGGTGCCGTCGTGGTTGAGCAAGCGAGCGGTTTTCGGGCTGAGATCGAGCAGAGCACGAATGGCGGCGCTGGTGCGGCTGCGGGCACGCAATTCCATGACCTGGCCGAGCAAGACCAGAGTAGTGATCGCCGCTGCTGCTTCGAAGTAAACCTCCGGATAGCCGGCCATGCCGCGCAGCGGGGCCGGAAAAGTCTTTGGCGCTAGGGTGGCGACCACGCTGTATCCATAGGCCACGCCGGTGCCCATACCGATTAGGGTGAACATGTTTGGACTGTGATTGAGGAGTGAAGTCCAGAAGCGCTGGAAGAAAGGTAATCCGCCCCAGAGAACGACCGGGGTGGCTAATGCGAGTTCGAGCCAGGGCAGCGCTGCGCCGGGAAGGACGCGGTGCAACGACGTGCCTGAAAACATTGCGCCCATGGCGATAGCCATCAGCGGCGCGGTGAGGGCAAGGCTCGTCCAAAAGCGGCGAGCCATGTCCTGCAATTCGGGATTGGCTTCAGAAGCGCCGGTGATGGTGCTGGGCTCGAGGGTCATGCCACAGATGGGACACGAGCCGGGCGCGGGGCGCACGATCTCCGGGTGCATGGGACAGGTGTACTCCGTGCGAGTGGAGGCGACGGGGACGTCCGGTTCGAGGGCCATGCCGCAGGAGGGGCAGGCGCCCGGTCTGTTTTCGCGGACCTCGGGGCACATGGGGCAGACGTAGGCTGGAGCTATAGCGGCCGGTGCTGACCAAGAATGTTCCGCATCGTATTCATGTCCCCGACCGTCTTCGTGTTCCCGACTATGTCGAGCTTTGGAGGCTGCCTTGGCAGAACCGAGCATTACTAATCCCGCGGGTTTTGCAAGCGGGGTCGAGCTTAGATATTTATCTGGGTCATCTTTAAATTTTTCCAGGCAGGGCGCGCAACAAAAATAATAGTTCTTCCCAGCGAGACCGTAGACGTCTTTGGTGTCGGCGGGATTGACCTTCATTCCGCAGACTGGATCGCGTTCCAGTGTGGAGGCCGGGTTAGAGGGCTTCCTGGACATCAATGTAAGCGTGAGCAAGATCCGCCGCGCGACCGGTTCGACTTCGCTATTGCGTGCGCGATCGGCCGGTCGATACCCCAACCGCGTTAACGAAAAACCTTACCCTATCCGCCGAGGGTTAAGGGCAAAGAGATGAGGCGTTGTTATCACTTCGATGGGAGATGCTTTATATTGGATTCAGCCTGGTAAGGCTTAGGGCGCGTTTTGTAATCGCAAGGACTATCCTGAATGACTTATCTTGATGTTGTTTTCCGCTATGTGATTGTGCCCGGTGAAACCGCGTTACGGGCGATCGATGGGATGCGAGAGGTGTACGGAGTGCGAGGGGTTCAGTTCAACGACGTGGATCGCACCGTCCGGGTAGAATACGATGGCTCCCGACTGAACGCCGACGCAGTGGCGAAACTGCTGCGTCAGGCAGGGGTCGACGCTCGCGAAATCGTAGCACTAGCTTAAAACCTGTTACAGAACCTGGGAGAAGGGGGGAGGCAACCGGGGGAGGAAACCTCTTTCGTTCTTAATGCAAGGGGCGCCCAAGAGAACCTCTGGCCGAAGTCATCCTTGGAGCGCCCCGTTGCGCGCCACTTCGTCTGTTCTATGTGTTAGCACATGGCGTGCCGTTCTTAAGCTGCTCAAAATGCAAGGCCGCAGTTTTGCGCGCTTTGTAGGAATTGCTCTGCCACTGGAAAGATTTACTGCTGCACTGGCGAAACACGCACACCCCTGGACTGAACAATGTGGCGGGATCTGTGTTGTCTAGACTTATCGTCTAGCGCGCACTTTGCCGGCGGGAACGCAAAACCACGGCGCCGAAGCAAGTGAGGCTGGCCAGCAGGAGGTACATTAACGCGGAGCCGCCTTCAGGCACGGCTGCGCATTTATTGCGACCGCGGGGGTCGCACTTTTTGTTCTTATCCTGTCCCTTATCAATTGGGTTGACTATAAAAGTTGAAGTGAAGGAGTAGCTCGTAACGGTACGGACATGACTGGCTAGTGGAGGGTTGGTCCGGCCTTGAGCGAAAGCGCCGGGAGCAAAACAGAAGAGGGTAGCCAGAACCAGCCACAGGGAGAACTTCGCTAACGAATTCATAACTTCATCTCCTGCAATAACGAAGAGACTGCTTACCACGAAAAGACCCCTTTACGTGCCTGGTCTCGTCGGTTCTCAGTCTAGTACTACGGCGATATATGTCAAGAGTGTTAATTTTTGCGATCGGTTGCAAGCTCTTGCAACTGCTGAATTTAAACTGCATTTGCGGTGAGAAGTGGGGGGGAGGTTGCCGGTCTGCCGGTGAAAACGCTACAATGATTTCCGACTGACTTAGAATTCACGCGGGGAAATACCCGGCAGTCGGTCAAATTGAACCGGAATGGGCGGATGCCAGTTCGATTCCTCCCTTTGCAATTGTTACAGCGGAAAACCTGCGCCCTTAGCTCAGCTGGATAGAGCGTCTGGCTACGAACCAGAAGGTCGGGAGTTCGAATCTCTCAGGGCGCACCATCTTCCCACTGATAACAAAGCCATTACAAAGTTAGGCCAACAAAGGGAGCCAACTTCAGGCTCCCCATGCGCATTCTATGCGAGTTTCAACTGAACTGTTTCCGTGGTGATGCCGGCAGCCTCTCCCGTTATCGAAAGCGGACTGGTAGCTCTGACGGTTCAAGAGAGCCTGTCGCTGGTCCCTGTCGTCCGGGATGTGATAACGGGCAAACATGCTGGCCATGCGATGCCCGCTGATGCTCATGGCCACAGACTGGAGGTCTGCCACTTCGGATCATGTCACTCCCTGAACGTCGCAGGTCGTAGAACAACTTTTCTGGCACGCCCGCCAACCTGCAGGCCGTTTGCAGCTCCTGCGAAAATCGCCTATCGGAGCGTCCTCGGGTGAAAAATCAGGGCTGGTCTTTGGAGACATTTGCAGGCGCTGCCTGTCCATCAGTTCGACTAGTTCGCCCACGCGTGGAACGTTACGCGCTACGCGGGTTTTGGCGTTCTCCGCACGCAATCGGATCGTGTCTCCGACTCGACTAAGCCACGAGAGGCTGCGAATTTCTTGTGGACGCCACGCGGTCAGCCATGCGTGTGGTGGCTCAGCGTGAAATGGAGAAGCGACGTTCTCCGCTAGTGTATAGATTCCGCCCTGACGGGCGGGGATTTTCAAGGCATCTTGGGGTCTATCGTCCGATGACTCGTTGCGGTCAGTGCACAGCGCGAGGGGGTAA
>DATNLE010000359.1:0-64397 GCA_035603035.1 Candidatus Acidiferrales bacterium | reverse complement strand
CACGGACGCGCGGATATTTTTCATCGCAGCCCGTGCGATCAGCTCCGCGCGGTTGAACTCTCAGTTGGCGAAGCTTGCCGCGATGCAACGGCACCGGGACTACGCCGACACAGTCGCCCAGGAAATCGCACTCCAGCTCGTCGATCACCTCAGCCAGCATGCGTCCCAGAACGTTCGCCGCCTCCCGCACCGACGCATATCTCAGCAGATGAATCAACTCTCGCAGTCCGCCATGGGAGCTGCCATAAGCCGTCGCGCGCACAAAAGGCGGTTCGATGCGCCGGCACAATCCGCACAGCGGCGCGCCCTCACCTTCCTCTTGAACCTGCGATAGCGCAGCATAAGGAGAAAAAAGACGCTCGCCGCCAATCGAACACACTCCCCCCCGGATGCGCTGCAGGCCGTCGAGACACTCCTGGCAGACCGGGAGTCGTGAAATTTTAACCAGAGGCTCGCGACGGATGCGGCCATCGGAGGAAAACAGAACGGCAAAAAGTTTCTCGGCAAGCCGAACAGACACTCGGTTCGCCCGAGAGGGACGGTCCGCGGAAGCAATAAAAGGCCCTGCCGTTGCGGCTGTGGCCTGGATAGCCCGAATTCGGTCTCCACTACTGCTGAAGACGGCCTCCGTGATCCCCGCAAGAATGCGCGCTCTTGCGCGTTGCCTGCTCTTCAGCCAGTATAACGGCGTTCGGGCCCGCTAGGCAACGTCGCGAGTGTTGCCCGATCGAATTACGGAAACCGGCGGCTTCGCCACTACTTCTGACAGTCGCTCCCTCACGGGCATGAAAATCAACCGATACTCCCTCCGAAAACATTCTGCGCAGCGCACCGGCTGCAACAGAAACACCGGAAGAAGATAACGCTCGGTCAACGTGCGGCGCCGCGAACGGAACACCGTGTCACCACCGCAATCGCCGCAGTGAAATTCAAAATATCGCTGGAACCATAGCTGGTCAGAAAGGTTTTTGGGCACGCTGCACCTCGGACAAGGGGCATTCAGACGAGTACGAGTATTCTACCCTAAGGTTATGATCGCGCAAGAGGCAGTATTTCTTTCACCTTACCCCTTCGCCACCCGTGCCACCCGTACACTCCCTGCCCAGCAGGCAACGTTCAGCCCGTGGCTGAGTTAAGTGGGCGCACCGTGAACTAGGGCTATGACAACGATTACCATCTGCAATCCGAGACGATTACGGCTGATCCTGCTAGCGACAACGGCGCGGAGAGTTACACCTATGACGCCGTCGGCAATCGCAAGACGCTGGCTTCAACCATCCCGTCGCTGCCGGGCAGCATAAGCTATACCTACGACGCCCATGACCGCCTGACGACCGCTACCTACGACAACGACGGCAACACGACTTCTTCAGGCGGACCCGTATTCCGGGAACCTCTTCGATCCGGGCACCCTCCACAAGTACGTCTCTACAAGAACAACCCTGTGAGTGGTGTCGATCCAACCGGGGGGCCCGCTTTCGTTGACCCCGTTGTCTTCAGGCGGTTCAGACTGGCTCCCTTCGGCGAGGCCGGGATAAGAATCTCGTTCTCAGGGAACTCCGAGCACCTGTTTTCGTATCTGGAGAATAGGAAGGCTCCATGAAAATTGCCCGCTTCCTTCTGGTTCTGCCCTTGCTCTATGCATGGATTTCAGCGGCTCAGGTCTGCCGCAACCCAGCTGCCGCGGAGCGTGCCGCGCAGATGCGCGGAGCAGAGATCCCGGTCACAATCCGCGGAGGAGGCATCTTCGTGCCCATCGTCCTGAACGATGGACAAAACTACAGTTTCCTTCTGGACAGTGGGTTCGAGGACTCGGTGCTGGACCCCGCCACGATTCGCGCTCTGCACCTCAAATCAGAGGAAATGCACACGGAAGCTGCCCCAGGAGGAAAGGTCGAGACCTCTTCTGTGAGGGGTGTTCACCGAATCATCGGAGGCGTAGCAATAGTCAACAGCACGGTCTCATCCCTTGATCTTTCCGGCTTTGCCCGTTGTTCGGTCAACGTTTGGACGGTGTCCTTGGGTACGACTTCTTCCAGCAGTTCATAGTCATTCTTGATTATCAGCATCAACGACTGACCCTGTGCGATCCCGCCTCCTTTCAGGGAGGGAGCGGGCGATCCGTTCCGCTTAACTTGGAAACGCGTCAGCCGTATATAGAAACTCAAATCGAAGGGTCCAGCGGAAAACGTATTCAGGCTTCCCTTGAGGTCGATACCGGCAAAGTGGACCCGTTCTCGCTGAACGCTGCCTTCGCGCGCCGGAACGGTCTTATGGCAAATGCACCAGCGCTATTGGCCGTGAAGGGGGTAAGCCTGGGTGGAGAGACGCGTGGATGACGCGGGCGAAATCGCTGCGCTTCGCCGACCTGCTGATCAAGAGTCCGGTGATGGGGATAGCCGAAGAGCAAGCAGACCGGGCGGGTCAACTTGGTTATGGAGTATTGAAGCGGTTCACGATAACGTTCGATTACGCAAGGAAGACCGCATTTTTCGAGCCAAATGCCAGCTTCGATCAACCCTATGAGTTCGATCACGCCGGCTTTGTTCTCGGGGCTGGAGGGACGGACTTCTCAACGCTCACCGTATTTATGGTCATCGCGGGCACGCCGGCCTCAGCCGCTGGAATACAAACCGGCGACGAAATTCTCACCATCAACGGCCGTCCGGCACGCGCCTTCACGCTGGACGAGGCTCGGGAGTACTTTGAGCATGCTGTGGGACTGCAAAAGCTTACCATTCGCCGGAACGGATCGATCATGTCACTGACAGTGGAATGCCATTCCATCGTGTAGTTTTCCGTATGCTCGTCCATCTGGAAGTAATCCGTTTCATCCCTCACGCGGGCCCTCACGCGGCGATTCTTCCGCTGTTGCCGCGCCGCCTCCAACTTCCGATCCCGTTCCGTGCCGGCGGATACGCGCCTGGCGGGGCTGGCCGCCCTCGTCCACACGGTCCTCAGGTCGAAATCCATTCCTTTCGGTCGAAAACGGTTCCATTTTCCATGTTGTAGTCAAAAACCGTCGATAGAGTGGAGTTCGTCAATTCAGGGCCGGCGGCACCCTGGTTCACTAGTAGAACAAAGGGCGTAAGTGTTGCCCACCGTGCCCGCTGGGTTGGTTGTCAACCGGACGTTGCCGTGGCCATCGTAGCCGTAGCAAGGTCGGCCTCCACGTACTGCCGGAGAGTGGGTTCTCGCTGATGCGCTGCGGGCCGTAGGTATAGGTTTGTCACTGCACCGCTGACCAGCTCGTCGAGCACCTGGGAGTAGCCTGTCGGATAAGCGTGTCGACCAGGTACTTGGTTGTCACTCCGCCTGCGATTTCGCTCACCCGGTTGCCATCGCTATCGTAGACGCCTAGCGCCAGCCATCGCCACCCGCCTCCCACCCACTTGTAAACCCTCCCGCCCGCGTGCTAACGTGCGCCGTTCCCGTGTTTCAAGTAGGTTACTAAACAGCGTCAATATTCATATCCGGCTTAAGAGGATTCCGCCTATGAGCAGTCCCGTCCCCCCCGGCCCAGAAACCGTCGCCCGGAAGCACGTCCCCTTCGTTCCCGAACACATGGAGATGAAAGAATTCACTCTGCGCGCCGTGCTTCTTGGACTCCTGATGACGGTGGTCCTCGGCGCCGCCAACGCTTATCTCGGGTTGCGCGCCGGAATCACCATCGCGGCAACCTATCCTGCCGCGGTGATCGCAATGGCAGCAATGCGCGCCTGGAAGGGATCTCTGCTCGAGGAAAATATCGCCCGCACCGCGGGATCGATCGGCGAGTCCGTCGCCGCCGGCGCAATCTTCACGTTGCCCGCGTTTCTTCTCGCCAAAGCGTGGCCATCATTCCGCTTCGCCGATGCGTATTGGAAATCCACCGCCCTAATCATGGTAGGTAGCATTCTCGGCGTCCTCTTCATTTCTCTCGTTCGCCGCGCCATGGTGGAAGACCCGGAGTTGCCCTTCCCCGAATCACTCGCCGCGTCGGAGATTCACAAAGCCGGACAGCGCGGCGCCCAAGCCGCTAAATATCTGTTCTGGAATATCGGCATCGGCGGCGTGGTTTACATCTTAGGAAAGTTCGGATTGTTCGCCGCTGACACCGATCTTCATTTCGGCGTCGGCAGTCTCGGACATACTCAGGTTCGGCTCGGTTCCACCGGAAACACCCACGTCCTACCCACTGGTGGTACCAGTGTTTTCGCCGCGCCCAGCGTCAGCCCGGCCTATCTCGGAGTCGGTTACATCATCGGCGTCAGGCTGGCGTCGATCCAGTTTGCCGGCTCCGTGATTGCCTGGGGCCTGCTTGTTCCCTTGATGATTTTTTTTCTCGGCCCCCAACTCAAAGCCTATATTCCAGCCGACACTCCTGATAATTGGGCCACCATGGCCGACGCCGTCTGGAGATACATCGTGCGTCCCATCGCTGTCGGCGGAATGTTGGTCGGTGCCGCCTACACGTTATTCAGAATGCGGGCGAGCTTGACCGCCGGAATCGGTAAAGCATTCGCCGACCTGCGCCAGACAGCCGATCAGCAAGCCAAGCTGGCGCGCACCGAACGCTACATGAGTTCGAAAGCAGTGTTTGGTTTGATCGCCGTTATGTTTGTGCTGATGTGCGTTCTCTACATCAAAATCTCTGGACTATTTCTGCCGGCCATCCTCGCCGCGATCGTAATGATTCTCGTAGGATTTTTCTTCGCCACAGTCTCAGGAAATCTCGTGGGATTCATCGGCTCGTCCAACAATCCGATTTCCGGATTGACCCTGTCCACGCTCTTGATCGCGGCACTTCTGATGGTGGCTCTGGGAGTTTCCGGCACCTCGGGAGTAGCCGCCGTTCTGGGCGTAGCGGCGGTCGTCTGCGTGTCATCGGCGGTAGCCGGGGAACTTCTGCAGGACTTTAAAGTCGGCTACATTCTCGGCGGCACACCGCAAAAAATTCAGGCCGCTGAACTCATCGCCGTCGTGGTCGCAAGTCTGGTGATGTATTTCCCACTTATGCTGCTGCACGAAGGCAACATCAGAGCCGGCGGTGTAGGCTTTGGCGGCGCGGACCTTCCCGCCCCGCAGGCCGGTCTCATGGCAACATTGGCAATGGGTATCGTGGGTCACGATATGCCCTGGCCGCTAGTGGTAGTCGGAATTTTGTTCGGCATCGCGATGATCATGATGCAAGTGAAAAGTCCGATGCTGGTCGCCGTCGGAATGTATCTTCCGTTCGGTACCACCTTCGCCATCTTTGTAGGCGGAGTGATTCGCTCACTCGGTGATTGGGCCGCCGATCGCCGCGGATTCAACAGCGCTCAAAAAGCCCGCGTGGAAAATGCCGGAGTGCTGGTCGCTTCCGGACTAATCGCCGGAGAAGCCTTGCTGGGCCTAGTTTGGGCAGGATTGCAATTCGTCCCGCAGTGGGGCGCTCCAAATCACCCGCCGCAAATCTTCAGCACTCCTTCTTATTTGGTGGGAGGAATGATCGTCCTCGCCGGCCTGACGGCCTTGATGATCTTCTTGCCAATTTCAGCGGCCGGCGATCCAAACGAGCCTGCCCCACCCACAGCCATGATGTAAGGTGAGGCTTAAATGTGGAGCGGGCAGTCCTGCCCGCTCCCTCGCGCAGCGAAGGCTGTTACATAATCACTTCTCTCATGTCCATCGCCTCCAACATCGCGTCGATCCATGAACGCATCAGCGCAGCCGCCCAACGCGCAGGACGTAATCCAGAAGACATCACATTGATGGCCGTCAGCAAAACTCAGCCGGCGGAAAAGATCCGCGAAGCCTACAAAGCAGGGCTGAAAATATTCGGAGAAAATCGCGTTCAGGAATTTTCCAATAAAATCGATGCGCTACGAGACCTCCGCGACACCGAATGGCACATGATCGGCCACCTGCAAACCAACAAAGCCGCAAAGACCGCTGAACTGTTTCGCGCCGTGGACTCGGTCGATTCGCTAAAGTTGGCCGAGAAGCTCGACGCGGCAGCCCACACTCTCGGCAAGAAACTGGATGTGCTCATCGAGATCAATGTCGGCGGTGAAGCCGCCAAGAGCGGGGTAGCGCCTCATTCCCAGCAACTCGAAGACATGCTAATGGCCGCGCCGCGCCTGGAGGCATTGGCCTTCCTCGGATTAATGACCGTTCCTCCGTTCACCGATGATCCTAAAGGCGCGCGTCACTACTTCCGCGAACTGCGCGAGTTGCGCGATACGATTGCTGCGCGCAATCTGCCAGCCCTCGCCATGAACCAGCTTTCCATGGGCATGTCCCACGATTTCGAAGTCGCGATCGAAGAAGATTCGACCTGCGTCCGTGTAGGGACTGCGATCTTCGGGGAACGAGCAAAAATGTGATCTGCAGACGATAAAAGGTACAGAAGCCATGAGGCTTTTCGACAAACTTTGCGCGGGAGCCCTTTTCATTCTGGCAATTGTGTACTGCCTGCTGGTGCCGACAACCTACACCGGCAGGATCTGGATCTTCGGCACGGGACTGGCTCTGCTCTTCACCGCCATGCTAAATCTGCTGCGCCTTCGCAATGGCTACGGAGTGCAGGGGCTCAGGCTATTCTGCATGACCGCGAATTTAACGATGCTTGTATTCGTGATCGCGCTGATGGCAAGCATAGGGAAATCGCACACGTTGCAGCACCCGCAAGTACCACTGGTCGCCGCATTGTTGACCGCCGAGACTGCGTTTTCTTTCGAGAAGAAGGCGTGAGTTTTAAGCCAGAGCTGAAATGGAGGGCAAAAAGATGGGTGCTGTCGCCGCTAAACAGTTTCTGATAGCTCGGGTAATCGAGGAAGCTGCACTGCAGCCGGTGGTCCTTTCTGACGTCGAAAAGAAGATGCTTTTTTTGCTGAGCTGCACCTTTCGCTTCCGGACATCTACGACATCAACGCGGAATTGGGGCGAAACTACGATGCCGCCGCGTATGAAGACAAGGTCGCAGCCCTTCCTAGAAACGCTCGTGACCGGGACAGCCGCCCACCGCCAGTTCGGGAGCAAGTGTGGAAGGATGCGCCAGACGCGCTGAACAAGGAGGATCACTACATCTTGGTCATGGTTCGACAAGCCTTTGGGGTCGGTTTAGCCGCCAGTGGCGGGAAGCGGCTCCGCGATCTCCGTATATACGTCATGTACGTCGCCATCGGCGTCGGCCTGGTTCTGACTGTGATTCTGGCGTCCCATGTGGAGGACCGGGCATTGAGGCGCTGCCCGTGATTCCGGTTCACGACACGCCTGGCGGCGCCTTCTTCGCAATCAAGGTCCATCCCCGCGCGAGAAAGAACGCCATCACCGGGGAACTCGGAGACGCCCTCAAAGTTTCTCTAACTTCGCCGCCCGTCGACGGCCGCGCCAACCAAGCCTGCATCGAATTCTTCGCGAAACTTTTGAAGGTGCCGCAATCTTCCGTTACCATTGCCTCCGGCCAGACCAGCCGCACAAAAGTGTTGCGCGTCTCCGGACTCGCCGCCGAAGAAGTGCGCAAACGGATTGCGATGCTATTCGAGTCACCAGGGAGCCGCTCTTGAGCTTTTCCGAACGCCTGCAGGAGATTCGCACCGGATTCGAACGCCCCTTCTGGATCGCCAATCTCAGCGAGATCTTCGAACGCCTTTCCTACTACGGAGCGTTCGCCTCCCTCGCCCTGTATCTGCAGGAGAAATTGAGTTTCTCTGCCGAACAGACCGGAACCCTGACTGGAATATTCGGTGGCATGGTATGGTTTCTCGCCATCTTCGGCGGAGCCGCCGCCGACAAACTGGGCTTTCGCCGTGCCCTCTCTATCGCGTATCTCATTCTCGCAGCTGCGTATTTCTTGATTGGCTCCATTGGAGCCTCCTGGCTGGCACCGGTGCGCAACGCCGTCCCCCTTGAATTGTTCGTCGGCTTCATCCTCATTCTGCCCGCACTCGGCGTCGCACTGGTCAAGCCTTGCGTGGTCGGCACCACGGCCCGCGCTTCTAAAGAAAACGTTCGCTCAATCGGCTATTCCATCTACTACACCATGGTCAACATCGGCGGCGCGGCCGGCCCTTATTATGCCTCGTGGGCGCACCGTCACCTGGGCGTCGAAAGTGTCTATCGCGTCGCAGCACTCAGCGTCTTTGCAATGTTTTTTGTGGTTCTATTATTTTTCCGCGAGCCCCGCAAGCCAGGAGATGCGCCCCCGCCTTCGATCGCTAGGGTGGCCCGGAATTTCTGTGTGGTAGTCGGCAACTACCGCCTGGTTTTGCCCGTGCTGGTGATTGCACTGCTCCTGAGAGTCGGCCTGTTAATCTATCCGCGCTTCTCCGTTCCCTGGTGGATCTGGGCTGGCCTCCTCGTGCTGGTGCTCGCCGGCATCAGCCGGTTCATGTGGTTCCTTGTGATCTTCACCGGTTATTGGGTCGTGTTTTGGCAACAATACATCAGTCTGCCCGGATACATTCACGGCTATATCAGCTCCCAGGCTGACGTCGAAATCATTCTGGTGACCGACGGCCTCACCGTGATCTGCCTCACTCTCGCAGTCAACCTCCTGACGCGCAAGATTCCCGCGTTTCAAGCCGTAATCCTTGGGACGCTGATCACTGCAGTTGCCTGGCTGATCCTCGCCTTCCGCCCGACCATCTGGGGAGCCGTGCTTTCACTGTTTATCCTCGCGCTCGGCGAGATCACGCAACAGCCGCGCTACTACGAATATATTGCGCTCCTCGCGCCTCCGGGACAGCAAGGCACCTACATGGGTTTCGCATTCTTGCCCATCGGCACCGGATCGCTGATCGGCGGCTGGTTCGGTGGAACCCTCATGCATCACTTCGGAGAGGTCACTCACCAACCTGAACGCATCTGGTGGACTGTAACCGCCGTCGGCGTGGCTACGACTGTGCTCCTGTGGATATATGATCGATACTTCCGAGTCGCCAGGCCGCAATAGGACTCGACCATGGGCAAGCCTCCGACGAATCAATTTTCAGCGGCCCAATCCGAGAGAACGCCGGCAGAGATAGCTGACCAGATCCGCCGCGTTCTGAAGGATGGCGGCTCCGCCGAACATGCGACAGGCGTGCAATGGTTCTTTAAAGACGAAATCAAATCTCATGGCTGGTATACCGCCGCGTTGCGCCGCGCTGCCCGCGCTTTTCGGCGGGAGCTAAGAAACCAACACGGGCTCGGATTTCTGCTAGACGTTGCCGATCAACTTTTTTGCGGCTCGGTGCTGGAGGAAAAAGTAGCCGCAGTCTTCCTCCTGGAGAAACTCGACCCCGAACTTGGAGAAAGCGAATTCAGGCTGTTCGAGTCCTGGCTTGATCGCATTAGTAGCTGGGCCGATCACGATGCGCTGGTGCATTCTTTGATTGCACCAATGGTAGTGGCCAAGCCTGCCCGCGCAAAAACAGTCCTTCGCTGGGCGAAGTCGCCGAATCGCTGGCACCGCAGAGCCGCCTGCGTAGCGCTGATCAAGGGTGCGAGAGTCAAGATGTTTTTCCCCGAGATCACCAAGCTGTCCGATTCACTTCTCGCTGATCAGGATGACATGGTGCAAAAAGGATTGGGCTGGCTGCTCCGCGAAACCGCGAAGTTCGATGCCAAGCGCACCGTGCCGTATCTCATGACCATTCGCGGACGCGCCCCACGCCTGGTCCTCCGCACCGCTTGCGAGACCCTGCCAGCGCAGATGAAGAAGCACGTCCTCTCCACCCTAAAACCTATCTAGCGTGGTGCGGGACGGACACTCCCGTCCGACGCCTTTGACCGCGTTTGGGTGGCGCAGCGCCTTCAACGCTGCGGTTAGAACTCCACAAAATCAACAGTGGCTTGGGCTAGAACCTGGCGCGAAAGTAACGAGAAGGAAGAACCACCAAGACGAGAGGAAGTTGGAATAAAAACATTAATCTTAAACAATCTAGCATCCACTCGCAGACCGAATCACGCCATCCAGTATGGCTATTCCGCTACCGGATTGGCCGCAAAACAGTTAAGCCAAAATTCATTGCGCTCGAGCAAAGCCTCTGATAGCCTTGCTATGGACTATTTTGATCATCCCCCGTGTCGTCGTTGCGACCGCGTGCCATGTCTGCGCCTCTCGCCACAATCAGAGTTTAAAGCGATGACCGAAGCAACGCCTGACGCAATTTTCTTAAGGAGAAATAATCTTGGCCGCATCCACAAAGAATCGTATTTTGTTTACTTCCGAATCCGTTACCGAAGGCCATCCCGATAAGATCGCCGATCAGATTTCCGACGCCATCCTGGACGCCTGCCTCGTCGAGGATTCATTCAGCCGCGTCGCCTGCGAAACTCTCACCGCCACTGGCCTGGTCGTCATCGCCGGAGAAATCACCACCAAGGCCTATGTCGATTTTCAAAACGTAGTCCGCGGAACCGTACAGTCCATCGGATACGACAACGCTCTCCACGGCTTCGACTGCAACACCTGCGCCGTAATCTCCAGCATCAATAAACAATCCGGCGACATCGCCATGGGCGTAGACACCGGCGGCGCTGGCGATCAAGGAATGATGTTTGGGTATGCTTGTTCGGAGAATGAGGAGTTGATGCCGACGCCGATTTCGTTGGCGCATAAACTTACGATGCGGTTGTCGCAGGTGCGGAAGAATGGGACGCTGCCGTTTCTTCGTCCCGACGGGAAGTCGCAGGTTACAGTTGAATACGATGCGAAGGGGAAAGTGCTGCGGGTGGATGCGGTTGTGATTTCCACGCAGCATGCCGAGACCGTCGGCAACGACGACTTGCGCGCGGGCATTCTGAAGCATGTGATTCAGGCCGTGATTCCGGCACACCTGCTCGACGAAGACACCAAATATCACATTAATCCCACGGGACGGTTTGTGATTGGCGGGCCGATGGGAGATACGGGACTTACAGGCCGCAAGATTATTGTCGACACCTACGGCGGGATGGGACGTCACGGGGGTGGAGCATTCAGCGGCAAGGATCCAACCAAGGTGGACCGCTCGGCGGCTTATATGGCACGCCACATCGCGAAGAACATTGTTGCGGCGAAGCTGGCCGATCGTTGTGAAGTGCAGTTGGCGTACGCCATCGGCGTGGCCGATCCGGTGAGCGTCCGAGTGGATACGTTTGGTACGGAGAAAATGGATCCGGAGATTCTTCCGGATTTGATTCGCGCGAATTTCAAGTTGACCCCGCGAGGGATTATTGAGTCTCTGGATTTGAGGAGGCCGATTTACCAGAAGACGGCGGCTTACGGACACTTTGGCCGGAACGATCCCGACTTCACGTGGGAAGCGACCGACAAGGCGGCAAAGTTGGCCAGCGACGCGGGTGTGCGGGAGTCGGTGGCTGCTGGACGCAAATAGTTCTTAAGAAAGTCATCCCGAGTGGAGCGAGGGACCTTGGTTCTTGCTGCAGGCAGCCGATTACCACGCGTCAGCTAAAACCAATCGTCCCTGGTGTCGCTCGGGATGACAATTGCTTGCTGATCACCACTGCTTTCGGTAGGCAGTCGAAGGTGTTATTCCCCTAAGAGTGTTTCGATATGGCAATGTCAGGGTTCGATTCGTGTATTCTGACAGAGCACTCGTATCCGGCTACTCTTCGTAAACAAAACAAAATTTTCGAGCGTGAGGCGCCACAGGAGGCGTATGTCAACAGCAGCACAAATTAATTCCGATATCAAGAGTCTTGAACTGGCGGAACTGGGCAAGAAGCGCATCGAATGGGCGAATCAGTCCATGAAAGTGCTGCAGATTATCCGCAAAGAATTTATCAAGAACCAGCCGCTGAAAGGAATTCGCATTTCGGCGTGCCTGCACGTTACGGCGGAAACGGCGAACCTCGCTATTTGTTTGCGTGATGGCGGAGCTGACGTGGTGCTGTGCGCTTCGAATCCGTTGTCCACCCAGGACGACGTTTCCGCGAGCCTGGTGCGTGATCAGGGCATTGCGGTCTTCGCCATAAAGGGTGAGGACAACGACACTTATTACCAGCACATCCTGGCCGCGATCGATCATAAGCCGCACATCACCATGGATGATGGCGCGGACCTGGTGACGATTCTGCATACCAAGCGCACCGATGCACTGGACGGCGTGATTGGCGGGACGGAAGAGACCACGACGGGCGTGATCCGGCTGCGCGCGATGGCGAAGGAAGGCGTGCTGAAGTTTCCCATCGTGGCGGTGAACGACGCCGACACCAAGCATCTGTTCGACAACCGCTACGGCACCGGGCAGTCGACCATTGACGGAATTATTCGCGCAACAAACTTTTTGCTAGCCGGGTCGAAATTCGTGGTGGCTGGCTATGGCTGGTGCGGCCGCGGGCTGGCGAGCCGGGCGCGAGGCGCGGGCGCGGAAGTGATCGTCACCGAAGTGGACCCGACGAAGGCGCTGGAAGCGGTGATGGACGGCTTCCGCGTGATGTCGATGACGGAAGCGGCAAAGCTCGGCGACGTGTTCTGCACGGTCACGGGAAACAAGAGCGTGCTGACCAAAGATCATTTCGAGTTGATGAAAGATGGCGCGATCATTTCGAACTCCGGACACTTCAATGTGGAGATCGACATTCCGGCGCTCGAGAAGATGTCATCGTCAAAGCGGACGACGCGTACTTTCGTGGACGAGTATTCCTTGAAAGACGGGCGCAAGATCAATCTCCTGGGCGAAGGGCGGCTGATTAATCTGGCGGCGGCCGAAGGCCATCCCGCGTCGGTGATGGATATGAGTTTTGCCGACCAGGCGCTTTCGGTCGAGTATATGGTGAAGAATTTCAAGACGCTGGAGAAGAGAGTCTATAGAGTCCCCGAGGAACTCGACAAGCGCGTGGCAAAGTTGAAGCTGGAATCGATGGGGATTAAGATCGATCGGCTGACGCCGGAGCAGGAAGAGTACTTGGCGGGCTGGAGCGAGGGAACGTAGGTTTGGTTCTGAGTTTTTCAGCGGGGCGGCCAATTGCCGCCCCGTTTTCTTTGGCCGGGACGCGAAATGTCGGTCGTGCGCCGGCTTGTGGCTCAACCGAAGGCGTGACAATTTCGGTTCGCGCTCCGCTTCGCTGCTTTCCCGAACCGGCAACTCGGAATATCCGCCGTATATGGCTCGTTTCTAGCGGAGGCCGCATCGCACCGCCCCGATGCCTCGGCCACATTAATCCGGTCCTTCCTGATCTAGCCGGCGACGTTTGCGCTCCCCGGAGCCTGGAGTGGTCAAACGGCGCTGAAGGTGTGCGGAGGAATATTTTCCGGAACAACCTTAACCCGGCAGCACAGCTGCGTGGGCGGCGCCATAGAGTCCGGCGTCACTGCCGAGGAGGGCGACGGTGACTATGGTTTGGCGTGAGGTGCGGCTTTCGGCCCGGGCGGAGGCGCCAGCTTCTTTTCTGGAAGGGTCGTGCATCATCATTAACGGATTGGCGGGAGCGGTGGTGGCGTAGACCAGGGAGCGGGCGCGGAGCTCGTCGAACATGGCGGGGCCGTAGGCGTCCCAGGCACTGGAAACGCCGCCGCCGAGGACAAACATGTCGAGATTCAAAACGTTGATGAGGCCGGCGAGTAGGATGCCGAGATAGCGTCCGAAAGTGCGAAAAATTTTGCGGGCTTGCTCGTCTCCCTGGATGGCGAGGTTGTAGATCGACTTGGCGCCGAACTCGGGGTCGGAGGATGCAGCTTTGGCTAACGAAGGCGCTTGGCCCGTGGCGATGGCTTCTCGAGCCATGCGAATAATCGCGCTGGCGGAGGCATATTGTTCGGCGCAGCCATGGCTGCCGCAGCCGCAGGGATATCCATTGGATTCTACGGGGACGTGACCGAACTCGCCGGACATGCCGTTCATGCCGTGCCAGATTTTTCCTCCGAGCACGATGCCGCCACCGATTCCGGTGCCGAGAGTTACGACAGCCATGTTGGGGACGCCGCGGGCAGCGCCGAGCCACTGCTCGCCGAGGGCGGCGACGTTGGCGTCGTTTTCGAGGACGACGGGGGCGCGCAGACGGCGCTCGATTTCATCGCGAACGGGATACTCTTCAAAGCCCGGGAGGTTGGCGGACTTGCGGAGCATTCCGGTTTGCATGTCAATGATGCCGGGGATGCCGATGCCGGCACCGAGAAATTTTCCGGCTTTCTGATATTGGGCGGAGAGGCGCTGGATGGCATCGCACATTTCGGTGATGACGTGGTCAGGGCCGAGAGCGACTTTGGTGCCGAGGGTAACTTTTTCGAGAAGCTGGCCGTCAGCGCTGACCGCGGCGATGCGGAGATTGGTGCCGCCGAGGTCGACTCCGATGGAGAAATCGGGCATGGCTAGTGAATTATAGAGCAGGAACTGGGGCGTCCGGCATGGGTGATGCTTTCTCATCGCACAAGGTTCGCGGCGATGCGCGCAAGCTCCCTCGCTACGCCTGGCGAGCGACTCCACTCGGGATGACGCCGCATTTGGTTATCGCTGGCACTTCGGACAGTAGTGGCTGCTGCGACCGGCAATCACGATGCGTTTGATTGGAGTCTTGCAGACGAGGCAGGGCTCGCCTTCGCGGCCGTAGACGCGATGCTGCAACTGGAAGAATCCTTCGTCGCCGTCGGCATTGACATAATCTGAAATGGAGGAGCCGCCTAGGGCAATGGCTTCGCGAAGAACTTCTTGCACTGAGGCGAAGAGCTTGGCGAGTTGATCACGAGTGATAGCCGAGGCACGACGGCGGGGTCGGATTCCGGCGCGGAATAGAGATTCATCGGCGTAAATGTTCCCTACGCCGCGTAGAAGTTTTTGATTGAGTAGGGCGCTCTTGATAGGAGTCTTGCGTCCGCGAAATAGAGGGGCGAAGTGTTCGAGATCGGCTTCCAGGGGCTCAATGCCAGCAGCAACGAAGTCCCCGGAGACAGCGACGCTCAAGCGGCCGAAGCGACGGGGATCGACGAAACGCAGCTCCCTGCCGGAGGCGAGCTTCAGAATGGCGTGAGTGTGTTTAAGGATTTCTGATTGTGGGTCGCAGACTTGCAGGCGTCCGGTCATTCCCAAATGGACGATCCATTGGGGCTGTGTCGGGCGGATACTTTCCTCCTTCTCGGCCTGCATGGCTTGACGGGGGCGTGGTTTGGATCCCTTACGCCAGGGTGGCGATTTTCGGGCTGGCGCGAGGGAGAGCGGCCGCGCCACACGTTCCAGATCGAAAACTATGTGTTTGCCAACGCGGCGGACGGCGAGGATGCGGGTGTTTTCGAGGGCGGCGGCGATTTCAGGCGCGGGAGACTTAAGGGGTTCGGGCTTTTCGCCGAGCCAGATGGACTCGATCACATCGCCAGAAACGCTCATAGCCAGGCCGCGCGCGATAGTTTCAACTTCGGGGAGTTCGGGCATGCCTTGTCAGTTTACAAGGACAGGCCGGGCGCGCCTCCCTTACATAAGCGCTAACTTAATCGCTCCTTCCGATTTGCCGAAAATACCCGGTCCAAATCCGTTTGAACCTCATTTCAGCGTAAGCGCCTTAATGATCAAACAGTTTGGCAGGTTATTTTTCGGCATAACTGGTCCAATCTGTGGACGCGCCCCTAAATCTTTTCAACCATTTGAGTTACGTCCGCGCGGGGCATCATGATTGGCCAGTTATGCCCATTAACCCTTGAACCGATAATTCCCTCGGGAGCCCTTCACCTCTGCTCGTCTTCCCCGCTGCTGCGTTCACTGCCATATCCCTGGGCGACAGCATTGATTACGCGCTTGCCTTATGATTCACCTAAAATCACCATATTTCCTGTTATTGGAGTAGAATCCTGTCCCACCCATGTCCGTTATCGATATCAAGTCGTTCCGGTCTGTATTTCACGGTCAGGTTTTCGAGCCTGCGGATGTCGGCTACAACGAGGCCCGTCAGATCTGGAACGCAAGCGTCAGCAAACATCCCAGGGTGATCGCCCGGTGCTCTGGCGTGGCTGATGTGATCGCCGCGGTCAATTTCGGACGCGCGAATAATTTGCTGACGGCGATTCGTGGCGGTGGGCACAACGTAGGCGGCCGTGCGCTCTGTGACGACGGTTTGGTGATAGACATCTCCCGAATGAGATCCGTCTTCGTAGATGATGCAACCCGGAGAGTTCGAGTACAGGGCGGAGCGACTCTGGGTGATCTTGATAAAGAAACGCATGTCTTCGGGCTTGCAGTCCCGGCCGGCATCGTGTCCAAGACGGGTATTGGTGGCCTGACCCTCGGAGGTGGTGTTGGCTGGCTGATTCGTAAGTACGGGATGTCCATCGACAATTTGTTGTCTGCGCAGGTGGTCACAGCTGACGGCAAAGTGCTCACGGCCAGCTCTTCTGAAAACGACGATCTCTTCTGGGCGCTCCGTGGCGGAGGTGGAAATTTCGGCGTTGTCACTTCTTTCGAGTTCCAGGCCCATCCGGTTGCGATGGTCCTGGGCGGCCTTCTCCTCTACCCTCGGGGGATGGCCATTGATGCGATCCGCCACTTCCGTGATTACATGGCGTCTGCCCCGGACGAACTCACCGCCTACGCCGCGCTGCTTCACGGCCCGAACGGTTCTCCGCTGGTTGGAGTCATCCCCTGCTATTGCGGCAACGTGGCCGAGGGGGAGCGCGTCTTGCAACCTCTGCGCAAGTTCGGTAGCCCGATTGTTGATGGTATCCAGGCCATGCCCTTTCCAGCAATGCAGTCGCTGCTTGACCCATCGTTCCCTGACGGGAATCAAAATTATTGGAAGTCCACGCTGCAGCGGGAGTTGTCAGACGACGCGATCTGTGCGATTGTCGAGCACGCGAACGGGCTGAGTTCTCCTCTTTCCTTTGTTGTGCTCGAATATTACGGCGGCGCGGCAGGCCGGGTTTCGAGTGAAGCCACCGCATTCCCGCACCGCAATCTGCCTTGGGATATCTTGTTTCTTGCGCAGTGGACCGATTCGGCGCAGACGAATATGCACCGCGACTGGGCCCGATCCGGCGAGGAAATTCTAGGACCTTTCTCGGCGAACGCACACTTGCTTTCTGCGCTCGACGTCGAAGCAGAAGACGTCATCAAGACGGCATTCGGTCCGAACTTGCAACGCCTGGCCGCCATCAAAAAGAAATACGATCCCACCAATTTCTTCCGCGTGAATCACAATATCAACCCCGGGACTCGAGCAGGCGCCGCCTGAGAGGTCGGAAAGTTCTCGTTAGCCCGCCAACAGTCTGCTTAGAATGCGATTGTTGGAGATGGCGCCTACTCGGACGTCAACGCCCAGAAACCGGTCAACAGGTTAACTTCAGCCCCCCAACCCGACGTGCTTAAGTTAGCGCTTATGGGGCAATGCCCCATAAGCGCTAACTTAAGGAACAGGTTTTAGTGTTCGTGGACCTATTCTTAGTCAATGCGTATCGTCGAAGAAAACTTGAAGGTGCTCACGTCATTGTTTCCCACAGGCTGGCAGAAAATGGCTTGGCAGTGACGATGATCCACACCGGAACCAGTTTTCCTGGACGCCATATTTCGGCTATCCCGCGTTCCGGCTCCGCCTCGGAAATCCACTGCTGCTCGCAGACGTTCTCGTCAAGCATCACAAACTGCGTTTATGGATAGCGCACGGTGGTGAACCGTGGACGGAAGAAACGTTTGCCCTCATGGCGGAGTACCCACAAATTTATATGGACGTGTCCACCATCAATTGGATCAGCGGCCCAGCCGGACGCCCGGCATTTCACGCGTTCTTTAAACAGGTGATTGACCGCGGCTTGAAAAGCGGATCATGTTTGGATCAGACCAGATGGGATGGCCTGACGCAATCGGTTTGGCGATCGCAGGCATAGATTCCGCTCCCATTTTTGACCTCGGACCAGAAGCATGATATTTTCTACGGAAATGCCGCTACATTTTTCTTACTGCGTGACCAAGATTAGAAGATAGTCGCGAAAGTCCAGAAATCAAGGGATTTGTCGCGCGGCGCTGTGGCCTTCGGAATCAAAACCCAAATTTGCACGGGTGCTTGTTGTTGAAACCTCCCCATTTACACGCCATTACGCTAACGACCGAGCGGTCGAGCACGATACCGCGGGCAGCGTTGATGTGCGTGGGAGGGCACTTGTCTGTATAGCTGGATATACGGGGAGCGTCTAGATACTCCTGGGGCTTGAGAGTTGAAGTCTACCGCAGCTTAGCGTACTCCGCCTTAACTTGGTTGAGCATCGGTATGCCGGGGTCCGCGTCTTTCCAGAGGACAAGGAAGTCCTGATAGGCCGCTCTTGCCTTGGTCTGATCTCCAGCCTGTGTGTAAGCTCTACCCAGTTGCAAGCGCGCCACTGCGCCCACGGGGTCGCCGAAAATGAGGCCTCGGTGATCGAGAAGTTTCTGGAATTCCATGGCGGCGTCGGCGTCCTGGTGCGCGGCCAGATACGCCTCGCCGCGTACATAGGTGGGATAGAGACTTCCGAAGAACGCAATGAAATCGATTCCCGGTACGACCAACTCATAGGGAACGGCGATTTGCAGCAGTTCGATAGCCTTTCGAGGATCATTGTTTTTCAATGCGCGAAGCGCGCGAAGCGTTGGCATGTAACTGAACTGGACTGATGTATCCTCGGGGAACCGCCTATCCAGATCGTTCTCCAGCATTTGGGAGCGGGAAGAATCCCCTGAGAGTGCAAGAGCAAAGGCAGCGCCATACTCCACATCCCGGCCCCTTGAAAGATCGAGTGCCGCCATCGCGCTTTGCCTTGCCGCAATCGCATTCCCGAAAAAGGCCTCCCAAACCGCTACTCCCGTTTCGTACGTGGCCGCTCTTTCCCGCTGACCCGCCTGCTGAGCCAGATCGATAGCGCGGCGCGACATCCTTCGGGCCACTCGCAACTGGCCGGAACGAGCCAACACAAGAGCCTCTGAGTGAGAAATCCAGTCTTCCGCTCCGGGGTTGCCTTTAGCGAGAGCAGCTTCCCGATCCATTCCGACCTGATCACCTTTTATGAACGCGATTTGGTAGCGCAGGAGTAAAAGCTCAGGGATTTCGATTTTGCGCTCGGAGGCTCGCTGAAGGGTGTTCTGAGCATCCGTTAGGCGGTCCAAGTAAGAGTAGCCGTAAGCGAGATTGACATACCCGGGAGTGGAGTCTGGGTCGAGGGCGATTGCTTTTTTTGCCTCTTCGACTGATTCTTCGAACTTACCCGAGCCCTGGCAAATAAATCCCGACATCAAGCCGTGGGGGTGGGCGTCACGAGGATAGGTTTGCGCCCACAACTCAAGGATCTGTTGCGCTTTCTCCAGGTTTCCCGTGACCTGTCGAGCATAGCTGGCGGTGATGAAGAACTTTTCCCGGTCGCTGGTGAGATCTCGCAATTGATAGGCTTTACTTGTGTTCTCGGAGGATAGAACAGATTCTCCAATATCGCTGTAAAGCAGTCCAAGACTCGAGTACGCCATCGCGAACTTAGGGTCGATTGCGACGGCGCGTTCAAGATGGGGCACTGCGGGAACAAAACCAGTTGAGAAGGCCACCTTCATCCCTGTGCTGTAGGCCTTCAAGGCTTCGAGCGAGGTCGTGGTGGCTTCGGCGAGAGGAGTCGAATGTTTTTCTACGCTGGAGAGCGATTCCCCGACGTGAGATCTGAACTGGCTGGCAATTTGACTGAGAGCATTAAGAACATCCTCTTTTCTCGTGGCTTGCGCCTGCTCATCATCGAGGGTATCTCCGGTGCGGCAGTTCTTTGTGCGCAACCCCAGCACGTACTGGCTTCCCAGGTTTGCGATCGAGCCTTCCAGGACGGCAGCACTTCCGGTCCGCTCACAGATTTCCCGAGCCATCTCCGGAGTAAGCTTCGAATCCCCGGGCCGACCCATCAGTCGGAGCGTCTGCCGGATACGCTCATCGGAGATGAGGCTGAGGAAAGGCGACTGTTCCAGCTGCACGGCCATGCCTTGCCGGAGTGTCCCATCAAAAACCGGATCTCCAGTCTTGTTATCGAAATCGGCCAGAACGATGGTGTCTTTTTCGGTCAGAGCCGGCGGGCGACGAGAATAATGGAAGAAGACTCCGATGCCGATGACGATCATGGCCACGAGGCCGGCAGCTATCGCGAATTTCCAGGCGGCGCGCCGGGGCCGAACCCTCGCAGCCAGAGGTACACTGGCCACTGCCTTCTGTTCTGGCTGCGTCTCCCGTTTGAGCTGCTTCAGATCAGAACAGAGATCGGCGGCATGCTCATAGCGGCGATTCCGCTCTTTTTCCAGGACCTTGGCGATGATTGTATCTAGCGCAGCAGGCAGCTTCGGATTCACGCGGCTGGGCGTCTTTGGATTCTCGTTCAGGATGGCATTCATCAGCAGGACACGGTTCTTGCCCGCGAAGGGCCGATGGCCTGTCGCCATTTCATAAAGCACCACACCCAGGGAGAACAGATCACTGCGAGCATCGACTTCTTCTCCTCGGACCTGCTCCGGAGACATGTAGGACGTGGTGCCGGGGATGGTGCCTTCCTCGGTGAGCGAATCCTCTTCGGATTCGTCTTCTGATACATCGCCCGCGACAACCTTGGCCAATCCAAAATCGAGAATCTTCACCCGTCCGGCGCCAACGATGAAAATGTTTCCCGGCTTTATGTCCCGGTGGATGATCCCCTTCGTGTGCGCGGCTTCCAAACCTTCCGATGTCTGAATGCCAATATCTAAGAGTTCGTCGCTTGAGAGTGATCCCTTTCGCAGGCGCTCTTGCAAACTCTCCCCTTGCAGTAACTCCATCACTATGACCGGCTGGCTATCGTGTTCTTCGACTTCATACAGGGTGCATATGCTTGGGTGATTTAGGGAGGAGGCCGCGTGGGCTTCGCGCTCGAACCGTTGTAAAGCTCGTTGATCACGGGCCAGATGTGCGGGCAAGAATTTCAGAGCAACCCGGCGTCCCAATCGGATATCTTCCGCTTCGTACACGGCACCCATCCCTCCGCTGCCGACCTTGCCAATCAGGCGATAGTGCGAAATGATCTGGCCGATCAATATTCTCTGGGAATCCGCGCTTTCCACGCGGACGACCGGACCCAGAAACCGATAACCTTTGCGAGGAATGGTCTCAATGTAGTGAGGGTTCTCGGCGTTGTCGCCCAGGGCATCCCGAAGCTTGCGAACGGCGACCCTCAAACTGCTGTCAAACTCGACAAAAGTGTTGTCCTCCCAAATACGGCGGTGGAGATCCTCATGGACAACCGGCTCTCCCGCATTTTCCAATAGCACGATTAAGAGCCGGAACGGCTGCTCTTGGAGTTTGACGCGAACTCCCTGTTTGAGGAGTCCAGCGGAGGCGGTGTTTACCTCGAATGGGCCAAACCGGTAGACGCTGGCGATGGAATCCGATTTCGGCACCACGTTCGCACCTCACGTTGGGAGGAAAGTGTATCACCGATGGCCCTGACGTCACTTCACACGCAACTCTTATCTCCATTTGTCTGAACTACTTAGCAGTTAACCCACGATTAACGGCAAGTTTCTTTGACAGTTGCGGGAGTTGGGTTTTTTCTAGCTCGCGTAGAGCGCAGTGAGCGCCTCCAACAAATTTCTCAGAAGGAGATCACGATGAAACTTCTCGCCGCCATCACTTTTCTCGGGGTGCTTTCTGCAGGCCCAGGCCTTTCTAACGCGCAAGAGGCGACATGGGCGCAGGAACAAACGCCGGAGTCTAGCCACTATATCGTCACTGACCTCGGTACGCTGGGCGGCACCTACAGCTATGGTTATGGCATTAACAACGCAGGTGTGGTGTCTGGGGGAGCTGCGACCCAAGCCCAGACCGACGGCGTGTCTCAAACCGCGTTTCTTTGGCATAGAGGCCACTTCTTCAACCTCGGGACACTCGGCGGGGCCGCCTGCCCGGGCTGCAGCAGTGAGGCAGGCGGCCCGAACGCGAGGGGCGAGTCCCCGATCCTTTCCGAAACCTCTGATCCAGCCTATATGGGTGAGGATTTCTGTGGATTCGGTACGCATCGTCAATGCCTCGGGGCCATCTGGAAAAATGGAAAAATGACCGCGCTTCCCACCCTGAGGGGAGGCCAAAACGGCCAGGCTTACTGGATCAACAATCAAGGCCAAGTCGTAGGGTTTACGGAGAACGGCACTCCCGATTCAACCTGCTCATCCTCAGTGCCTTTCCAGGTTCTCCGTTTTGAAGCTGTGATATGGGGACCAAACGGTGATGTCCATGAGCTTCATCCCCTGAAGGGCGACACTGTCGGATTTGCCTTCGGGATTAACAACAAGGGCCAAGCCGTTGGCGCGACGGGTTTGTGCGCGAACACCTCGCTGCCGCCGGTGCACCCGGCTGGCGCGCACGCGGTACTGTGGGAAAAAGACGGTACTCCTATTGATCTCGGCAGCCTGGCAGGCTTGGCTCCGAATGTCGCCGGCAGTATCAACAACCTGGGTCAAGTGGTCGGAACGTCTCCGCTCTCCGATGGGACGATTCACACTTTTTTCTGGACCAGAACCACAGGCATGCGGGACCTCGGCACGCTCCCGGGTGCCGTCGCGACCGTAGCCCCATGCTGTCACACCATCAATGACAACGGCCAAGTGGCTGGCTTTTCCATCGACGCAGTGGGGAACATGCGCGCTTTTCTCTGGCACAACGGCGTGATGTCCGACCTCAACGACCTTATCCCGGATTCGCCGCTGTATCTACTGGCTGCCGGCTCAATCAATAACGATGGGGAAATCGCTGGGTTTGGAGTGAACGGCGATGGCGATGTTCACGCTTTTCTGGCAACGCCGAAGAAACGCGCGGATATCACCGAAAGTTTCCCGCATGTTTCGCAGGGTCCAAAGGTCCTTCCGGAGAATGCTCGCGAGTTGGTCCTGCAGCGGCTGGGTTTCGGCCGATTCCGAGCTGGGCTCATTGGGCCACACTAACTCGATCGGAAAGCCCGGCAGTCGCCAATGTCCCAGGCGGTTAGGTAAATGAGAGCAGGGATTTCCTGCTCTCTGTTTCTAGGGGGAAGTTCAAGGCAAAGCCCGGGACAGATGCCGGGTTGGACGCCTTGGATGAGTTGGGTCGGATGAGCGCCGAGCGCGGGTAATACCTGCATCAGGTGGTCATCGTTGTTCTGTCACTAGGCTTTGTTTGCGCCACTGCGGTTCGTTTGTCGGGCTTACAGAAGATGATGTGACGAAGTCCATCTGCACCAACAACTGGAGGCAACATGCTTCGCCGCTTTGACCGGAGAATCTTCCTGAGGTCCTCCATCCTTTCGGCCGGATTTGCAAAGGTCGTGCGTACTGAGGCGAACAATTTTCAACTTGCACCGGCATCGAAGCCACAAAGGGTGGTTTTCGTAGGAACTAGCGTCACGGGATTGACCTTCTTCACAGGCCTACCCACAGCCCACAGATCGGAGACCACGAATGCGTCAGCCCCATCCACCGTCCCTGCTCGACCGCCTTACATAAAATTCCGCACATTCGTTTGGCTAGTGTTGCTTCTTGTCGGTCTTGGCATCCTTCGCTCCGCCATCGCTACGCGTCTCGACAGCTTCACCATCGACGAGGCATACCACATAGCCGCTGGGGTTTCCTATGTAAAATATGGCGACTTTCGCATCAACCCCGAGCATCCGCCGCTCGTAAAGCTGTGGGTCGGCAGCTTTATCGCCGCCACCGGCTTTCACATGGAACCGCTGCGGCAGTTCAGCGACAAACCCGACGAGCGCGCTTTCACCGAAACCCTTGTGTATCGGGCCAACGATCCGGATTCTGTGCAACGCCGCGCTCGCGTCGCGATGTACACGCTGAACGGCCTGCTGCTGATTTTTCTGGCGCTCGCAATCGAGCAAGCCTTCAATCCAGTCGTCGCGCTTGGCGCTTTGCTGTTTCTCGTCATCGATCCCACCGTCGCCGCGCACTGGCCGGTCGTGATGACCGATCTTCCCGTCGCTCTGCTTTCCGCCACAGCCATCGTTCTAGCGACGCGTGCGTTCCGCGGCTGGATTCCACGCGATCTCACTTTTTGTTCGCTTTTTCTTGGTCTCACACTCACCGCAAAACATTCCGCACCCGTCGTGCTGCTTGCTGTCGGAGCCGTCGGTGCTGGCCTCGCTCTTTTTCAGCCGCCAGAACGCTCATCCGGCGGTACGCGCTGGAAAAAACTGGGAAAAGCCGCCGCCGTCGTAGCGGGCGCTCTCGTCGTTCTATGGGGAGCTTATTTGTTTCGTTTCTCTGAAACTACCACCGGCCAAGAATGTTTTAATCGCTCGCTCGTCGACAAAATCAACGATGTTGATACCCCCATGTACCACGCCGTCCTCACAGCGATGGCCGCCACGCACGTCGTCCCGCGCGCCTACCTCTGGGGCTTTGCTGACACCATTCACGCTGGAATGGAAGGTCGTCCCTTCCCACAGCTTATTTTCGGCCGCATCTACATCAACAAAGGCCCAAAATACTTTTTCCCAGCAATCATCGCCGTCAAGCTCCCGATTGGCCTTTCCGTCGTATCGCTCGCGGGGCTGTTTTTACTCTTCACTCGGCGCCTGCCGGAATGGAACTTCCCCGCGGGAATCATACTCGCCGAAGCGGTCGTCTTCTTTCTGGTTCTAATGAACGGCGCCACCTATGCCGGCATTCGCCACGCCTTGCCTGTCGTCGCGCTCATTTCCGTTTTCGCGGGAATGTTTGTGCAGCATGCGTTTCTCTCTCGCTCGTCGATTCCCAAAACTATCGCCGCCGTGGGGTTTCTTGCCGCGATGCTCTCGGCGATTCCCGTGATGCGACCGTGGGAGTATTTCAATGAATTTGTCGGTACGCGCAACGCTTACAAATACTTCAGCGACGACGGCGTCGATCTCGGCCAGCGCACCAAAGAACTTTCGAAATACTACTGCCGCGTGCTGAAGCCCGCAGGCGAAATTCCGGAAGTGATGTGCTATGCCTGCACGCACGAATTGGACGCACGCGGCGTTGATTACGTCGGCCGCGACATGCAGCGCGATCTTGAGCGCATCGCCGATCCCGTAAAAACCGAAACGATCGCCAGCTCGCCGCAGTTTCTCATCGACCCTTACTCTGACCTATCTACTCTATCTTCGGGCGAGCCTGTCGCACGGTATGGAAACCTTTTCATATTCAAGGGAACGTACAACTTACCGGGACTTGCCGCGGGCGGCCTATATTGGTACGGGATTGAGAAGTTGTACGCGGAAAAACCCGATGAAATTACAGCCGAAAAAGCGTTCCAACGATCGGTTAACCTGTACCCGCGCGTGTATTTTTATCACATCGAGCTTGCGAATCTGTTGCTGAAGCGCGGCGCGCGCAATGAGGCGTTGCATGAATACGAGCAAACCCTGCTCTACGCGCCCGCCGATCGCAAAATTCGTCAGCCCATCGAAGCGCAAATTCAGCGCTTCGCGGGCGACCCGCACGCGAAGATCCCGTATCTGCGGAACCCGTTCATGGAATGATCTGCCAAGCTTAAACGTAGCCACTCCTCGCTGTTGCGCAGGCGTTTGAGTAAGGCGACATCCGAAATGTCGGTCCAGTTCGCCAGCTTAGCGCGCACAACCGTCTCCCGCAAAGAGTAACCCCACGCCACATGCAGCATCAGCATGCGCAATAGCACGTCAGGCGATGGGAACCCGCGCAATCGCACGACCGCACCTGACTGCCACGCGATTTGCTGCCACCCTGTGGGAAACAACGACGCGAGCACCTTCCAGTTTTCTTCGACGATACGCATCCACCAAGAATAGGTCCACGAACACAAAAACCTGTTCCTTAAGTTAGCGCCTATGGGGCAATGCCCGGGGCGCCTCCTCATAAGCGCTTCTAACTTCAGAACTCCTGACATAGCCCCCGAGGGGGTGAAGACGTAGTGCCCGAGAACTCGCTCGGTGCGGACCAAAACCTGTCCGCTTTTTGTGATTGCTCGCGAACAGGCCGCACGATTGCCGCAGCACATCGCCTCCCGGGAACGTGCCCGTGGCTGTTTCTGGTGGATCCGCCTTGCCACAACTGCCTTAAGTTTTCGATCCGCAGGTGCGGCCAGTTCCTCACGACGATAACTGTGCTCACAGCGTTTTCGCCTCAGACAGTAGGGCCAGACATTTGCGGACCTCGTCCGCGCCGGATGGCATACCGACTATTGGATTCCGCATCGAATATCAGTCGTGAAACCAGAGAGGAGCCGTGAAAATGTCAACACGCACAATCGAAGCCGGAACGCTTTCACCCGCTTCCCAACTTGCCGCCAGCAACACGGTCCATTTCCCTAACGAGAGCGCGGAGTATCGCACTGCGCGCAATGCGCTGCTTGGGAGGAAATCGAGTTGCGCGGCTAGCTCGAACGCGTGGCGGCCCAGCGGCGTGCGCTGCCACAACGCGACCTCAGGAAAATGAAAACAGCGCCGCAGGCGTTCACGGAGAAAACAATGACAGACTTAATGAAAGATGAACTTGGAGCCCCTAAGGTAGTCGATCGCAGTACCTTCCACGCCGGACTGGACGCTTTGCGGGTTCGCGAGAAGGCGCACACGCACGAGGGTGATGCAATCGCGGCAGCCCGCCGACGGCTGCCGATGGTGGAAGTCGACCCGACCACGAAACTGACTGGCCCGCATGGGCCGGTGACGCTGCTCGACACGTTCGAGGGACGCCGGATGCTGATCGCTTATTACTTCATGTGGCACACCGGCCACCCTGCGCCGGAGCAGTGCGAGGGTTGCACCTGGGTTACATCGCAGGTCCGCGAGCTGTCCTATATTCACTCTCGCGACGTCACCTACGCCACGTTTTGCCAAGGCTCTTATGAAGAGAGCGCTCGGTATCGCGACTTCATGGGCTGGGAGATGCCTTGGTACTCAGCCCCTCGGGAATCACTCGAGACTCTTCTGGTTGGACGCCAGATTGGAAGGATGCACACCGTTTGCTACCTGCGACGAGGCTCCAAGGTATTCGAGACGTACTGGACGACGTCACGCGGCGTCGAGGTGATGGACAACAACTATCATTTGCTGGACTTGACCGTCTACGGGCGGCAGGAGACATGGGAGGACTCGCCTGCTGGCTGGCCGCAACAGTGCACCTACACGCGAACTAAAAGCGGCTCGCCCACTTGGCAACCAGAGTGGCCGGGCGGACGCCCCATCGCCCAGTGGTACCGTCTGGAGGCCGGTCGTTCGGACGACCTGGGAACCGGCCGGCGCTGAACCAGGAGGAAAACAGGCTTACACGACGAGCAACGAAGGAGCGCCGTATGAACATTGAGAGCAAGACAATCTTGATCACCGGTGCCAATCGCGGAGTCGACCGAGCGCTGGTTGAGGAAACCCTAAACAGAGGCGCGAAACGCGTGTACGGCGGTACGCGCCAGCCCTTCAAGCATTCAGATCAGCGCGTCACACCCGTAATCCTGGACGTCACCAACGCGGAGCAGATTCAGAAAGCCATCGAGAGCATCGCAATTCTCGACATCCTCGTCAACAACGCCGGCATCGACCTTCATGATGACCTGAGCGATCGCGCCGGGATTGAACGGCACCTTGCCGTCAATCTTTTCGGTACGCACGGCGTGACCCAGGCCTTCCTGCCTTTGCTAGTTCGCTCTCAGGGAGCCATCGTCAACGTCCTATCGTTGGCGGCATTGGCAAGCGTACCGTTCAGTCCGGCATACGCGATCTCGAAGGCGGCTGCGTTCACAATGACGCAATCGCTGCGTGCTCTTTGGGCGGGACGTGGTGTGAAGGTGCATGCAGTCTTCGCCGGCCCGGTGGACACCGATATGACTCGAAGCCTCGATATCCCGAAGGCTTCTCCAGAGTACGTCGCGCGGGCCATCCTCGATGGAATGGAGAGAAGAGAGGAGGACATCTTCCCCGACCCGATGTCGGCGGGCATCGCCGCTGGCTGGCGCAGTAGTGTGAGCAAGATGCTGGAGCGCCAATTCTCAGATTACGCGCGGGAGAATATGGCGAAACGTGCGTGACACCTTCAGTGGATTGGAACTCAAGGAACAACAATCAAGAACAGTCGATGAGGGAGAGAAAAAGATGCCGACACACAAGACCGGGATACGTGAACAGTGGCTCGCAGAACGTCTAGAGTTGCTCAAAGCGGAGAAGGAACTCACGCGCCGGAGTGATGAGCTGGTGCGGCTTCGGCAGGAACTGCCGTGGGTTCGGATCGATAAACAGTACCGATTCGATACCGATGAGGGGAACGCGTCGCTGGCTGACCTATTCAGGGGACGCTCGCAGCTACTTGTTTATCACTTCATGTTTGGGCCCGATTACCAGGGAGGATGTCCGACCTGTTCCTCCATCGCCGATGGATTCAACGGTATCACGGCCCATCTCGCCAACCATGACGTAATGCTCTGTGCGGTATCGCGTGCGCCGCTTGAGAAGCTGCGAGCGTACAAGCGTCGGATGGGATGGGCATTCCCCTGGGCATCAGCGTCCAGCGGGGACTTCAACTTCGACTTTACTGCCTCAATCACCGAGGAGCAACAACGCCAGGGAGTCGAATACAACTACCGGCGCGAACCGGCGTGGCAACAGGCGAGGTCGATTGGAGAGTGGCGCGGATCCGAAGGACCGGTGGCCACGATGGCAAGCATGAGCGGAACCGACGAGGCCACCTACACGCGTGAAAGGCCGGTCATGAGCGCATTCGCACTTGAGGAGGCCGTCGTCTATCACACCTATTCCACCTATGCCCGTGGCATTGACTCCCTGTGGGGCATGTATCAATGGCTCGATCGCGCGCCCAAGGGACGCAACGAGACAGGCGTCTGGTGGCGCCGCCACGATGAATACGACGAAAGGGCAGCGTAGTTCGCCGAGCACATCGGCAGCTGGAGAACACGGTGAGATCTCGAAATTTTCACCGGGTTCATGGCGGCTGCTTGACCGGTGTTGATTAGCCCAAGTTCGTCACGCAATGGTCGAAAACCCGCCTAACCCATTCAGAATCAGTTCAGGCAACAGCCGGGTCTACACTACATTTGCGATTGAGCTGAAAACGCCCGGGTAGCTCTAGACCGAGCTGGTGCAGCAGAGATTTCTGTTCGACCGTCGGTTCGGTAATCCGCC
Organism: Candidatus Acidiferrales bacterium; assembly: GCA_035603035.1. Lineage (GTDB taxonomy): Bacteria > Acidobacteriota > Terriglobia > Terriglobales > Acidobacteriaceae > Sulfotelmatobacter. Next base: position 35,398 of record DATNLE010000359.1, on the reverse strand, counting down.
GTAAGCGAATCTCGCGTCCATCGGTGGTGGGCTTGCGTCTGGCGATGACCTGCGGCTATCGCGCACTATGGGGGCGCCTCCCCACAGACTTAACCTCGGTCTGCAGCTTGGGAATCGCTAAAAAAATGGCCATAGGTCTTGGCGAGGAATTTCAGTCTTACTCTAACTTCTTCCTGATCCTCTTTCACCACTGCTCGCAGGAGGTTGATGAGTTCGTGGATTTTGGCAGAGTCTTTCTCGCGGGCGAGGTCGCCGCAGAGGCGGCGAATAAAATCAATGTCGTACACGAACGCCCTCCCCGTCCGGAAGGTTATTTTTATACAGAGTCCGGGGGTCAAGCAATACATGAAATTATGTAGGTGAGTGCGCTGCCGTACAGACAAACCTTAGAACTAACGCCAACATAGCGACGGGTTTGCTCTCCCATTCACCCGTTATTTTCGGGCAGTCTCAAAACGAGTTTCTGTGGAACGGTTTTCAAAGCACGAATTCACTTGCTCGATATGCCATAAGCCTATCGAGCTTGAGAACGCCAAGGCTGATGATGATGGTGATGCGGTGCACGAGGAGTGCTATGTCTTCCGGTTAGCGTTGAAGAGGCACTCAGACCCAGCCACTCAAAGTATTAAGTCCTTCAAACCAGGCCGACCGCCTGCCGCTTGAGATGGACAGATGCACTCGGGGACGGATCTAGTCTTTCAGAGGGACCACCGCTCGACCATCGCGGCAGAAGGTGGCGACTTTCTGCAGGTCGCCGTTGGCTTGCGGCAAGGTCATCACCGGTCCATAGCAGAAGACGGCGTGGCCGCTGGCGGCGAAATACCAGCGTCCCGGTTTGGGATGCTGGTCCATGTGGCCGGACGGCCGACGTTCCGGCTCCGCCGGCTTCGCAACCGTCATGCTGAACGTCATCGTGCAGGTCGTAATCAGAAGACTAAACAACAAGGCTAGGGTCAGGACCTTCATAGCTGTAATCTCTTCATCGCATCCGCAAGTCTCTTTCGCAAGTCACGTTACAATCTGAAACCCGCCTCTTGAGACCATAATTGCTAAAGTGAAATCAAAGTTCGGCGCTGATCTCCCAAATCCGAAGCAGGCATGGGTGGAACCTGGTTCTGAGGAGCGTGTCTGCGAGGCTTGGCAAATTTGCCTGCCCGGCTTTGGGAGTGATGCTGCGGTACGGCCTGGGTTGACGGAGTCTGGGTTGACGGAGTTTGGATTAATGGACCTTGCCCGTGGGTCAACGGGGTTTGAGTTGAGGGTTGGGTTTGGCGCTGGCCTTGAGCCTGGGCAACCTGCATCTGGTGCAAGGCTTTGCCCTTTATAGCCAATAGCTCTGTGCTGTCGCTCTGCAACACCTGAATTAGATTGCGCTGCGATTGGATGGTCGCGCCCTGCTCAACGATGAGCAGAGTCATCAAACCGTAGGAGGCCAGAAACACTACCGTGAGTAAGGGTAGAAGGCTTCCTTTCTTCTTCGGAACCGCAATCGTCATCACCGCTGTGTTGCCGAACAAAGTAGTAGTCAAGCGCCACCCCTGTATGCCGGAAATCGGCAGGCACATAGGAGATTGCAGCTTGTAAGCCAATGGAAGGGGTAGAGGGAAAGCATTGAAATAAGTGGAGTTAATGGCGGTGCAGGGTTGCCGTAGGGCGGCGTCAAGTGCAATTCAATGCACATTATGAGCAAGGGTGAATGTGCAGCGTCAAGCAGAGTTCGTGCCCTTATCTCGAGTACAGGCTTATTTGAAAGCAAGCGTCGTCTGCTGTGAGGTCCATCCGCCGCCTGGTGTCGAACCCCAAAACATCCTTAGCGACCCAATGTAACTGGTCAGGGCTCGGCCGGGGGCGGGGTCGCAAAGGCCTGGAAGCGCCCGTCCGAGCGTCATGCAGTGCGCCCAGTCGAACTGGCCGGGCTTATGGCTAGGCCCGCCGAAGGCACCAAGGATCTTGCCGTTCTGATCGAGTTCGATGATGCGATCGTATCCGGCGTCGACCATCAAATGTGCTGGTCTGGCGTGATCAGCTGACGGTAGGGGTAACGATGCCGGAACCATTGCAGTATGAATTTGCCGTCGGCCTCGAAGATCTGGATGCGCTGATTTTCGCGATCGCCGACTTATTCGCGGCCCTGATTGGCGACGGCGTGAGGCAAAATTAAATTCGCCGATGTCTGCGCCGAATTTTTCCCAAGAGTTGATGTAATTACCGTGGCGATTAAACTTCACTACGCCAGAGTTGCCATCGCCATCGGCGACGTAAATCCCGCCATTTCTAGCGAAGGGACACCGGCGGGCTCGTTAAACAGCCAGTTTGCTTCTGCGCCAGTATTGATTCTGCCGAGGACGAGCAGAACGTTGTCGGCAGGGTGAGCTTGAGGACCAGGATGGTTGCCGTCGTCGATGGGTCCAGAGATTGTCGTCCGAGTCGACGCGCAGTCCGTGCGAGTGGGAAAAGCGTCCGGCACCGAGGCTCTGAACGAAGTTACCCTTCGCGCCATATTCGGCGAGCACCGGTTTGGTTCGTTGGAATAGAAAGACGTGTCCTTTGGAATTTACTGCGTCAGCGGAGGCTTCGCCCGCAATCGGTGCTTCAGGAAATTTGAAGAAATTCGGGAGACGCGGTAGGGGAGTTCGGGGACGGATTGGAATTGGGTCGCGCTCGCGAGCGACTGCTCTGCGGTGGCGCAAACTGCCGCGAGTGCGGTAGACGCGAGCGCGACCAGCAGGAATTTATTCATATTCCATTTGTCGCCAAGCAGAACGAGAAAGGCTTACTTACTGCCGAGCAGAAGTTTGGCGATGGTTGCCAGCTGCATGTTGGAGGTGCCTTCGTAAATCTTGCCGATCTTGGCGTCGCGCCAGTATTTTTCGACGGGGTAGTCTTTGGTGAAGCCGTAGCCGCCGTAGATTTCGATAGCCAGTGACGTGACCCGCTCGGCGACTTGCGATGCGAAGAGCTTGGTCATGGCGGCTTCTTTCACGAAGTTCACTCCGGCATCTTTCATGCGCGCGGCGTTGTAGACCATGAGACGGGCGGCTTCGATCTCGGTCGCCATCTGGGCGATCTGGAACTGGATGCCCTGGAAGTCCGCGAGGGCTTTGCCGAATTGTTTGCGCTCCTGCGCGTATTTAGCGGCGAACTCCCAGGCGCCACGGGCGACGCCGATCATCTGCGCGCCAATGCCGATGCGTCCTTCGTTAAGGGTTTCGATGGCGATCTTGTAACCTTTGCCAGGCTCACCGAGAACGTTTTCTTTGGGGACGCGGCAATCTTCAAGAATCAGTTCGCAGGTGGACGAGGCGCGGATGCCAAGCTTGTCTTCTTTTTTGCCGACGGTAAATCCTGGGAAATCTTTTTCTATGAGGAACGCGGTGATGCCTTTGTATCCCGCGGAAGGATCGAGGGTGGCGAAGAGCACGAAGAGGCCAGATTCTTTGGCGTTGGTGATCCAAAGTTTGCGGCCGTTGATGACGTAGTGGGTGCCTTTGAGTTCGGCGCGAGTTTGCAGCGCGAAGGCGTCGGAGCCGGAGCCGGCTTCGCTGAGGGCATAGGCGCCGACGGTTTCGGTTGCCATCTTGGGGAGATAGCGCTTCTTTTGTTCGGGATTCCCCCATCGGAGGAGCGCGTTATTCACCAGCGTGTTTTGCACATCGACGACCACTCCGGCGGAGGCATCGACGCGGGACAGCTCCTCAACCGCCAGAATTGCTTCGAAGAATTTGGCTCCGCCGCCGCCGTATTGTTCGGGGATTTCGATTCCCATCAGACCGAGCTGAAAAAATTCATGGATGAGGGATTTTTCGAAGATTCCTTTCTCGTCCATCTCTTTGACTAGGGGACGGACTTTGTCGTCGGCAAATTGACGGATGTTATCGCGGAAAAGGATTTCGTCTTCGGTGAGGGCGGTGAGGGGCGTCGGGACGGGGGATTGGAGGGTCTCGGGCATATTAATACCTTCTGGGGAATGAGTGGCGAACTTGTGATTTTAGCAGAACGGAGAGTAATGGTTTTGGCTGAAAGTCTTTGAACACAGGGGACAGCGGGTTACACCGAGGAAGGCTGTCGGTCGATTCTTAGCTGCGGCGTGAGTTAAGCGCGTTGGCTTGAAGGATGCGCTTGATGGTTGCGGGCGCGGAGGCAGTCCTGCTCCACCACGACGGCGTCATCCCGAAGCCCCCGCATCTTCCCCATCGGGCGGGGGGCTTTAGGGCTCGTTCCGACACCGCGAGATCCTTCGCTTCGCCTGAAAAACGGGTGCGCTCAGCAGTCACGCCAGGTATAGGAGTGAATCGCAGGAATCGGGTCGAGCTGCGCTCGCTGGACAGCTGAGGGCGGCTGTCCTCACAATGCCGCCGAAAAGCACTACGTGCGGCGGGTGTGTACCAGCTTCAGCGTGTCGGCTTGGAGGATGCGCTGGATTTGGTTGCGGGCGTGGACGGACCAGGGGCCCGTGGTGTCGAGCTTGATATAGGCTTGCCAGTGCTTCAGGGCCTTGCGGGGCTCGCGAATTTTTTCGTAGGCGAGAGCTAGGTTGTAGTGCGCGTCGGCGTAGGTGGGGGCAAGTTGGACAGCCATTTTATAGGTCTGTATGGCCTCCTGCACGCGGCCGGTTTCGTCGAGAACATTTCCCAAGTCGAAATAGGCGAGGGCATAGCGCGGATCGCTTCGCAGCGCAGCCCGGTAGTGTTTTTCGGCCAAAGCGAAGTCCTGACGGTTGTAGTAAAGCGTTCCCAGGTTGATGTGCGCGGCGGCGTGGTTAGGCTGAAACTCGAGGGCTTTCTGGTAGGCAACAAGGGCTTCGGTTTGGGTCGCGGGATCTTCTTCTAGCGCGATGCCGCGTGCGAACCAGGCGGCGGCATCGTCCTCACGCGGAGCGGCTTCTGCCGCGGGAATTGGGGCGCTGCTCACGATCTTTTCGCGAGCGGTGAAATCCATCACGAACTGTCCGGCGATAGGCTCCAGCAGCCTGCCTTCGTGGCGGAAAGCGACCCGATGATGCTTGGTGGTGGAAGAAGCGCCCGCTTCGACCAGCGGATTCCCCATGCCGGAAGCCTGCTTCTGCATGGCTTCGAGCGACTCGCGAATCACGGCGGGACGCACGCGCATGGCACAGAGGTCGCGGACTTTCTTGATCTTCAGCAAGTCGGAGAAGGAATAGGACGCCGAGGCGACGATAATGCCCGCACGCTCCCAGCTTGCCAACTGGCGCGGAGTGAGATGGAGAATTCTGAGTAAATCAGCTCGACTGTACAAGACGCTCACTACCTCTCGCGCCGGATCTCGGGTAAAGGTGCCAACGCAAGGATATACCCTTTGTCATTATGCGCAAGTTGCTACTTAAAAGGCAACTGTAAAAGCTTGTGGAACTCTGTGGAGAACCTGGATAATCTACATGCAGCGGAAATGGTGCAGCCGATCTTCCTCGACCAAACAGCCGACGGCGGCTGTCTCTCCATGGATTTTGCTAGACCGCGACGGCGGCCTGGTACTCCTCGTAAGTGCCCTTGAAGTCGGTGATCTTGTGATCGCTTTCGAAGTGCCAGATGCGGGTGGCGACTTCATCGATTAGATCGTGATCGTGACTCACGAGGAAAACGGTTCCTTGATAACGCTGCAAGGAAATATTGAGCGCATTGATCGCTTCGAGATCAAGATGGTTCGTGGGCTCATCGAGCACAAGCACGTTTGGCTTTTGCAGCATCAGCTTGCAGAACAGGAGGCGTGCGGCTTCTCCGCCAGAAAGAACGCTGGTGGATTTGGTGGCTTCATCCCGGGCAAACAACATCTGACCGAGCAGACCGCGAATCTCTTCGCCGACGGCGGCGGGATTCCACTGATGCAGCCACTCCAGCGCGGTGGTGCCGCCTTCGATGAGGCCGCGGTGGTCCTGGGCGAAATATCCGATGGAGGCTTCATGTCCCCAAATTATCTTGCCGGAGTCGACGAAGGGACCGTCGTAACCGCTGGTCTTGCGCAACTCGGCTTCCGGAGTGGTCGGCGAATTCGCCAGAAGGGAGTTCACCAGCGTGGTCTTCCCTGCTCCGTTGCGGCCCATCAGGGCGATTCTTTCTCCGCGCGTAATGCTGGCGGTGAAACCGCGAATCACCTTCTTATCACCGTAAGCCTTGCTGAGGTTCTCGACTTCGAGAATATGTTTGCCCGAAGGGCGCTTCTGCTCGAATTTGATGTAGGGGCGCTGTATGTTTGATCTGGCCAGCTCCGTTACTTGCAGGCGTTCCACTTCTTTGCGTCGGGACTGCACCTGGCTTGAACGCGTGCCGGCGGAGAAGCGCGCGATGAATTCGTTCAACTGCGAAATCTTTTTTTCGCGCTGTGCGTTTTGCGATTCAATCTGAGAACGCACTTGCGTCTTGGCGAGGACCATTTCGTCATATGATCCGGTGTAAGTGATGATAGTCTCGTAGTCGATGTCGGCGATGTGGGTGCAGATGCTGTTGAGGAAGTGACGATCGTGCGAGATAGCGATTACGACGCCGTCGTATTCATTTAGAAATCCCTGCAACCAGTGGATCGAATCCAAGTCGAGGTTGTTGGTAGGTTCGTCCAGCAGCAGGGCTTGCGGATGACCGAATAATGCTTGCGCCAGAAGGACGCGAACTTTCTGTCCGCCTTGAAGTTCTCCCATCTTTCGGGCGTGAAGTTCGTCGGGGATATCCAGACCTTGGAGCAAGATGGCGGCATCACTTTCAGCGGTGTAGCCGTCTTCTTCGCCGACGATCCCCTCGAGTTCGCCGAGTTTCATGCCGTCTTCGTCGGTCATGTCGGCCTTGGAGTAGATGGCATCGCGCTCCTGCATGGCGGCCCAGAGGCGCTTGTTGCCCATGATGACGGTGTCGATAGCGGAGTGGGCGTCGAAGGCGAACTGATCCTGACTTAGAACACCCAGCTTTCGGGGGCGAACGACGGTGCCTTTCTGCGGGTCCAGTTCACCGCTGAGCAGCTTCATGAAGGTGGACTTACCGGCGCCGTTGGGGCCGGTGAGGCCATAGCGCTTGCCCGGCGTGAACGCCACAGAGACTTCGTCGAACAGAATTTTGGCGCCGTAGCGCATGGAAACATTACTGACTGAAAGCATGATTTCGAGTTTCTCTTCTTCTGGGCTTCTTCAGGGAAGCTTCGGCAAGAAGCTTTCTTCTGGAAACTTTTTCTGGAACTGCGGGGAAATTTCCGCCAAAACGGTACGCAGCTGGTAGTCAATAGAATATCATGGCGCCGAGCTTGAACTCTCAAAACCAGGCGTGGGATTGCCCGATCCAAGCTGCCGAACCGCGCTCAGGAAGGCTTGGTTCTGCTCAGGAGTACCAATTGTTACGCGAATGGAATTGGGCGCTCCCCAAGCCCCGAGCGGACGCACCGCCACGCCTTCATGGTGCAAACGTTTGGCGAATGCGGTGGCATCTCCTCCCGCATCGCAGAAGAGAAAATTCGCTGAGGTGGGAACCACGCGGTATCCCAATGTTTCCAATGCTCGCGTGAGATCTCGAGACTGTATGGCATTGTTCTCTACTACGCGTTGAATGTGAACCTGGTCGTCAAGCGCCGCCAACGCTGCGGCTTGCGCCACCGACGAGACGGAAAACGTATTGCGCATGCGCGCACAGTATCCCATCAGGTCAGAGGCGCCCAAACCGTATCCCACTCGCAGACCGGCGAGCCCGTAGGCTTTAGAAAATGTGCGCAACACCACCACGCTCGCGCCCTGACTGAGATAATCCAGCGACTTCGAATAGGTCGCTCCCCGCAGCGCTGCGAAGTGCAGCGCAAATTCGTAGTAAGCCTCATCCAGCACGACCACGACATGGCCGGGAACCTGAGCCAGAAACCGCTCCACTACCGCCGCTTCGAGCATCGTGCCGGTTGGGTTATTCGGGTTTGCCAGAAAAATGATGCGCGTCTCGGAGTCGATGGCGGCAAGAATTGCTTCCAGATCAAAACTGTTGTTGCGCATGGGTGCTTCGATCAAGCGTGCCCCCGCAGCCCGCACCGCCATCGAATACACAACGAACGAGCGTTCGCTGGTCACCGCCTTCAGTCCCGGGGCGAGCAGCGTCTGGCACAGCAGGCTCAGCAAGGCGGTTGATCCGGCAGCGACGAGTACCTGTTCCGGTGGCACCCCGTGATGTCCAGCCAATTTCAGACGTAGCCCGCTGCAGTCGTCGTCGGGATAGGAGCTCACCTGAGCCAGCGCGCCCCTCATGGCGTCGATGGCATGTGCCGAGGGGCCAAAGGGATTTTCGTTGGAATCCAGTTTGATGAGCTCGGAAGAGCGCTCCAGCGCCGCATCTGTTTCGCTGGGAATACTCATCGCGCCCAGGTCGCGGGCCGGCTTGGAAAGAAGATCGAAGATGCGGCTCATGCCTGCCGCCCATCATGCCATGGAACGCTTCGCTGCCGCCATGGGTTTGTTGCACACAGTCCGCAGCCGATCGACCTCGGCCTCAGTCAGCGCGCGAAATTTCCCCGGCGGAACATCGAGGGTGAGCGGCCCGTAGCGGACGCGCTTAATCTTCTCCACGTGGTGTCCAACCTTTTCAAACATGCGCCGGATCTCGCGATTGCGGCCTTCGATTAACGTGACCTCGTACCACGGATTGTTGGCCTCTTTCACCAGTCGGATGCCCGCTGGCGCAGTCCGGACTCTCCGCCCGTCCTCGGTCTCGATCGAAACTCCACCGCGCAGTTTTTCCAGAGACTCGGCGCTCGGCACTCCGGCAACTTTCACCACATAAGTTTTCGACACCTGCGAAGCCGCTTTCATCAATTTGTTCGCCAGAGCGCCATCATTGGTGAGAAGCAATAACCCTTCGCTGGCATAGTCCAGCCGGCCCACAGGATAAACACGCCCCCTCACGCCGCGGATTAATTGCATCACCGTCGGCCGTTTTTCTGGATCACTAACCGTGGTTACGTAGCCTTTGGGTTTATTCAACAGCAGGTAAACGTGGTGTTGCGCACCCTGCAACAGCTTGCCATCAACGCGTATATGATCGTTGTCCGGGTCCGCCTTTGACCCAAGTTCTGTGACCACCGTGCCGTTAACCTTAACGTGGCCCGCACTGATCAACTCCTCGGCTTTGCGTCGAGAAGCAATCCCAGCCGCGGCAATAATTTTTTGCAGACGTTCAGCGGGCATGTGTGCGAAGCTTCCCAGCTTCGAGTGACGTGACTACTCTTTCTGTGCGGCAGATTCTGAAACGGCTTCTGCGGATGCCTCAGCCGAAGTGGTGACATCGGAGGCCCGCTCCCGAGAATCCGAATCACTTCGCGCCGCGTCTTCCACCGAAGTCAACTCTCCCTGGAACGATTCGGCCACGAGCTTCTCGAACTCTTCCATGCTCGGCAGTTCGTTGACATCCTTCAAGCCGAAGCGCATCAGGAATTCCTTGGTGGTCTTGTAGAGAATCGGCCGCCCGATTACTTGTTTCCGACCCGCGGTGGTAATCAGCTTGCGATCCAGCAAAGTCGCAATTACTCCGCCAGAATCGACGCCGCGAATTTCATTAATCTCCGGTACCGTCGCCGGCTGTTTATAGGCGATTACTGCCAGCGTTTCCAAAGCCGGCAGCGACAATCGAATCGGCGGCTTCAAACTCTTGGCAAAGCTGCGCACCATTTCGTGCTGCTCCGGTTTGGTCGACATCCGGTACCCGCCCGCGACTTGCCGAATCTCGATCCCGCGGTCCTGGCTGCCGTATTCGCCTACCAGTTCCTCCAGGCAAGAGCGCACCCGTGATTTGACCTCAACCTCGTCGCCCGCACCCTCGGCGATCACGGATTGCTTGACGAGTTGCACCATCTGCTCGGTTGTGATGGGAATCTCCGCCGCGTAGATAATGGCTTCGAGTTGAGCTTTAAGACTCATAAGATCTGATCTGACAACCCAATACCGGCCACTGCTGGGTTACCGCCAATCATCGCGCACCGCAGCCTGCTCGGCCATCACCGCGTCGAATCCTGTATGCTTGCGCACGGCGATTTCTCCAAACAACTCGTCCTGCCGAACTTGAATCGCCTGTAGGCGCACCATTTCGAGCAATGCCAGAAACATGCAAACCAAGGCCTGGCGCGACGGCACGCGCAGCAAAAGCTGCTTCAACCGTATGGGACGTGATTCCAACGCCAGCCGCCGCCGCAGATAATCAATCATCTGCCCCACGGTCACGGTTTCTTCGTTGACATTAATCATCGGGCGCGTGCGCACGCGCTCCAGAATTTGCTGAAACGTTTTGACCAGATCGATCACGTCAGCAGCCATCTCCGGTTCGGTACCTTCCGCATCCATGAACTGCTTCAACGCCGGATTCGTCAGCACCGCATCTTCAATCTGCTGCTTCTGCAAGAGCATCTGTGCCGCCGATTTAAATTTCTCATGCTCCAGCAACCGGTTGACCAGCTCGGTTCGCGGATCTTCCAACTCCTCCGCCTTGGCCGACGGATCGCGCGGCAGCAGCATCTTCGACTTGATGTGAATCAGCACCGCGGCCATATAAATAAAGTCGGCCGCCACATTCACGTCCAGCTCGCGAATCTTTTCCACGTAAGCCAGATACTGCGCCGTAATCCGGGCTATGGGAATGTCGTAGATGTCGATATCCTGCTTGCGAATCAGATCCAGCAGCAGGTCGAGCGGCCCTTCATAAACATCGGTGACCGAAACCGCAAACGGAGAATCGCTCTCATCTTTTCTTGGCGAATCCTTCTTTTGTGAATCTGGTTTCCCAGCGGGCTTGGCATGCGCGGATGGTTTCGTCACAGGTGCCGGCGAGGCGGACTGCACCGAACTCTCCGCGGAACTCTCCACGGAAGCGACGATTCGATCTTCCATCCTAGTTCCCCTCCTTCCCCGGCGGCCCTGCGTACACGAGCGACATCCCCATCGCGTCGCGCACCTGACCCATCGTCTCGTCTGCCGCTTTCCGCGCCCGCTCCGCGCCTGCCTCAAGAATATCCCAAGCCAGCCGCGGATTCTCCTCGAATTTCTTGCGCCGCTCCTGCATGGGACTCAGGAGTTGCACCAGCGCATCCGCCGCCCAGCCTTTGCACTCGATGCACCCGATGCCTGCCGTCCGGCATCCCACATTCACTTTTTCCATCGTAGCGGCGTCGCTGAAAATCTTATGCAGATCGCCCACCGGGCAGACATCTGGATTCCCCGGGTCAGAGCGCCGCACGCGTGCCGGGTCGGTCACCATCGTCTTCAGCTTCTGACGTACCAGTGGCTCCGGATCGGTCAGAAGAACGGTGTTGCCGTACGATTTCGACATTTTGCGTCCATCTGTGCCGGGCAGCTTGGGGGCAGGAGTGAGAAGGGACTGCGGCTCGGGGAAAACTTCTCGGTGTTGTCCGTAGAAACCGTTGAAGCGCCGCGCAATCTCCCGCGTCAACTCCACGTGCGCCACCTGATCTTCGCCCACGGGAACGACGTCCGCCTGGTAAATCAGAATGTCCGCTGACTGCAGCACGGGATAACCCAGAAAGCCATACGTCCCCAAATCTTTGTCTTTGATGTTTTCACGCTGCTCCTTGTATGTGGGAACCCGCTCCAGCCAGCCCAGAGGCGTAATCATCGAGAACAGGAGGTGCAACTCGGCATGCGCGGGCACGTGCGATTGAATGAAGATCACAGACTTCTCGGGATCTAGTCCCGCTGCCAGCCAGTCCAGAGCCACCTCCAGCGAATTCTCCTTCACCCGGGAAGTGTCGGCATAATCCGTTGTGAGCGCGTGCCAGTCGGCCACTTCGAAGAAACACTGGTACTCATCCTGCATCCGCACCCAGTTGTCGAGGGCGCCCACATAATTACCGAGATGTAGTTTGCCGGTCGAGCGCATGCCGCTGAGCACGCGCTTCCGCAATTTGGTCGAAGTTGTCATTTGCTTTTACTTTCAACGAGTCGAGACGAGGCACGACGGAACTACAGCGCCAAAATCCACAGGTTGCAGCATCATGCGAAGGTATTGTCGATACTATCACGCAAGGGTGCAGATCCCGGCTTCGGAGTCGATTGCCGAGAGTAGCGCCGCCGCTCCGGGGACTCAATCGAGGCGTGGGCATTGTCAATTCGAAGAAAACTCCCCGATCCCATGCTTTATAATGCGCGATCCACCCCGCTTGCCGAGAAAAACGAATGAAGCTTGTTAGATTGACCCGCTTGCTTGTTGTCTCGCTCACATTCATCGCCATTCGCTCGCCGGCTCAAGCAAATATCAGCTTCGATCTGGTCATCACCAACGGCCATATCATCGACGGTACGGGCTCTCCCTGGTACTCCGGCGACCTGGGCATTCGCGATGGAAAAATCGCCGCCATCGGCAACCTCGCTTTGGCTTCCCGCAAGCGCACGATCGACGCTGCCGGCAAAGTCGTTGCTCCCGGTTTCATCGATATGCTCGGGCAATCAGAGCTCACCATTCTCGTCGATCCTCGGCTTCCTTCGAAAATATATCAGGGCATCACGACAGAAATTACCGGCGAAGGCGGCACTGTGGCGCCGCTCAACGACGCTGTCATTCAGTCCGATCATGCCGGTTACGAGCACTATCACATCACTCCCGACTGGCGCACCTTCCGCCAATATTTCGCGCGTATCGAAAAACAGGGCATGGGCATCAACCTTGCCAGTTACGTTGGCGCCACGCAAGTCCGCCGCCTGGTTCTCGGGGACGACAACAAACAACCCACTCCAGATCAGCTCGAGCAGATGAAAACACTCGTGCGGGAAGCGATGAAGGACGGCACGGTTGGCGTCTCCACCGCTCTGGAATACGCTCCTGCGCCGTACGCGAAGACGGAGGAATTAATCGCGCTGGCGGCTGAGGCCGGCAAATTCGGCGGCATCTATTCCACCCATATGCGCAACGAAAGCGACTCGGTCCTCGAAGCCATCGACGAGGCACTGCGCATCGGACGTGAAGCTCATGTCCCGGTGGAAATCTGGCACCTCAAAGTTGCCGGAAAAAATAACTGGGGACGCATGCCCGAGGTGGTCGCCAAAATCAACGGGGCCCGGGCGGCGGGCTGCGACGTCACCGCCGACACATACGCCTACACCGCGTGGTTCAACGATTTTTCCGCATTCATTCCGCCATGGGCGCACGATGGGGGAACGGCAAAACTCGTAGAGCGCCTCAAAGATCCCGCGACCCGCGAGCGCATCCGCAGAGACTTGCTCACGCCCTCCAAAGATTGGGACAACGAATGGCAGGAAATCCCCGGCCCTGAAGCAGTCATGATCGGAGTCGTGCAGAATCCCAAGATGCTTCCGCTGGAAGGCAAACGTCTTTCCGAGATCGCGAAACTTTGGAATAAAGATCCGATGGATGCCCTCTTCGATTTCCTCAGCGAAGATCCCAACGCAGGAGTTGCCGTCTTCGGAATGTCTCAACCCGATGTCACACTCGCGCTGCAACAGCCCTGGGTCGCCATCGACAACGACTCATCGGGAACCTCGCCAGAGGGCATTCTAGGCCAGGAGCATCCTCACCCCCGCGCCTACGGAACCTTCCCGCGCATCCTGCGAAAATATGTCCGCGAAGAAAAAGCTCTTACCCTGGAAGACGCCATCCGCAAATTCTCCGCCTTGCCCGCTCAGCGTCTGCGCCTTATTGATCGCGGTGCTCTCAAGGCGGGGATGTGGGCCGACGTGGTCATCTTCGATCCCACAACCGTGCGCGATCTCGCCACCTTCGATAATCCAAACCAGCTTTCCGAGGGAATGGAATATGTTCTGGTGAACGGCGTGCCCGTGGTCGACGAAGCAAAGATAACTGGCGCTTTACCGGGAAAAGTTCTGCGTGGCGCGGGATACACCCCGTAATTAGAGAAGAACGTGAAATCCGACAGATCGCGGCAGCTTCATTGGCCAAGCCGGAGGCGTCGCGCCAGCGCTCAAGGCTTCAATTGCGCCTGCGTTTCGGGCGTTGGAGTCAGCACCCGCGGTTCCGCCATAGTGCCCGTAATGCTGTAGATAAGCGAGCCTGCGCGTGTCGCTTTCACATCCGAGGCAGCAGTCAGTCTGAAGTCCAGCACTTGTCCATCCGACGCCGTGCCGTTGATCTCATACTCTACGCCCGGAGAAAGCAGAGCAGCCTTCTCAATTTCGATTTTCCCGTCATGCAACCGGGCAAGCCCCTGGCAGTGCGTGAACTGCAGCGGTCCTGCATCGCTCGTCAGCGAAATATGCGGCAGCACCCCCTCCCGCAGGTCGAAACGAAGACCGGCATCGAGCGATTGCCAGAATGCATCGAACGTCGTACCCGATCCTTTGAACTGATACGTCGCCCCACCGGTTCCGGAAATCCACGGATCGTGCATCGCATCAGCCATTTGTTCTAGAGAAACCGAGGTCAGCGTTCCCGAGCCTCCGTAGACGGGGATTGACGCGGTGAAATCCGCCTGCCAATCGCCGCGATGCTTTCCCCCCAGCAAGTCCGCGCGCAGACCAGAAACCTTCACCTTCCCTCGTTCCAACTCCACGGAAGCGGAGACTCGCTCCGCAATCACATTGTGAATCCGCAAGCGACGCGCATTCACTTTTCCCGATGCCCGCAAGCTTCCCAGAAACGACGGAGCCCCAGGCCGGGCAGAGGTCAGCAGCTGATACCAACGGCGTTCGTTCGGTTGCGGGCTCAGCCATTCGTAAAGACTAATCAGTCCAAGGTCGTCGGTATTCAAATTGAAGTAGACGAGGCACGCTCCCGGCATTCCACAACTGCGCGGCACAATCATCGAGCCGGTCCAGTCCGCATCGGCGGCCCGCGCCAGCAATTTTTCTACGCGTGCCTCGTCGGGTAAAAGCTTCAACTCCGCAGAAGAAATTTCGATCGGATCATTCGTCCCTCGCACAGTTGCACGGACATTGCGCAGCTGCACCCTGCCGGTCACTTTCGGCAAGGAAAAGCCCGCGGGAGAGACCGGCGCATTTTCCGCCCACGATCCGCCAATCCGCAGATCCAGACCCGCCACGCCCTCAATGTTGGCCTTCATCGCTTGTAGTCCAAATAAACTCGCCATCCGCAGCGTATGTGACACTTCGCCATCGCCTCGCACGGCGATTCCGTAACCCGACCGGCCCACCCATGCTCTCGCCTGCGCGGACAGGGGCCGTCCCAACGCGACCGGGAAAGGTCCGAACTCAATATGCAGTTCACCCGGAAATGGAAGTGCCGCAGCACCCAGCTGTCTCTGCCGAAGCGCCGCAGTCCGCCATGGATCATGGTCGCTGCTGTCTGAGCTCAGCACGAATGGCACGCTGCCCGGAGCCAGTTCCTCTTTGCTGCTCGCCGACTGCAGCCGAAGATTCGCAATTTCGCCGCGCCCCTGAAACTCCGGGCCGTGTGTCGCGCCCTTCTGTTCTTTGAGTCTGAAATTAGCCTGCACACTTCCCGTGGCTACAAGATCGGCCGGCAGATTTTTCTTGGCGCGTCGTGCCAGTTGCGCCAGAGCATTCGCGGGTACGTTTTCCACATTCAATGCCAAGTCCACCTGGTGCATTCCGAGCGGTCCTGCATCACCGTGCAGAATGATCGTCCCGTTGCCCACAGGACTGCTGCAGAAGATCTCGCGCATGATGTTTTCCGCTGAACTGTACTTACTGTCACAATGCGCCGCCAACCGCAATCCGTCGCTGGTGGAGATGTCATAGCGATGGAAATTACGGATCGCCATATCCGATGCGATCTGCATCGTAGCCGGGGTACCGCTTAGAATCGCGTCGATCAGAATTTCTCCGCGCCAGCCCTGGTCGCGGCCTAACACCAGTTTGCTCAGTTGTCCCAGTTGCACGCGCTCCCAACTCAGGTTGAACTGCAGTGGAGTCTCGCGCAGGCTCCCGGCCCGCTGCCATGTTCCGCTCATTCGCAACAGACCGGTGTCGCTCAAGCTCATATCCGTGCGCAGCGGTTCCGCTTTCAACCTTACTCCCCAGGCATTCTCTGATTCCTGCCATAAGGCAAAGTCGGCATTCAACAATGCATACGGTTTTTTCTCAGGTCCGGCTTTAAAATTGATCCTGCCGGAGCTAGCCTCAATGTAGGGAAACCCGGGACGCGCCCCACGCTTCGATTTTGCTGTAGGTGCCAGAGGCGTTCGCGCCGTGCGTTCCAGGAGAGCCTCCCAGTTCCAGCGTCCATCTTCTCTACGCACCAGGTTCAAACTTGGCTCAGTCAGTTCCAGCCGGGAAATATCCAGCCGGCCGCGCACCAGCGACGTCAACCGAACCAGCGCTGTAACCTCGGGCGCGCGCAGCATGGGCTCTGCACCGAATGCCGGGTCTTCGTTGATAACCAGATTCTCAAGATCGAACCCAGGCTGCGGCAGGAAACGAAGATGCACGGATCCAATCTCCACCGGACGTGCCACTGCCCGGCTGAGGGAATTCGCAATGCGCGACTTCAGGCGGGAAACACCCGGACGCAAAAGAAACAAAATCAGCAGAATGGCTACGGCCGCGGCCGCAGTCCGCCGCCGGGTGGAAAGACGCGTCACTTCACCACTCGCAGCGTTCGCCGCCACCGAGTCTCGTCAAAAAAGTGCAACACCACATGCGCTAGAAATCCAATTCGGTCCCCCAAATCGGTCTTGCGATACTGATCGCTCGGCGTCTCAAACGACCAGTAAATAAACATAGGACGCCCAATAATATTTTCCTGCGGAATGAAGCCCCAGTAGCGGCTGTCCAGGCTCACATCGCGATTGTCTCCCATTCCGAAATAACGCCCCGGCGCCACCACCAGGTCGTCGCCCTGGATGTGCATAGGAAGTTCCGGCTCCCAGCACGGATAGACGTTAGAGCTCTCCGAGGGCGGCACGGCGGGAAAATTGTCGCGGTAGGGATTGGGAAACGCCGCTGCATCCTGCGAGTGAATCACGTAAGGTTCTTGCAAGGCTTCACCGTTGCGATAGACCACGCCGTTGCGCAGGTGAATGCGGTCGCCGGGGACGCCGATGATCCGTTTGACCACATACAATCCCGGCTCACAGGGCGCCAGAAATACGACGATATCGCCACGTCTCACCTGGCGGTAGGGCAGCATTGGTCCCACCCACGGTGTTCGCGGCGCGAACTGGATGCGGTTCACGAAAACGTGGTCGCCGATCAGCAGGGTCTTCTCCATCGAACTGGAAGGGATCTCGAACGCCTGCACCACAAAAGTGATGATGAACAATCCTGTCACCAGGACTGCGGCCAGGGACGATAGAAATTCCACGGTCGTCTCCCGTGGTTTCTCTTCGAGTTCGTTCTTTGCTTTGCTATCCTTTTTCGCCACCGTGATCAATCCATCCCATCTTGGGTTGCAAAGCTATCTTATCTGCAGAAACTTTATTTCACCAACCGCAGCGTCCGGTTCCAGCGCGTGATCTGGAAGAGATGAGCCACCGCGTAAACAAAGTGCGCCAGTTTGCCAGCTACGGAAGTTGGCGCAGTGATCTCGCCATCTCCTTCCTGTATCGACCAGTAAATCAGCAGCGGCCGCCCAATAATATTGGCTTGTGGCACAAACCCCCAATAGCGGCTGTCGTAACTATCGTCCCGATTGTCCCCCATCACAAAATAATGTCCCTGGGGAACAATGAGCTGCCCATCCTCTACTAATTTTCGAAGCTGCACCCACCATTCCGGAGTCTCGCCCGCCGCCACATCCAGCCGGGGAAAACTATCCCGGAACGAATCATTGGAGGGCCGGCTGAAGTGCGCATAAGGCTCTTTCAGCGGCGCTCCGTTCACGAACACCTGCTTGTTGATCAGCCGTACCCGGTCCCCCGGCACGCCAATCACCCGCTTCACAAAATGCTGCGCCGGATTCACCGGATAATGGAAGACCACGATGTCGCCCCGCTGCACCCGGCGGTAGGGCATAAGCAGGTCGGCTACACCACCTCCGCCGTAACACAACTTATTCACCAGCAGATAATCGCCCACCAGCAGCGTATTCTCCATCGACGGAGAAGGAATCTGAAATGCCTGCACCACAAATGTGATCACAAAAACCGCGATCACCACCGTTCCCAGCAGGGACTGTACAGAACCGCTGAGGCCCGAGCCCACCGTCCACGCCGCTCTCCGATCTGCCACCGGCCTGTCGCACGACAAGGGGGCGTTCGACAACGGACGGTTCAACAAGGGATCGCTCGGCAGATGATCGACTGATACCTGCCCATTCGAAAAATGATCACTCCGGGAATTCATTGAGTCCACGCTGCCCGCCACTCTAGTGTTGCTCCGCGGACCGCGATCCGTGCGCCAGTTTGGAGCCCGACGATTGCGGCCGTGAAGCCAGATATGTCAATAACTGCCGCGCCGCATCCTGCTCCGCCGTCTTCTTGGTCGAACCTTGCGCGCGTCCAACAAATTCCGCGCCGCCATCGGCTTTAGTCGCGTTCAAACGCACTTCCACCGTAAACGTCTTCCGGTGTTCCGGTCCCGCTTCCTCCACCAGCACATAAGAAGGTTGCGCCATTCCCAATCCCTGCAAAGTTTCTTGCAGGGCGGACTTGAAATCAGTCATCGGCAGCGTGCCGCCTTCACGATTCATGCGCTCGAGTTCAGGCGCCAGAATCTCGCGCACGATAAATTCGCGGACCGGCTGCATTCCTCCGTCGAGGTAAATGGCTGCCAGAATGGCTTCCAGTGCGTCCACCAGAAGCGCCGTCTTGCTTCGGCCCCCGCTCTTCTCTTCACCTCGCCCCAGGCGGAGATAATGTCCGAGCTCCAATTGTTGCGCCACCTGGATCAAGTGCCGCTCACTCACCAGATGAGCGCGCAGCTTCGAGAGTTCCCCCTCGCGAAACTGCGGAAACCGCTGGAATAATTCTTCGCTCGTGACCAGTGCCAGTATTGCGTCGCCCAGAAACTCTAACTGTTCATTATCGTTGACTCGGTATTTATTCTCGCCTGCTTGCTGCGACTCCTGCTCGCGCGCCTGTGAGCTGTGCGTAATCGCCTGCTCGATCACTCCATGCCGGTGAAAGCGGTAGCGCAATGCGGTTTCCAGCGCGGCGATTTCCCGTTCTTTCATGATTGGACTGGCGCGCGTTAATCCGGCTGGAATGTCATCCTACGCAAGCGCTTCTTTTTTTGCGCCGCAAAGATTCTGAGCGAGCCGCGCGAAACGTCGTCTTGTTGGCGAAGTCATGATGGCGCGTTGGACTCGCATACTATTTCGCCGGCGTGTCGTTGATGCCACCGATCAACTGAATCAGACGATCCTTCTCCTTGCGCGCCGCATCCCCGGCGCCAGTGCCCGGTTTGGTCAAATCCACGGCCTGATTGGCGTACTTCAAAGCCTCGGGATACTTGTTCTGCATATCCAACGCCACGGACAAGCGGAACACTGCAACCGGATCCACCTGCTGCGGAAATGCATCAATCGACTTTCTCAAATTTCCTTCCGCATCGGCCCAGGCCTTCGCATTGAAGTCGAGGGTTCCCAAAATCGCGTATGCCTCGGAGCGTAGAAATGCCTTAAACGCATTCAGTTGCTCCGCCGGCGCACCCGCGCTGGGAACATCTGTCTCCACAGTTACAAGCGCGCGCTGTGCGTCTTTCCTGGCTTCCGCGATGCGCTGATCCTTATCCAGGTCAGTGTCGTGCGTGCGCTCGGCCAGCACTTGCGCGACGCCCAGCAGGGCTTCCGGATCGTCGGGATCGAAGCTCAGAACTTTCTGCGACATAGCCATCATCTTGTCGGCATTGTTTGCCTGTTGGTAGGAATGCAACACCGCTTTGTAAAGCAAGGGCCGCAACTCGCTTTCTGGAAACTTTGTCGCAAAGTCGTCCGCCGCCTTCTCCTGTGCTGCGGGATCGGTTATCGCCACGACAGCCTTGTACGCGTCAAACTCTGGTTGCGTCTTGGCTTGCGGTGGACGTTTTCCCGCAGGCGCTGCCGCTTGCCCTGCCGGTGGAGTCTGGGCCGCTGGCTTGTTCTGGCCGAAGGTTCCCACCGAAATCCCCAGCGCTACACATAAGATGATTGCTGTTCGCGTCATGCTTTCTCCTTGAACTGCCATGGCTTCACTCCACTTCCACAGCTGCCATTCGTTCCTGCATTCTAAATGGCTTCCGCATTGTTGCTGTGCTACTGCGCCTTGGCTGGAGGTTCGTAGGCTTGTTGCAAACCTCGTTCCGCAGCCGCCTTGATCTCAGGTAACTGGCCGGAGCTGTTCAACGCCTCGCGATACTCTTGCACAGCCGCGTCGCGATCTTCTTTCATATCCAGAATCCGTCCCAGATACACGTGCGACCACCCGACCACTTTCGGATCCTTCGACGCTTCAATCGCCTTCTGAAAATTATCCTGCGCCCCATCTCTGTTCTTGTTTGCAACGGCGACTTCCGCCAGAATGAACAGCGCCCGCCCCTGGTCTCCAATCTTCTTATCCAGCGCCTGCTGCGCGAGCTCCTGCGCGCCCTTGGGATCGCCCGCCGCCAGCCGTTTCTCCGCCGAGAGCAGCATCCGCCGCTCCTCAGGACGCGATAACTGCACTAACTCGGGCGAACTCTTGCTGGCAAAATGTACTTCCGCCGCCATCCTCTCTTCTTTCTTCAGATCTATATTCTCAAGAAAACCACTGTACGCTCCGCGTACGCCCGCCGGATCTTTTTCGAATGCCACCACCGTGTCGTAAAACGTCCGGGTAAGAATGTAGCCTTGCTTCACCGCGTCATCGACCGCCTGGGCCCGCATCGCCTCTTCCGCCGCTTGCTTGCTCCCAGTCGTTCGGATCTCGATGGCCCTCACCAGGCACTCCGTTACCAGCAGCGAAATGTCAGTCTTGAAGCTTTCCTCCAGAGGAGCGCGCTTCACGGACTGCAGCAGAGGTTCCAGCCGCTTGATCGCGGTGTAATGCTTTGCCGCCAGCGGATCAAGTTCATAGTGTAAGAAGGTGTGGCGAATCTGGTCCATCTTCAGCGCCGCCCGGGGCGCCGCTCCGGAAGGCGTGTTCGGGGCTGGAAAGACAACCACGTAATAATCCGCTCCGTAATTCCGTGCATCTGTTTCGTTCGGCGAGCCCATGAAGTCCAGATAAATCGTGAACCTCCGTCCCAAATACTGCGATGATGGTTGCTTCAAGTAGATTTCAGTGTCGAACACCATCTTCGCCAGGGGCTCATGATAACGGTTCATCCCCGCAGCGTAGTCGTTACGGTGCCGCTCCCAGATGGAGTGCAGACGCACCTTATCGTAGAAGCGTTCGAGGATCGCCCCGAAAGGCGCAACCGCCGCCGCATCCGGCGGCAACTCCTCTTCCTTCAGTCGCGGTACAAAATGTGGAGGACCGTCCATGTACAACGCCAACGAAATATACGGCGACAAACTGCGATTCGTATTCCTCTCCGCGGTGTAGCTCTGATAAAAGTCGCACACCGCCGCGCGCGCGGCTTCGGCTTCTTCAGATTCCTGCAGAATCCTCTGCACCTCGGCCCGCACGTTGCTTCGCGTAACATCCGAGATAGTCAGATCCTGGTCATAGCCGCAGGAATTGAGCGCCGTCAGCACGGAAAAAAGCGTCTCGCTGCTATCGAGCTGGATCGGAGTGGAACGCTCCTGTCCGATGCAGCTTGATCCCATCAGCCCCATCAGGGCCGCCAACCACAGGCCTCGTAATCGTAAACTCAGGAAAAACCTCCACGGATTCAGTGGCGTGCCGGGCGGAAACACTCTCAAGTGTAAGGAAGTCGGTGCAGGGGGTCAAACCGGCGGTGGGGTGGTGCATACGGACGCAAAATGCTCCCTTCCCGATATCTTGACCTTGGGCTCGATACCGGACTTTGAAGGGCAGGCGGCTAATGATTGACGGCCCGCAACCCGTCGCCATGGTTCCTAGAGTGGCCAAGAGGCAAGTTATGCAGAGCCCGCCAGTGTAAATTGCTTCAAGTATGCCAAATCCATAGGATTGCTTCTCGACCGAGGGGACAACATGGCTATACTGCGCTGATTCGCTTCCTTCTGCAGGAAGCACGGACAACCTCGGTTTGGCCATCAGCAGCCTGTGAGTGTGCCGTCGTTGACACGCCCGAGACTCTCGAATCCATGAAGCTCCTGTTGGGAAAGGGCGCCCGGGTCAACGCGAAGAACAAGGGGGGAAGCACAGCCCTGATGGCGGCAGCTCCGCAGGACGGACCGAGAACATGCGGCTACTGGTGCTAACAGGGCCGAAGTCGACGTGAAAGATAATAACGGTAACACCGCCTTTCTTGTCACTGCGGGGAGCCCGTCCCTAGACTCCGGTCGGCGTCGTCAACACGAATGACCCCGTGAAGCTGCTTCTCGAACGAGGGGCGAATATTCGAGCGAGGAATAAGGACGGGGATACCGCCTTAATGCTAGCCGCGTCAAACGGCGGCTACGAAAACGCTGCCACAGTCAAGCTGTTGCTCAACAGGGGCGCTGAGATCGGAGCCAGAAACGAGCATGGACAGACCGCGCTGGAGGTTGGCGTTGAAGAATCACCGGAGTGAAACGGTTCCTGCCCTAAAGAAGGGCTATGGAATCAGGAGTCCTATAAACCTTATCTCTTCATCTCTTCCGAAAGCGAGAGGCGAGAATGCCAAATCAGAATCTCAGTGAGTAACCAAGGCGATCAGGAATCCCAGTGCTGCGTTGAAATGAATGAGCAAATGTTGATACATCGCGTCAATTAGACTCATCAACCGGGCGCGGCCAATCCTCAGCTGGCGAGACGTCCTGGGACCGTCATCAGCTCAACGAAGCGCTCGTCCTCGACAAAGGTTAAGGTGGAAGGTCTTCTCTGACTCGCTAAGCTAAGTAATCGTCAAATCGAGGGCGCTGCTTGTCCCACCGCTTGTACAGCCCAAATTGCCCGAGTTGCCGCTCGGAGTATTGACCGTCACGCTGGCTGTTCCGGGAGCGGAGATCAAGGTGGTAGTGACGGTGACCTGTAACTGCTGACTGCTCATGACCTGAGTGCTTACCGTGGTGCCGTTGATGAGCACGACAGAAGACGAAACAAAGTTGCTACCAGTCACGGTGAGAAGAAAGCCCTGTTGCACTTGAGCGAACGTAATCGTGCTAGCGGAAAGAGACCCGACAACCGGCGCTGGCCGAGCACTTCCGCACAAGGGATTGAGTCCGTTGCAGCCCTGAAAGACTAGCAAGGCCAGCAGAAACATGCTGAAAGGTCGCAAGAAAGCGCTCAAGGCTTTTCTCGTTATATACATATCTCATCCTGTGTCCTGTTGCCAGACAGCAGCACTTCACTCCCACGACGCAGATCACAATCCAAGTTATCTCTACATAACTGCGCCTCCATCCAAGGAAGTCACTGGCGTGCCCAGACCAACGCCACGGCCGTTGGTCTCGGACTTAGCCACGACCGTTTTCAGTTCCGGCGGCGTTCGGGAGTGGCGAGGACCGGTGTCTTGGCGCGGTCTTTATCTCGCGGTTCGCCGCGCGTTCTGGGGGGTTCGGCGGCGTTTTTGGCGCGAGCGTTTAGTTCTTGGGTGCCAGGAACCGGGATCACACCGTCGTCATCATGGAGGAGAACATTCAGAAGAGAACTGTGGACGCGAAGATTGTCTCCAACGTCATAGTTGATAAATCCCAGCTTCCGGAATCGGTTCATGAAAAAGCTGACACGGGAACGTGTGGTGCCGACCATCTCTGCCAGCGTCTCCTGACTCAATCTCGGAACTGACATTTCCGAAACACCTTCTTTGCCAAACTGCGCCATTAAGAGAAGCACTCGTGCCAGTCGCTTTTCGCTTGAGTTGAAGAGCTGGTCGACCAGGTCGTCCTGATAGCGAATATTTCGCTTCAGCAGGCATCTGAGAAACAGTGCCGACAGCTTCGGCTCCAGACCTAAAGCACTCATCATGGCTTTCCTGTCGACGTGAAGAAGGACGCAGTCCGTCATGGCGACTGCCGACGACATGCGAAGAGGCTGACCGGCGAGACCGCCCTCTCCAAAGAAATCGCCATCACTCAAGATTCCGAGAGTCGCTTCTTTCCCCGCTTCCGACACAACTGTGAGTTGTACTTTCCCCTTCTGAATAAAAAACAGGCCATCCGTGGAATCGCCCTGGGAAAAGATCGTGTCCCTTTTTTCGAATGACAACATATCCCTTCCCTTTCCAATGGTCGAAAGAAAGGTGTGGGGATTGAAATCGAGCTTTTTCCTGGTTGTAGTCATTCGCCGCTACCCGAGGTGCCAGCTAAAGGTGCTGGGGATACTGCTGCGATTGTTCAGGAAACGATAAGTCGTGTCTGATCAATAATGCACACCCACTACCGGCTTGCTGTAGTTCGCATAAGTTGGACCGTGAGTGCGCTTACATTTGGCGTTCATCTTGCATCCAAGCATAGGTTTCGAGGAGAGATCACTATGGATGAGAAGGTTGTGCGGGAGGTGCTCCATGAGCTATTCACCTCGCTTGAGGCTTTGGAGACGCAGAGTTCAGCCATCACGCAGTTCCTGAAAGGCAAAGGCATAACCAATGAGGAAGAGCTCGCTCCCTATCTGGAGCGAGCGGGAAATGCGAGTAACGTTCGATGGCTTGCCGCCCGGGTGAGGATGGATCATCTGCTTTCTTCCGCGATGAAGGGTGCTGAGCAGGAAGCCAAGAAGGAGCCTCCGAAGGCCGCGGAAAATAGCCCAGAAGCGAACGCAGCCCAGGACAGATCAGACGCGAAGCAAAACAAGAAAGATCCCGAAAGTACGGAGCAAGCTGCGGCCAGCCAAGCTCAGGAGGAAAAAGGCGGTGGCACGGCTGAGAAAAATCAGAATCAAGAAGGCGGCCAAGAGAATAACGATCACAAGAACGCCGCTTGATTAACCGGAGAACGATTGTTCAGTCCGCGGGCATGGGCGCCGGACTGGGCAGCGCGGGGCGAGCTTTCGCGGCGACAGGAGTCTCTGCCGGCGTTTCCAGCCACTTGCGAACTTCAGGTAGAGCTTGCCGCATCGCGACTTCACCGGCGCGAATCAGTTCGCCGGCACGTTTGAAATCGTCGTAGCCGAAGCCGGCCACATCGGGCTCGATCACCAGATCGGCGGCGCCGCGCCACAGATGGCCCATCATGTCTTGCGCGATGGCGAAGGATTGTCCGATGACGTCAAAGAGATTCCGCGGCGCGCTATCTTTGGACCACTGCCCTTTCAAGTGCACAGCCAGCACACGCTCCGCGCCCATGTCGCGCAGCGGGTGCGTGGGCACGGGATAAGAGAGCATGCCATCGACCAGCCACCGTCCGCGAATATTTACCGGCAAAAACATTCCCGGATACGCGCAACTGGCGCGCACCGGATCGATGATTGAACCAGAATGAAACACCACGCCTTTGCCGGTATTGAAGTCGGTTGCGGTCACGCCCAGAGGGATGCGCAAGTCTTCGAAAGTCTTCACCTTCAAAACGCGGGTGAGGAACGACACCATGCGGTCGTTCGAGGCAAAGCCGTAGCGGGAAACGGTCCAGCGCGCGAAGGTAGTGAAGCGGCAGGAGTGCGCAACTTTTTCGAGTTCTTCGACCGAGAGGCCGCTGCAGTACACGGCCCCAATCAGGGCGCCAACGCTGGTGCCGGCAACGATGCGGACCGGGATCCGTTCCTCTTCGAGGACTTTCAGCACTCCGATGTGGGCCATGCCGCGGGCAAACCCTCCGCCGAGGGCGAGACCTATGGCAGGTATTGGCAGCCCAGGCGCGGCGGCCTTACGTGAGAGTTCGCGGCCGAGGGCCTGCACCGATCGAACGATCTTTTCAAAGCTCTTCACCGCCACCCCCACTGCCCGGCGTACCAGGCATTTACGGGCTCAACTGGCACTTCAACTCTGCTGTCTTTAAGATGCCACAAACGCGTATTAAGCTGCAGAGCCCGATCGTGCTATCTGCCATTACCTTAGGCAGGAGGAGACTGTATTACCTTTAGCGGATGGGGAAAGGGAGCGCAAGCGAAGTCGTGACTAACCCACGTGTCTCTGCTAAGTTACAGGCAATGGTACGAGAGATATCGGCGGGAGGCGTGGTAATCCGGCGGCGGAACGCAGCTTGGTGGATGGCCGCCATCGAGCCGCCCGGCGATGCCGACCGGGACGCCACGGACCAGACAAACGTTATCCAGCGGAGGCCTAAGGCGATTCTGGCCCTGCCGAAGGGGCTGGTGGATCCGGGCGAGAAGCCGATGGAGACGGCACTCCGGGAGGTTTACGAGGAGACTGGAGTGACCGGCGAGGTGGTCGCGAAGCTGGACGACATTAAATATGTATATTCGCGAAGTTGGGGCGACGGTCAGCGTGTATTTAAAATTGTCAGCTTTTATCTGATGCGCTATCGCTCCGGCCGCATTAACCACATTTCACCCACAATGAGAATTGAGGTAGCGCGCGCCCGCTGGATTCCTCTCGAAGATGCGCCAAAGATGCTGGCTTACAAAGGTGAAAAACAAATGGCGCGGCGGGCACAGGAGTATCTAATCGCACATGCTGAATTCTTGTCGGCGAACCCATAAGTCGGCGGCAAAGGAAGCGCCTGCGCCGTTGCTGCACGCTTTGATCAGTTTGGATTGACGGTCCGCTGCGATCCTTTCTTGTGAGGTGGAGAATTTTTCTCGAGGCTAGATGATGAAACGAATTAATAAAGTTGCTGTTCTGGGCGCCGGAACCATGGGTGCACGCATCGCCGCACACTTTGCCAATGCTGGAGTTCCCAGCTATCTGCTGGATATTGTTCCAGCCGATGTTGCCCCTGGGGCTAGAGGGTCGGCGCGAAATAAAGTTGCGGCTGCCGGTCTCGACGCCGCGAAGAAATCAAGGCCTGCGGCCTTCATGGATTCTTCACTTGCCCGCTTCGTCACGGTTGGGAACTTCGAAGATGATTTAAAGAAGCTTGCCGAAGTGGACTGGATCATCGAGGCCGTCGTCGAGAATCTGGACTTGAAGCGGGCGTTGCTTCGCAAAGTCGAAGGCATCCGCAAGCCCGGGACCATTGTCACTACCAACACCAGCGGCCTGCCTGTAGGAAAAATTGCTGAGGGCTTCTCTGACGATTTCAGGCGCTGCTGGTTCGGCACGCATTTTTTTAATCCGCCGCGCTACATGCGCCTTCTGGAACTCATTCCTACGGCGGAAGCGGACCGCGCTCTGCTCGATCTGGTATCTCACTTCTGCGACCTGCGTCTCGGCAAAGGTGTGGTGCTCGCGAAAGATACTCCGAACTTTATTGCCAACCGCATCGGCACATTTTCGGTATTGAATGTGATGCGGCTCATGCAGGAAATGGATCTCAGCATCGAAGATGTCGACGCGCTGACCGGACAGGCTGTGGGCTGGCCGAAGTCAGCGACCTTCCGCACCATCGACTTGGTTGGCTTGGACATTCTGGGTCATGTGGTTGGCAATATGACCGCGAACGTCCACGACGAACGCAGCGACCTGCGCCTGCCGGATTTCTTCTCGCAGATGATCGAGCGCAAATGGCTGGGGGACAAAACGAAAGGAGGCTTCTACAAGAAAGCAAAAGGCGGCGAAGGGAAAAAAGAAGACGAACGCCTAGCTCTCGACTGGAAGACGCTGGAATATCATCCGCGCCAAAAACCGAAATTCGCCGCGCTCGACATGGCGAAGAACATCGAAGATACGGGCGCGAAGCTGCGCCTGTTGCTGGGTCTCGAAGGCAGCGGGCCGCAGAAAGGCGACAAGGCAGGAACGTTCCTGTGGCCGGCGTTGTCTGATCTGTGGACTTACTCGGCGAACCGAATTCCCGAGATCTCCGATTCGATTGTTGAGATCGATCGTGCGATGCGTCTCGGATTCAACTGGGAGTTGGGTCCATTCGAGCTTTGGGATGCCGCGGGTGTAGAAAGCACGGTCGCCCGCATGAAGCGAGAGGGAAGGCCAGTCGCTGCGAACGTCGAAAAACTGCTGGGCGCGGGCAAGAAATCCTGGTACGCCGATGATTTGAAATCGACGTCCGGGCGTGTTTACTTTGATCTGGCGACTAACAATTTGCAACCAGTGCAAGTTCCGTCCGGTGTCTGGTCTGTGACGGTCGCGAAAAAATCCAACGGAGTAGTAAAGAAAAATTCTGGAGCATCCTTGGTTGACCTCGGCGACGGCGTGGGCTGCATCGAGTTCCACAGCAAGATGAACTCGCTCGGTGCCGATATCATCAGCTTGATCTTACAAACGTTGAAACCGGGCGGACCGGGCGACAACTTCAACGCCTTTGTCGTCACCAACGACGCGACAAATTTTTCCGTAGGTGCCAACCTCATGCTCCTGCTGATGAGCGTGCAGGAAGACGAGTGGGACGATGTCGACCTCGCCATCCGCCAGTTCCAGGGTATGACACAGGCAATCAAGTTCTCGCCCAAACCAATTGTGTCGGCACCGTTCGGCCTGTGCTTAGGTGGCGGAACGGAAATCTCGCTGCACGCCGCGGCCCGCCAGCCTCACGCGGAACTTTACACGGGATTGGTGGAGGTTGGCGTCGGCCTGCTCCCCGGCGGTGGCGGCTGCAAGGAAATGCTGCTGCGCGCGATCGACGGCGCAACCACGGCGCGCGGCGGCAAAGGCTCCGGCGAGGCACTCGCCGGATCGATCGAGATGTTGGAAGCGATGAAGCGCGCGTTTGAAACCATCGCGACCGCCAAGGTTGCCACCTCCGCGCACGAAGCCCGAGCTCTCGGCTTCTTGTCAGACAGTGACCGTATCACCATGAATCGTGAGCGTGTGCTCTCCGACGCCAAGACGCGCACCCTCGAACTTCTGCGCGCGGGATATGAACCGCCGGTGCCACGGACCGATATTCCCGCTCCCGGCGAAAACCTTCTGGCGACGTTGAAGATGGGAGTCCATATGATGCGGCAGGGCGATTTCATTACTGATTACGAAGTGAAACTGGGCGCCAAGATCGCCGAAGTCCTCTGTGGCGGCAATGTCACGCCGGGGACGCTAGTAAGCGAGCAGTACATTCTCGATCTGGAGCGTGAGGGCTTCAAATCATTGTGCGGCGAGAAAAAAACGCAGGAGAGGATTCAGTACACCTTGAAGACGGGAAAGACACTGAGGAACTAGAGGGCGGGCGGACTTTCTTCCAAAACTCGCAAGAATTGTGTGTTTTTGCGGAGTACATTTCCCAGGAGCGCTACAATTGGTCTCGATGAAAAAACTCGTTCCATCCGTCAGAGCGATCGGACTGATCGGCTTCGTCCTGATGTTGGGGTTCGCAACCGCAAAAGCTCAAGCACCCGCACAGAAAGAACCCGCGCCTGATGTTCCGGACGCGATTCAGGTCCCGGCGGGACTGGAAGTCGTCGTGTACGCTCATGCCACTGGTTCTCAGATCTACACGTGCCAGGCCGCGGCAGACGGCAATTTCGCTTGGACGCTCAAGGCGCCCGATGCGGAACTGCACGACCGCAAAGACAAGGTGATTGGACAACATTCCGCCGGTCCCTCATGGAAGTTGAAAGATGGCAGTGAGGTCACCGGGAAAGCCGTAGCGCACGTCGATTCGCTGGATGCAGATTCGATTCCGTGGCTACTGGTGAATGTTGTGAGTCACGCGGGGAACGGTCAACTCAGCAGCGTAACAACCATCCAGCGAGTCCACACTCATGGCGGGAAACCTCCTGCCGAGGGCTGCGAGGCCGCCCACCTCAACACCGAAACGAAAAGCGCTTACACGGCGGATTACTACTTCTACGCTCCGGCCAAGTGAAAGTAGTCAGGGCAGCTTTGCGGGGTTGCGTTTTGCTTCCGGCCGGTAAACCATTCTCCGCGGTGCGCGTCCAAACTTGTTTCGGGAATTGAAGTTCGGAAACCAAGCGGAGACTCGAAAAGTGAAGAAACGATCGCCTCACTTCATGATGCTCACGATAGCTTCAAGGAAAGAAAACAGACGGCGCTCCTTTCAGCGCCAAGGTGCGTTTCCTGGCGGTCTGGTCAAGCAAAATGGACAATGGCAACTGGCGGCCAGGCAATCGTCGGCCGTGAAGATTCCGCAGCACAGCCCGAATTGAGACGGGGCGGCGAGCCCTCATTTTCGACCGGCTCCATTATTCGCCGCGGAATCGAGAATCGCCAATCGCGGTTTCGCGATCTAAGATGGAGGTAGACAAAGGGTAGTCCCTGATTGGAGTGATCATGCGCGAAGTCATCATTGCCTCATCCGTCCGAACGCCCGTGGGACGCGCCTTCAAGGGCACGCTTCGCGCCACGCGTCCCGATGAACTGGCGGCGGTCGCCATCCAAGGCGCACTGCAGCGTGTGCCACAACTGGATCCTAAAGAGATCGAAGACGTCATCCTCGGCTGCGCCATGCCCGAGGCCGAGCAGGGGATGAATGTGGCACGCATCGCTTCGTTGCGTGCGGGGCTGCCGGTGGAAGTCTCAGCCCTCACAATAAACCGTTTCTGTTCGTCGGGACTGCAGTCAATCGCGATGGCCGCTGAGCGCATCATGAGCGGTGGTGCGGAGGTGATCGTTGCCGGTGGCACCGAATCGATGTCAATGATCCCGATGGGCGGCCACAAAGTTTCGCCGAATCCCTGGCTGGTCGATCACTATCCTGATGCATATTTGAATATGGGGCTGACCGCCGAACGCGTCGGCCAGCGCTTCGGCATCACGCGCGAAGCGGCGGACGAATTTTCCCTGCGCAGTCATCAGAAAGCGTTGGCCGCGATTCAGGCAGGAAGGTTCGACGAGGAAGTTGTGACCGTGCCGGTGAGCTTTACTACTCCGAATGGATCGAAGCCCACGCGGCGGGAATTTGTTTTCAAAATGGACGAAGGCCCGCGCGCCGACACCTCGCTAGAAGCGCTGCTTGGTCTGAAGCCCGCGTTCCACGTCAAAGGCACAGTCACTGCCGGAAATTCCTCGCAGATGTCCGATGGCGCGGCGGCGGCGGTAGTGATGTCCGCCGAGCGCGCGAAAGCTCTCGGCATCAAGCCCCTCGCCCGCTACGTTTCGTTCGCAACCGCCGGGTACAAGCCCGAAGAAATGGGACTCGGCCCTGTCTTCGCGATTCCGAAAGCCTTGAAGATGGCGGGGCTGAAGCTCTCTGACATCGACGTAATTGAGTTGAACGAGGCCTTTGCGGCACAGTCGCTGGCTGTGATCAAGGAGGCTGGCCTCGATCCGGAGAAAGTAAATCTCAACGGGGGAGCGATCGCTTTGGGACATCCCCTGGGCTGCACGGGAGCGAAGCTGACGGCAACGATCATCCGTGAACTCAAGCGCCGCAACGGACGTTACGGCATGGTCACGATGTGTGTCGGCGGAGGCATGGGCGCGGCGGGGATCTTCGAAAATCTGAATTAACCGCGAAATTCTGCGTATGGCGCTATAATTTGTGGCAGGGAGGAAGCCCCATGTCAATCTTCCGTCTCTTACCCATATCGCTGCTGATCACCCTGAGCGTGGCCACGCTGGCAGCACAGTCTTCGCCGGAAAAGAATTCAGTCGTGGTTCAGTCTGTCCAAACGCGACAGCGGACTTTTCCGAGCACGAATCTCTTTTCCTCGAATCTGCAGACTGGACTTAAGCCAAACGCAATCGATCACATTCTCCTCGGCGATTATCGGCCACGGCTAAGTCAGTTCAGCGTGCCACGCAATTGGCTGCATAACAACTCGGATTGGCCGTCACCGGCCGATGGCCTCTGCCTCAAGATGCGCACCTACAAAGTTGCTCGCGACGGTCCCCACACGGATGCCACGCACGCCGCCGGCTATTCCACCTGCCAGCCCGCGGTGCGGTTTCAGACGCGCAGCATCGTGTTAAGGGTCCCATCACCCACGCCCTGAGAGCAACGGTTCTTTACCGAAGCAGTGCGCTCCTTTACTCGACTATGCCGCATTGAGGCGGCTGACTGAGTCACATCGCAAAGTTGCGCATCCACTGATCTCCGTCACGGGTTTCTTTCTGGCCGACGAATACCGAAGCCCTGACAAGCCCGCCCGTTCGGAAAAAGCCCGCAACACCCCTAGCTTCAGGCCTATCATTCCTCCTGCGCCCCAATTAAAATGAGTTGTACTTTTTCTGTGGGTTCTCTACGCACTCGGCGTCTCTAATTTCGAGGATTAAGACATGGCTACAACCACAACTGTTCCCAGCACCAAAGTCTCCGGCGGCAGTTTCTTGCTTGAATCCCGTCGTCCTGACGAAGTGTTCACTCCCGAAGACTTCACCGAGCAGCACCAGCTCATCGGACAGACGGCGGAAGAATTTGCCGTCAACGAGATCCTGCCCAACGCAGAGAAAATCGAGCATAAGGATTTTTCGATTTCCCGCGAACTGCTGAAAAAGGCCGGCGAGCTTGGCCTGAGCGGCGTTGAAATTCCCGAAGCTTATGGCGGCCTTGAAATGGACAAGGTCACCTCTGCCGTCATCGCCGACCACATCGCGAAGTATGCCGGCTTCGCCACGACTTGGGGCGCGCACAGCGGCATCGGGTTGCTGCCGATCGTTTATTTCGGAACGGAGGAGCAAAAGAAACAATATTTACCACGTCTGGCGACTGGCGAGATGGTTGGCGCGTATGCGCTTTCGGAATCGACTTCCGGATCCGACGCCATGAACTGCCGCACTCGCGCCGAGCTTTCTTCCGACGGCAAGCATTACATCCTGAACGGCGAAAAAATGTGGATCACCAACGCCGGATTCGCCGACCTGTTTACAGTTTTCGCCAAGGTCAATGGTGAAAAGTTCAGCGCGTTCCTGGTCGAGAGAACCTTCCCGGGCTTTTCGGTCGGAGCCGAAGAGCACAAGATGGGCATCCGCGGATCGTCAACTTGCCCGATCATCCTGAATGATTGCAAAGTGCCGGCTGAGAATTTGCTGGGCGACATCGGCAGAGGGCACGTGATTGCTTTCAATATTCTGAACATCGGCCGCTTCAAACTCGGCGCAATGTGCGTGGGTGGCGGACGCGTCTCGCTGGAAAGCGCGATCAGCTACGCGAAGCAGCGCAAGGCTTTTGGCAAGCCGATCGGCGACTTCGGCTTGGTGCGCGAGAAGCTGGCGAACATGGCGACGCTGCTCTACGTCGGCGAATCGCTTGTGTATCGCACGGTCGGCATGATGGATGTTGCGCTCGGCGAAGTTGACAAGTCCGGCACGGAGGCGATGAAAGAAACTCGCAAGGCGATCGAGGAATACGCGGTGGAGTGCTCGATCATCAAGGTCTGGGGCTCGGAGATGGTCGA
This sequence comes from Candidatus Acidiferrales bacterium, assembly GCA_035603035.1. Classification (GTDB taxonomy): domain Bacteria; phylum Acidobacteriota; class Terriglobia; order Terriglobales; family Acidobacteriaceae; genus Sulfotelmatobacter. Next base: position 2,209 of record DATNLE010000359.1, on the reverse strand, counting down.
CTACATTGTCGACGAAACTTTGCAGATATATGCAGGCTACGGTTTCGTAGAAGAGTATCCTGCGGAACGTGCCTATCGCGACGCACGCATTAATCGCATCTTCGAGGGCACCAACGAAATTAACCGGCTCATCATCACGGGATTTCTGCTGAAGCGAGCGATGAGCGGGCAGCTGCCGCTGATGCCTGCCATCAAGAAGCTGATGGATGAAGTACTCTCCGGGCCTTCTGTCGGCGAAGAGCTCGACGGACTGCTGACGCAAGAACGAAAAGTAGTCGGCCAGGCGAAGAAGCTCGGCCTATTTGCCGCTGGGGCAGCCACTCAGAAATATATGCAGGCGATTCAGGACCAGCAGGAAATCATGGGCGCCATCGCCGATATGACCATTGAAAGCTATGCTATGGAATCGGCGGTGCTGCGCGCACAAAAAATTGCCGAGACGAACGGCGAGGCCGCTGCCGCTGTTCCGATCGCGATGACGCGCGTCTATTTGACGCAAGCGATGGAAAAGATCGAGTCCGCGGCGAAGAAGGTGATCGCGGCAGTCGCCGATGGCGACATGCTCCGCACGCAGCTTGCCATTCTGCGCCGGCTGGCCAAGTACGAACCATTCAACACCATCGAACTTCGGCAGCAGATTGCGCAAAAGGTGATTGAGCGGGGAAAGTACACCCTGGCATAAATCCTTAACCCTGCATCCTTAACTAAGATCGGGAACCAACGCTGATTCGTGGTTCGAGAGGGTCGAGGGCAAATATCGATGGCTTCTGATAGAACGCTTCCATGAGAACGAGTGGCCAGGTTCTGATCGCGTCGGCCAGTGTTCTGCTGCTGTGCGCCTGTCTGGGTGCGCAAGAAAACAACCGCGTATCGAAGGACCTTGCCCTCACGCCGCCGATGGGCTGGAATTCCTGGAACAAGTTTGCCTGCAGCGTCAGCGAAGACCTGATCAGGAGCATGGCCGACGCGATGGTCAAATCCGGCATGAAAGATGCGGGGTATCAATATGTAAACGTCGACGACTGCTGGCAGGTCAGCCGCGACGGGAGTGGCAATATCGTGGCCGATCCGCAACGTTTTCCGCATGGCATGAAGGCGGTCGGCGATTACATTCATTCCCTGGGACTGAAGTTCGGCGTGTACTCTGATGCGGGTTCGAAGACCTGCGCGGGACGGCCCGGCGGCCTCGGCCATGAATATCAGGATGCGATCCAGTACGCGGCATGGGGCGTTGACTATCTGAAATACGATTGGTGCAATACCACCACGCAGGATGCGAAGGCTTCCTACGCGAACATGCGCGCCGCACTCGACGCTTCCGGTCGCGCTATCGTGTTGAGCATCTGCGAATGGGGTACAGCCAAGCCGTGGCTCTGGGGAAAAGAGGTCGGGGGCAATTTGTGGCGCACCACCGGCGACATCAGCGACAAATGGGCTGGCCAGACGAAATGGCCGGATGGAAGTTGCTGTTCGAATGGAATGTTGGCAATCCTCGATCAGCAGGTTGGGTTGCAGTCGTATGCCGGACCGGGCCACTGGAATGACCCTGACATGCTGGAAGTGGGCAACGGTGGTATGAGCGACACCGAGTATCGCGTCCACTTCAGCTTGTGGGCGATTCTCGCGGCACCGCTGATTGCCGGCAATGATCTCCGCAATATGCGGCCCGAGGTCCGCGACATTCTAACCAACAAAGAAGTAATCGCGGTGGATCAGGACCCGCTGGGGCGAGAAGGGGAACGCGTGTGGAGAAATGGCGATCTGGAAGTGTGGGCTAAGCCGTTAGGAGACGGCAGCCGCTCCGTCGTCCTGCTGAATCGGGGGAGTGCGGAGCAGGAAGTCACTGCGAGATGGGAGGATCTTGGCTATCCCGAGCACGTGAGCGCCTCGGTGCATGATTTGTGGCAGCATAAAGATCTGGGTAAGTTTAATGGAAAGTTTTCCGCACAAGTGGCTTCGCACGGCATCGTTATGGTGATGGTGACGCCTTAGACTTAGAGCTGAATATTGCTCACCTTCACCGCTTCGGAAAGTTTGGATCGGCTTTCACTTCCTGAACATTTGTAACCCCAGATCAGCGGCTGGTCTTCAACTCTTCCATCACGCTCTGGATCAGTTCCTTCGCGTCGGTCAGGCTCTTCATAATGATCTGGATATCCATGACAGGCTTGCCCGGCCAGCGTTGGCTCTGGCAGTACACGCCGTGTTG
>DATNLE010000356.1:0-15993 GCA_035603035.1 Candidatus Acidiferrales bacterium | reverse complement strand
ATACCCGCCGTTCTTTTTGTAGGAGGACTTGGTTGCCAGCGAGAGAGTTGTGAAATTCGTTGTTGCGAACTTCTGCGATGCTGCCGAGAAAACCGATGAGCGTTGCTTTGTAACAACTCTCCGTACGCGACTATCTGGCTGCGGTTCTTCTCGGTCTTGCTGATGCCGGAAGCCAACGCCTCCCACAACTTAGCCTAACGCCTTTTGGCTTCCTCTTGCTGATGTACGGAAAACTGAAGTATCGGGATAGACTACGGCAGCTTTGCGAATTCCACCTGGGCTTGCCTTGGGATAGGGATTGCGGGGTCACCCTGGTTCCACAGCTGGAGGAATTCCTGGTAGGCAGCGAGCGCTTTCGCCTTTTCTCCAGGCGCGCATCGGCCAAGACGAGCCAGCGCTCCAACCGGAAAATTCAAAACGAGGCCAGAGAGGGTGATCGATCACCTTCTGAAACTCCGCGGTGCCCGAATGCAGTCTCCACCCGCCAGGTAAGCCTCAGCCCGCACGTAGGCTGGATAAGTCGGATAGGCGAGTGATTTCGCCCTGAACAGCCGAGGCGTACCTGCCGATCGCCTTGACCGCAGCGTTTAGCTCAGCCTTGCGACAACCAAAAACGAAGACGTGAGCGCCTTCGGCAACAAATTTCTTGGCGGTCGCCAACCCGATGCCCGTTGCGCCGCCGGTGATAACTGCGACCTTGCCTTCAAGTCAACCTGCCATGAGTTGGCTCTTTTTAGTGCCAACAAAAGGTTAGGCGTCGCCATATTCGATTGCTGACGAGACCGAACGGTCGCAATAATTCTAAAAACTGGGCGCTTCCTGACGCGCCGATCAATCTTTTGTTACGGTTGAGTCCCGCCTGAAGGTATTGCAAGTTTACTGCAAGTCCGGACCAACTCGAATGAAAGGCGGGAAGCGCTTCGGTGGACGCCTACCTTCAATGACCCGCTTCATCGGGCGCCGGTTTACCTGGCGGGCCGATTTTAACTTGAACCGCACCAACGTTGTTTGCCCTGGTGGTATCCACCGAGATTGCCTGGAAGCTACCGCCGGGGTCGCGCACGCTAATCGTAAGCGTGGCTTGTGCTCCCGAGGAGCCAACCATGACAGTGTTTGTAGTGCTCGTCCTTTCCTGAAGACCGGCGGAAGGGTCGCCCGGATTGGGCTGTTCTATTTGTTTCCTTGTTGTTTGCTCGCCATTTGGAGCGGTCTGCTGAGCAGTCGTGACCCGCTGAACCAGGTGAAGTTTCCCATCGGAGGCGACTCCAGGAGTCTCGGTCGAGTAAGTATCCTGTACCTCGCGCTTTTGCCCGGGAGCTGTCTCCGATTCGGTGCGCACAGTGCGGGAGACTTCCGTGAGCTTGCCATCGGAACCTGGCCGCGAGACCTGCTCCTCGCTGCTGAAACTCTTATCCTCTTCCGTGACTGTGCTTTTCCGCACTTCGCCAACCTGCCAGCTTCCCGTCCCGTCCGCAAGTAGCGTCGTCTTTTGCACTTCAAGGGTATGCGCTCCTATGCGATTCTGCAGTTCGTCGGTTTTCATGGCAGGAGCCAACCCATCGACTCCGGGAAGGTATGTAGTCGTTTTTGTCTCCAGGGCGTCCGTGCCCGTCTTCTTAGTTTCCTGAACATCGCGCTGCACCAGTTGAAGGTCCCCGTTCGCTCCGGTGTCGGAAGTCGTGCGCACGAGTTTCGAATTGCCTTCAGGAGAAGTTTGCTTTTCCTCTTCCGTGACCTGAAACAGGGTTTTCACTCCGTCGGCGTTGCGCACGAAGGTGCGCGTCGTAGTTCGTACTGTGCTTGAGTTTACCTTTACCGTCTCTTTCTCGATGTCCTGGTAAGGCACGAAATTGCCATCGGAACCGACTCGCTGCAGGGATTGCGTGTCAACCGTGCGATTGCCATTCTGGGTGTGGCTCGTACTGGTTCGCATGGACCCTAGGTTATCCGAGTTTTGGAATTCAGCAGTGGTTACCCAAGATGTATTCGAATCGGGTGCTTGCGCACAAAGCGAGAGCGTGAAGAGGAGTACGAATAAGAGAGATCCTGGTGTTCTACGCGCCACTCTCCTCGGAGTTTGCAGGTATCCAGGGTACTCTGTCCTGATCGGATCATCCGTGGGAACATGATCGACAGCTCGCATGTTCCTATTGTCCGCCGTTCGACTAGTCTGCGCAACAAGGGCCCATGCGGCCCTTCGAAGGCCTGAACGTCGTTTAGCCGAGACTGGATCTAGTTGCATATTGATCCTTGAACGGGTGCGGCTGTTTTGCGTTTGAAGTTACAGCATGATTTGTCAATAAGGATACATGAGGGGTGACGTGTTCATACTTCTCAGATGTTGGGATATCGAGCCTGCGACGAGATATGTGGTGGACACATTGTCCGGCTACCACTGTCGGAGAATAACTTCATCCCGACTTTCATTCGGCTGGACGAGCAGGCATGAGTTTGCGCTGCTTGTAACTCCTCCCTATTTACTTTGTTAATCCCAACATCACCTGAGATGGATGCGATGAGGGCTGGACATTTCTCTCGTGGCTGGCTAGGTAAAGCTGCAGGGGAGGAGCAGCGGTGGCGAGCCCAGCCGACAGCAACGCGTTGCAGGGCAGCGGCCTGATATTCCCGGCATCCGAGATCGCCCTGATTCGCGAGGGAGTGGCAACCTGTCGGGGCCTGAGTCGCAAAGAGTTGGCCAACACCATCAGCGAGTTGGTGGGCTGGACGCGCGCGAATGGTTTATTAAAGGAAGCCGAATGCCTCATGCTATTAACGCGGCTGGAAGCAGCGGGCCTTTTCAGGTTACCGGCGAAACAGCAGAGGCGACCGGTGGGGTCGGCGACCTCGATTCCGCACACGGCCGAGGGCGAACCGGGAGCGCCGCTGAGCGGACGACTGGAAACCTTTGCTTCCGTCTCGGTTGAGCGTATCCGCGATGCTGGGGCGCGACAGCGATTTCGCGAACTGGTCGACCGCTATCACCCCTTGGGTTACGAAATACCTTTCGGAGGACACCTGGAATATCCGGTCTGGATTAGCCAGCCGGTGCCGATGGTGGTTGGCAGTCTGCAGTTTTCCAGTGCGGCGTGGCGGATCGAGGTGCGTGATCAATGGATTGGGTGGGACGACGCAACGCGCGCGCGTCATCTGCCGCAGTGGTCAATGAGAGTCGCTACCTTCTGGCGCCTTGGGTCCACATCAAAAATTTAGCCAGTGCCACGTTGGCCCGCGGACTCCGGCGTCTGCCCGGGTACTGGCTGGCGCAATACGGCGTCACCCCACTGCTGGTGGAAACCTTCGTGGACCCGGCGCAGTATAGCGGCACTTGTTATCGGGCAGCCAATTGGGTGGCGCTGGGAGAAACGAGCGGGCGGGGCCGCGATGATCGTCAGCATCGCCGCCATGGAGCGCGGCCCAATCGGGTCTTCTTGTATCCGCTAGGCCCGATGCGCGGGCACGGTTGCGGAGAGCGTTGACCCCATGAGCGCGCTGCGCTGTCCGGTTGCGGATCCATTTGTTGCGGCCGACCAAGCCTATGCGACCATCAGCCAATTCCTAGATTCGGAGGAGGCGTGTCAGGCGAAGCATAGTGACTTGGAGCGGCAGTTGGAGGGGATGGGGCGTGAGTTGATGCGAAAATCCAAGCGCATCTCGACTTACGCCAGCCGGGGGAAAGCGGTCGGGCCGGTACGGGATGCGGCGGGCACGACCCTCACGCCTACGCCGGCGCACAGGCGCAGCCTGGAAAGCATTTTCGGGACGATGGAGGTGACACGCCCTGGTTATCGAGCCGAAGACAAGCCCAGTCCGCACCCGCTCGATGGTGCGCCCAATCTGCCGCCAGAGAAGTACTCGCTGGGAGTCCGGCGGCAAGTGGCCATCGAAGCGGCCAAAGGAGGGTTTGACGAGATGGTCCAGGCGCTCGAGGAGTTTACCGGCGCGCACGTTCCCGGGAGGCAGTTCGAAGAACTGGTAATCCACGCGGCGCGGGATTTCGAGGCCTTTTACGCCGATCGCCAGAAGCGCGCTCGCGCCGACCCACATATCGGGCCCGTCCTGGCGCTCACGGTAGATGGCAAAGGCGTATTGATGCGGCCCGAGGACCTAAGCGAAGCCACGCAACGCGCTGCCGCGAAGCGAGCGGAGAGCCTCACGGCACGGCTGGGGCGCAGTCTTTGACCATCAAAATCATTTAACCCTCACTACCAGATCCTCGCCCGCTCCATCGGCGCTAGATACAGCTTTTCCCCCGGCTTCAAATCAAACGCCGTGTACCATGCGTCGATATTCCTCACTTCCAACGCCCGATACTGTGCTGGCGCATGCGGATCCGTCAGCACCTCCTGACGTAGCGCCTCGTCCCTCATCTTTTCGCCCCAGTTCTGCCCGAACGCGACGAAGAATTGCTGATCACCCGAAAGCCCATCCTGCACCGGAGCTTCCCTGCCCCCGAGCGACGCCCGGTATCCGTCATAGGCCGCCGAGATGCCCGCCACGTCCGCAATGTTCTCTGCCAGCGTCTGCTTCCCATTCACCGAAAGATCGGGAAACGGTTTGTACATGTCATACTGCGCCGCCAGTTGCGCGGTGGCCGCGTCGAAGTGCTTAAGATCATCCGGCGTCCACCAGTTGCGCAATCGTCCTTTCGCGTCGAATGTGCTGCCTTCTGTATCGAACGTGTGGCTAATCTCATGCCCAATCACTGTTCCGATTGCGCCATAGTTCGATGCTGCCGGAGCCTCGGGATCATAAAACGGTGGCTGCAACACAGCAGCAGGAAAGTTCAGCGCGTTCTGCAGCGGCAAGTTCACGGCGTTTACGGTCTGCGGTGCCATCGACCACTCCTTCTTGTCCACCGCCTTGCCTAGCCGGCCAACCTGCCGCCGATATTCTGCTACACCGCCGCGCCAGATGTTGCCAAAGATGTCGTCCGCTTTCACCTCATAATTCGAGTAATCGTGCCAGCTTTCCGGATACCCAACCCCGACATACAGCGTCGAGAGCTTCGCTTCGGCCTCCGCCTTGGTCGACGGATTCATCCACGTCAGCGCTTCGATTCGCTTGTGAAACCCGGCAATCAGATTGGCCACCATCGCCTCAGCTCGCGCCTTCGCTTCCGGCGAAAAATATTTCTGCGCATAGATCTGACCAACCACATCCCCCAAAAGTCCGTTCACCACGAACACTGCGCGCTGCCATCGCGGCAACTGCTGCGGCACCCCGGAAAGCTCTTTGCCGAAAAAGGCGAACTCTTCGCCGGCTAAGGCTTTCGGCAGCACTTCGCCGTAGGTCTCGATCAGATGAAACGCCATCCAGTCCTTCCACGTCTCGATCGGTGTCGACCGGATCACCGCGGATTCTCCTATAAACGCCTCCGGCTGCCACACGATGAAACTCTCAACTTTGCTTAACCCCGCACCCTGAAAATATTCGCTCCAGTCGAGCCCCGGAGCCTTCTCGCGAAAATCCGCCTGCGTCCACTTATTGTTCGCCTTGTGAATGTCTTGGCTGTCGGCCAGGCTCCGGTGCACCTCGGCGATCGCGTGCTCCAACTCCACAATGCGTCCAGCCCGTGCCTCGGGTTCGGAGAATCCCGCCAGCTTGAGCATGTTCGCCACATGCGCTTTGTATTGCTCCCGCGTTTTCCGCATCTGCTCGCTATCGCTCAGGTAATACTCGCGATCCGGCATGTCCAACCCACCTTGCAGAAGATACGGAAAGTAGCGATCTGGGTCGTCGAACCCGGGAGCCACCCACAGCCCAAACAGATTCGCCGTGTGATAGTTCGTGTTATTCAGAGCGTCCACGTCGGCACGCAGAGTTTCGCCCAAAGCCCGCGCCAATTCCCGCTTGTCATGAATAGCTGCGATCGCGTCGAGATGCGGACGCAGCGCTGCCAGCCCTGCCGACTCGATTCCCGCTTCGTCCATATAAGAGTTGTAGAGGTCCGCGACCTTGCGCTCCTTCGATCCTGCTGGGGGATTCGATTTCGCGATCTCCGCCATCAGATCCGCCGTGCGCTCATCGGTCAAATCGCCAAGTTTCGTCCACACATCGATCGCACCGCGATCAGGCGGAATTTCGGTGCGCTTCATCCAATTGCCGTTGGCGTACTGAAAGAAATCGTCGCCCGGCTTGACTGAGCGATCCATATTCGCGACGACAATTCCGTGTACCTCCGGCGCAGACTTCTCCTGAGTGGACGCGAGAATTGCGCCCAAAACTGCACAAATTAAGGCGAATCTCGAAAATGGAAGGATAATGTTCATGGATGAGCTCCGCGGCAGCGACAACTCGAATTGTCGATCGACACCTGAACTCGATAATACCGCGCCTTGCCGGTTAGACGTTGAGATCAGGAGAAGGTTGGTTCCGCGCGGCCAACACTTCAGGTGGGCAAGAGCATCCTGGGCGCAAGACCGTGGCCCGTGCTCATCTTGAAGAAGACGACCGCGTTCTCCTCCATCGCCGTTTCATGATCGGCGACAAAGGGAAGGAGCAAATAATGATCGAGCTGCGAATAACGCGGAAGCAGAGCTGTGTAGTTCTCCGAACCAAGCATGGACCCGCCGGCGTTACTCCGCTTCTCGCGGCGCGGAGTTACGTCCACCAAAACGAGGCAAGTCCAATGATTCGAGGCGCGAATGCACGCCAAGAGGCCGGTCCGTATGGAAGTACTTCTTGTACGCTGCAATCCAATCCGTGGCGATGTCCCGCTGGGCCGTGGATACGTCGATCTTACCTGCACAAACCATTTCGTGAAGGCGTTCTTCCAACGTGTCCTTGACCTGCGCATTCCAAATGTGAGACGTGGAGGGTTCCGGCCAGAGATTGCGGATGTCTTCCACACCACCCAATCCGGGGGCAATCAGGTAGTCAACCTCATAGCCTTCCGCGGGAGTATCCGTAATACCGTACTCGTGAAAGACGTCTTGACGCAGCGAAGTTGATACCTCTCCCACTACTTCCTCATGAGCCATCGAACAAACGTCGATGATCGTAACTCTCCGCGTTACTCCTGGGGTAAGACTGCGGTCCGGAAGGGTGCCGCGTTCAAATGCAACGATCGAGTTTTCTCCACGCCGCGTGGAATGGTGGACGAAGATGCCGCCAACCACTGCGGCAATGAGAACCCCCGTACACAAAAACACCGCAACGCCCGTGGTCGACGTGAAGTGGAGTAACGACCGCCACGAATTGGATTCCCGGTCAGAGGCTAGGTCGGCTAATTTCGCTTTCAAAAGTGCACGAGGGCCGGCGATGGGCGGCAATTGGAGATCGAAAGCCTGTCGCTGAGCTCGCACGAAATCGGCAATTGTCCCTTCGATTTCTGCCATCCTAGCGCGGCAACCCCAGCACGCGGCGAGGTGGGCGTGCGCTCGAGCGGCACGGCGGGTTGAAAGTTCGCCATCCGCCGCCAGAAGCATTTCCTGATCCGATAAGTGCATGTCCGACAGGTGGAGGCTTTGGCTCCGCATAGCTATCTCCCGTCTGCACGGATCAACCGTGCCAGTGATCGTGTCAGCGATATCGATACAGCTCCCAGAGACATTCCGAGTACGGCAGCTATCTCGCGGTAACGGAGACCCTCCGCGCGCAGCCGGAGGCAACCCTGATCCGCTTCTGGGAGAGCGTCGACAACGGCCAGCAACCGGTGACACCTCTGAGCCGACGACAACTGTTCTTCAGGATCAGGTGATGGGTCGAACTGCCCTTCCGCAATCGCCCAGTCGGAGGTTGTCTTGGCGTGCGATCTTTGGTTCGCGTAAAGCTGTTTCAGCGCCAGATTGTGCGCTACGCGGAAGAGCCAGCCGCGAAGGTTTTTTTGGGATCTGCGCCGTTGGAGATGTCGGAAGAGTGACAGGAAGACTTCCTGGATGACTTCTTCCGCGTCATGGACGGGAATTCCAAACGAGAGTGCATAGCGGAGAAGCGGATCGCGAAACTGATCAAAGAGCTCCATGACCTCGCGCTCAATCCCCGAGGGCTTTTCCGAAAGCACCGCGTCAGCGGCGTTTGGGAAAGGCAGCTCGTTGATCGAATCTGTGGGAGGCATCTGTTTAGGTCCCTAGAATGTATATTCCATTCCCTCCACTTCTGTTCAAGCTTTTTTCAAGCGCTTCTTCTCACCCCCACTCATTGAGAAAAAAAAAGGCTGAACAAAACGACTGGAAATGGAATTTTCAAATTGAGGGGTGAAAAAGCTGCTATTTCCCCACCCGAGGGTAGCGATCCCAATTGGGTGACAATTAAAGATGAAAAAGGCCCTGATCATTGCCGTAATTCTGTGGGCCCTTCCCATGCTTGCGCAAAGGACCACCGGGGAATTGCGTTTAACCATCACCGATCCCTCTGGATTGGGCCTGAAGAGCACAGTTGAGCTCGTTAGCGAGGCCAACGACTACCGTTATACGTTCACTACGGACGATCATGGCAACCTGGACGCCAGGCGACTGCCTTATGGAATCTATCAGGTCCGGATCCAGGCGACAGCCTTTGCTCAGCTTTCCGAGTCGGTGGAAATACGTTCCGCTCTCCCCGTGGACCGTACGATTCGGCTAAAAGTGGCTTCAGTTTCTGAATCGGTGAAGGTGAGCGCGTCGGCCACGTTGGTCGATCCCTATCGCGCGGGTTCAGTCAATGAGATGGGTATGCAGGCGATTCAGCACCGATTGACCGCGCTCCCCGGCCGCTCCATGCAGGACCTGGTGAACTCTGAACCGGGCTGGCTCTACGAAGGCAATGCGGTTCTTCATCCACGCGGATCGGAATATCAGACGCAATTTGTTGTAGACGGCATACCGCTCACCGACAACCGTTCCCCCAGCTTTGGCCCGGAGGTCGAAGCCGATGACGTCGAATCCCTCACGATTTATACCGCCGGCATTCCTGCGGAATTTGGCCGGAAGGTGGGCGGCGTAATTGAAGTCAATACCCTGAAAAACGCAGATCCGGGATTTCATGGGCAACTCACCCTTTTCGGCGGCACCTATGACACGGCCGGGATCAATACCCAGGACCAATACACATGGAATAAGAATACGTTTGGCCTGAGCGCCTCCGGCAACATGACCGGCCACTATCTCAACCCGGTGGTCCCTGAGAATTACACCAACAACGGTACCACCGGCAGCTTTTCTCTGAGCTATGAGCGGGACCTCACGCTGAAAGACCGCCTGACTCTGATTGTCCGCCATGAACTGGCGCGCTATGAGATCCCCAACGAACTGGTGCAGCAGAACGGAGCATATCTGCCGAATGCCAACAACACCGTTGGCTGCCCACCGGTCCCCCTCATCGATGAGCCAAGCGATTGCGTTTTTGTTCCTGGCGGCCAGCTACAGACCGGCGACAACTTTGAAACCATGGGGACCATTTCCTACCAGCACACTTTTTCCTCTGACGCGATCGGCGTACTGCGGGGAATGAGCCGCAATACCTCCACTGACTTTTATTCCAACCAGGCCTCCTGGCCCCTCAATGCAACCCAGCACAACGATTTCAAGGAGATCTATTTCAACGGCAGCGTCTCCGTTCATCATGGCCGGCAGGAATTTAAAGCGGGCGTCGAATCCGATGCCATATTCCTGCACGAAAACACGAGCTACATGATACCCGACTGTGCAGATCCTACCGATCCACAATGTCCTATCAATCTGGGAATCTTGGATTCCGGCGCGACAACCTTTGCCTTTCAAGGACAGCGTCCGGATCTTGAACAAGCGGGGTATGTTCAGGATTTAGTCCGCCTCGGCAATTGGACGCTCAATGCCGGCCTCCGCTGGGATCACTACCAACTGGAGGTCAATCAGAATGCGGTCAGCCCGCGCCTTGCCGTCTCGCGCTATTTCCCAACCATTGGCTTAAATATTCACGCCTCCTATGACCGGATCTTCCAGACGCCATCCTTCGAAAACATACTTTTAGCCAGTACTCCGGCTGCGGAGGCCATAGACACCAGCGTGCCCGCACTGCAGCTGCCGGTCCAGCCTTCTCACGGCAACTATTATGAATTGGGGGCCACGAAAGCTTTCTTTGGCAAGCTGCGGCTGGATGCGAATATGTTCCGCCGTGATGTAAACAATTATGCCGACGACTCCCAAATTCTGAGTACCGGGATCAGTTTTCCCATCGCATTTGACCACGCCATTCTCTATGGCGCGGAGGCCAAGCTGCAACTCCTGCAATGGAAGGGGTTCTCAGGCTTCGCTAGCTACTCCTACATCGTCGGGAATTCCTGGTTCCCGGTGACCGGCGGCTTGTTCCTGGGAGATGATGCGATCAACCCCACCACCGGGCATTTTCCCGACTCACAGGACCAGCGGAATACCGTTCGCGCCCGTGTCCGCTATCAGGTCGTTCCGCGCTTATGGATCGCCGTGGGGGCCGATTACAACACCGGACTGCCGTTTCAACCGGATTTGACCCAGCAGCAATATGCCACGGAATACGGTCAAGTGGTGATCAATCACCTCAACTTCAATCCCGGTCGCATCGATCCGTACTTCACGCAGAATGCATCGGTGGGCGTCGATCTCTACCAGCGGGAAAAGCGCTCGGTACGCTTCCAGGCCGACGCCGCGAACCTGAGCAACACACTCGAAGTAATCGACTTCGGAGGATTGTTCTCCGGCAACGCAATTGGTCCGGCACGCCAATACACCTTTCGCCTTGTAACGCAATTCTAGAACCCGGAGCGATTCCTCGAGGAACGACGCCGAGCAGTGTCTCATAGTCGATATTGAGAAAGGATGCGTGATGGGATCAGCGTTCGATCGCGAGGGCAAACGCTGTCATAACGCGTCACTGCAAACATCCCGCGTGCTTCGCCGATTCCCGAGCTAGCTGTCAGGAGACGTTGAGTCTAGTACCGACAAAGGAAGAGTCGCCGGGATCACTTTCGCCGTCTGAAGTTCGTGATGTGGCCAACCGGAATTTGGTCCCAAACGCCTTGCGGGAAATTCAATTGGAATGTCAGCAGTCAATCAGAAAATCAGAAACGGTTTAGCGATCGTAAATGGCGGGAGCAACGGGACTCGAACCCGCGGCCTCCTGCGTGACAGGCAGCCGTTCTAACCAGTTGAACTATGCCTCCGCAGACCTGAACCAGCAACGGACAGCTGCAAAAGCGCCGATCAGTCCGGAAGTCGCCTGGGCAGAAATTCTTCCTAGCCATTGCAGCCGGATCACAGGCAAGTCGAATCTATCATGAAACCAGCGGCCTGGCGCCATCAAGGATCTAGCCCCGCACCGCCGCTTTGATGGCCGCCACGTCGATCTTCTTCATCAGCATCATCGCCTCAAAGGCGCGTTTAGCCACTTCGCCACCGGCCGCCAGGGCTTCGGTCAATACCCGTGGCGTAATCTGCCACGAGATGCCCCATTTGTCCTTGCACCAGCCGCACTGGCTTTCCTGCCCGGTGTTGCCGACAATGGCGTTCCAGTAGCGGTCTGTTTCTTCCTGATTGTCGGTCGCGACCTGGAACGAGAAAGCCTCGCTGTGCTTGAAAGTGGGACCGCCATTGAGACCGATGCAAGGAATGCCAGCCACGATGAATTCGACAGTCAGTACGTCCCCCATCTTGCCGCCGGGGTAGTCGGAAGGGGCGCGGTGCACCGCCCCCACGCTACTGTTAGGGAAGGTTTCGGCGTAGAAGCGGGCCGCAGCCTCGGCGTCCTGGTCATACCATAGACAGATGGTATTCTTAGCCATTTTCTTGGCCATTTTGCCTAATCCTTTCGTCCACCAGCGCGAACGTTGTGACTGGCGGCGCCATTGCGTTCATCGACCCGTCGCCGCCGAACTTCGATGGCATTTCGTCGCAGCAGGTTGTCCGTAACTGCGGTTCCGAAACACTCGTGGCGGTGCAGGTAAAAAAACTGGCGAACTTCGCTCGGCCTGAACTGGCGCAAGCACGATCACAGCCGGCCCGCGTCGGAAAAGTGCCCGTTGTCTTCGCTAGGCGTGGTTTACTTGCACAACTTTGCAAGGACGGGCGCATCCTTTACAGGCCTCAGTCGCCAAAGCCGAATTGAACCTGACGCTTTGCCAGACATGTTGACCAGAGCACTTTACGCCAAACGGCTTAACCGAATCCATAGCGATCCTTAACAGGCGCCGCTCAGAGTCCCCGTCACGGGTCGGCGAGCGCTATCGGTATTTGATCGGCTTCCATTCTTCGCACGATGCGGCTTTGCGTGAAGTCTTGACAGTGATCTCGATTAGAACCACAATGTGTAGATAATCATGCTTGGCGAGTTTGAATACCTCACGCTCACCGCGGCCACGCGCTTGGGCGAACACGCTTACGGGGCGGCTATCCGAAACGAGATCGAGCACGCAACTGTGCATCGTTGCTCAATCGGAGCACTCTACACGACCCTTGATCGTTTGGAGGCGAAGGGTTTAATTAAGACGTGGATGGGGGATCCGACGCCGCAACGAGGCGGCAGACCCAAGCGTATGGTGCGTGTTACTGCGAGTGGCGTCCGCGCTGCAAGCTCTTTTTATGCCGCAGTGAGGCGAATAAGCGAGGGTGTTTCATGGGAGATGGGACGCAAGCCTGCTGGAAGCTAGTCGAGTTCTTGTCCCGAATGCTGGACTCCGACGAACGTCTGGCAGTGCGTGGTGATCTGGAGGAGTCCGGCGAAACAGGCCTTCAGGCTGTCTGGGATGTGCTTGGTTTGGTCCTCCGTCGGCAGGCAGCGTTGTGGAAGGATTGGCGGCCTTGGCTGGCCCTTGTTGGACTGATTGGGCCGGTCAGCGTACTGCTAAGCCTAGGCTGCCTATGGCTTCGTGGAGCTTACGATTTAAATCTGTGGATCATTCGGAACCGTCGAGACATCGACCCAACCATCCTCTCGCAAACCGGCTTGTCGGTACACCACGGCATCGTGCTTTTGGCCCTTGGCTCTTTGCTGCTGTTTTGCTGGTCGTGGGTCGCTGGTTTTGTGCTGGGAGCCATGTCCCGCCGTACAATTTGGTTCAATGGGATCTTGTTCTGTCTTGCGTTGTTGTTCTTGGGATCTCAGCTTAACCGCCCGTATCAGGATGGCGTCTATCAATATAGTGTCGACGGCTGGCCGCTTCCGCTAATGTTTATACCGCGATACTCCCGCTGATACTGCAGACAACTTTGATATTGCTTCCTTCTCTGTGGGGTATGCTTCAAGGTCTCCAGCCCCCGAGCCGTTTGCTGCAGACAATTCTGTGGGTTGTCGCGGTCGTAATCGCCCCGTCAGTGGGAAGTTTGTTCTGGTGGCCTTTTCACGGTAGTTGGCAAATGCACCTGCTGCTTGCTGCGTATTGGCCGGTTGGCTATTTGGCTTTGGCCGCAATCGGGCGGCGGTGGCACCACAGGATTGGTTCGATTTAGCGTCGGGAAAATCCGCGCGGGAGAATTGAAACTGAGCGGCATCAGGCGGCTATCGCGAGTGACTTGACGCGATCCTTCTTGTTCGTGACTGTCTGTTCCTGGCGAGACATCCAATGGCACTAACCGCACCGAGGAGGATCATCAGGCTGCTCGCCGCGTTACCGCGAATCGCTGCATTTTCCATCCCAAGCGCCGACCGCAAAACCGACGCCTATGCCTCCGGCCATAAAACCTAAGGATGGTAACCAAAGTGAGTATGGGTAGTCTTCCCTTCATCCCCTTGTGCAGCCACCTTTAGTTTCAAAATGTCGCGAACGGGCGAGGCGCGTATACACTTATCGCCGTGTTTGAAGTCTACATGGGGACTCCGGATGAAGATCTCCCGACGCGAAGTGACGAAAATCCTGTTGGCGGCTGTGGTCGCACCGCCTGGGCTTGCAGCCAGCGCCGCCTCGCAAGCGGCGGGTGCGAAAACTTGGGATGTGGCCGTTATCGGTGCCGGCGCGTTTGGGGCTTGGTCGGCGTACTGGCTGAGGAAGGCGGGGTTGCATGTGATCCTGCTCGACGCCTATGGAGCTGCCAACAGCCGCGCCAGTTCTGGAGGCGAATCGCGGATCATCCGTGCAGCCTATGGTGAGCACGATTTCTACAGCCGATGGGCGATGCACTCCCTTCCTCAGTGGAAGGAACTGGCGGTGCGCTGCGGACAGGAGATTTTTTACGAGACCGGCGTTCTCTCGTTCTCGGACGACAGCACCGACTTTGTGGCGCAGAGCGGGCGCACCCTGGAGCGGATTGGGATCATGCACAAGCGACTCGGCGCAGCGGAGTTGGCCAGGCGGTTCCCTCAGATCGGGCTCAAAGGTAATGAAGTTGGAATCCTTGAGCCACGCAGTGGGGCGCTCATGGCCCGGCGCGGGGTCCAAGTACTAGTTGAGGAATTGGTGCGACAGGGACTCGACTACCGGGTGGCCGCGGCCACTCCGCCTTCGTCGAAAGGCCGGCTGAGTTCGATCGCGACCACGGGAAACGAGACGATCTCCGCTGGGGTGTTCGTCTTCGCTTGTGGGCCATGGCTGCCCAAGATTTTTCCTGAACTGCTGGGAAGTTTCATCCAGCCGGAACGTGCCGAGGTTTACTTCCTGGGGGTCGCGCCCGGCGACTCGCGGTTTTCCTCACCGCAAATGCCCACCTGGATCTACAAGAGCAAGGACGTCGAGGCCTATGGTATGCCCGTGCTCGAGAATCGCGGGTTCAAGGTGGCCGTGGACAAGCTGTCATTGCCGGCCGACCCGGATACGATGGATCGCGAGCCGACTCCGCCGTACCGTGCTCAGCTACGGGCCTTCGTGGCCGAGCGCTTCCCTGCCTTGAAGGATGCGCCAGTGATCGAGACGCGCGTGTGCCAATACGAGAATACCGAAACCGGCAACTACCTCGTCGACCGTCACCCGGAGATGGAGAACGTGTGGATCGTGGGCGGGGGCTCGGGACACGGCTTCAAGAACGGTCCCGCGATGGGTGAGTACGTGGCGAGCGTGGTGTTCCGCGGGGTTCCGCTCGAGAAGGTGTTCATGTTGGGATACAAGCCGAAGCCGGGCCACTTGGTGGAATAGAGAGCGGCTCACATGCTGTCTTAACGGAAGAACGCTTCTCAGTTAGTGTAAGTCCGCCACTAAAGTTGCATTGGCGAGCCTGAGAAGAGGCTTAAGCAGCGCGGGAATGTTCGCCTGTTGTCGGTGAAAGCAATCCGAAGCCTGCCAAAGGCAACCTAAAATGGGAGCGGTGCGTTGCGGATTTCGCAAACCGAAGCACAGTCCAATCAGCATGATGGTCCGAAAGGGCAGAGCGTCGAGTACTTGCCAAGCATCCTTTGCCTGAAGGGCTTGAGGACGCTTCTTGCGCTGGCTGACACCCTTCATTTCGATCAAGTCTATGGGGTTTCGTTCCACATTCAGTAATTCCCAAAGCATCGCTTTGTCAAAAAGACGTTACATTAGGGACCGAATGTGGCCCTTGTATTTGGGTGAGAGGACGAGCCGGCGGAGCCAGTCCTGAACTAGAGCGAGCCGAACGTCTTCCCGGTGGGCGGCGCTCCACTTGGGTCAGATGTGTTGCGAAATCACGCTCCGATAGGAGGTTAGAGTGTTGTGGGTAATTTGCTCGGCTTCCTGTTCCTGTTTCTGATCGAGAAGGAACCGGTCCAGGAGGCCGCAGAACCCCAAGAAATGGTTCGCGGGGGCTAGCTTCGACGATGGTGCCAAACGCCGGTGTTTCGAAGCTCACGATTAATGCTTGGCCGGCCCGGTACTCTAATTGCCGATCGCCAAAAATCTCCCGCTCGGCTCCCTGGACTGCGGCACAAAGGGCCGGTTTGTGGATTAGGGGCTGTGGGCGCCGCTCGCGATCCGAACGAAGAAGTGTGACCCCACTGACAGGAGTAGTGAATGGATTCTGCCTGCCGGCGGTCTCCGTATAGATGGGATGAGAAGGTCGATCCCCGATCACGGATGGCGTTAAGCTACCAGTGATCAACGCACTCTTAGGTGCAATCAAAAGGGATAAGGAGATCGACCTTGAAGAAGCATAACAATTCTGGAAAGAAGAGTGAACAGCC
>DATNLE010000346.1:0-40989 GCA_035603035.1 Candidatus Acidiferrales bacterium | reverse complement strand
GCTGGAGGATGGGTTCCGCATCTTCGCCGTGGAAACGTCGCCAATTGGACACCTAGTCATGATCGCCGCGAACCACGAAACCTCTGGTGTGCTGTTCGCTTACGATTTGGACACTGGACGACTGCTGTTCCAGTGGAAGTCACCGCACGGGGTAAGTTCCGATTTCGTGGAAACAGGATGGAACGCTATTCGCGGTTGCTACTCCGTTTCTCTGCACCCGGTTCCGTGACACTGTACATGTTTTCAGCACGAATCCGTGGCTACACTTGAAAATGTTGACCGCGAGGAACCCCGTGTCTTTGGCGTTCTCAGGGGATCACCTCTACTTAGTCGAGTCAAGCTTCTGCAAGGGTTCAGCGTTCGACCGCCATTTGGGCCTAGAGGCATTTGCCATTCGTGGGTGGAAGCGAAGCAAGACGCAATACCTTCCGCACGAAGACATCCACAGTTCCGTCTCATTCGCGAATGGCAGACTTCTAGCGAATACAGGGGAAGTAAGGACCGAACACGACTGGTTGGACGGTACCACGTGGGGCACCATTGCCAATGTGCAGTTCACTATCTGGAAGGGTGGCGCGTCTTCCGTGGAATTCACGTCGCCACAACTGGCCGTCGCAGCTCACCAAGGGCTTCTCAAAAGTGGGCTGCGATTAAGTCGGACCGGAAAGATGGTTCTCCTATATCCGCAGACTCAAGTCTTTCAGATTCCGTAGCCCTGCGTTTCATTGGGGGGAGATATGCGTCGTAGCTCTTGTAAGGCGTTAATCACTCAAAACACCCTCAGCCGGGTCAAATGCATTATGAAAGAGCGCCCCGGGGGCGGTTTCCCTCACCACACCCGGCAGCGGCTCTGATTCACCATCGGTGATCCGGCTTTGCAGTGGAACGCCTCCTGGAATTCCGGCATATTCGAGACCACGCCGTTCGTCCGATATTTCTCGGGAGAGTGTGGGTCCACGGTGGCGCGCAATCGCTTGGTCTCGTCGCGGGTCTCTCCGCACCAGCTTTGACCATACCCTACGAAAAATCTCTGGTCCGGCGTGAAACCTTCGATCGCGTCTAGATTGTGCCCCTTGGTATCTTCCTTCCACGCCATGTAGGCCAGGATCAGGCCGCCGAGGTCGGCAACATCCTCGCCTAGCGTCAGCTTGCCGTTGATCTTGATGTCATCGACGATCGTGTAAGTCGAATACTGATCTGAAATGCAACTCGCTCGCTTCACAAACTCTTTGCCGTCCTCCGCGGTCCACCAATCGCGCAGGTTACCCTGAGCATCGAACTGGCGACCTTCGTCGTCGAAGCCATGGGTGAGCTCGTGCCCAATCGTGCCGCCGGTATCGCCATAATTTGGAGCCGCATCCGACGTGGGATCGAACGCTGGCGGCTGCAACACTCCCGCTGGAAAATTAATGTCGTTCATCTGGGGGTCGTAGTATGCGTTCACCGTCGGTGGAGTCATTTCCCACTCGCCCCGATCCACGGGCTTGCCGATCTTGGCCAGTTGCCGGTTGAATTCAAATTTCCGGGCCCGTTCCACATTGCCCAATTCGTCCCCGCGGACGATCTCCAGCTTGCTGTAGTCGCGCCATTTGTCCGGATAGCCGATCTTGTTGGCCATCCCATGCAACTTTACGAGCGCCTGCTGCTTCGTGGCCGCCGACATCCACGGCAACGAATGAATGTCCTGTGCCATGGCAGCATCGATTTCTTTCACCATGGTCAACGCCTGCTGCCTGGCCTCCGGACCAAAGTACTTTTCCACGTACACCTGTCCCAACGCTTCCCCCAGATCGTTGTCGACACCTTCCGTGCAGCGTTTCCATCGGGGTTGCAACTCCTGCTGGCCGCGAAGAGTCTTTCCATAAAACGCGAAGTTTTCATTGAGGAACACTGACGAGAGAAACGGCGCATCCACGTGCACCAGGTGCCATCGCAAATACACTTTCCAATCCGCCAGGCTTTCCTTTTCCAGTTCCTCGTTCATCGCCTTGAAGAAACCTGGAGAGGTCACATTCAGCGAGCTCAGAGAAGGCAGCCCCACTTTCGTGAAGTAGACCTCCCATGGAAAGTCGGGGCTGATTTTCTCGAAGTCCGCGCTGGTCATCTTGTGGTCCAGGTTCTTGGGATCGCGCCGTTCCACTCGGGTCAACGATCCTTTGGACAGCCCAGTTTCGATGCGCATCACCGTCTGCGCCTCTGCTGCCGCCGCCTCCGGCTGGTCGCCCAGCAATTCGAACATCTTCTGCACGTGCGCCACATAGGCCTTGCGCAGTTCGACTGACTTGGCATCGTCCTTCAGGTAGTAATCGCGATCAGGCAGCCCGAGTCCTCCCTGGTCCGCTTCCGCAATTACTTGACTCGCATCACGGTAGTCTTGTGTTGACCCAAAACCAAACAATACGTTGTCATCCGCCATGGCAGCAGCCACGTCGGGGATTTCTGCCTTGGACGTCAACCGCGAAATCCGGTCCAACTGCGGCTTGAGCGGCTCCGCTCCTTTCGACTCAATCGCTTTTTCGTCGGTGCACGAGGCATAGTAGTCGCCGATCTTTTGCGCAGAGGTATTGCGGGCGGCATCAGGCGCGGCCGCGCCCTCCAGAATTCCGCGCAGCCGGCTTCTGTTCTCATCCTGCATCTTCGAGTACGTATCCCAGGAAGATTGGTCGGGAGGAATCGGATTGTTCTTGATCCATCCGCCGCAGGAATATTGGAAAAAATCTACGCAGGGATCCACGCTTCGATCCATCGACGTCACATCCAACGCGGGTTCATGCTTGGAGGCTGCCGGTGCAGGTGTTTGTGCGCTGGCCAGAGGAAGAAGCGAAGTGACCACCAGGGTAATGAAGCACATGCGCTGAACCGCCATAACAATTTTCCTTCCGTTGGCGCCGGAGGCGCTGAAGAGACAAACAATCATATTTTGAAGTCGAAATTCTCGCCTACCCAAGAAGACCACTAAATTTCCGGAAGAATACGAGCTCTGGTGGAGTCCTAGTCATCACGTTGCTCCGGCCGGCGGGCGGACTCCAGCGCAGCCTCTTAGAGGTGATTTACGCACGCTGCGTGAGTTTGGTTCCGGAAATCAGGGTAAGAACTCTCATCCGTGATTACCGCCCGCTTTAGCGTGTACGTACGCCATGCGAATTAGAGTTCGTTCCGAGAATGGAACATAGAGCAGCGCCGCACTCGCGGCAAAAGCCGCTCCCAGACCGATCTTCTGTACCAGCAGAAATGGAGCGATAGCCCAGAGTTGATCCAACGCCAGAATGAAAGGAAACATCATCCGAAATTTCTCGCCCAGGCGCTGATAGTCGAATCCCACGGCAGAGAGCAAATAACAGCGCAACGGAATCCCGACTCCCGCAGTCACCATCACCGCGGCTGCCAGCGCAGTTGCCCGCCATTCCGGCAAGAAAGAGTCCACGATTCCTTGCACCGCATGTAAACGAAAAAGCGCTGTCAGATAGAAGATTAAGTACATCGCTTGAGTCAGAGCAAACAATCCCCGCGTCAGTCCACGATGCGGGATCGGCACTGCCAGATAGGGATGCAATTGCGCCGAATCCTGATGTTCTGCGGAAGCAACTTCAGACGCGAACCGCGAGGTCAATCTCGCCCCGTGCCCCGTCGAGGGCGCTTCGGTTTGCACGGGCGCAATGAACCTGTATCCGCGACGCGCCAGCGTCTCGATGTAGCGCGGATGCGATGCCGAGTCGCCTAGAGTCTCCCGCAACTTGTTCACAGCCGTGTTCAGACTGTGGTCGAAATCCACGAATGTGTCCGCGGGCCAAACCTTCTGTCGCATCTCTTCACGAGTGACGACTTCGCCGGTGCGCTCGAGCAGCAAAGCCAACACCCGAAAAGGCTGTTCCTGCAGATGCAGTTTCGCGCCATTCTTGCGCAATTCGCCTGCAGCGAGGTCAAGCTCGAAAACTCCAAACCCAACGATTCTGCCGGAGTGATTGCCTGGGGAAGCTGGCATAAACAAACGGAAACGTTCAGCGACGAACGACCGCGACGCGTAGTGTAGCACCAAGCCGCAGCACACGGTTTCTGCGCAGCGTACAATATGGTCGTGGTTCATACTCAAAGCCACCACCACTCCGGCCGCAAGCACCGCCGGCGCGCGATCTATGCCACGGAAACCTCGGGCCTCCTGCTGATTGCGTTTCTGCTGCTGGTCCTCACTCTGATTCGCTACTGGCAGGCTATTCACTGGAGCATGCGCTGACGGTGGCTTCGACGCAGCTTGATCCGCTGCTCCTGGTTGTGCTTGGCCCAACCGCTAGCGGCAAGACCGCGCTTTCCCTGGCGCTTGCGGAGCGCTTCAACGGCGAGATCGTGAATTGCGATTCGGTCGCCATGTACCGCGAGTTTGAGATTGGAACCGCCAAGCCCACCGCCTCCGAGCGTGCCTGCGTCCGGCATCACCTGCTCGATTACGTTGCACCGACAGAGCACACTAGCGCCGGCGAATATGCCCGCCAGGCGCGGCAAGTGGTTGGAGAGATCAAATCCCGCGGTCGTTTGCCGCTCGTTGTCGGCGGAACTGGACTCTATCTTCGCGCCTTGCTCGAAGGACTCTTTGCGGGCCCGGAACGCTCGGAAAACTTGCGAGAGCGATTGCGTGAACGAGCCGAGGGCCGCGGCTCGAACTATCTTCACCGTATCCTGCGTCGCCTCGATCGCGAGGCCGCGAGCAAGATTCATGCCAACGACACTCCCAAGGTTATCCGGGCGATAGAAGTGTGCCTGGCATCACGGCAGAAGATTACGGAACTCTGGCAACGCGGGCGCGACCCGTTGAGCGGCTTCCGCATTTTGCGCCTCGGTCTCGATCCTGATCGTCTGGCCTTGTACGAACGCATCAACCGCCGCGCTCAAGAGATGTTCGAGGCCGGGCTAATCGACGAAACGCACCATTTGCTTGAGAAGTACGGCGATGGCTCGAGCACGTTTTCTTCCCTCGGCTACAGGCAGGCAGTGCAATTCCTTCGGGGAGAGGTGACTCGGGAACAGGCGCTCGAAGCCGCGCAGCAGGCTCACCGCAATTACGCCAAACGACAAATGACATGGTTTCGCCGCGAGCCGGATGTGCAGTGGCTGCACGGCTTCGGTGACGATATGCAGGTTCAGCGCGTCGCTGTGGCTTGTATCGAAACCTCATTCGAGTCACGCTCTCTCGGATAACCTTGTCATTTCTGCTATCGTTCTCAACATGTATCGAAAACTCGGGTTGCTGCTTTCCGTTTTTCTCCTAACCACGACCATCGCATCTGCTAAGGAAAAATATCAGCGCCCCGGTCCCATTCATTTGACACCCGCCGGCGAAAAGTGGGCTGAGAAGACGCTGCACAAACTAACGCTGGAAGAGAAAGTCGGTCAGGTGTTCATGATCTGGTGCCGCGCCAGCTTTCTGAACGTCGAAAATCCGGAATATTTACAGCTGGTCGAAGATATGCAGAAGTATCACGTCGGTTCCTTCGCGATGACGGTGCACGTCGACGGCCCATACCTACGGCGCAGCGAACCCTACGAGGCTGCCGATCTGCTCAACCGACTGCAAAAAGATTCGAAACTTCCGCTTTTATTCGCCGCAGACTTCGAACGTGGCGTCTCCATGCGCCTGATGGGAACCACTGTCTTTCCCCATGCCATGGCCTTTGGCGGAGATGGCAAAGCAGACGACGCAGAGACTTTCGGCCGCATCAGCGCCGAAGAAGCCCGCTCCATCGGTATTCACTGGAATTTTTTCCCTGACGCCGATGTGAACTCGAATCCCACGAATCCCATCATCAACACGCGCTCCTTCGGCGAGGATCCCAAACAAGTCGGGGATCTGGTCACGGCCTATATCAAGGGGGCGCATGAAGGTGGAATGCTGACCACGGTAAAACATTTTCCAGGTCACGGCGATACTGCAACCGACTCACATCTCGGCGTTGCCAGCGTGAACGTGGATCGCGCCCATCTGGAGTCCATCGAACTTCCACCGTTTCGCCAGGCCATCGCGGCCGGCGTCGACTCCGTGATGGTAGCGCACGTAACCGTGCCGGCACTCGATTCCGATCCTAACCATGTGGCAACGATTTCTCCAGTGATCGTCTCAGACTTGCTCGAACAGCAACTTGGCTTCAAAGGAATCGTTGTTACCGATGCGCTCGACATGGCAGCCCTGACCCACCTTTTTGCCGGTAACATAGGCCGCGCTGCCGTGGAAGCCTTCAAAGCGGGGAACGATTTGTTGCTCATTCCCGCTGATTTTCCGGCGTCGTACAACGCGATGCTGCAGGCCGCGCAGTCGGGCGAAATCTCCCGTGAACGCCTCGACCGCTCCGTGCTTAAGATTCTGAAGACCAAGGCCTCTTTGGGCCTTGAGGATGCCCGCTTGGTGGATATGAGTGCCATAGCCAAGGTGGTGGCCAAGCCGTCGAATCTGGCTTTCGGACAGCAAGTGGCTGACGATGCGGTCACTCTGGTTCGCGATAATGGCAAGGTTCTGCCACTGAAATCCAAGGGAACCGCGAAGGGGGGTCTTCCGTATACAACACCAGAGGCGACAGCGAACCAGGTTGTTGCAGTGCTGTTCTCCGACGATGTGCGCACTGATTCCGGTCACGCGTTCGCGAGAGAATTTCGAGCGCGAATTCCGGACGCTCACATCATCTATGTCGACCCCCGCATAGCCGCGGGGATGAGCGGTGAGGTGCTGAAGGCAATGGATGAAGCTCAGAGTGTAGTCGCCGCTGTTTACGTGGTGCCGTCGGGAGGCAAAATTGACAACAGCGTCGCCATGGCTGACGCGAGCGGCGTGCTGTTGCAGCAGCTGCTGAACCATGCTGGAGAAAAGGCCGCAGTGATTGCGATGGGGAATCCATACCTGGCTGCGGACTTCCCGCAGATCGGGACTTATATGTGTACGTTCTCCGATGCCACCGTGTCGGAGACAGCCGCGGTTAAAGCCTTGTTCGGCGAAATTATGATCCACGGGCATCTCCCCGTCAGCATCCCCAATGTGGCCGCTCGCGGGACTGGCATCGAGCGCCCGGTGCAAGTTGCCAGTGGAGGAACTCAACATGCGCAAGATTAGACTGCCGACATTTGCAGCAGTCGCGGCGAGCACCGGCTTCGTGGCAGTACTACTCCTGCCTGCGTGCAGCGTAAACGTGAAGAAGGAAGCCAACGGTCAGGACAAGCAGGTGGATATCAAAACCTTGCTCGGGGGCGTCCACGTCAGCCAACAGGCTGACGTCTCTGATGTTGGACTGGCTGTTTATCCCGGCGCTCGCTTGAAAGAAAAGGATTCCGAGGGCAGCGACAAAAGCGCCAACGTGAATATCTCCGGTTTCGGATACGGCCTCAAGGTAGTGGCCCTCGAATACGAGTCCGACGACGCACCCGCCAAAATTCTATCTTTCTACCGAGGCCAGTTGAAAAAATATGGCAACGTTCTCGAGTGCCATACTTCCCGGGGAAAATGGAATTTCAACATGGGGAAGAATGACTCTAGCGAATTGACTTGCGAAGGCAGCGGCGGAAACGACATCGAGCTGAAAGTGGGGAAGAAGTACGATCAACACATTGTCGCCGTCGAGCCGGAAGGCAAGGGATCGAGCTTCTCGCTGGTTTATGTACGCACCCACGGTAAGGATGCGGACATCTAGAGCGGGTATTTGTTAACTGGCGGGCCGCCTTTCAAGGGCTCGGAGGGAGAATTTATGTTCCGATCAATGGTGTTTCGCGGAATTGTAGCCGCGGTATTCGGCACGACTGCCGGGATTTCCAGCTTCGCCGCGCAGCCGCAAAAACAGGACAGCGCGCAGGATAAGCATCTGGACATTCAAAGCTCCGCCGGCGACTTGCATGTGGGCAGCGATGCGGACGCTCGAAAGGCGGGATTGCCGCTTTACCCCGGAGCGCGCTTGCGGCGCGACGAAGAAAACAACAGCGCGGCGAATCTGAGCTTGTTCACTGATGCCTTTGGCGTGAAGCTGGTGATCGCGAAATACGATTCCGATGATGCGCCCGCGAAGGTCATCGATTTTTATCGTGAGAAATTAAAGAAATATGGCAAGGTGATCGAGTGTCACACTCGAGAACACGGTGGTTCTCATGCCGACGTCAAAGACGACGACGAAGATTCCAGGGACGCGCGTCCCAAAGAAGTTAAGTGCGAAGGGGACAACACCGGTCCCGTCACCGAGCTCAAGGTTGGAACGGAAAACAACCAGCACGTGGTTGCCATTGAACCGAAAGCTGGCAGTGGATCAACCTTCGCTCTGGTTTACGTTCACACTCGCGGTAAGCAGGGGGACATTTAACGGGAAAGGCCTCCCGATCGCGGAAACCGCCGTTCGCTTCCTTGCACCTGCTGCGCATCGTGCGATACCTTCAAAGCTAGTCCAGTTCTAGGCTCGAATGGACCATCCCTGCTACCAATGCGGGCACATCGTCGAAGATGGTAAGCCCTTCTGCGCGCAGTGCGGAGCGCCGCAGATTCGCGTCGCTATGCCGGAGGCTTTGACGCAAGCCGCCGCGGGGAATGTCTCGTCCAGAGACTTGCCGGTTTTTTCTCTCGATCCGCCAATCACCACAGGGACCTTGAATCCTTACGCGCTTACCGGCGGGATCGAGTGGCGGGGAGGTTTCCGGGCCTGCGCGATTGCAGCATTCATCTCGATCGTAGTGATGTCTCTTCGCCTGGTGCCTCCATTGCTGGCGGTGCCAGCTGCCGGGTCTTTGGCCGTCATTCTTTACCACCGCCGCCATCCTAGGGTTAGGGCCCGCTCCGGTGCGCAACTCGGGGCGCTCACCAGCGTTCTTTCTTCCGCGGTATTCGCCATTTTTTTTGCTATTTTTCTGGCAGTGCTCGAAGCCGGTGGGCAGGTTCGACAGCAGATGATCGAGGCGCTCCAGCAGGTTGCGTCTCGCTCCAATGACCCCCAAGTCCAAGCCACTCTCGACCTGTTAGTGAAACCGGAAAATGTGCAGAAGTTGATGCTCGGGATGGTGGGTTTTGTCCTGATTTCTATTGCAGCGGGGAGCATCGCAGGAGCGTTAACCGGCGCCTTCCTGGGGCGCCGGAACCGGCCCTAAGCTTGCCAAAGAACCCGGTCTTGCCGCAGGCCGCGGTTGCCGCGTATGATGCACCGTTTGCCTTCTCACGCCATGAACAAACCGGCACGGGGATCGTTGCTCAGCATCGAACACCTCGGGGATAAAGAAATCCTGAGCTTGCTGAAGCTGGCAGGCCGGATGAATCCTCTGAAGGCGCGTCCGCTGTTGCGCAACAAGCGCGTCGTTTTATTGTTTTACGAAGCGTCGACGCGGACGCGATCTTCATTTGAAATCGCCGCCAAGTCGCTAAGCGCTATTACGACCCTGGTGCAGTCCTCAGGATCGAGCATCGAGAAAGGCGAGTCTTTGCTCGACACTGGCTATACTCTGCGGGCGATCGGCGCCGATGCGATCGTTATTCGACATCCGGCCGCGGGCGCGCCTCACCTCATGGCGAAGCACCTCGACATTCCGGTCATTAACGCCGGCGATGGCATGCACGAGCACCCATCGCAGGCGCTGCTCGACGCCTTCACGATTCTGAAACACAAGAAATCACTAAAGGGTTTGCAAGTCGCGATTATTGGCGATATCTATCACAGTCGCGTGACCCGGTCCAATTGCCATCTGTTGACTCGATTCGGCGCGAAGGTCACGCTTTGCGGGCCGCCGGAATTCGTGCCGGACATTGCCGCGACGCTGGCGCCGGGCTTGCGCGTGACCCGGCATCTTGAAGAGGCGCTGCGCGGGGCGGACGTGATTATGTTGTTGCGCCTGCAGAAAGAGCGGCTTGCAGGTCAGAAGATTCGTTTGCCGGACTATATTGCGCGCTACCAGATGACTGCGGCTCGGGTGAAACTGGCCAAACGCGATGCCATCGTCATGCATCCCGGACCGATCATTCGCGGGCTGGAGTTGACGGAGGAGGTGGCGGACGGTCCGCAATCGAAGATCATTGACGAGGTTCACAACGGAGTCCCCACGCGCATGGCGATCCTGGCGTGGGCATTAGGCAAGGCAAAGTGAGAGCCTCGGATTCACGCATGAGCCTGGGATCGATTAACCCGGATGCAAAGAATGGCTAACGATAAATCAGGAACTCGATCGCTGCTGATCAAGGGCGGCCATCTGATTGACCCCGCGGCGAAGATCGATGCGCCGATGGATATTCTTTTGCGCGACGGGCGCGTCGCCGAAATCGCGCTGTCGAATAAGATTCGCGGCAGCGCCGATGAGAAGTTTGAGGCGCGTGGTCTGATCGTCGCCCCGGGATTTATCGACCTGCACGTTCACCTGCGCGAACCTGGCCAAGGCTACAAAGAAACCATTGCCTCCGGCACCGCGGCTGCCGCGGCCGGAGGTTTCACATCGGTGTGCACGATGCCGAATACGGCGCCCGTGGTCGACAGCCCGGAGTGGGTCGAATGGCTGAAACATCCTGGCCGTGCGGCCCTAGTCAATGTTTTCCCCATCGCTGCGGCCACTCTTAACTCGCGCGGCGCGGCACTCACCGACTTTGCAGCGCTGCAACGGGCCGGCGCCGTGGCCGTTACGGATGACGGAAAGCCCATCCTTGACGATGAAATCATGCGCGCGGCTCTCCGGCTTGGCGCCGAGCTGAACCTCCCAGTCGTGCAGCACGCCGAAGACACGCGACTCACGGAAAACGCGTCCATGAACGAAGGGCCAACCAGCTTTCGTCTGGGCCTGCGAGGGATGTCGGCGGCGGCAGAAGCGAACATTGTGGATCGCGACGTCACTCTCGCGCAGCAGATTCGGGAATCGCGATTGCATGTGGCGCATCTATCCACCGCGGAGGCGCTCAAGGCAGTGCGTCGCGGCAAGCGCGGCGTTCATAATGCTCGCGTCACCTGCCGGGTGACCTGCGAAGTGACGCCGCACCACTTCACTCTGCTCGACGAGAACGTGGGCGAGTACGACACGAATTTCAAGATGAACCCGCCGCTGCGCTCGGCCTCGGACCGCGAGGCGATTCTGGTCGCCCTGGCCGACGGCACGGTGGACGCCATTGCCACCGACCACGCCCCTCATGCGACCCACGAAAAGCAAGTCGAGTTCGAGCGCGCCTCGTTTGGCATCACGGGACTGGAAACCGCGTTGGCGCTGGCCATCACCAAGCTGCACCGCGAGCAAGAGATTGCTCTGACGCGGATCGTCGAACTCTTTACCGCCGGGCCAGCGCGCGTATTCGATCTCCGCGGCCGCGGATCGCTGATGCGCGGCCACTTCGCCGACGTAACTATCTTCGATCCCAAGAAGCGCTGGAGGTTTGAGGCCGCCAAGTCGCGGTCGCTGTCGCACAACACTCCGTTTGATGGCGGGCAGTTTACGGGAAAAGTAGTGGCGACGATCGTGGGCGGGAAGATTGTTTACCGAGCGGGCTGAGTCACCTGTGTGCGCAGCTAGAATCGCGAGAGGACAGCCCCGTACGTAAGTACGGGAAGTGTAGAAGGAGGAGCTGAGTCGCGTGAGCGACGCCACTCAGGCTGCAAATAGCCGTTCGGCGTCGTAAGCCACCCCAGACTCTTTAGAAGCGCCAAAACTCCTCCTCCAAGCTTCTCTTCTTGTGATGTTCCGCCTGTGATGTCCGCCTGATTACGAACATAGGCTTGGAGCGTTGGCAACAAGAACGGACTACGCTAAAAGCTCCCTATCCTCTCTGCCACTCAAATTGCACGTCATTCTCTCCCAGTTGGCGCGAGGAGTTGGCCTCCAACTTGTGCACAAGTTCAGCCAGGTTCAACCCAGGCGGCAACCCGACGAGCAGATGCTCGTGGTTGGAAGTGCCGCCGGCGGCCAGAATCTTGAAATTAAGATTGTCTGTTATACCAGACAGGTAAGCGTAAAGCTGCTGTTGCAATTCAGGCGCGATCAGGGCACGACGTTCTTTGGTGGCGAAAACGCAATGCAGGAGATTGGCAGCATGTATGTGCGACAGGAGAGGTGCCGTCCCTGAATGGACTCTGGCCTTGAGCGCTTGCGTTACCCCGCACTCACGTGTGGGGGCTAATGAATTCCGTCCCCTGCGGGGACTCGCCTGCACCGGCGCCATGATCGCGGTCCCATCCAATATTAAGAACTTTGGGAGCGACTTCGGCGTCGCGTGTGGCAAATATCTCGCGAAATTCTGCAAATCGGAATGTCTGGCTGCGGCATAAACAAAGGCATCAAACTGTCACGCAGCGAGGGCAGTCATTACTCGCCGCCGGGCCTCGTCAGACAATACCCATCCTCTTCCCAACCCTGCCAAGCACCTCCAGCGCCTGCTCCAATTCCTGTTGCGTGTGGGTTGCGGTCATGATGGTGCGGATGCGGGCTTTACCTTCGGGAACGGTGGGGAAGGCGATGCCGGTGCCGAGGACACCTTCTTTGAAGAGCTCGCGGGAGAAGTCCATGGTGAGCTTGCCTTCGCCGATGATGATGGGCGTGATCGGAGTCTCGCTGGCCGGAGTGGCGCGGCCGCCGATATCGAAGCCGAGTAGGCCAAGTTCTTTTTTCCAGAAGCGCGTGTTCTCCCAGAGCTTTTCCATACGCTCGGGTTCGTTCTCAAGAACATCGAACGCAGCAATGCACGTCGCGGCTACGGAAGGCGGATGAGAAGTCGAAAACAAAAATGGCCGCGCCCGATGATAGAGAAAGTCGATGAGATCGCGCGATCCGCAGACGTATCCACCCAGCGCTCCGATGGCTTTCGACAAAGTTCCGACTTGGATATCGACGCGTCCGTGCACATTGAAGTGATCGACCGTGCCGCGGCCATTGCGGCCGAGTACGCCCGAGGCGTGGGCATCGTCGACCATCATAATGGCACCGTATTTTTCCGCGACATCGCACAGGCCGGGCAGCGGGCCGATGTCGCCATCCATCGAAAAGACTCCATCGCTGATCAACAGCTTCCTGCCGGACTCATCCTTTACGCTGGCGAGTTGCTCTTCGGCGTGGGCAACGTCTTTGTGGCGGAAAACGAGAATCTTCGCCTTCGACAAGCGCGCGCCATCGATGATCGATGCATGATTGAGCGCATCGGAGATGATGAAATCGTCCTTACCCAGCACTGCCGACACCGTACCCGCATTCGCCGCAAAGCCTGACTGGAAGACGACGCATGCCTCTACGTTCTTGAAGCGCGCGATCTTTTCTTCCAATTCCATGTGGATTTTCATCGTCCCTGCAATGGTCCTCACTGCCCCCGATCCCACGCCGTATCTGCGCGTGGCCTCGAGCGCCGCCTCGCGCAGTTTGGGATGCGTGGTCAGTCCCAGATAATTGTTCGACGCCAGGTTGATCACTTTCTTGCCGTCAAAGGTGCAGACCGCTGCCTGCTCGTCCTCCAGCACGCGCAGCTTGAAGTGTGTTCCCCTGGCTTTGAGTTCATTGAGTTGATCGGTTAGATATGAGAGCGGATTGGTGCGGCTGGTCATGATTTTCCTCGATCTTCTGCGCCTATGAAACTGGGATGCCGGACCGGCAGGTCCGGATGTTTAGAACATGACCGGGTTTCCAGTTGCGGCGCCGGCCTCGCACAGAAGCTTCATATTGTTGGAGAACTCTTTTTCGTAATCTTCCAGAATGTGGCTGCAATGGAGTACGGTATCGACTGCCGTGATGTTGCCGAGGAACAGGGAGAGGAGATATCCATCGTGCTCGCATGACTCACCTGGCCACTGGTCGTGAGCCTCCCCCTCCTCTTCGGGGGGATCGCCCGTCAGCGCGGGTTTCGCCGGATTCGTCGAAAATGAGCCGGTCGGGGAACGGGTGCGGTCTCGCCTTGCCGTCCCGGATGCAGGCACAGCGTCCGAATCCATCAAGGCTCATCGATTGCCTCCGTCGCAATTCTTGCTTTCCCGCCCTCAATTTGGCGAAAAAAGCCACGAGCAAGAGGGCTGCGCCACCCAGGCTCAGCGCAGTCCGTTCGGATAAACCAGGATTTTGCTGGCCTCGCCGGTCTTCAACCGTTCCATCGCTTTGGAAAAATCTTTCATCGGGATGCGGTCGGTAATCACGGGATGCAGGTCGAGTTTGCCGGCTTTGAGCAGCGCCGTCATCTGGTACCAGGTCTGGTACATGCGGCGTCCGTTGATGCCCTGCACTGTGATGCCCTTGAAAATAATGTCTTCAGAAAAGTTTAGCGAAATGGGTTTTGAGGTCAGGCCGAGGAGTGAAATTCTTCCGCCGCGCCGCACGATATCGAACGCCGTGCGAATCGAATCCGGATGTCCAGCCATCTCGAGCACGACGTCCACGCCGAGACCGCCGGTCTTCGCCATCACTGTTGCTTTTACATTTTCTTTGGAAGGATCGAGCACGTAGTCGGCCTTCATCTCGCGCGCGATCTTGCGGCGATGCTCGTTCACCTCGATGGCGAACACGCTGGCGGCTCCCACAGCCCGGGCCACGGCGATGGCAAAAAGTCCGATCGGCCCGCAGCCCGTGATGGCTACGGTTTTCGCGGCAATCTCCCCGGCCAGCACGGTGTGTACGGCATTGCCCAGTGGATCAAGAATCGAGGCGTACTCCGGCGGGATGGCGGGGTCAAGCTTCCAGATATTCGATTCCGGAATGACCACATACTCGGCGAAGGCTCCGTTCGCGTCGACGCCGATGATCTTCACGCTCTGGCAGATGTGAGCTTCACCAGTGCGGCATTGCAGGCACTTGCCGCACGCCACGTGCATCTCAGCGGAAACGAAATCGCCTTCTTTTACGCTGGTCACTTCATCACCGAAAGCGGCTACCTCGCCGCAGAACTCGTGCCCGGGAATCAGAGGAGGATGAATGCGGTTCTGCGCCCAATGATCCCAGTTATAAATATGGAGGTCGGTGCCGCAGATGGAGGCCATCGTAACCTTGACGAGCACCTCGTTGCGTCCAAAAACCGGAATATTTACCTCGCGAATTTCCGCGCCAGGCGCGGCCTCCGGCTTAACCACGGCCAGCATCGTGGATGGCATGACGGCAACCTTATGAATTCAGACTCAGACACAAAACGTTTGATTCTACACCGTGCGGGAATTGGATGCATTCTCAGAGACATTCCGTAATCCCTCCGTAAGGAATAAGGCGAAGTTGGCTGGAGGGCGGATTACCCAGGCGTAGACCTGTGAAACCACATTCTCCTCCCCCCTCAAGACAGCTACAATCGGTCGAAATGCAGCCTTTCCCGAGAGTCCGATGGTGGTTGGCGCCAATTGTCGTGTGTGCGCTATTTCCTCCCACCGCGGTCCCGCAGACGAACCGCGCGCCGGAATCCAGTCAGGAATTTCTGCGTCGGTTGGTTGTTGCTGCCATCGAGCGCACGCATCACTCTGTCCGCTACGTTTCCGCCTACGTCCGAATTCCATACCCGGGAGGAGACGTCCCGGGGCCGACACAGGCGTCTGCACCGACGAGATCGTCCGGTCCTACCGGGCGGTGGGCGTCGATCTGCAAGAAAGAAGTCCACCAAGATATGCTGCAGAACTTCTTGCTGTATCCAAACCAGAGACGCTGGCTGCTTGCTCACCCAGATTCGAACATCGATCATCGGCGCGTGCCGAACCTAATGGTTTTCTTCGGTCGCAAAGCAGAGACGCTGCTCAGCAGCAACCGCGCGGAAGACTACTCGCCCGGAGACCTGGTGACGTGGGACCTCGGCGGAGGAGTGCCGCACATCGGGATTGTCGTTGACCAGAAGTCCCGAGGGAGCGGGCGGTTCATGATCGTGCACAACATCGGTGAGGGGCCAAAGATGAAAGACGTGCTTTTTAGTTGGAAGATTACCGGCCACTACCGCTACTTCGGACCGGGTTTGTAGAAGTCGAACCTGGGGGCGCGGGTGCGGCAGAACCCTTCGTTTCTAACTTGCCGGTTTGTAAGCCTTGGGAGCAGCCCTCTTGTAGTCCTCCGATTTGCCCCGAGGGATGCTTAGCGTCTTCCATTGCTTCGAGCGGAGATGCTTGGCTAACAAAATAATCTGGCCGCTGTGGGAGGCATAGTGAGCGATCTGCCGGCTAATGGCTTGCAGCACCGTGTGTGGTTCGCCGCGGATGGTCACGGTGCGCATCACGTCTTCGGGCTTGAGTGCGTTGAGCGTCGTGAACACTTGCTCCCAACCCTCTTCCCACCAGCGCATCACATCGGCTCGCGTGGTTGCGGCATTCAACTCAAATTCCTGATCGCGAAAACGGTCAGGCTTCTCGCCGTCCGTAGTAAGAAAATCGGTAAAGCGCGAGCGCATGTTGCCAGCCAGGTGCTTAACCAGAATGGCGATGGAATTCGATTCCGGGTCGAGCGTGAAGAATAGCTCTTCGTCTTTGAGCTGCGCGATCGCGGCCTCGGCCAGGCGCTTGTTTCCGCGGAACTGGCGGCGGGCTTCGTCGAGGTAGTGGGTTGCTAGATCAGTCGTTGCGAGATCTGTCATAAGCCTTCCTGCTCTCTTAAGCTACGAATTGGGGGCCGGGCTCGTCAGCGGGACGATCGGATAGGGCGCCGTCAGCGTCTGCGGCCCCCGTCCATCTCCAGCTCAAAGCCACCCACCCATCGTGCGAACAAGTTGTGGAGCAGCGCACCGATCGCGCCCGAAACGAACCCCATGGCCCCATAGAGAACGGGATGAGAATTGCGAAAAACCACGCCGAAAATCCCGGAGATAAGGAGAGTTGCCTTGGCCTGCCGCCGATCCAATGAGGCCGAAGAATAGAAAAAAGGGAGCGAAGAGCAGTCCCGTACATCCGTAAACCAATCCCAGAATCTTCGCCACTGCAAGAACTCCAACCGATTTGATGGTGTGCATAGAGGTAGCCTCATTCCAGTTGCTTTTTATCGGCCAGGCCCCAGCCGCCGCCGCCGGGCGATTCAATTCTGATTCGGTCGCCTTTGCGAAGGCGCGTGCTGAACTTCCCCGGCATCGTTTCGACCGATCCGTCATTGCGAATAACGCTAGTCTTGCCCGGCGAGCCGTCACAGCCGCCGCTCAATCCCCAGGGCGCGAGCACGCGGCGCTCGGAGAGCAACGTCACTTCACACTCGGTCAGAACTTCAATCTCGCGAACGATTCCATCGCCGCCATGATGCTTTCCTGCGCCACCGCTATCTGGCCGGAGAGAGTATTGCAGCACGCGCAACGGATACGCATACGCTAACGCTTCGGCCGGAGTGTTCAAAGAATTTGTCATGTGAGTGTGAACACCCGAGACTCCGGACTTTCGGGGCCGCGCACCCATCCCGCCAGCGATGGTCTCGTAATACGCAAACGGTTTGCCGGTGCGCGGGTCAACTCCGCCGATGGTCAGATTGTTCATGGTACCGGACGCAGCTGCGGGAATTCTATCCGGAATAGCTTTAGACAGCGCTCGCAGCAGGACGTCCACGATGCGCTGCGACGTCTCGACGTTACCGCCGGCAACTGCGGCGGGTGGGCGGGCGTTCACGATTGTCCCTGGGGGAGCGATTACACGGATGGGCCGCATCAGTCCCGCTGTGGCGGGAACATCGTCCGCCAACAGACAGCGAAGGACATAGAAGCAGGCAGAGTAGGTTATGGCCTCGACAGCATTCACGCTGCCCTCCACTTGCGGATCGCTTCCCGTGAAATCGACGGTGACGAGCTCGCCCCGATGGCGGGAGCGCGACCATTGCTGGTTCGCAAAGGTCAGCGTCACCGCGATCTTCACCGACTGCGCGGTAATGCCGTCGCTATCCAGGAAATCCTCGGCGCGATATTCGCCCGACGGCACGCGCAGAAGAAATACGCGCATCAGTTCCTCAGAATACTCCAGCAGATCTTTCGCTGTGCGCTTGGCACGATCGACACCGTAGCGCGCACATATCTCGCGCAGGCGTTCGGCGCCGGTATGGCAAGCTGCAATCTGGGCACGCAAATCACCTTCACGCTCTTCCGGCGTGCGCACGTTAGTGAGCAAGAGAGCGAGCACGTCGGATTGCATTGCCCCCGCCCGCATTATTTTCACGGGAGGAATGCGAAATCCCTCCTGATAGATCTCCCGGCACAGTCCCATCGAGCCGGCGTATGCTCCGCCTACATCGGCGTGATGCGCGCGCGAGGCCACGTAGAAATCGGGCATGGTGCGCCCGCGATTTTTGATATAAACCGGCGCGACTAGTGTGATGTCGGGAAGGTGGGTGCCTCCGCGGAACGGATCGTTCAGCATAACCATATCGCCGGATAACATCTTGCAAGAGTCAATCGCGGCCCGTACCGACATGGGCATCGACCCCAAGTGGACGGGCATGTGGTCCCCCATGGCGATGACCTCCCCGGCGCTGTCGAAAAGTGCGCAAGAATAATCCCGCCGCTCTTTAATGTTGGGAGAAAACGCGGTGCGTCTTAGGGCTGCGCCCATTTCCTCGGCGATCGAGTGGTAAAGGTTCTTGAAGACCTCCAACTCAATAGGATCGCTCCGCATGAGGCGCAGTTTACCGGACGCAGCAATCCGGCACCAGTCGCAGGATCAACGCCAGTCATCTCCGGAAGCGATATGCAGAAGTATTTTGGGTGAAATCGGTTCCCTCAAGAACCACGAGACAGAGGCGAAGACGTTCCCTATTGAGAAAATTGTTGGCGCAAAATGCAAAATTGTGTTGACACTGCGTTCATACTGCCGCAATATCTTGTGTTAAGGACGTCACCTGCACTACAAGTTGGGTGGCTTTTTGCAATCGGGTCCCCGAAATGCAAGGGAAAATCGTTCACGGAGGAACCTTCATGGCAACCAAGAAGAAAGCAAAAAAGAAGAAACACTAACCGTCTGCGAGACGACACTTCGCAAGGGCCAAGATCTAACCAAGCCTCTCAGGAGAAGCACCTCTT
This sequence comes from Candidatus Acidiferrales bacterium, assembly GCA_035603035.1. Lineage (GTDB taxonomy): Bacteria > Acidobacteriota > Terriglobia > Terriglobales > Acidobacteriaceae > Sulfotelmatobacter. Next base: position 22,103 of record DATNLE010000346.1, on the reverse strand, counting down.
GAGAGGCGTTGTCGTTTAGCGCTTGGCCAACCGAAAGTGCCGAATCTAAAGCAGCAGCCGAAATTCTTCATATCGATCTGCTCCCCCTATGGCACAATGTTGGGGCGACAGGAGCCTGGAATCGCCGGTGTGAGCATGAGTGCGAGAAAAAAAAGCGCGGGCAAGGACAAGTCGGATGAGGTATTCATCCCTGACAAGCTTTATTTCCGGATCGGCGAAGTCGCTACGCTGTGTCGCCTGCCCGCCTATGTGCTGCGCTTCTGGGAGAGCGAATTTCCGCAACTCAAGCCGGTAAAGAGCAGTACCGGGCAGCGAATGTACCGCAGACGCGACGTGGAAAGCGTCCTGCGAATCAAACAGTTGCTCTATGAACAAGGTTTTACGATCGTGGGGGCTCGACAGCAACTACGTTCCGAAACCAAAACAGATAAAGGGCAAGCCGCGATTCCATTTCCGGCGCAGTCGCCCGCCGGAATCCAGCACATTCGTCAGGGCCTTCGCGAGATCCTGAATCTGCTCTCGGCGCGCCGCACGGGATAATTGGCGGAGCAGCTTCCGGAGAAACCTCACCGCAAGACCAGCATTTCACTTCGACCCAAACTTCTTAAGCGGCGCGTTCCGGCGTGCGCTTCTTGAGCTTGCCTGCGTTCGCCGCGTCCAGTCGGATACGGCTAACGCGCGCAGTCCCATGGAGAAGATCGTCGGTGGCCGAGCTTCCGTCGCCCGCCATTACCGACCCTGCAGCTAGAGCGAATCGTAGCGCGTCCGCTTGATCCTCGAAATACAAAACCACTTGTCCGGACATAATTATTCCCCCGAGTTGAACTACTCTCCCGTGCGGTCTAAACCGAACCATCGAGGAGCATGAGGCGGTCGAGAGCATGACGCGAGTAGAACTTTCCTCGATTGTCACGGAGCAACGCCTCCGGTCAGAAGTGCTTTTCTTGGTTCGGGGCAGTCGGTAGTGCATGGCTGAAGGACTTGCAGTGGTGCAATTGCCTCAGTGATCACTTCAAAAGCGGCCAACGGAAGACAGTCGGAACTTTGAATGTTTTACCCTGCCACCAGTTGCTCAGGCAAGTCCAATCACGGAACGGATAGCCTTGGTCAGTAGCGCAGAGTTCTGATTGCCACAGTGATTCTAGATCGTGTGCGATGCAGGCCAACCAACTCATCGCCTAATTTTGATAGTCGATTGGTCCTCTCCTACAAACCGCATGAACTCCCCGACCTCGATCAATGGTCCGCGCCGAGGTCTAGGCCCACTTCAGGAATCATCCCGCAGGGTGGATAGCTCTCTATGCCTCTTCAAGCTTAATTCAATGAGTTCCGGGTGTTAGACATTCATAGCCTTTAAAACACTTTCCTAGAGGCCTTTTCGTCTAAAACCCTTTCGGGCCTCTTGAAAGTCTCCTGAAGCCTTTCGTCCAAAGAGACTTTTCAGTCGCGTCTCTGTTTGTAGCTGTCCCTTCTTGTCCCTGTCACCACCATTTCCTCAGCGCCTCACCAATCCGACAGACCGTGTCAGCGAGGAGAGCAATCAGGTTCGAAAGCCGCTGACCAGTCACCTTTCTTTGGCTTCCAACGAGAAGCAATGAAGCAATTCCAGTCCCCTTGCGCATCAACCATATAAGGTTGATTTATCTATTGTCAATCGTTAACAGTTGATATACTTATAATCATCCATTATCGGTTGACTTACCGGTAGTCAATCTTATAACGTTGACTGATCAAAGGGTTCGCCCGCGGTGAAACAATGGTTCCGAAACAACCGCCTCATCGACCTTGCATTGCGCTCATTGCCGACATGGTCAAGTCTCGGGAAGTCCCCAGTGGACAGCGTCCGATGATACAACAACAATTTCAAGCTCTCGTCGTTGCACTGAACAAGAAATTCGCCGGGAAACTTTTTTCAAAGTTCGTGATTACGCTTGGGGACGAGTTTCAAGGACTGCTATCATCCTCTTCGCCGATTCCCGACATCATTTGGTACCTAGAAGAGGCATTTCCGGAATTGGGTCTTCGTGTCGGCATCGGTTTTGGAAATCTATACACGCCCTTCCAGAAATACGCAATAAACGTCGATGGGCCTGCACTCCATGCTGCCCGCTCAGCGATCGAGAATGCCAAGCTTAAGAGAGCTCTTGGTGGAGTATTCAGTGGCTTTGGTCAACTTGATTACGTGCTGAATGGCATTGCTCGCATCCTCTGGTTTCACCGCTCAAAACTAACGAATCACCAACGCACGATTCTCAATTTTCTGCACCAAGGACTCTCTCAAGCTGAAATTGCCGACCGTTTGAGAGTTTCAAGGCAGAATATTTCGAAGCAAGTTGCGTCCTCTGGTTGGTTCCCCTACTCGGAAGCAGAGAAATCTTGGCGGATAATATTGAGCGATTACGTCGATCCGTTAATGGGAGCGGGCAACAATGACGCACACTGTAATTAGTAGCGAATTCCTTCTTTGGTCCGAAACATGCCTGCTCTGGGCAATCATCGGCTACGGAATAACCGCGGATCCCTTGCCCGACGAGACAAACAACTTTCCGTGGCGAGCATGGAAAACATTCTTCATTCTGCGTTGCATTTGTGGTGTAACCATCACTTTTCTAATGTCTCGCTCAACCCTCCTGGGGATCTGGATTCTGACCATCTCGGTTGCGCATCCACTGCTACGCTTGCGAGTCTCGCCGAAATGGACAGCTGAATCAGAGTGTTTTACCGCGATTGCGGCAATCGGAGTATCCCTGATACTCATCAGATATCGGCATCTTTCCCTGGCATGGGCAATATTTCACCTACCTTTGAGTGCTGAGCGGGTCGCGGCGATCTCCATCCTGGTAGCAGTCTTTGTATTTGTAATTCGCGGGGGTACCTATATCGTACGGGGCTATTTGAAAAAAGCCGGCACGGTGCCTCATCTTCCTGCTACTGCTACTGACACCCTCCCAGCCAGTTTCACGCTGTCCCCACCCTTTCCTCCGGAATCATTAAGGGCCGCCCCGGAAACGTTACGGCAGGTCGCCACAGGGCCACGCGGCTCTCCGGCCCCGCAGCCAGGAAAGGCAACCGATTCGGCTCAAGAGGGTGAACGAGATTTGGATCTGGCAGAACTCAATCGAGGTCGCCTGATCGGGAATTTAGAACGAATACTTCTTACGATAGTGGTCGCAGCTGGCAGTTATGCTGCATTGGGTTTTCTAGTTGCAGCTAAGGGCCTGATCCGTTCAGAAGAGTTTGAGAAACGAGACTTTGCCGAGTACTTCCTAATCGGTTCTCTTACGAGTGTGCTCATCGCACTTTCCGCAGGCCTTGTGATCCGCTACGTTCTTGTGGCTCTCTGGCCCGAACTCCTAATGCTGCAAATGCAATCCTGATCGGTGACCGCACACAGCAAAACGTTTTCGGAAACCAATTTAGAGTGGAAACGAAACCTGCGTGTTCTCCAGCTCAGTCACCGGACCTGAGCTGCTAATCGCTACCACGTGGATTGATCTTGTCAGTGGCTCGCCGTTTCCAGCAATGCGAACACTGTGGTAGGCGGTTTACGTGGCATCCGATGCGAATGTACTGCCCGCCATATAACTTGACCGGCGCCTCAGCATGTGCTCACGTGGTAGCGCAACCCATGTACAAAAAGCGGGAAGATGCAAAGAAGAAACGTGCAGAACGGCAGAAGAAAAAAGCCCGAAAGTACTTGCACTGAGAGAAATAGACCTTGTGGAGGAGGTGGTCTATGGAAGAACCTAGAAAGAAAACTGCGTTGGACTTCTTTTGTGATCGGCGGCGGAATCGCGATAGTTGCTGTTGCCATGGTCGCACTATGGAAGGTCATTTCCCGCTGAACAAAAATTCCGGGCGAAAAGCCTTGCGTAAAGAGTACTCGTCTTACTGTTTCGCACCGGAGTGGAAACCGCGCAACAGCTTGAAAAGAGTAATGGTCGGGACGGGCAGATTTGAACTGCCGACCCCTCGCACCCCAAGCGAGTGCTCTACCAGGCTGAGCCACGTCCCGACTAGGAAGGAACCGCTGCATCGCATCCACAGCGGATGGGGTTAACTAGAGGATTTTACCACCACGGCGCGGTTCGCGCAGCCGCACGATTTTGTTTCCGATCGTAAGGTCATCGGATCGACAAATCCATATCCGCGGGGCAGGTTGCTGATATCGGGGTCAATCCGGGCGCATATTGAAACTCCAATGGAGTCGTGATTTGCACCCGCAGCTTTATGCGCGCAAGCGCCCCGGTTGCGTTGGTTTTATAAGAGGAAACGGTAACCTTCAACCTTCCCTTCTTCGCTTTCCTGGCTGCACTCGCGTAATCAGATAGAGCCTTATCTGGATCGGAAGTCTGATAGGACCAAACGACATTGCCGACCAGGGAGAAGACCCGGTCATAATCGGGCTTATAAAGGAGAAACTGCATTTCATGTGGATAAGCCAGCGAGGACCTGACACTCTCTCCGTAGCCCGGTCCAAGGGTCTGATTGGGATTAAACCGAAGCGGTAGGTTTACGGGATAAATGTAGTCTTGTGAGGTGGCCTCTGCCGGCACGATGTCAACAAACCAGCCCGGCTGTTTTTGGCTTTTTACACGAAAGAGGAGACCGCCGCCCAACTCCTTCTCGAAATCCTGACCGACCTGGAGTGTCACCTTGAAAGAGACGGAATTGCACGAGGACGACACTTGCGCCTGACTCAACAGCGCAGCGACTACAAAAGCCGAAATTAAAGTGGCTCGCAGCATCGGACCAATATTGCAGACGAGAGAGTCCTACTTTCTTTTGCGTTTCGAGGCAGGTCGTTGCTCGAGCACCGCAAACTGGATTTTCTTTTCCACCGGATCGATGCGGTCCACGAGCACGCGAATTCTTTGTCCCAAACTGTAAATCTTGCGGGTGTGCTGTCCGATGATCTGGCGCGTATTCTCGTGGTAGGTGTAGTAGTCATCGCTGAGTGTGTTGAGCGGGACCAGGCCTTCCACGAACAAGTCCGTTAGCTCGACGAAGAAGCCAAACTTGGTGACGCTGGTGATCAGGCCGTCGAAGTCTTCTCCTACACGGTCCTGCATGAACTTGACCTTTTTCCATTCCATGAGTTCGCGCTCGGCCTCGTCGGCTCGACGCTCGGAGTGGCTCGACTCTTCGGCGATGTCGTGCAGTTCGTCGAGTGGAATGGGGCCTCCCAAGGGCTCATGTGCCTCGCGATGCGCGGCGTGGTCGCGGCGCTTGGACCACGGTGAAGGGGCGTCGTTGCCATCTGGATTCGGGCGTTCCGCTCGTCCTGGGCGGACGCCAGCGTTATAGTCCAGCGCAAGAGAAACTCCAACCGGAACTTCGCCGTCCCTGTTTTCCGCCGAACTTTTCAGCACTTGTTTCAAAATCCTATGCACGATCAGGTCGGGATACCGGCGGATCGGCGAGGTGAAATGCGTGTAGCTTGACGCCGCCAGTGCGAAGTGGCCGACGTTCTCTTCCGAGTAACGAGCCTGCTTCAGCGAGCGCAACATCAAGTAGCTCAGGATGCGCTCCTCCGGTTTGCCTGCGATCTTGGCGGCGAGCTTCTGATACATGCGGGGCGTGATGTGAACATCTTTCGGAACTTCGATGGTGTGCGCCTGCTTGCCCGTACCGCGCGCGGCGCGGCGATCAGTCTTGAGTTGCACTCTATGAATGGGAAGGGCGCCTACGCCAAGAGAATATCCGAAGGTCGCGGCAATCACCTCGAAATCGTAGACGCGCTTGGCGTCCGGCTTTTCATGAATTCGATACAGGGACGCGATGCGTTTGGATTCCAGATATTGCGCCACGCACTCGTTGGCTGAGAGCATGAACTCTTCGATCAGACGATGCGCGATGTTGCGCTCCGAGCGCGTAATGCTCTTCATCAATCCTAATTCGTCAAACTCGATGACCGGCTCGGGTAAATCAAAGTCGATCGACCCGCGGCGCTGCCGCTTGTGGTTGAGAATCACCGCCAGGTCCCGCATGAGTTCGAATGTAGGGACGAGGGCGGCGTAGCGTTCCCGCGCGGCCGCATCGCCTTCGATCGCATCGTTGACGGCAGTGTAGGTCATGCGCTCGGCGGAGCGGATAACGCCTTCGCACAACTCGTAACCCGCGACCTCGCCGCGAGGATCAATCTGCATCACGCAGGAAAGCACCAATCGGTCGAGGTGTGGACGCAGGCTGCAGATGTCTGTCGAGAGTTCGAGCGGCAGCATGGGCACGGCGCGGTCTGGAAAGTAGACGCTGGTACCCCGCAGATGCGCTTCCTGATCGAGTGCGGAATCGGGGATAACATATTGGGCCACGTCGGCGATGTGGACCTGCAACTCGAAATTTCCATTAGGGAGTCTTCGAACCGTTACGGCGTCGTCGAAATCGCGGGCGCTTTCGCCGTCGATGGTGACGATGGGAACGGCGCGGAAGTCGCGGCGATGGCGAAGTTCCTGCGCCAGGATCACGGCGGAAACACTCTGCGCCTCTTCCAGTGCGGCCGCGGGAAAATGGTGCGGCAGGTGAAATTTGCGGATCGTAATTTCGACGTCAATGCCGAAGTCATCCTGCCGGCCGAGGATTTCGAAGACGCGCCCGCGAGGATTCTGTGTGGGCGTAGGCCAATCGGTAATCTCCACATCAACCACCACGCCTTCGAGGTCATCCCATTTGGATTGCCGGGCAACTTCGTCGCCGAGCACACGATCGACGGACTTCCTGCTTTTTCCTGTCGCCGGCGGCTCACCAGCTGCTTTTACCGCAGGAGTCTCCATGCCCGCCGGTATCATGATCTCGTGCGTAATCTTGCTGTCAATCGGCTTAACGTAATTGTGGCGGCTGCCGTAGTGAAAAATTCCAACCACGGTAGGCTGGCTTCGCACCACAGAACGCACGATACGGCCCTCGGCGCGGCCATCGCTGCGTGTGGCTACGATCTCGACCAGCACCCGATCTCCGTGCATGGCATTGCCGATGGCGTGGGGCGCGATAAAAATATCCCCGACCAATCGCGACTTCGTTGAAGGACTCGGCGAACTGGCGTCGGGAATGACGAAGCCGAAGCCGTCGCGGTGCATGGTGAGGCGTCCCGCGACAAGATTCTTGTCGGGCGCGGCTTGCGGCAGGGCATAGCGATCGGAATTCAGTTGAACCAGTTCCCCGGCGGCAACCAGCTTCTCAAGATGTGCGTCGAGTTCATGGCGCGCATTTCCGTGCAACCCTAGTTCGCGGACTAGCTGCTTGAATCCTGCAGAGCGCTTGGGCTGGCGAGCTATATGTTTCAGGATGGTGGCGTCGGAAAGCATGGGGAGCGCTATGGGCTATAACAGTGTCAGCTCTCAGCATAACTCACGTCAAAACTCGCCCGCTCATTTCGGCGGTGTCGGCAGCGCCAACGGTCTTCGACACAGGCAACGGGATTGGCGTGAGATAAGTCGCCGTGGAGTATTTCGGTTAGCTCGCGTGAGGGCATGGCAAGCGCATTTTAAACGGACTTCTCAGATGCTACTGGCGGAACCCAAGATTTTTCGCGCTCGTCGGGATGACGGTAGTGGGCTAGTTTGAAATCAATTTTCATGCAAGTCTTAATGATAATGAAGTAGAGGAATGCCTTGGCTTCGGCTTAATAGGTTTGGGCGCAAACACCAGATTCGTTTCTGTGTCGATATCTCTTCCCAAACAGCATTTCTTATATTTCTTGCCGCTCCCACAGGGGCAAGGATGGTTCCTTCGCTTGAATTGTTCTTCGCTTGTACCTCGGCGTTGCATCATTAACGCGGTCTTTCCTCAGCAGACTCTACCACCTAGGTCTTCCCTCACTCATGCCCCCTTTCTGCCCTCGCTGCTCGCAGGCTTCCCCGAGGACTACCCAATCTTCTACAGTAGCCCCCCACTCGGGATGACAGGTAATTTATTGCTCTCGACGACAGTCAAATTCCTTGTTCCGCGATGACGATCCGATTCCTCGCCCTGGAGTAACAAGGCTGCGAGGTCTTATCCTGCAACCCTACCTTCCCGCAAAATATTTCTCTTCCAAAATCCTGCGATGATGCAGTTCATGCCCTGCGATGATATAAGCGAGTCCGCGGACGCTGACTTCATTCTGGTTTGCAGTACCGCGCCGTGTCCACGCCGCCTCGTCGAGATTGCGCAGCAGGGAGAGGGTGGCTCGGCGTACAGCGATAAGGTCCTCCACCAAATCGCTCAGCGCACGATGCGCGAATGGGCCGTTGCGAACGTAGTCATCCTGCTCGAAGCCCTCCATCGGCGTGGCATCGGAGCGCGAGATGCGGAGCGCGCGGTAGGCGAAAATGCGCTCGGTATCGCACACGTGCCCCAAGACTTCTTTGGCGCTCCATTTCTCCGGCGCGTAGCGGAAGTTACCGTCTTCCTCATCGCGTCCGGAAAGCAACATCATGGTCTGGCGGCGTTGCTGATCGAGCGTGCTGAGAATGTCCTCTCCCTCCACGAGAGAAACGTAGCGGCTATAGTAGGGCGCATACTCGTCTGGCCGAGGACGAGCGACGGTAAAAGCTGGGGGATTGATCACGGCTGGTTCCAACATATGCATGCTCCCTGAGGATGGATTCCTGCTCTCGACAAATCTTGAGCCCAGAGCATACTCCGGCGGCCTGTGGAACCGTTAATTCAAGAACGCCTTCCGGGAATAGTTACACGGTTTAAGCCTCGAAAGGGAGATTTGCGAGCTCCCTCCCCATTCATCGCCCACCTGAAAACAGGTACCATTGCAGGAAACCCCGTTGAAAATAAAGCTTTTCCACAGGGCTCAATATGAGACGGCGGAGTACAATTCGATTTGGTCACGCAAGTGCGGCCAGTGATCCCTAATCCCAACCAGGAAAGGAACTATGTAACCCATGTGGAAGCCGACGAATCAGCCTCAGACCCCCGGTCGCCCGGCCGAGCCGGAGCGTCCAACCATGAATACACCGAGCGCGCCTGCCATGATGGCGAATGAACCGCCGGCTGCGCCACGTCCGGCGACAGCCACGACGACTACTACTGCCGACCAGGCGACTATCGGCAAATCGCTGGTGATCAAGGGCGAGGTAACTGGATCGGAGTCGCTCTACATTGATGGCCGGGTCGAAGGCTCGATCAGCCTGGCGGGAAACCGCGTTACCATTGGACGCAACGGGGTTGTTGCCGCTAACATCAACGCCCGTGAAATTGTCGTGCTGGGCAAAGTGCGCGGCAATTTGACGGCCAGCGACCGCGTTGATATCCGCAGTGATGGATCGCTCACCGGTGACGTGGTCGCGGCTCGCATCTCGATCGAAGACGGTGCGTTCTTCAAGGGCGGCATCGACATCCGCAAGGGCGGCCAGCCTACGCAGCAGAAGGCCAACGGCGAGGACAAGAGTGTCCCGGCGCCCGAGCCGGCGGCTATCGGCGCGCGAGCGTAAGTTTACTGTTGGGATTGAATTGAGCAAGATCTGCGGCGGCGTTCGCATCGCATGCGAATGTCCGCCGTTTTGTTTTTGAAATGTTATCAACCCAGCGGCGCGAAGTGCAGTTAACCATTGCACCATCGTGCTGCGGATTGATTGCTCTTGTGAGTCCAACCGCAGTACCATAAAGATTCTCTTCCAGATGATTGCTTCCACCGCCAAGTTGCGCATCTGGCTTTTTTCGCGCCGACCGGATCGCGACTCTTGACTGCCTGTAGTGAAATGAATTGGTTTTGAAATGAAAAATTCTTTATTGATCGATTTGGGCCAGCGCTCTCGGATTCTCGTATTCATTTTGGTTATGTTTTTCGTGGTCGCTGCCTCGGCGATTCTGCGGGCCGATGCCGCTGCTTTCGATCTGACTGGGCCAAAGGTTGAGGTCCGCGTACAGCGCGAGGGTCATACGCTGCCCATCTCGGAGGTTCCAAACTTACAAGCTGGAGACCGGCTCTGGGTCCATCCGGATCTGCCCGACACTCAATCGGTCCGCTACTTGATGGTCATTTCTTTTCTGCGAGGATCGACGAATCCTCCTCCGGACTCATGGTTTACGCGCGTCGAAGCTTGGACTAAGCAAGTTCATGATGAAGGTGTATTCGTGACCGTTCCAGAAGGAGCCGAGGAGGCGGTCGTTTTCCTGGCGCCAGAAACCGGAGGCGCGTTCAGCACGGTGCGCAGTGCAATTCGTGGAAAGCCGGGAGCCTTCGTGCGGGCCGCGCAAGATCTGGAACAAGCCAGCCTCGACCGTCAACGCCTGGAAAAATATCTGGATTCCGTGCGGGAGGCTTCCTCCGATCCTGAGCAGACGAAGGCGCGCGCTACCCTGCTGGCGCGCAGCCTTAATATACGGCTTGACCAGCAGTGCTTTGATAAGCCCAGCGCGCAACAGGTCCCCTGCCTTACTCAGAACACTGATCAGCTCGTTCTGGATGACTCTCACAGTCAGACCATGGTTTCGACTCTTAGTTCTGGACCATCGAGCGATCTGCTGGTGCAGGTGAGTGCCACTCCCACGGCCGGCGGCGGATACTACAGCGCGTACGTCGGCGCGATCGTGGACGTGGTTCGAATTCTCGGTACGGCCCACACCGCGCAGTATCAATACATCCCAGCCCTCTCGCTGCCCAAGAAAGATAACCTTAACCTTCGTTTGAACTATCCGCCGTCTTTCCGGAATCCAAAATCCGTCATCGTGATCGCCCTTCCGCTTGTCGTGCCGGCGGCCAACCCTCCTATGCGCGCCCTTGATGGCGCGCAAGTTTTCTGCGTGAATAAGCCCTCACTCGTCCTGCCGGTAGACGGGGCTCCCTTGGTCTTCGCCACCGAGTTGGCGCACGAGCTAGTTCTGCACGTGGAAACCAAGTCCAAGTCGGGGATCGATCTTCCCGCCGTACCCGATCCCTCGCGCGGCGGCCTTGTGATCGATACCAAGGCAATGCAGGCTGTCGACGTGGAGGGGGAACTTAGCGGTATCTTGCGCGGCGTGTGGGGTTTTCGTTCCTTCGAGGGTCCTCGTTTCCGGCTGCGCGCGTCTACTCCGGAACAATGGATTGTCGCTTCCAAAGACGCAAGCGCTCTTATTGTCGGACGCGAGGACATCCTGCATCTTCAGTCCCCCGATGCGTGTTGTGTGAGCGCCGTTAGCCTGCGGGATGAGAAAGGCAAGATCACTGACGCCAGATGGGAGATCGCCAAGCCCGAAGAATTGGAAGTAAAAGTGCCCCTGGAAAAGGCCACGGCGGGAGCGCTCACCGTAGTAGTCCACAAGTTGGGCACTCGCCAGCCGGATGAAATCCCGCTGCACACTTACTCCGAGGCCGGCCGCCTGGACGCCTTCAACATCCATGCCGGTGATTCCGACGGAGTGATTAAAGGTACCAGACTCGATCAAGTCACCTCTCTCGAAGTCGACGGCCTGCATTTCGTCCCGGACGGTTTATCTCGAGCCAATCAGCAGGACGAACTGAAAGTGGTGAGCCACGAACCGTCCGTGAGCAACCGCCTGCAAGCCGGCGAGCCAATCCTTATACACGTGGCTTTGAAGGATGGTCGCGCTTTGGACCTCAACACCGCCGTCGAAGGCCCGCGCCCGCGCGTCAATATACTGAGTAAGAACGTGCAGTTCGATGCGTCAAGTTTGCCGTCCACGGTTCGATTGGAAAATCAAGACGAACTCCCTCAGGACGGGCGCTTGAATTTTTTTCTGAAGACGCAGGTTCCGGAGAATTTCCCTCCCACGGAAAAGATCGAGGTTGCCACTGCGGACGGGTCATTTAGCGTCTTGCTAAGCGAGAAAGACGGCAACCTGACGGCCCAAGATTCAAAGACCGTATTTGCCGTGCTCAATCCTATGAAGTTGCTGGGCCCCTCGGCATTCGGCCCCCTGAAGTTTCGTCCGATTGCCGAAGGTGGAATTGATGGGGATTGGCAGCCTTTGATTACCTTGGTCCGAGTACCTGTTCTCGAAGGCATTCGGTGCGAACCAGGCGCGGAGAAACAGTGCACGCTCAACGGAGACAAGCTCTTTCTCATCGACGCCGTCAGCAGCGATCCCGACTTCAGCAACTCGGTAACCGTGCCCGACGGTTTTGGGGCAGGCGCTCTCACCATTCCGCAGCCCAAAGGGAAAACTCTCTACCTTAAGCTCAGGGACGATCCTTCCGCGGTGGTTACGGCGGACGTCCCGGTTTTGAACCCGCAGCAACAATGACATTGCGCGATAGCCCAGGATTATGCGAAGGGTACCGCCCTTACCGCCTTCTCCACCGCGGCCAGAGATTGCCGCACAAAACACTTCTTGAGATTTCTACTCTCTACGTTCACACCGCACCGGAAAGATATCGGCGGGAAGTTGCGCGTCGTTAAGAGTCTGCCACTCTATATCAAAAGAACCACGGTAGCCGAATAGAGGACCCCAAACTTGATTGGCCACCTTCACTTCAATGTGGAAGCGCCCGTCCTTCTCTTCGAACCACTCGCAGACTTCGGCGATGCCGGAAAACAGCAGAGGGAAGGTAAATCCGACCCCACCCTCGTAGAAACGCTGTGCGCCAGAGCGGAGACGAAGCCCACCTCGTTCCTCAACAGATAAATCGATATCGACAGCCAGATGCTGGTGCGTGCCCAGGTAGTCTACAATCCGTTCCCTTTGCTGGCTGAAAATCATGTAGGCGTCAAAACGCCGCGGTTTGCGGGTGGCAAAGTTGCGAATCCAGGTTACGGTTTCTCTTCCGTATTCGTCGACATATGCATAGTTTCTGATGGTGAATTGTACTGAACGGCCGCGCTCCGGAAACATGATGCGACGCACGCTCCCGAGATAGAGAAAGGGCAGGGTGTAGGCTTTTCCGTGCCAAAGCTCGTCCATGGTTCCAGTGCCGATACATGCGAGATTGTCGCGACTGCTAAATCCGAACCTTTCCTGAATACGCGGATGAAGAAGCTTAAATTTTTCACCCAGTGCCTGTTCGTAGATTGACTTCATGGCTCAGTTTTCCCGTGGTCTTCGCCGGCAGTTCTTTGCGGTCGGCAGGTTTCCCGCGACCAGCAATCCGATAGCTGCCAACACTGCCACAGCCAGATTCAGGGTCAGCGGATTGAACGCGGCAGTCAGATACGGGGGCGAGTTGATGCCCACAGCCGATGTGGCCGCAAACATGGCAGCAATGGTGCACCACAGCGGCCATCGCGCCCGCCAGAAGATAATGAGAATCAGGGAGAAAGAAACCTCGAGCCAACCGAACAAAGAGATCCAGGTCAGCAGATGAGATTGGGACACGCCCGCATCCGTCAGCATCCTGATTTCATCCGGATTATGGTAGAGCAGCTTCGGAACCGCACCGTGATAGAGCCAGATGAACGCGATCGTCAAACGCGATACGCCATAGATTAAGGCTCGGTCACGAGAGACTTCCGGGGGAATGCCTTCTTCAATCCATAGCCGGAGTCGATCGAAGCTCCACGCCGTTGCCCAGCCAATTAGCGGGCGGAATACCAGCCAGTCGACAATCTTGCCGAGCACCCCGAATCGGGTGCGGTAATCGTACGCCGTGAGAAAACGGATGCCGCGCTCGTCCGGCACGTATTGCCAGTAGCCAGACCCGAACTCGATCAGCGATTTAGGATCTTTCGACCAGAACTTGAGGGCTGAAGTGCGCTGGCCCGACGAATCGTCGCGTTCTCCCGTACTTTCGCCCTGTCCACGGATCTGCAAACCCGCGCCGATGCGGGTCGAATACAGGAACTTCTGAGCTTCTCCGGCCGGACGAGGTAGATAGTCGATCTGCGAAAAACGCAGATCCCAGCGTCCGTGCAACTTTGGTTCTTGGGTTTTCTGCCAGAGATCATCCATGTTGCCGCGGATAAGAATCTCAACGTAAATGCTCATGTCCAGCCGTCTTCACCAGCCAACTGTAACGATAGTCTGGCCTCTTACGGCAGGCACAGTCCTGAGTCGGGTACTCCCTTGCGCGTTACGGTTGGGTGCCCGCGTCCAGAATTTCTTTGCCTTCGCTCTGGGCGACGGCGGGATAGGCGATTTTCTTGCGGGGCCGCAATTCATTGGGCAACTGTGACTTCAATAGCCTCAAACCTACGCCGGTCGCCGCGGCCCAGGTCACCGAGATCAGCCCTAATTGGAGCAGGTCAGCGACCCGACTGCTGCGAGCCGGGATTAACGGAGTAACACTTCGTGTGACTTCCAGGCTGATGCCCCCGGCGATCACTGCGGTCAGCGCGGATTTTCCTAACTCGCCCCAGCGCAGGTCACCCAACGAAACCATTTTTCGGTAATGCAGCAACCAGGCCAGGGCCAGCAGGTTTGCTGCGATGCCAATGTCGGAAGCGAATGCAAGACCGACTACGCCGTATCTGTGAAACAAAAAGGAATAAACGGGCAACGATGCGCTGGTGATCACGGTCACTGCGACCATGGGAGTGAGTGTGTCACCCGCGGCATAGAAAGCGCGGGCATAGAGTCCCTGGGCCGACCATAAAGCGAGCGATAGCGAGAACCAGAAGAAGTAAACGGCTGTGGTCTGTGTGTCGGAAACCAGAAACCGGCCGCGGCGATATACCAGATCGATCAAGGGGAAGGCGGCGGCCATCATCCATCCGGTGGCGAGGAAGGACGCGGCTGCGACGCGGTAGACGGAATCGTTCACTGTGGTGGCGAATTCCTTAAGACGCTTCTCGTTGAACAGTCGTGCGAAGAATGGCAGCGAGGCTTGGCCGGTAGCCTGTCCTAGCACCGCAATAGGCACGGCGAATAGACGCTTAGCGTAGTTGAGGCGCGCGATGTCGCCAACGCCGCTGGAAGCGTAATGACGCAGGATCCAGTCGTCGGCGGTTACCAGCGAGACGCCGAGCATCAGGGGAACTGAGAGGCGCACCCACTCGCGAAATGCGGGATTCATGATGTCGAACGATGGGCGATACCCCGTGCCGATTCGCGCCGCTCCAATCACGCTGGCGAGAAACGGACCCACAACACTCCCCACCAGCGCGCCATAAGCAAGCGAGGCAATCCCGAGGCGGCGGCCAGCGATCGCTCCGCCGAGAATGATGAAGATGTTATAGAGCAGAGGTCCGAATGCCGGAAAAAGAAATAGCCGGTGCGAGAGCAGAACGGCGGCGACCACTCCGCCAACGTAGAAAAAGATTTGAGCCGGTAACAGAATGCGGGTGAGATGAACGGTTAGTTCCACTTGCGCGGGCGAAAATCCACGAAACATCCAACGCACGAATTGCGGGGTGAAGATTTCGGTGAGGATGGTGCCAACGATCATCACCGTCGTCATAACGGTAATCACCACAGAAAAGGTTTTTTTAGCGTCAGCATCGCGGTTCTCGGCGAGGAAGCGTGTATAGATCGAGATAAAAGTGATCGAAGCCGCGCCTCCGGCGACGATGTAGTTGAGCCAATCAGGCAGCGTAAAGGCGGCGACGTAGGCGTCGGTCTGACCTCCGGCGCCGAAGGCGTACGCGATGTAAGCTTCACGAACGTAGCCGATCGCGCGCGAAAGCGTTACAGTCCCCATGAGCAGAAGAGTGGCCGTGAAAGCCGTGTGCTGGTGGGAAGGACGGAAGAATCGCAGGACTTTAGTCATGAGACGCAGGTTATTCTGGTAACACCGAAAATTTCTCTCGCTCGCGATGTGAATTTCCTTCAAAGCCTACCAGACGCTCGAGCCAGGACGGAGTTTATCGCTGGCCTGAGATGCAGTTTCCTTCCGGGCTGCGATCTTGTTTGGATCTCGCAACTTCTAAAATCAAAATTACCTTAGTCCACGCCTGATCACGTAAGACTTCCCCCGGATGATCCTCGGTTGTAACCCTGCGTGCCTGCAATCACTTACGCGCTGATATGCGATTGAGCAACGCTTGAGCAGCAGCGCATTGTGCCCCATCCTTCCCTGGCTACAAAGTGATTTGCGGATAGTGACTGGTAGAGGACGAGGCGCCAAAAGGAGGCTTTATGCAAGATGAGATGAGGGAATTTTGTCAAGAGCTGAAGGCCAGCGTGCTGCTGAACAAGAGGGGCATTCGACGGTTTCCCGACATGAGGCGGGTGCAGGAAAGCTGGGTCGCAGAGTATGAGAAACGCACGCTGCTGTGGCTGGCGGCCCGAACGCCGCAATGGATCGGTCCCGACCACCTGACAGTATTGGGGTTCACTGCTCAGATCGGGGCGGGCGTATTTTATGCGTTCGGGCGATGGAACAAATATTCGCTTCTCGGCGTCATTGTATTCCTGGCGCTGAACTGGCTGGGGGATTCGCTCGATGGCACGCTGGCGCGCGTCCGAAAACAATTGCGTCCCCGCTACGGATTCTATGTTGACCACATGGTGGACACTTTCGGCGCCCTTGCGCTCATGGGCGGGCTCGCTTTATCGGGATGCATGCATCCCTGGATTGCAATTGGGCTGCTGGTCGCATTTCTCATGCTTTCGATCCAGTCCTATCTTGCGACCCAGGCGTTGGGAGAGTTTCGCCTGTCGTTCTGGCGCTTTGGGCCGACGGAACTACGCATCCTGCTGATGTCCGGTAACCTGGCGCTTTTAGGGAAACCGTCGGTGCATTTTATTGGCGGAGAGTACCGTCTGTTGGATGTGGGTGGAGCAATTGGTCTCGGCGGAATGGGGCTGATGCTGACTTGCTTCACTGTGGAGAACACGCTGCGCCTTTATCGCGAAGAAAAGGTGTCGGCTTGAACCCTCAGGCATCGGGCTCGGTCCGCACCAAGATCTTGCCGCGCTGGTGGCGATTCAATGTTGTGGGCGGAATTGGCGTGGCCCTGCAATTTGCTTTGTTGTTTCTGCTGAGGAGCACTTTTCATTTCAACTATCTGGCCGCCGCCGCCCTGGCAGTGGAGATGACAGTCGTGCACAACTTTCTTTGGCATGAGCGCTATACCTGGGCCGATCGCGTGCAGCGGTCGTGGCGAGAGTCGTGGTCGCGCATGTTGCGGTTCAATCTGACCAACGGCGCCGTATCGATCGGGGGCAATTTGGCGCTGATGAAAATTATGGTTGGCATCGGGCACATGAACTATCTGGCGGCCAACCTAGTGGCGATCGTCGTGTGCTCGCTGTTTAATTTTCTGTTGAGCGACGCCTACGTGTTTGAGAGAAGCTCAGGAACGCGCCGCTAGGGCGGCCGCCACCAGAGCCGGGCCAAGGTCGCGAACAGAATTGCCCACTCCGCTTGAGCTATCTGATTTTCAGAATTACTTTGCCGTAGTTCTTTCCTTCCTGCAGCAGCTTGTAGGCCTCTACAGCGTGGTCGAAGGGAAAAACGTGTCCGATCACGGGCGTAAGCTTGCGTTGCGCTATCCATTCAGAGAGCTGAGTCCACGCGGGCTGCATGATTTCTGGTTTTTGCGAAAGGTAGGTCAGCCACAAGCCTTGGATACTAGCGGATTTCGCATACAGAGCTCGGATGTCTAGTTGGGGCGGCTTGGCCGTGGCGGTGCCATACTGGATGACGCGTCCGAAATCGCGCAGACAGCGCAGGCTTTTCGCGGTGTGCTCTCCACCCAACATTTCAAATACAGCGTCCACGCCTTCGCCGCGCGTGAGGTTCTTTACGGCGTCTTCGTAGTCCTGCTGTTTGTAGTTAATGCCGTGCTGCAGGCCGAGTTGCTTTACGCGTGTCAACTTCTCGGCAGACGAGGACGTGCCGTACATTTCAATTCCGAGAATGCGACCGATCTGAACCGCGGCGGTGCCCACGCCTCCAGCGACGGCATGAATGAGTACCCGATGAGCTCTACCGGCGGTCGGAGGCTGTGTCATGCCGGCCTGCCAGTAGGCAAGATAGGCTGTGAAATAGTTCACCGGAAAGGCTGCGGCTTCCTCGTCGGTCCAGTGATCGGGCACGGGCCAGAGCATGTGGGGATAGGCAGCGACCTTTTCGGCAAAGGCTCCCCACTGGATGTATCCCATGACGCGACGTTCAGTACCCTGTTCGGTTCCGGCAAATTCCCGTCCGGCGATAAGTGGTGGGGGAGGGGTGCCAGGATAGCCTCCATGAGTCGTCATGAAGTCGGCGAAGTTAAGCCCACCTGACGCCACCTGAACCGGTGTTTGCCCCGCCTTTAAGATTGGTTCGCCAACATCTTGGATGGCAAGTGCGGCAGGACCGGAGAGGCTGGTAATCATTAAGGCTCTCATGCAGGGAGTCTAGCAGGGTAAGTCCGGTTTAGAGTCCCCGGTTTAGAGTCTATGTTGCGAATTACATAGATCCTTCCTTCGCATTTTGCAAGAAAAACCGCGATTATCGAAACGCGACTGTCAAGATGACTACGACCGTCAGGATGACAACCACTCGGGTCCGGCCCTGTCCGGCCATGAGGGTTTTTCGCCCGCCATTTGCCATCAGGTATATACTCTTGGCGAAGGTTTATTGAGCCGCTCCGGCCACGCTTCCACGGGCCGGGACGGGGCGTACATTCATCCCCCTAATACTTGCGCGCCCCGCATATGGTTTTGCTCATTCCTGTCTGAGGCGGAGAGGAAGGGCACCGTTGCATTGCGATGGATGTTTGTCGACTGCATCGGGGGAGGGCCTATTGTGGATTTGATTCTTGTACGTCTTCTTTTTGTCATAGTAGTTTCGGTTGCTTGCTATCTCATTGAGCCTTTCCATCTATCCCAATCTCAGGATGCGGGAGTGGGCGCCTTCGTCGGAGCAGCGATCGTCCTGTTCGAATGGAAGCTGCGAACGGTCAGTCTGAAGCGACTGATCGGTGCTGCCATCGGCAGCATACTCGGCATCTGCGGGGCTTATCTGTTTGCCCTGGTGATTCGCAGCAGTGTGCCTGCTGGCAACACTCAGAGCTTCCTGCAAATTCTGGTGATGTTGCTGATGGCTTACGTGGGCCTGATCGTAGGCGCCAGTAAAGGCGACCTGTTGAACCTGGCGGCCTTTGGTGGAGTTTTTGGCGGGGAGAAGCAAGGGAGGAAGAGTTACAAAATACTGGACACCAGTGTCATCATTGATGGCCGCATCGCCGACATTGCGGAGACCGGCTTCCTGGATGGCATTATCGTGACACCGCAATTCGTGCTGCGCGAATTGCAACTGGTCGCCGATTCCGCTGACTCCCTGAAGCGCAACCGTGGTCGCCGCGGTCTGGACGTTCTGCAGCGCCTGCAGAAGATGGCCACCCTGCAAATCCAAATTGTTGAGGACGACTTCCCCGCCGTCCGCGAGGTTGATCTCAAACTGATCGAGCTCGCTAAAGTCTATGAAGGCAAGATCATCACCAACGACTTCAACCTCAACAAAGTGGCGCAGTTGCAGGGGGTGGAGGTGCTGAACATCAATGAACTTGCGAACTCGCTCAAGCCTATAGTGCTGCCGGGCGAGATCATGAAAGTGTTCATCCTGAAAGAAGGCAAGGAATACAACCAGGGCGTCGCTTACTTAGACGATGGCACCATGGTGGTCGTCGACAATGCTCGCAAGATGATCGGTAAGACCATCGATGTGTCGGTAACCTCGGTGTTGCAAACCACTGCTGGGAAAATGATTTTCGGCAAGTGGGACGAACGGGCGTTCAGCCGTTCAACTGTGCCGGTCCAGCCCTCGGCGACTGCGGTAGTACCGGTTACCGCGGTACCAGCCACCCTGGTGGAGACGAAGCCGGCCCAGTCCTAGGAAGCGCCTACCGATGCTACGGAAATGGTTTGGCCACTCAGAGTTCCGAGTAGCTTGACGCGCTGTCCGGCCATCCGCTTGAGGGCGGTGTCATTGCCCTCAAGAGTGTAGGTTTTGTCGCCATCCACCAGAGCGAAATGCTCTCCACCGTGGGCGCAAACCCGCGTGCACTCCGCGGCACCCATCCCCACGGTGGCGGAATGTTTCGCGCCACAATGCGAATCAGTAATGATGCCCTCATAAGTCTGACTTGGGATGGCGGAAGGTTGAACGGGCGAGGGTTGCGCGGGTCTCCCTGCCTCAGGTCCCGGGACCGCCCCAGCCCCAGCGGTTACTTTTGGAGTTCCGACCAAGAGGGCCAAAATGCCCACGACGATGACCACCCCAAGCATTCCAATCCAGAAGCGTGTCGTCATAATCTTTAACTTCCCATTAGTGCCGGCTTTCGCCTATAGATTGCTCGTCCCCGAGGCGACGTTCGAAGGCCTGCCTCCCATGGAACTGCAAGTCCTTTGCCAGTCCGGATTTTCGCGGCAGGCTTGGGGATCTCTTTGAGAATCAGCGAGTTGCCAAAAATACAGGAGGACGGGGGGTTGGCCGCGCTGCAGCATCCACTATGCAAGAAGTTCGCTCGATCGCACGGCCGAATTCGCAGGTTGCCAACCGGGGTCTCAGGGCCGCGGTAGATGGCCTACTGTATTACCTGTAGCAGCAACACGGTTGCGACGGGGGAGGCGGGAGTGTCTTAATAGTGCGTTTCGTGGGGTTGATGAATTGAAAATCTTTAAGGCGTTGAGGCCGGTAGTTGCTGCGCAATCATCTCGCTTTTGTGGTCTTGCAGCAATTCAAACGTGCAATAAACAAAGCGGACTCCAGTCGAGCCCGGGGGACGATGAAGCCAGTTTCATCGCCCCTAAATAAGACTTCAGCGAAGAGTTACGGGGTACGCAGGAAACCCTCGAACACGGTGCCAGAGGTGAGGTAATAACCCGTGATGGAGCCTCCGGTATTGATGGCGAAGGCGAATGTGCCTTGAGCGACGCCTGAGCCGGCACCGGGAGCCTCAAAGGTAGTGAAAGTTCCTGAAGATGAACGGGAGAAGCTCTCCAAGGTCTTTTTGGAAGTCAGAGAGTAGCCGGTGATGGTTCCGGCGGTGTTAATGCCGGTGGCGAGGGTCTCAGTCGCGCCAGTAACGTTGATGTCAGTGATGACGCCGGCAGAGGTGCGCTTAAAGCCGTGAAAGTCACCTTTGCTGTCAATGTAGTAGCCGACGACGGTTCCGGCGCTGTTGATGCAGATGGGATCGGTGCCCTGGCCGGAAGCGGTACCGGCTCCGCTGACGCTGTAGGTCGTGATGGCTCCCGCAGCATTGCGAACGAAGCCGTGCATCACCCCACTCTTATCGATGTAAAAGCCGGTGACCGTTCCCGAGTCATTGATGGCTCCGCCTTTTGTTCCCTGGTCAGCGCCTGTGCCAGCGCCGGTAACGTTGTAAGTAGTAACCCCGCCGGCAGAGGTGCGCACATAGCCGTGACTGACGTTCTTGCTGTCGATGTGATACCCCGACAACGTTCCATGGGTATTGATGCCGCAGCATTCCGTGCCCTGGCCGGAGGCCTTGCCTCCGCCGGTCACGGTGAAGGCGGTGATGGTGCCGCTGGAAGTTCTGGTATATCCGTGGTCTGCGCTAGAGGAGTCTTTGTAATAGCCGGCGATGGTGACACCGTTATTGATCTGTACTCCGTAGGTGCCTTGTCCGGACTTGGTGCCGGCGCCGGTGGCGGAGAAGGTAGTAATGGTGCCGGAAGGGCTGCGGTCGAAGCCATGAGAGACGCCGGTAGAATCGTAATACGATCCCGCGATGGCGCCTGACGTGTTACGGCGGGGGGGAGGGTTCCTTGGTTCTTGGCAGTGCCGGCTCCGGGAGCGGTGATGGTGGCCTAGCTCGCCGCCGGTTCCTGGGCGAATGCTGGTGAGTGGAAGACGAGCGAGGTAAAAAGAAGACTGAATCCGAGAGCGATCATGGTGGGTTTGAGAAATCGATTGCTGCTGGGGGTGAGTTCTGACGAGGACGACATCGTTATTGAGTTTTGCACTGCGAATGCTTTCATGGCCAATCTCCAAACCAAGTTTGGGCTTGAAAATCAGGGCGGGAATTCAAGACGGCGGCCAGTTTAGCAGGGCTTCGATTGCGAGATTGTTAAATGTCTGCCCGACTTTGGACTGAATCTAGCGGCCAGGGGGCGTTCCATAACGGGCGGTGGATCTCTACCGCGAATAAACTACACCCGGGGAGGCTGCACATTTGAACTCCCACCCTCCGCGCCCGTATACTTACAGCCCGGATGAAGGTGGTTGTCATAATTCCAGCGGCGGGTCTCGGAACCCGCATGGCGCTGATGCCTCCCGGCAACAAGGGCAAGCCAAAGACACCCTCGAAGCAGTTCAGCGAGTTGGGCGGAACTCCGAT
>DATNLE010000325.1:0-17494 GCA_035603035.1 Candidatus Acidiferrales bacterium | reverse complement strand
ACTGCACCCCGTCTCATGGCTTGAATACGCATTCGAGCGTCTCCATGAGCAGTAATAAAGATGATGGGAAGGTTGCATTCCTCTTCTTTCAGCTTGGCCTGCAACTCCAGACCAGACATCTTCGGCATGCGGATGTCAACGATCAGGCACGCGGCCGTGCAATGCAAATCGGATTTGAGGAACTCCTCCGCGGATCCGAAGCACCGAGCCGCAAGCCCCGCCGCCTCCAAGAGGTCGCGCAGAGAATCTTGCATAGCCTCATCATCGTCAATGATGGCAATCAATTTCGAGGTTTGATCCAGTGGCATGCCCTGAGGGTATGCGTGAGGGCACGCCTGGAGCAATCGAAATTTGGGCGGGTAAAACTAGACTTTAGTAGGTTAGACCGCTACTTTCGACGGATTGGCTGGATTGGCGATGCGATGCCGACAGGCGGGACACAACGGTGATCAGGACCTGAGCTTGTCTGCCATCCGGACAAGCTCAGGCAAGGATTTGGCCTGCATCTTTTTCATGACCTGGCTGCGATACATTTTGATGGTCGCTTCGCTGGCACCGAGTTCCGCTGCAACTTGCTTGTTAAGCATCCCGGAGACGACCAGCTTCATTACTTCGCGTTCACGAACGCTGAGTCTTTCATAACGATGTCGCAGTTCTGTTAACTCGCGCTCTTTCTCGCGCAGGATGCGAGCTCGAGTAAGCGATCGCTGGACCGCATCGAGGAGATCCTGATGCCTGAATGGCTTAGTCAGAAACTCAACCGCTCCGGACTTCATGGCCTTGACCGACATCGGAACGTCAGCATGAGCCGTGAGAAAAATAATGGGAATACTTATTCTCTCTCTTTTCAGTTCGTGCTGAAGATCCAGGCCGCTGATACCGGGAAGCCTCACATCCAGAATCAGGCAACTGGGACCGTCACCGTGCCCAACCGCTAAGAACTCTTGTGCGGTTCCAAAAGACTGAGAGTGCAGGCCGACCGAATCCAGGAGTTCCTGAAGAGACTCACGCACGTCAGCATCATCATCGACGACGAATACGGTCGGTAGGTCTGGCGCAGTCATTCTCCCGTCCCCTATCAAAAGTAGGGTGAAAACACTATGTCACAAGCTTCTGCGTTCTGTCCCTGCGGCTATGTCGCATAGATTGTATCGGACGATGCGACATGGAAACCCGCGTAAGCTGCCTGGGCCCGAACCGCACTCAAGGACAGGTCTGCAATCGCTGACCGTCAAGAGCGGCCTTGAGCGACCTGCCTCGAGTCGGATGAGAGCCTAAGGTCAACGCGGCACATTCACCGGTTCAGCTTTGATCTCCCGCGCAGCCCGTACTTCCGACAGTTCTTTGGTGAAATCGAAGTCGGTAGGAGCAGCGCCGGTAATTAATCGGGCTCCACGGCTGAATGTCAGATCCTGGATTGCCCATTGAATAAAGACTAGAACGCGGCTTTGAAAATTTACCAAATACATAAGGTGAATGAAGACCCATACCAGCCAGGCAACAAGGCCCGAAAGATGGGCACCGAAAACGTCGGCCACAGCGGCTGCACGGCCAATCACGGCCAAGGTCCCCTTGTCGAAGTAATGAAAGGGGGGAAGCTCGCGCTGGCCTTTCACCTTTCGCAGTATTGCAGTCGCGGCATATTGACCCCCTTGCATCGCCACCTGGGCCAGTCCGGGCAAGGGTTTTCCTTTCTCGTCCGTCGCCGAAGCCAGATCGCCTATTACGTAGATGTCCGGATAGTTCGGAATCGTCAGGTCAGGTTTTACTTTGACTCTTCCTTCCTTGTCGGTCTCGGCGTTCGTGCGGCTAGCCAGGATTCTCCCGAGTGGCGACGCGGTGATGCCGCCAGCCCAGATCACCGTCTTCGCAGCGATCGAATCAGCTCCCTTTTCTGACTCGACCGTTAAACCCTCTTTGTTGATGTGTTTCACCATCGCACCGCAGCGCACCTGAACGCCCAGGTTGGCAAGCGAACGGTTTGCTTTTTCAGACAGGGATTCTGGAAACGGCATCAGAACCCGAGGTGCGCCATCCATCAATATGATCTGCGCTTCTTCCGGGTTGATAGAGCGGAAGTCGTTCTTCAGGGTTTGGCGCGCGATTTCGGCGACGGCGCCGGAAAGTTCCACGCCGGTCGGCCCTCCCCCCACAATGACGAATGTGAGCCAGGCACGGCGCTGCTCAAGATCCGGGATGCGCTCGGCCACTTCGAACGCGTACAGGATCTTATGTCGGATCGTCGTGGCTTCTTCAATGCTCTTCAGACCGGGTGCCCACTGGTGCCAATCGTTGTGGCCGAAGTAGGATGTCTCAGATCCCGCGGCGACGATCAATGAATCGTAAGCCACGATGGTTCCGTCGGTGAGAACCACGCGTTTGAAGTCAGGATCCACATCCACGACGCTTCCCAGCCAGACACGAGTATTTTTCTGGTGGCTCAGCACGCTCCGAAGCGGGGAGGCGATCTCTCCGGGCGAAAGAGAGCCCGTCGCGACTTGGTAGAGCAGTGGTTGGAAGAGGTGATAGTTTCGCCGATCGATCAGCGTCAGGTCCACGAGATTTGAGTTCAAGTGCTTGGCGGCCGAAAGCCCGCCAAATCCCCCGCCGATGATGACTACCTTCCTGGGTTCGCTCATTGCTTTCGTCCGAGATGGGGCTGAAACGATTCCCGACTGCGGCTAGGGCTGGACGAGGCTCGGCGCAGGCCTACCGTTCAGCACCGCATCCACATTGTCCAGGGCCAGCATACCCATGGCGGTACGGGTTTCGATCGTGGCGCTGCCGATATGCGGCAATAGAAATGTATTTTTCAGCAAAACATATTCCGGGTCAAGTTTTGGCTCGCCTTCAAATACGTCGAGTCCGGCAGCGGCCACCCGCCCGCTCTTAAGAGCAGCGATGAGGTCTTCGTCGACCACCAATCCTCCGCGAGCCGTGTTCACCACGATAGCCCCCGGGGGCAGAAGGCTTATGGCTTTGGAGTTCAAGAAATGGCGGGTCTGAGGAGTCTCCGGGGCGTGCAGGCTCAAGAACTGGCTTGCGCGGAGCAGATCCGACGGATCCTCGTGGTAGACGGCATCGCCTGCAATTTCCGTAGATAACCTCGAAGCGTTCGAATAGTGAATCTTCATTCCGAATCCTCGCGCTCGACGCGCCACGGCCTGTCCCACGCGCCCCATTCCCAAAATGCCGAGGACTTTGCCACCGACTTGCCATCCCAAGAGCATGTCGGGGCTCAAGGGTCGCCATGCTCCCGTTCGAACCAGTTCCTGAGCCTCGTAGGCGCGACGCGAAGCACCCAGTAAAAGCAGCATAGCGATGTCGGCCGTTGCTTCACTGTTAACACCAGGGGTATAGGCGACTGGAATTTTCCTGCGCGCGGCAGCTTCCAGATCGATATGCTCAAAACCCACCGAGTACGTGGCAATGACTTTTACGGTGGGCGAGATATTCTGGAAAAACCCCGAGTCCAACCGGTCTGCCGGCGTGATGAACAGGGCGTCGGCTCCCTCAGCTGCGGAAAGCAGATTCTGCCTGCTGAATGGAAACTGGTTCGGGTTTCGCCGAGAGTTGTAATCGCGGTCGATACGGTCTTCAACTTCCCTCGGGTAACGGCTGGTTACCACCAGAATGGGTTTAGTCATACCCAACATTTCCTTCCACGCGCCGAGAGCAATCGAAAACTGCTCGGTTGCGTTCCGATAGTTGCGAGAGCAAACGCCTGGGAGGACGGCACAACACCTCCACCCCTCCCTAGATGTGTCTGATTCCGATGCCTCAGGACAGGAATCCGAGTCGTTGCATATTCAGCTTCTCGTCGGATTCCTGAGGAAGGCTCTAGCCGGCCGCATGGCTTAGACGATTCCCACGTTGCGCTCCATCTCCTTGATCACCGTATCCAGCCTGCCGCTCAGCACCTGCTTGGCGAAACTGAGGGTGAACCCCTTGACGGTGTGGAAAGGTGAATGGGACGGCATGGCAAGCGCGAAGGGATCTACAACTGCGTCGACAACGACAGGGCCATCTTTGTACGCGAGAGCTTCCGCCAGACCTTCTCGAACGTCCTCGGGTTGCTCGATACGAATCCCTTTCGCGCCCATCGCCTCAGCCACCTTCGCGAAATTTGGATTCTTGAAGTCCACACCAAAGGGGATGAAGCCGGCCTCCTGTTGTTCGATATGGACGAAGTCGAGCTTCTCGTTGTTTAGAATGACCTGAACCACGGGAGTTCGTCGTTCTATCTGCGTTAGCAGGTCGCCCATTCCCAGCATGGTGAAGCCTCCATCGCCGGATAACGCGATCGACTGTCTGCCGGGATATGCCAGAGCACATCCGAACGCGTTCGGTGCAGCATTGGCCATCGACGCCCACGAGAATGAGCCAAACAGCCGGCGGTTTTTTCCACCGTAAATATGTCTCGCAAGCCAGATACAGGCGGTACCCGTGTCCGCAAAAAACATTGCGTCATCCGAAGCCAGCTCGCTGAGCGTCGCGGCGAGGAATTCAGGACGTATCGGTTTTATCGCCGGCCCCTTCTCGACATAGTGCTGCAGCAGTTTGTGGAAGGCTTCGGTGTGCGCGATCTGCCTCGCTAGAAATTTTCCATCGGTCTTTTCGCGCACGGCAGGAAGCAATGCACTGACCGTCGACTTGATATCGCCGACAAGACCGAGATCGAGCGCGGTACGGCGGCCGATGTGCTTCGGGTTCTTGTCGATCTGAACCTTTTTCACACTGGCTCCGGGAAGAAATTCTGAGAAGGGAAAATCCGTGCCCAGCATGAGCAAGAGGTCGGCTTCATGGATTGCGTTGTACGCTCCCCCGTAACCTATCAGCCCGGTCATGCCCACGGCGTTAGGATTCTCATGCTCCAGCCATTGCTTCCCGCGGAAGGCATAGCCCACGGGGGCCTTCAGCTTGCGGGCCAGCTCAACCACTTCGTCGCGACCCTCTCTGCAACCATCCCCGCCAAAGATCGCCACGGTTTTCGCCTCATCGATCATCCTCACCAATTTTTCGAAGTCTGTATCGGAAGGTCTCACGATAGCGGGGGCTGCAATGGTGAAGTCGGCAGGCTGGTCCGGAGCACCGGCGGACGCGACATCGCCAGGTATGCTAAGAACAGTAGGACCCTTTTCCAGAACAGCCGTGCGGATGGCGGTGCTGATGACTGCGCGGGCCTGCTCCGGATTAACCAGCCGTGCGGTATAGAGAGAAGCCGCCTCGAAAAACTTGTACGGGTTCAGTTCCTCGAGCGCAGATGTGTCAATAATGCTCGACTCTACATCCCCGGCGATGGCGATAATGGGAGCGCCTTCCTTCCGTGCGTCCATCAATCCGTTGAACAAATGGACAACTCCAGGCCCCGCAGTTCCGCACACCACTACTGGGTTGCCGGTGAAATAAGCCTCCGCGACCGCTGCGAATACTCCATATTCCTCATTACGAACGGGAACAAACTCGATTGCGCCATTTCGGCGCAGTGCGTCCACTACAGGATTCAGTGCGTCTCCGACGATTCCATAACAGCGCTTGACACCAGCCTTTGCCAGCATCTCCCACAACACGTCTGCAACTTTTTTCGACATTAAAACCTCCTGAGTTCTTTTTGTGGACCCTGTATCGGTGCCGCGCAATTCACCCCCTGCGTTTAGGTCGGGATAGTCTCACCCTGCCGCTGAGTCCTCGCAATTCTGCTGCCATGAAATTCGCGGTCACCAACCAGCTTTATCTGGATCGAACCCGAGCCTAGTTCCCACGATTGCGTGACCACACCGATGACACTTGACGCAAGCGCCAAAGGGATGACACGTGTAGTCGGCCACGGGTTAGCCGCCTGGCGACGTGGGTGATCGGGATTTCGTGAGTGTCCGCCTTCATCGCGGTTACAATGCAGAAAATGCGAGTGCCTGTCTCTTTGGTAGCACGCTTGCTCTTGATTCAATCGAATTCCGGGCGGTAAGAATCGTGGCCGCTTTCTTGCAATAGGAATAAGGGAGAAAGTGCGCACTCTGGTGATGGCGCGCATTTCGGAAGTGGAGAGCGGAAGAAGAGAAATGTCGATGTTGAGAAGGAAATCTTCGACGTTGCGGTTCTTGGAGCGGACGATACTTCTTCTGTTTTGGTCTGCTGCGGCGGGGTGGGCAAGCGAGCCAAAAGGCTCTTCTCACGGCACAAATATCTTCGCTCCCGCCTCAACCCCAGCCAAGTCAATTGCGGACTTGTCAGTCTTTGTACTGGTCATCACGGGGATCATTTTTGTCGTTGTTTTTGTCCTGCTGACCTACGCCATCGTTAAGTTCCGTGGGCGAGCGAAGGATGCCGGCCGCGAGCCGGCTCAGGTGTACGGAAGCACGCAGATTGAGCTGGCCTGGACGATCATTCCGGTTCTGATTGTCGTTGTCCTGTTCCTGGCCACTGCGCGAGTCATCCACGCGATTCAAGATGCTCCAGAACCGGCGGGCGCTGTAGAAGTCACCGCCATTGGACATCAGTACTGGTGGGAGTTTCGATATCCAAAGCTGGGAATCGTCACAGCCAACGAACTGCACGTCCCGGTGAGCGATCCCAGTCATCCGACACCAACGTTTCTGCAATTGCTCTCGGCCGACACCGACCACAGCTTTTGGGTGCCGGAGCTTGCCGGCAAAACGGATCTCATTCCAAACCACCCCAACAGAATGTGGATGGACCCGCAGCGCACAGGCGTCTTTCTTGGCCAGTGTGCACAGTACTGTGGAGTAGAGCACGCCAAGATGCTGCTCCGTGTTTCAGTAGATGCACCGGAGGAATTCGCCAGTTGGGTTCAAGCCCAGCAAAGACCCGCCGTCGAAGACACGGGCGCAATCGCTGGCCGGCGAGTGTTTGAACGCAACGCCTGCATGAACTGCCATACGGTGGGCGGAACGCCAGCGGACGGACGCTTTGGCCCTGACCTGACCCATTTGATGAGCCGCGCCACAATTGCAGCGGGCGCTGCTGAAAACACCCACGACAACCTCCGTCTTTGGGTCCAGAACCCCAGCGCAATTAAACCTGGGTCGCTGATGCCCGCAATGCAGCTCGGCGACGCGGATCTGGATGCCGTCGTGAGTTACATGGAAACGCTGCACTAGAACGCTTGGAAAACTGACTATGGCATCAGATGCGATCACCGTTCCTCTCGGCCAAACAGAAGCCAGACCCTGGGTCGACACGCTTCATCAATGGCTGACCACGGTCGACCACAAACGGCTGGGAATTCTCTATATGCTCTCAGCTCTGTTTTTTCTCGCGATCGGTGGGGTCGAGGCCCTCATCATTCGCATTCAGCTCATGCATTCGCACAACGACTTCGTTTCACCGGAAGTCTTCAACCGTATGTTCACCATGCATGGGACGACCATGATTTTCTTCGTGGCCATGCCGGTCCTGTTTGGATTTGCCAATTACCTTGTCCCGTTGATGATTGGGGCGCGTGACATGGCATTTCCACGCCTGAATGCCTTCAGTTTTTGGCTCTCGTTTTTGGGCGGGCTACTTCTCTATTTCAGCTTTCTCGGAGGAAGCGGCCTGTACGGCGCAGGAAGCGCACCGGACGTCGGCTGGTGGGCCTATGCGCCACTGGGAGCGCGGGCCTTCTCGCCGGGCCATAGTTCCGATTATTGGACACTTTCTCTGCTGGTCTCCGGTTTTGGAAGCATTGGAACGGCCATCAACATTATCGCCACGATTCTTTGCATGCGATGCCCTGGCATGAAGCTCAGCCGCATGCCCCTGCTGGCGTGGCTCAACCTCGTGATGGGCGGCATGGTTCTGATTGCGATCACGCCGCTATCTGCCGCGCAGATCATGCTGCTGATCGATCGGTATCTCGGAGGCCATTTCTTCGACACCCAAGCTGGCGGATCGGCAGTGCTCTGGATGCACTTTTTCTGGATCTTCGGTCATCCCGAGGTTTACATTCTCGTCATTCCTGCTTTTGCTTTCTTGTCGGAAATCATTCCGGTCTTTTCCCGCAAGCCTATTTTTGGATATCCCGTCATGGTTGCGGCGACCGTCGCCATCGGTCTCGTAAGCACGAGCGTCTGGGCTCATCACATGTTCACCATCGGAATGAATTCCTACGCCAGCAGCTTCTTCGCGATCACGACTATGGCTGTCGGCGTTCCCACCGGAATCAAGATCTTTAACTGGATTGGCACGATGTGGGGCGGAAAGATTCAGTTCAAAGTGCCCATGCTGTTCTGCATAGGCTTTCTCTTTCAGTTCTTAATCGCCGGTCTCACCGGTATTATCCAGTCCTGCGTGCCCTTCGATTGGCAGCTTAGTCTCTCGTACTTCGTTGTGGCGCACTTTCATTACGTAATCGTGGGCGGAATTCTGTTTGCAATCTTCGGTGCGTTCTATTACTGGTATCCGAAAATGTCTGGCCGGATGCTAAGTGAGCGTCTGGGCAAATGGCATTTCTGGCTTTTTCTGATTGGCTTCCACATGACGTTCGACGTAATGCACATTCCGGGACTGCTCGGGATGCCCCGTCGAATCTACACCTACGAGCCGGGCCGGGGTTGGGATACTTTGAACCTCATCATTTCGATCGGCGCGTTTATCCAGGCACTCGCGATTCTCGTTTTCGTTGCAAACCTCGTCATTTCTTATTTCAAGGGAGCCAGAGCCGGTAACGATCCCTGGGATGCATGGACGCTGGAATGGTCGACCAGCTCGCCGCCCCCTACCTATAACTTTGCGACGGTTCCGACAGTCGGGAGCCGCCGTCCCTTGTGGGACCTGAAGCATCCGGAGGATCCCGATAGCCGCTATGAGTGAACCAACCATATGAGCGCAGTGACAACCTCATTTCCGAACCCAGCAGCCGCGTGGCAGCTGCCGTACCGCGGGAAGGTGGCGATGGCCGGCCTCATCATCGCCGAGTCTGCGATCTTCACGATCTTCGTCGTTGCCTATCTCTTCTATCTGGGCAAGAGCCTCACGGGACCGACGCCACGAGAAGTGCTGGAGACGCCGATCTTCTACACCATTTGCTTGCTGTCGAGCAGCCTGACCATTCACTTTGCGGCGAAGTCGCTGGAGCGGGATTACAGACGATTATTCCTCTGCTTATGGCTGCTGACCATTGCGCTAGGAGGATTGTTCCTCTATGGCACGGCCCAGGAATGGCATCGGCTGATCTACGAACACGGGTTGACGATCTCGACCAATCTGTTCGGGACAACCTATTACTCGCTAGTCGGGCTGCACGCGTTTCACGTCACCGCAGGTCTGATCATGCTCTCTCTGGTTGCGATATTCGGATTGATCGGCCGTGTGGGAGTGAGCCAATCAGATCGGGTTGCGGTGCTTTCGATGTACTGGCATTTCGTCGACGCCGTATGGGTTGTAGTTTTCACCGTAGTTTACGTTGTTGGACGCTGAGGCATATATGGCAACGCTATCCACGACAGAGCAATTGAGGGAAGGTTCTCGTGCTCCGCGCGAGATTGAAATCCCCGCGCCGACAGCGTGGCCGTTCATTTTGGCGTTGGGGGTGGCGCTACTGTTCGCGGGCCTGGTGACTAGCGCGTCAGTAAGCTGTCTTGGCGCTCTGCTATCGCTGGCCGGCTCCGTCGGCTGGTTCCGTGAAGTCCTTCCGCACGAGCAGGAAGAGGTTGTACCGGTTCTTCCCGAAGACATTCGCTTAGTGACGGCGCGGCCAGTAGTGGATCGGCTCCCGATTCTGCCGGATCAATTGCGCGCTTGGCTCCCGGTCCGCACCTATCCGATCTCGGCTGGTCTGAAAGGGGGATTGGCGGGCAGCATCGCAATGGCAGTATTGGCCTGTGCCTACGGGATACTGAAGGCCGGCAGCATCTGGTATCCCATCAACCTGCTGGCCGCAGTTGCTTACCGGGAATCCCTGAGACTGGTACCCGCGCAGCTGAATTCATTTCATGCTGACGCTTTCGCGATTGCCTTTGTTCTGCACGGCGTTGTGTCCATCTTTGTTGGGTTGCTCTACGGTGCGATGCTGCCCATGTTCCCACGCCGTCCGATTGTGCTCGGAGGACTCATTGCCCCGGCGTTGTGGTCGGGGCTACTGTACACAATCCTGGGACTGCTGAATCCATTGCTCGCGAGTCGCATTGATTGGACCTGGTTCATGGCTTCTCAAGTAGCTTTCGGCATCGTCGCCGGACTTGTGGTCGTGCGCCAGCCGAGCTTTCCTACCCGCGAGAATGTTTCGTTTGTCGTACGGGCGGGAATCGAGGCTCCCGGAACGATTCCACCGCGGGAGAGCGGGGAGAACCACTGATGAAGATGAAGCCAATCAGAATTCTCTCTGCGCTCCCGGTCCTCAGCCTGGTGATGCTGGCTGCTTGCAGCATTCCCGATCGTGAACCACAAACCAATTCGGAACCGGTTGCCCCGAACCAGCTTTTGGACTTCGGCACTCTCTACGCACAGAACTGTGCGGGCTGCCACGGCGCGGAAGGCCGTGGAGGAGCGTCGATCGCTCTCGCCAATCCCGTGTATCTGGCCATCATCGATGAAGCCACCATGCGCAACATTGTCGCGAACGGCGTCCGGGGAACATCGATGCCAGCGTTCGCGCAGCGCGCCGGCGGAATGCTGGTCGAGCAGCAGATCGAGGTGATTACGAGTGGGATCTTTTCCCGCTGGGGGCGCAAACAAGTTCTCGATGGAGCCAATCCACCCGCATACGCGGCAAAAGCGGTTGGCAATGTCGATCGTGGCCAAGTCGTGTTCGGAAGATATTGCGCATCCTGCCATGGTTCTGAAGGCGGGGGGACGTCGAAGGGAAGCGCCGTGACGAATGATTCATTCCTGGCGCTGGTCAGCGATCAGGCACTGCGCACGATCGTGATCACCGGCCGGCCGGAGTTGGGCGCACCCGACTGGCGCGGCAATGTCCCCGGCCGTCCAATGACCGATCAGGAAGTCACAGATGTAGTTGCCTGGCTGGCATCTCGGCGTGCGCAGAATCCGGGGCAGCCTTATTCCACTTTGAACTACGCGCAACACCCGGAGAAATAAGATGTCAACGAATACTGTGACCACCCCGCCCGCCGATGCCTCGCTTTCGCGACGCGGATTCTTCATGAAGCTGGGGATCCTGTTCAACGGATTTGCTGCGATCGTATTGGCTCTGCCGGTTGCGCGTTTTCTCTTTTCCTCCATCACTCGTGGTCGCGGGAACGGGTATCTCTCCTGGGTGCCGCTCGGAAACGTCAGCAGCTTTCCTGAGGGAGAGACGCGGATGGCTACTTTTCGCAGTCCCTTGGTCATGCCAACCGATGGAAAGACTGTAGACACAGCGTGCTGGGTGCGCCGCATCGCAGGCGATCAATTTCAGGTGTTTGCGATCAACTGTGCCCACCTCGGCTGCCCAGTCCGCTGGTTCCAGCAATCTGGTCTTTTTATGTGTCCGTGTCACGGCGGAGCATACTACCGCAATGGCGCACGGGCGTCTGGACCGCCAGAGCGTGGGCTTTTCGAATATCCCTACAAAATCGAAAATGGTGTCCTCACGATTGAAGCCGGACAGCTGCCAACCCCCGGCGACCCGGTAGCAAGTCTCACCTCGGAGAAGCCACCATGCGCCTGATCACCAGAGTCGGAGAATGGTTCGACCACCGTCTGCAGCTGGCAGCGCCGATTCGCGAAGCGGCCGGCCACCCGGTGCCGCGCAACACGGCGAGCTGGTTCTACGTCTTTGGCAGCGCCGCGCTCACCGTCTTTCTTCTGCAGTTGGTCACCGGAATTCTGTTGGCGCTGATTTATGTGCCCTCGGCGGGCGAAGCATGGAGCAGCCTGCAGGCCCTGAATCATCAGGTTGCGCTGGGCTGGTTCATCCGCGCCATGCACGGATGGGGCTCCAACTTCATGGTCGCCATCGTCCTGATTCATATGGTGCAGGTGTTTCTCTTTGGAGCTCACAAATTTCCTCGCGAACTGACTTGGGTTATCGGCGTATTCCTTCTGTTGATGACGCTGGGCATGGCATTTAGCGGTCAAGTCTTGCGCTTCGATCAGGACGCCTACTGGGGGCTGGGAATCGGAGCGTCGATTGCCAGCCGCGTTCCCATCATCGGTCCTTTTGCCGTGAAGCTAATGCTGGGCGGCCCGATCATCGCAGGCGCAACGCTTTCCCGGTTTTTTGCTTTGCACGTATTCGTGATTCCCGGACTGCTGATCGGGTTTGTCTGCCTCCATGTCTTGATGGTGTTGAAGCTGGGCATCAACGAGTGGCCCATGCCGGGACGCATTGTACGACGAGCCACCTATGAGGCCGAGTATCACGCTTTGACCAAGAAGGATGGCGCGCCCTTCGTTCCGTATGCGATATGGAAGGATATGTTCTTTGCCGCGTTCATCATTCTTGCAATCGCCGCATGCGCTTTCTATTTTGGTCCTTTTGGGCCCACAGGGCAGCCTGACCCGACAATCATCCAAACTGCGCCCAAGCCCGATTACTTTTTTCTGTGGCTCTATGCGTTACTTTCACTTCTTCCTCCAGCGCTGGAGACGCCGTTCCTTCTCATCTGCCCGCCTTTAGTAATTCTTGGATTGATTCTTTTGCCATTTCTTTCGGGAGAAGGGGAAAAAAGCTGGAAGCGCCGGCCGATTGCGGTAATCACGGTGCTCATGATCGCCATCACGCTCGGCACCTTTACTCGCATGGCCCAGTTCACGCCCTGGAGTCCGCATATGAACGCCTGGAGCGGCGATCCGGTGCCCGAGCGCTACATTCACGGCACCAGCGCGCTCGCGCGGCAGGGCGCGCTTGTGTTTCAGGTCAAGCAGTGCCGCAACTGCCACTCCCTGGGCAACACGGGTGGACAAAGGGGGCCAACCCTGGACAGCGTTGCCGTGCGGCTGACCCAGGACCAACTTATTCGGCAAGTGATTCAAGGCGGCGGCAACATGCCTGCCTATGGGAACAACCTGAGTCCGGCAGAGACTACGGCGCTGGTAGCTTTCCTTGAAACCTTGCACCCTGCGAGCCAGGGGCCGGCTCGTGATGCGGCACTTGACCTGGTACTTAACAATGGCCAAGTCAAAGCGTCCGGGACTCAACCATAGGCCGCCGATGATGTCACACATTCATCTTCATCACAGCGCGGCCGAGTCGTTCTGGATCTCTAGCGCCTTGATCTTTGCTTCACTGGTTTATCTGCATGGATGGCTGCGCCTTCGCAGGCATGAGCACCGCAATGTTGAGGTCTGGCGCGCCGGTAGTTTTGTATTCGGTTTATTGTTCATCTGGATTGCATCGGCTTCACCTCTGGCTGCACTCGATCATGAGCGGTTGACGGCGCACATGGTTCAACACCTTCTTCTCATGACTCTTGCGCCTCCGTTGATCTTGCTTGGCATGCCTCGAAAGCCACTGGCGCATGGCTTGTTACCGCGATTCTTACAAGCGATAGGTCGTCCATTGCGATCAGAACCGATGCAGCAATTTGCAAGCGTGGCAACGCACCCGGCACTTTGCTGGTCAGCCGCGGCGGGCACGTTAGTTGTGTGGCACATTCCGTCGGTGTTTATCCTCGGGCTGCGATCGCCAATGTGGCATGGGGCTGAGCAGGCATCCTTCCTTGCAACAGGCCTGATGTTCTGGTGGCCGGTAGTCCGGCCATTGCCGGACAGCTGGAAATGGCCAGAATTTTCCGTACTCGTGTATCTGTTTCTGGCTACCTTGCCGTGCGATATTCTTTCCGGATTTCTGGTCTTCTGCGATCGGGTGGTTTACCCGGTTTTCTTGTCTTCTCCCCGCTCCTTTGGCCTATCTGCTCTCGAAGACCAGCAATGCGCGGGGGCGTTGATGTGGACTTGCGTTACTTTTGTCTACTTAATCGCCGGGGTGGTCTTTACCGCACGTTTACTCTCGCCCCATCGATCGGAAGAGCTTCTGCGGTCGGAAGAACTCGGGATTCCGCAATTCGGCACGCGACGCTTTGCGGAACCTCACACGGATCCGCACAGGATGAAGATGGAGGCGGTCTGAAATGTTACGCCGGTCCACACTTACCGAATTTTCTTCCACTGCGGTCGAAGCGCGCCATTTGGGGGGATCCACGCTGCTCTCAGACTACTGGGCACTCACAAAGCCAGAAGTCAACTTCCTGATCTTGATCACAACTTTTGTAGGTTTTTATCTGGCTTCAACACGTGCTGGGAGGTTTTCATTCGCCGGGCTGTTCAACACTTTGCTCGGAACCTTGCTGGTAGCAAGTGGAACCGGGACCCTAAACCAATACCTCGAAAGAAAGTTCGACGCGCAAATGCGCCGAACCGCCCGGCGTCCAGCCGCGGCCGGCCGTGTCAAACCGATATCAGTCCTCGTCTTCGGAGTCACACTGGCAGCGGTTGGCAGCATCTATCTCGCGATCGCTGTCAACCTGCTCGCGAGTGTGCTCGCAACTTTGACGTTGCTGACCTATCTGTTCGTGTACACCCCGCTCAAGCGAAAAACACCAATGTGCGTCCTCGTCGGAGCTTTTCCGGGCGCCATGCCGCCGCTCATTGGTTGGGCCGCGGCCTCCGGGCGATTGAATATCGAGGCGGGGATCCTGTACGCCATGCTCTTTCTGTGGCAGTTTCCACATTTCATGGCAATCGCATGGATGTACCGCGAAGACTATGACCGCGCCGGCTATTTGATTCTGCCGAAGGGCAAGGTGAGAGTTCCTTTCGTCATTTTGGAAACTCTATTGCCGCTCCTTGCTCTGGTCGCTATCAGCATCATGCAATCTCCGACACGGCACGCGGCGACTTTTTACTGGGCAGCGGCTGTTCTGGGAACCGGATTCACGTACTTCGGATGGGAATTCGTGTTCGAGCGTTCGGGAGTTGCTGCACGCCGACTGCTGACCGCCTCGATTGTCTATCTTCCACTGTTGTACGGACTAAGCGCGACGTTATGCAATCGGGCCAGATGATCCAATGCCCGACCCTCCTGCAGACTTCGAGACGTCAGATACATCAGCTATGATGTTCGAGATGGAGAAGACTGGCGCATTTTCCTTCAGATGAACCAACCCGACTCGTTGCTCGCTCCTCCATCATCATCCGATCCCTCAGAGGCCTCCAAACGGCTCCTACCGTGGCTCGTTGCTGTCGCCTTTTTCATGGAGTCGCTGGATACAACCATTCTCAATACGGCCGTTCCTGCCATCTCTTCCGCGCTCGGCGTCGCTCCCCTCAGCATGAAGGCGGTGCTGGCCAGCTATACGCTCAGCCTGGCCGTCTTCATCCCAATCAGCGGATGGATGGCGGACCGGTTCGGAACCCGTCGTGTATTCGCATCTGCGATTGGTCTTTTCACCCTCGGGTCCTTTCTGTGCGGAATATCAAGCAACATCCACTTACTGGTGGCTTGTCGCATCCTGCAAGGCTGCGGCGGCGCCATGATGGTGCCAGTGGGCCGGCTCACCCTGGTGCGAACGTTTGCCAAATCAGATCTTCTCCGTGCCATGAGCTTTGTTTCTATCCCCGCCCTGGTGGCGCCCATGCTTGGACCCATCGCCGGAGGTCTCATCGTCGGCTATCTTCACTGGCGCGTCATTTTCTTCCTGAATATTCCAATCGGACTCGTGGGCTTGATTCTTGTGTATCTGCATTTGCCGGACTATCGCGAGGCCGAAACCCATCCGCTTGATGTTGTCGGGTTCATTCTGTTTGGTTCCGGGGTCGCATTGTTGTCTTACGTGCTGGAGATATTCGGCGAGCACACTTTGAGCGCAGGCGCGATGTCTGGATTGCTGGTGTTGTCGATTGCCTTGCTGGCCGCATACGGAATTCACGGGAGCAGTCTTCCATTCCCGCTGCTGAAGCTCAAATTGTTCAGCATTCGCACCTTCCGCGCTGCCGTAAGCGGCAGCTTCTTCACTCGTCTTGGAATCGGCGGAGTGCCATTTCTCCTGCCGCTCCTCTATCAGGTTGGCCTGGGCTTCACCCCGATACAGTCCGGTCTTCTCATCATGCCCCAAGCAATCGCATCCATGAGCATGAAAGCAGTGATGCCAAGAATTCTGCGCCGTATGGGGTATCGCGGCGTCCTCATCTCCAACACTCTAATTCTCGGTGCGCTTCTGATGGTGTTTGCAACCATCGGTCTGCGAACACCGCTTTGGGCCATCGTGCTGCAGGCTTTCCTTTATGGCGCTTTTACATCGCTGCAATATACAAGCATGAGTACGCTCGTATTCGCTGACATCGCCGGAGAGGACGCCAGCGGCGCCAGTTCCATCGCAAGCACAGCGCAGCAGATGTCAATCAGCTTCGGAGTAGCAGGAGCGGGTTTAGCCACGGCGTTTTTCATTCCCAGTACGCACTCCAACCCCGCCGAAATGATTCACGGGATCCATAAGGCCCTCATCGCTCTCGGCATATTGACCGTCTTGTCGACGATTGTCTTCTGTGGGTTGAAGAGCGGCGATGGCGATGATGTGAGCCTGCATAAGGTTCTTCATCCGGGAGGATGACTCTGCTTATGGACATCCAGCGAGTCAAACGCGATCCATTGGCGTGCCCAATCCGCACCTACTGCGAACCCAGTTGACTGATCAGCTTGTCGCATTCTTCTGCCATTTGGTTTAGACCGCTTGAGTCGTTCAACTGGGGGAGAGAACGCCAGAGATCGCGGAGTTCAATCGCTGTTTTTCGGGCGGGCGAATAGCGCGTACTCTCAAGCGCAACAATCAGCTCATAGGTCTGGGAGTAGCGTCCGCGAAGGGGCGTACCGCTATTTAGATCTTGGTTCCACCATCCCGGCGTCAGATTTGGGCCCGCTGTCTTCCAGAACGCCAACTCTCGCCGCAAGCGACTGTTCAATTCCTCTCCGACACTCTCGCCGCCGGCCTTGACCAAGGCTATGATCAGACCGTCAGCCTCCGCGCCAAAACTCGGATCGTCTAGCATCGCAATGATCGTCGGAACCGCCTGTGGACCAGACATGCCTAATTCCTCAAGAGCAAACAATCGTGCTGGAAATATGTCTGAGCGCACGTATGGTTTGAGACGCTCGGCTCTGTCTGTGCCCTCGCTTTCAGCGACTGACATCGTTAGTTCTTTCTGAGCTTCGTCGATTTCGGTCACGCGAGCACGGACTTTTTGCTCGGACCCTGGGAATTCAAAGAACACACTCGGACCCGGATTCATGAGTTGAACGAACTGATAGGCATGGTCGCCGTCTATCCAGAGGACCGAGGTTTTCATTTCGCCGAATATGTCCGCTGGCTTCCACGAGTGTTCAGTCTTCCCTGTTTGGTTTGTCTGTTTCTGGCGCTCTTCGCTTTGTAGGACTCGCGAGCGGAAGAACAAAGGTTGCCGACCCCTCAGAATACTGGCTTGTCGCGACATTGGTCTAACCAGGCTGGAAATTGCAACCGGTTATGTTCTCGATTCCTTACGGCCATCTGCCAGAGAGAGTGGGTTTGGAAAGGGTTCGAAATTCTCCGAGGAGTAACTCGAACCGGCTCGGGTGGGT
>DATNLE010000228.1:0-9685 GCA_035603035.1 Candidatus Acidiferrales bacterium | reverse complement strand
TGTCAGTACATCCTTGTCGTTCGAGAGCAGAAGCAGTTCCGTGTTGGGCACGATGGGATACTCACGCCACGACCCCAGAGAAGCGAACCACAAGTTCCAATCAAAGCGCGGTTGATATGGCGCGTAGATTCTGGGTGGCTCATTCAGTTTCTGCGGCTTGTAGCGAAACGGATAGGCGATCCAATTCTGTCCGTCTGCCGAACCCTGGAATTCAATTTCATATCGTCCGCGCGTCATCACCGCGAAGAGCCCGTAACGATTGGCAATGCGGAACGGCTCAAGTGCCTCCACCGGAGAGGTGGGCAAAGGTAGCCTGGCAAACATCCAGATGAGTTCTTCCGTCGTCACACAGAAGGTCCATGTCAACATAACGGCGCTGGCAGAAAGCTTCAGCAGACCCCAATAGCGACTACTGCTCTCCTTCCAGGTTCTCAGTTCCGGTGTCGGCGGCGTTTTTTGGGGCCGGGAGATTTCAGCCGTGAGCCGCAGTCTCCACTTCTCCGATAGGACGCCCAGGACAAAGCGATCGTCGAGCAGCAGCACTCCCATGGCGAGAACCAGATAGTTCAAAAAGGTGTAGTTCGCCGTCAGGATCACACCGACCTGCCACGGCGTCACAATGAAAAAGCACACGGTTCTCCAACGCCGCGGCAGAAAAAGCATGCCAACCAGGCCCAACTCCAGAGCCAGCGTGGCATACACGGTCCCGGCATGAAACCAGTGCGGCAGGTGCTGCACGTACCAGCCAACCCAAGTGGGCAAAGGCCCGTTCTGGTAGTACTCGTCCATGGCCGTGAAGTGCCGCCATTCAGGGTCCCCGCTTAGAAGCTTCACCACGCCGGACTCGAAATAGATGCGAAACCACTCCCACTGCAACAAGAACAAGCTGGCGCGCGAGGCGGGGTGAAGCTGGCCTAGTCCTGGGCGGAATCCGGGTGGGCAAAAAAAGAGGGCGATGAAACCCGCCTCAAGTAGCATGCCATCTGATTGGTAGCCTGCAAAGTCTTGCGCGGCGCTGATGAATGACAGAAAGCACACGAAACAAATGATGAGCATGCCGCGCGGCCACAGGTTCAGGACAAGCAGCAGCGATGCCAACATCCCCGCCCAGCACAGCCCGCTCAGCATTACTGGCCCACCCGAGAACCACAACAGCGTCGGCGCATACCACACTCGCTGCCAATGGGCGAGTGATTGCTCTATGGCCTGAAGATAGCGGCTGGCCGGCAGAATCCCTGCCGGGCCGATAAGACCGCGAATCTGAAAGACGAGCGAGAAAAATGCGGAAAAGTAGATGGCGCCGAGCGCGCGAAGGAATAGCCAGCGCGGAATGAGGCGCTCTGGAGCTCCCTGTTGCTCATCAACGAGCCAACCAATCGCGGACGCAGGGCCTCGGTCCATGACCGTTGCAATTATACGGATAAACAAGGTGAATGCATTGCATAGACTCCCGACCGTTCGCGGCCGGATTCCTTGTGCTTGGGATCGAAGCAGAGTTCATGTATGCTGCGCGCAACACGGTTGAGCTGGTGGCTCCATGCGCCCAGCCTGAGTTTGCCTATGCCATCGTGAATCCGCCGTGCGCTGGGACCCTGTAGCCAACAATCAAACCGGCCCTCATCGGTTGTTGCCGATAGCGACTGGACAAGTGCATCGCGGAAATACCGCTCTGGCCAGGCGCTCCTTGAAATCGCGACATCAGTGCCGGGCGGTAGCAGTGCCACCAGATGCAATACTGCTTCGGCGGGATGTTGTGAAAGGCCGTCGTTTTCAGCCGCTCTGTTTCAAGCTGGGGCTGGCGCGCGGGAGCCTGCTATTTCCCAGCAGGAAATCGCACAAAGGTAAAAACACGTTGTAGCGGGTGTTGGGAATGTCGTGATGGCTCATATGGTAGGCACGCGCAAAGCCCAGGCCCGGAGGCAGCCATCCCTCCATGTGAATGCGCCAATGGATTTCCTCGGCGGCGATCAGATAAACCGTCCAACCCACGAAGATACCCGGCATAAGTCCGAGCCCCAGCAGCAAGTCGACCACAATCACGAAGACTCCATTGCTGGCGAACAACAGCGCGATGTGGAACGGCGACCGGCCGAGCGTCACGTGCTCCGCCTCCTCGGGAGCGCCAACAGTGCCGTGATGCTCGAGGTGCCCTTTGGCGAAAGAACTCCTTCTCCGGTGCAGCATCCAGCGGTGGTAAGCGTACTCAAAGGCATTGCCCCAGACTAAGCCGATCACGAGACCGACCATCCAGCGTTCCCAGGAAACCGGTAAATAAAAGCTGAGTACTACCCCGGGCAGAGCTCCGGACAGCAGGGCGACGATAGCGTTGTTCCGTTTCTTGGCACGCCCATGTTCGGAGGCCATTTCCCGCACTTCACTCGAGGTCGGCACGGTTACTCCTCTTTCGCCAAAACAGCCACCCGCTTGGAACCCGACAAGGCCTGGCCACGTTGTACTGACAAACCGGTAGTTATTGCCAGGAGAGTCCGGTAGAAGCCGCTGGGCGCTGGTTTTGGGGGCAGGCGTTTCGCTTGGCCTTAGACAGTATTGGCGGCAGGTGTTTTAGAAAGCCACATCGCCCAAGTCGTTTCTCAGGTTCATTCCTGGCGATGATCAAAACGTCGGTGCGCTTGTTCGACAATATCGGCCCAGTCGCTTTCGTTCCGACCTTTCCACGAGCTCGATTTCAGGCTGGTCAGCGATCGTAGCCATCACTATTAATAGTTCGCGCATAAGGCGGGGAGGATTTGCCACCAGCACTCGTACTGGTTTCAGAGAGTGTTTCCCAGCGCACAGCGTAAGAAGAGGCGCAGGGGAGCACAAGGTTCAAAAACGCAAAAGATCTATGTCGGGAAGCTGACGAACGTATCGGCGAGTGTCGCAGCGTGAAGCACTAAGCAGAAGCAGTGGGTACTGAACCGTACTAGGATTTCGTACTAACGGTATTAGTGCGCGGACCGCGCTGCCTTGAGATATCCCCTCCAGACGCTACCTGCGTCTGGCTGTAGGGCGTTAGCGTGAGCCAGCGCTGAACTGAAACACGGTCACGCTATGAAATTTCTGTCCCGGCTTCAACTCAGTCGTGGGAAAGCTAGGATGATTTGGCGAATCAGGAAAGTGCTGCGTTTCCAGGCAAAATGCGAATCGCGGTTTGTAGACTATGCCTTGCTTGCCGGTAATCGATCCGTCCAGGTGATTTCCGGTATAGAGTTGAACTCCGGGCTCAGTGGTAAGTACTCGCAGAATGCGTCCCGTGGTGGGTTCATACACTTCGGCAGCCTCAGCCAACTGACCTTCGGCATGATCCAATACGAAGTTGTGGTCGTATCCCAAGCCCAGTCGCAACTGCTCATCCTTCGCATCGATCCGCTCGCCGATGGCATGAGCCGTTCGAAAATCGAATGGCGTGTCCTGCACAGACTTCAACTCTCCCGTTGGAATCAGCGTCGCGTCAACCGGCGTGAACCGTGCAGCATCGATCTTCACCACATGCCCCAGAACCTCCCCCTTCCCTTGGCCTGCAAGGTTGAAATAGGAATGATTGGTGAGGTTGAGCACGGTATCTTTGTCGGTTGTTGCCGAATACTCGATCCGAAGCGCGCCTCTATCTAGCGTATAGCGCACCGACGTAGCGAGCGTTCCCGGAAAGCCTTGATCGCCGTCCTTGCTTACGTAGGCCAGCTCGATTCCATCCTTTATTTCACGGGCAGTCCACACGACTTTATTGAAACCGCGGATTCCGCCATGAAGCGCATTGTCGCCGTCATTCTTAGGGACGGAATAAGTCTTGCCATCAAGCTGGAAGCTGCCGTGCGCGATGCGGTTCGCGTAACGGCCAATAATGGCACCGAAATAAGCGGGATTGCCGCGATAGCCCTCGAACGAGTCATAACCGAGCACTACGTCATCGAGCTTCCCGGTGCGATCCGGCACGCGCAGCGAAACCACGATGCCCCCGTAATTTGTTATCCGGGCTTCGACCTTGCCGTCGGCCAGTGTGTACAGATCGACGGCGGTCCCATCCGAGGTCTGTCCGAATGCCTGCTTGCTGACCTTCGTCTTCCCTTGCATCGCTGTCGTAAGAATAA
This sequence comes from Candidatus Acidiferrales bacterium, assembly GCA_035603035.1. Taxonomy (GTDB): domain Bacteria; phylum Acidobacteriota; class Terriglobia; order Terriglobales; family Acidobacteriaceae; genus Sulfotelmatobacter. The sequence goes on along the minus strand of DATNLE010000228.1, from coordinate 5,597 downwards.
TGAGAGCAACGGAAATTGCAAACCAGCGATTGACGTTATTTGGCATAATTCCTCTTGATCGTCCCACGCTTTGCGTCCGCCGGGAATTGTACAGTCTCATCAACCCGCACGCGATCGCTCACACGGTGTTCCCGGTTTTTTCCTGAGCCTAGACCGGTGAAGGTCATTTCGTACAGCAATACAACGCCGCGGCACAAGAGCATCCAAACCTGATGCGGCATGACCAGCGTCTTCCACCACCCGTGATTGCCCCAGGCCGAAAGGAACACGTCCACCAGACCAAAGCGTTCCGAGCAGCGTCCCGCCGGGAATCAAGGAGCGGAAGCATCAGGAGTGCAGAGAAGACAGCACAGCTCCGCACTCTTCGCCACTTCGCCAGAAGACAAACACCCGGCAAGATGGCAGGACCAGCAGAGCCGCATCATAGAATCGACCGTCCAAAGGGTTGAGTTCGATTGCTTCTCCATTGGCCGAGCCAGCCTGCGCTTCCACAACCGCGTTTCCTTTAGTCCCGCGGTGCCGGGGCTCAAACTCACAGGTAGCACGTCCCGCGCGTAACCCCACCCGGCGCTGGAGGAACCCGACAATTTCGCCGTGCATCTGATCAAAGAGGAGGAAGACCATTGTACCGCGCAGACTGCGCCCGCGCCTCGAAAGCGAGGCGGACTTGGTCGGAAGGACTGCGAAGCGTGGTCTTGGCCGGGCAACAAGTTGCATAATACCTCCGCTGTAAAAAAGCGCGATGCACAAATGCGAGCCACATCTTTAAACAGATGCTGGCGGGGCCACTTCACATAGTCTTTGATAGAGACTTAAGAGACGTTTGACCGATGGGAAATCTGGATAAGGCGAAATGGATTGCAGGGCCAGCGGCGTCCTTGGCCGTGCGCTACGGATTGGCTGTGGTCTCGGTCGCCGTGGCCGCCGGCCTGGCGCAGGCGTTTCTATACTTCCACTTGCCTCTGGCATTCAGCGCATTTGCACTATCCGCAATCGCGATTGCATTTTGGTACGGCGGCACCAAGCCCGGCATTCTCGCAGCCGTGCTCTCCGCGCTTGTCCGAAGCTGTATGTTCGATCGTGAAATCAGCGGCATTTCTCGCGTTCTTTATGACCTGGTGTTCCTGGTCTTTGCACTGCTGATGACTGGCGTCATCCGAGCGCGAGATGAGCTTGAAATGAGCGTGGCGAAGCGAACTGCGGAATTGACTCGGGCGAATGAGGATCTGAGCCATGAGATTGCCGAACGCAAGCGTGCTGAAGAGAAACTGCGGCAGAGCGAGGCGCATTTGGCCGAGGCACAAAGGCTCACGCATACCGGTAGCTGGGTCTGGCAGGTGGCGGGAAGAGACGCCTTGCATCTCTCCGACGAGTGGTATCGCATATATGGCTTCGAGCCGGAACAGGGCGCGCCGGCTTGGGGACTACGGCTGCAGCGCGTCCATCCCGAGGACCGAGTTCGGTGGCAAGAGGCAATTGATCGAGCAATCATTGAAAAGTCGGACTACGAAGTGGAATTCCGGATCCTTCTACCCAACGGCACGGTCAAACACATCCGAACCGTCGGCCATCCCGTTCTGAATACGTCCGCCGATCTGGTGCAATTCGTGGGTAGCTCAACCGACATCACCGATCGCAAGCACGCCGAAGAGGCGCTGCGTCAGGCCCAGGCGGACCTCGCGCGCATCAGTCGGGCCACCACGATGGGAGAATTGACGGCTTCGCTGGCGCACGAAGTGAATCAGCCAATTGCCGCCGCCCTCACCGACGCTAATACCTGCTTGCGCTGGCTTATGCGTGATCAACCCGATGTGGAAGAGGCACGTGAGGCTGCCTCGAGAGTCGTCAGGGATGCCGTCCGCGCCTCCAACATCATCAACCGGATGCGCTCGCTCTTCAAAAAGGAAACCCTGCAGCGAGAGTTGGTGGATGTCAACCAGGTAATTCGAGAGATGGTCGTGCTCTTGAACAGCGACGCAACCCGATACTCAATATCCATGCGGACAGAATTGTCAGAAAACCTTCCTGCGATCATGGGGGATCGCGTGCAATTGCAGCAGGTGCTGATGAACCTTATGATCAATGGGATAGAAGCCATGAAAGATGTGGATGGGCCGCGACAGCTCGTCATCCAGTCGCAGCCAGCCCCAGACACGCAACCGGACGAGCAAGTGATGGTCTCGATCAACGATACCGGCGTCGGATTACCTTCACAGCAAGTGGACCGGATCTTTAATTCCTTTTTTACCACCAAGCGTGACGGCACCGGCATGGGACTTCGCATCAGCCGCTCCATCGTTGAATCGCATGGCGGTCGATTGTGGGCGTCTAGTAATTCTCCGCGTGGCGCAAGTTTTCATCTCACACTGCCCGGCAAAGCCGAGAACCACGAATAACCTCTGCAATTGCTGGCACCGTATCGCATTCGATAACCTGGCCCAGACGTGTGCGGTTATCCAAGTATCCCAAGACGGTGGGGCGGCTTGCGAACTCGTATACCAAAGTATGATTGTGCAAGTTCGACGGCGCTGCTAACTTTTTGGTTATGGCCATCCCGAGAAAGACGAACCTAGTGGCGATCGTCGATGACGATGACTTGATGCGTAGCGCACTACAAGGCATGTTGAAATCGGTCGGATTGCCGTCGCAAGCCTTTGCGTCAGCGGAGGAATTCTTGATGTCCGGCCAACAGCATCACACCGCGTGTCTGATTGCCGATATCCGCATGCCAGGGATGTCCGGTCTGGATTTGCAGGCCAAGTTGAACGCCGAGCATTGCAGAATTCCGACCATTTTCATCACCGCGCATGGCGACACAAAAATGCGAATGCAAGCGCTGAGGGCCGGCGCGGTGGAGTTCCTGGCAAAACCATTCGACGATGAAGCCCTGCTCGGCAGTGTCCGAGCAGCTCTGGAGAGATGAGCCGGATAACGAAGTCTGCAGCCACGCGCCAGGAGGTTCTCAGTGCGAGCTCTCGAAAGACTCGGGACCGTAGATCCAGTTTATGAACGCCGATTCGAGCAGGTCATAGGCAACAGTCCTGCCCTGGAAGCGGTGCTTGAACAAGTTGAGCGCGTCGCACCGGCGGATTCTACCGTTCTGATCCAGGGAGAAACGGGTACCGGCAAGGAACTGATTGCGCACGCGATTCACAGCCTCAGCTCGCGCTGCGGGCGGCCTTTCGTACGCTTGAATTGCGCGGCCATTCCCCTGGATCTGCTGGAGAGTGAACTTTTTGGCCACGAGAAGGGCGCATTCACCGGAGCCATCGGGCAAAAGATAGGCCGTTTTGAACTGGCCGACAAAGGCACACTCTTCCTGGACGAGGTGGGCGATATTCCGCCGGCATTGCAGCCCAAGCTGCTTCGTGTCCTGCAAGAACAGGAGTTTGAGCGCTTAGGTAGCGCTCGGACTCACCAAGTGGATGTTCGGCTGGTGGGGGCGACGAATCGTGATCTGATGGAGATGGTGAATCGAGGCGAATTTCGCAGCGACCTCTACTACCGTCTGAACGTGTTTCCGATCATGCTGCCGCCGTTGCGCGAGCGCCGCGAGGACATTCCGGTTCTGGTAAACCATTTTGTCGAGATTTTCGCACGCCAGATGGGGAGGCCGATCGAAGAAATCCCCACCGCAACGATGTCGGCGCTTAGCTCGTACCAGTGGCCGGGAAATATTCGCGAGCTACAAAACCTGATCGAGCGCGCCGTGATCCTTTCAAACTACGGCGTGCTGCCCAATCCTTTGCTGTCGGAAGGGGTTCAGAGGGGGGCCATTTCGCCGGCTGCCACCGTGCCTGCCACCACTCTAAGAGATCACGAACGAACTCTGATTCTCCGGACTCTTGAAAGCGTCGGTTGGGTCATAGGCGGTCCGAAAGGCGCTGCCGCCAAACTTGGCCTGAAGCGCACCACCTTGATCCACAAGATGCACAAGCTGGGCATTTCCCGGCCTGTTCTCAAAAACAGCCAAGATGTGATGGACCCAGGGCAGCAGGAACTTGATTCGCTCCCGCAATTTTAGTAGCGCTGCAATCGGTGCTTGGTGGGACGATTCGGAGCCCAGCGAAATGCCAACTTGACTCATTCGTTCGGTCCCGGATCCTTCTGCTTCTAGCCCAGCCACTGCGGGTTCGCGACAGTTCCGTCAAACTGGTGGGTGGTTTTGTAGAGTTCGAACTGACCTGCTTCGGCGGCCTTCGCCGTTTTTGCGAGAAGAGCTGCAACCTGAGAAGAATCCATCGGCTGAAAACTGCGGGCGGCCCTCAAGGCCTGCTGAAGAATCGCGACCGAATCGCAGCCCGTGATAACCACGCTGGTGGGAAGACTCATCGCGTACTGCAGGCACTCGATTGCGGTAGCAGTCTTGCTCCTCAGAATAACTTTGTCGCCCATGGACTTCATGGCGAGAACTCCAACGCCTTGCTTGGTCAAAATCGGTAAGACTTTTTTTTCGAAGCTATTGAAGTGAGCGTCCATCACGTTGAGAGGCATCTGAACGGCATCGAACCTGAAACCGTGCTTTGAGGCAGTAGCCAACATCTTCAAATGAATGTCTGGACTCTTGTGGCCGGTGAAGCCGATAAAACGGACCTTGCCCGCCTTTTGGGCTTCCTGCACAACCTCCATCGCTCCTTCGGCAAAAAAGCGGTCCGGATCAGAATCGCGGATCACTTCGTGGAACTGGAGTAAGTCAATCCGATCCGTCTGCAGCCGTCGCAACGATTCATTGAGTTGGGCGGTTGCTGCAGCTTTGTTCCGGCCATCGATCTTGGTCATTAAGAACGCCTTCTGGCGATAGCCGTCGCGTAGCGCTTTGCCCATCCGAACCTCGCTCTCTCCGCCGTTGTAGTCCCAGCAGTTATCAAGAAAATTTATTCCTGCGTCGATTCCCGTTCGAATAATGCGGATGCTCTCCTCGGGATCGCTCTGAGTGCCAAGGTGATAGCCGCCGAGTCCGATCAGTGACACTTTCTCGCCGGTGCGGCCCAGAGTTCTATATGGAATTCCATTCGTTAGCTTTGTGTCCCCGCTTAACTTTCCCGCCACCAGGAGGGACGCGGCGGTCATGCCGACAAACTCCCTCCTATTCACGGATGACTCCTGATTCGCGGGTCTTCTCTCTTGCAACGGCTCTCTTGCTACGGCGATTGATGGGAACGACCGAAGCGTGATTGGTTACCGTCACCGTCGTCAACAGACCAGGGAGAAATCTCCTGTGCGTTGCGCCTAGGCAAACAAGTTGTTGCTCGAGAGCGGCAGATCGCGGACCCGCTTCCCCGTTTGCCGCGAAAATCGCGTTGCAAAACTCGGCGCCACCGAAGGTGCGGTCTTTTCCATCCCCTGTGAGCTTTACCATCATTTCCCCCTCCTCAATTCAGTGCCAGGAGTGTGGAGGTCTACATGGCAGGAGCGAAGCCTCCCGCTTAGGGCACAAACTTATAGCCTAGACGGTGTACTGTGAGAAAGTGCGACGGGTGCGAAGGGTCGCTCTCCAGTTTCTGTCGTAGCCTCAACATGTGGTTGTCCACCGTCCGCGTGCTGGGGTAGTTCTCGTACCCCCAAACTTTATCGAGAAGTTCATCCCGCGAAATCAC
>DATNLE010000309.1:0-25710 GCA_035603035.1 Candidatus Acidiferrales bacterium | reverse complement strand
TTCGGGCAGTACGAGCCGTCACTTGCGGGCGCGGAACACGAGATCAAACCACGGCTTCCAGGTCTTGCCGCCATCGGTCGAGGCGGCGGCGGTCTCCCGAAAGCCGTCGCCTTCGGGCTTCCAGCTACCCCGGACTTGCCTTTGCGTTCCATCCTCGGTGCGATCTGCGCCGATCAGAACCATCTTCCCGCCTTGAAAGGCGCCTTCAATCACCAGCAACTCGCCGCGGTTCGTGACCCAGGTCTGATGCCACACCTTTCTGGACGCATCGTAGATACTGAAGCTCATGCCCTTGTGCCCATCTGCGCCTTCGTAGTCCTCCCGCAAAACGCAGCCATCGAGCAGGCGGTCCACCCGCAAGCGCGCGACCGGAGCTGTGTTGCCCTCCTCAAAAGCATTCCAATCGCCCACCCAGAAGTCGAATTGTCGGTATTCGGGGGCGTCGCATGAAGCATGTCTTGCCGGCTCATCCGCCGAAACTGAGCCCCTCGGCTGTCCTATTGTCGTTGCGAAAAATACCAGCACACAACTCAGAACTGGCTGCGGCCTGAAAGCAGTGGGATTCATCTCGCCTTCCTTCGTGCTTCCCCGGATGAATTGAGGTTGAGTAAGGCTCGATCTCGATCGGGATATTGTCTCAACAACCAGATCTCATCCGACCGACCATAGCCGCGTTCGTATGCTGGGTTCGAGACACCATAGGTCTTCAGTTCACTCCAGTTCCATCGACTGCACACGGGTGGACGGCAGCAGGAACAAATCAGCTTGTATTCCTCTGCAGAATCGGTCACCCGAGAGACAAGGTACGAGCCGTTTCGATACGGACTGAACCCGAGTAAATAGCGGGTGTTACAGTCCGGACATTCTACGCAGTGACGAAGACGGTCAGGCATGGCAGCGTTCACTACCTTCCTGGGATAACCACACCCAATCGCCGAAGGAGCCGCTGGCGGACGCTTTCAGGAACTGTGAAGTTGCGGGGATTGCTATCGGCCTGGTCTGGGAACCCGGCTGCAGCACGGCCTCCGTTCAACGCGGGAACCGCCAGGAAGGCGACAATCGCGCCGCTATCAGCATCGACGGCAAAACCCACAATTTCACCGTGATCGTTGATATCGTTTGCGAGGAGCAGATGCAAGGAAGAGTCGGATTGAATCAGAGTATTGAGATCCGTCACCCGGCCGTTTTGCCAAAGGAAGGCGCGGCAGTTGCTGAGAGTGTTATCCACACACGAGTCGCCCACCACTTGCTCGTGCTCGTTAATACCCCAGGCTAAGTTGTTGGCGTCCTCCCCAAGCGGAGGGATTTTCTGGATGTGGTGTTGTTTGGTCCAGAGAAAGGCGACAGGATTGAATGCAGCATTCTGCGTGCCGGCCAGATTGGCGAAACCTACGATTTGACTCCGATTGTTGATAGCAGTGGGAGTGTTCCATGCCACGCCTCCATCAAAATTGCCCAGGCTCATTGGCGTGCCGTTGTCCCAGAGCACGGCGTGCATAGCGCTGGTCCCTCCCACCGCATTTGAGCAGAGACCGGAAATTCCGACCACCTGGCCTTGGTCATTGATTGCCGTGGCCGCCGAATCGGGATCGGGGGAAAGCGGAGGAAGCTGCGTCAGTTCGCCCAATTTCGGCCCCCAGATGACGGCTTCAAACTGCAGGACCTGCGGCAGATGGCAAGTTGAGTCGTGAATGCCATTCTCCGCCCATCCCGCGACCTGGCCCCGGTTGTTGACGGCGCTGGCATAACTATCAAGGCCGCCGGGCAAGGGCGGAAGTGGGGACATCACTCCGCCTTGCCAGGCGAACCCGAGACATATTTGATTCGTGATGGTAGGGAAATTGGCTAAGGCGCAACTCCAATCCTCCTTCAACGGATTCGTCTCGCCGGTTTCGGCAACACCCGCAATCTCGCCTCTGTCGTTCTTGTTCGGCCATGCCACGGCACTGTTCGATCCACCTAGCGTCCCAAGGTCGAATGGAGATCCGACCCAGAGTTCGGCGTGCTCGCTGGTGTTACCCGTCTGGTTTGCATCACCGGCCACCCAGCCGATGTCGTTAATGCTTGCGGCCATGGCAATAGTCCCGCCGCCCGGCGCACCGAGATTGAACACGTAATACCTGGGCGGCTGGGCTTTCGGTTGGTCTTGTGCGGCGAGGCGAACCGAAACCATGAGTGTGGCGAGCACACTCACTGCGGTGATGCGAATCAGAATGCGGGATTTCATGTTGACTCCTCCGGGAATGAGGTTGCCACTTGGGCCGACCGTTTCAGGCACGATAGAGTGGGTCTTTCAATCGGGTTGGACGTTCGCGGACTTCGCTCGCTCGGAGCTGGACGTTTGCGGACTTCGATACCCCTTGCCTCTCGCGTTCGCTTCGCGGCAAACTTCCGCGCGCCTTCAGGCATTCCGGAGGCGTGGTCCGAAAACGTCTATAGTGCTACTGCGAAACCGTTATGATGAATTCGCCATATGACCCTGGATTGGCAGGTATGTTCACGAGCCAGACTGTCGCGCGATCCGCGCTTTGACGGAAAATTTTTCATCGGCGTGGTGGGCAGTGGTGTCTACTGTCGTTCGATTTGTCCGGCTCCGACGGCAAAAGAAAAAAATGTCCGTTACTTTGCCACTGCGGCGGCCGCGGCGGAAGCAGGGTTTCGTCCGTGCCTGCGCTGTCGGCCCGAATGCTCGCCGGGAACGCCGGCTTGGCTGGGAACCTCCAACACGGTTTCGCGCGCTTTACGATTGATCGGTGAAAGTGGACTGGAAGATGGCGGAGTGGAAGTTCTTGCGGCCCGTCTGGGAGTTGGCTCGCGTCACCTCCGCCGCTTATTTCTCAAGCATCTCGGAGCGACCCCAACAGCAGTCGCTCACACCCGGCGTCTGCACTTCGCCAAGAAGCTCATCGACGAGACCAGTTTGCAGATGACACAGATTGCGTTAGCGTCCGGCTTCGGATGCGTGCGGCGATTCAACGACGGCATTCGCAAGGTCTATCATCGAACGCCGACACAGATACGCCGGCTTGCGCGGCAAACACAAGTCCAGCCGGAAAATCAATATCTGTTTCGTCTCCGCTTCCGCCCGCCTTATAACTGGAAGGGAATGCTGGCGTTCCTGGCGGCTCGCGCAACGCCTGGGGTCGAAGTGGTGGAGGGCGGCTGTTATCGCCGCTCCATTTGTTTGAACGGAAATCACGGATATTTTGAGATCTCACTCGACGTGGCGAACAACGCGCTTGCCACCCGAGTACAGTTTAGCGATCCTCGTTCCCTTTTTTTCATCACCGAGCGTATACGCTCCATGTTTGATCTGAATGCAGACTGGGCCGCTATCGTACAGACTCTGAAGACTGATCCCCTACTGGCAGTGCGGCTTGAGGCTGAACCAGGGTTACGCGTGCCGGGTTGCTGGAATGGCTTCGAACTTGCGGTTCGGGCGATTCTCGGTCAGCAAGTTAGCGTCAAAGGAGCCACCACGCTGGCAGGCCGGCTGGTGAAAAATTTCGGGCAGCCATTTTCCGCGGCCGGGGGCATAACTCACGTTTTTCCTCAACCCGGCGCGCTGGCCGATGCAAACTTTGCTGGCATTGGCCTGCCGGGAGCGCGAGCCGAAACCATCCGCGCTCTGGCGCGTGCGGTTTGCGATGCCCGCATCAACTTTGACGGCGTCGTAGATTCCTCCGATTTCCTCGCCCAGCTGTGTGAAATTCCCGGCATTGGAAACTGGACAGCGCAATACGTTGCCATGCGCGCCTTGGGTGAGCCCGACGCTTTCCCCTCGAGCGATCTCGGCCTGCTGCGGGCGTTGAGTTTGAACAGCACTCGTGACCTTGAGCGGCGCGCCGAAGCCTGGCGCCCCTGGCGGGCTTATGCCGCCGTCTACCTCTGGAATGTCGCCACCAAACCCCGCAATTCCGATCGCAGGATGCGTTCTACATCTTCCTCGGTTGACTCTAGATTGATCGCTACGTCAGCCTGACGGGCGCATCCCCCAAGCACGCCACCTTAGTCCTAAGAACAGGGCGGCCTCGTCTCTAAAGTGGGATCGAACCCAGCAGCTTTCCTGTTCTGGACCTTGCTTCCTGACCGTCCCGACTCATATACTCTGAAGGTTTGCCCGCTCAGCCCGGAATCTCGTCCCCGAGTCGGCCGACATCTCGAATCGCAATCATCCGGAGACCAATTTTATGACCACCTTGACCACTCCTCCGCAAGTCGACAAAGAAAGTAATCCGTGGGAGTCGCAGCGGGCGCGTTTTGACCTGGCAGCTCAGAAACTAAATCTTGACGATGGTTTGTGGCGGGTTCTGCGTTATCCCAACCGCGAACTTACGGTGTATATCCCCGTCCAGATGGACGATGGTCACCTTGAGGTCTTCACCGGATTTCGCGTGCAGCATTCGATCGCCCGGGGGCCGGCAAAAGGCGGCATCCGCTACGCCCCGGACGTTACACTCGATGAAATCCGCGCCCTCGCCAGTTGGATGACCTGGAAGTGCGCCGTGGTCAACATCCCTTTCGGTGGCGCCAAGGGTGGTGTGATCTGCGATCCCCATAAAATGTCCATGGGCGAAATCGAGCGCATGACTCGACGCTACACTTCCGAACTGATCGAATTCATCGGGCCCGAAAAAGACGTTCCTGCCCCTGACGTCAACACCAACGAACAAATCATGGCCTGGATGATGGACACCTACTCGATGCACATGCGCCAAACGGTGACGGCGTGCGTCACCGGCAAACCCATCAACATAGGGGGATCTCGTGGACGCCGCGAGGCGACCGGACGCGGTGTGATGGTGGTATGCGACGAAGCGATCAAGAAACTCGGCCTGTCGCGCGAGAGCAGTCGCGTGATTGTGCAAGGCTTCGGCAACGTCGGCTCCAATGCCGCACATCTCATGCATCAGCGTGGATACAAAGTTGTGGGTATTGCCGAAGTGGGGGGTGGTCTTTACAACAAGAATGGCCTCGACCTGAATGCTCTGGTCGAGTACCGTCAGAAAAACGGCACGGTTCTCGGCTTCCCGAATGCAGAAGCCTCCGATCCAGCCGAGTTGCTTACCACGGAATGCGAAATCCTTATTCCCGCCGCCACCGAAAACGTTATTACTTCGCGCAACGTCGATCGCGTGAAGTGCCGCATTCTGGCTGAAGGCGCCAACGGCCCCACCACATCAGTGGCCGATGATGTCTTGACCGAGAAGGGAGTGTTTGTGATCCCGGACATTCTGGCCAACGCCGGGGGCGTTACCACTTCATACTTCGAATGGGTGCAGGACCGCCAAGGCTATTTCTGGAAAGAGTCCGTGGTCAACGAGCAACTGGAGGAGATTATGATTTCCTCCTTCGGCGACGTCGTACGTTATGCTGAGACCCACCGTGTGAACAATCGTATCGCGGCCTATATGCTGGCGATCGACCGAGTCGCCTACACCATCCGCCAGCGGGGGATCTACGCTTAAGGAGTTCTTATGAAATCGATCAGCAGGAGTGTCATAGCAAGAATATTGCCCCTGCTCCTGGCCTCCGTATTGCTGCCAGCGGCCGGAGTGGCGAGGGCGCACGCAAATGCCGCCCTCGCGCCACAAGCTGCCGCAGCCGACAAACTCGACATTAATACCGCCACGGCCGATCAGCTAAAGGCTCTGCCCGGCATCGGGGACGCTTATTCCCAGAAGATCATCGCGGGCCGCCCCTATCGGACCAAGCTTGACCTGGTCCACAAGAAAGTAGTTCCCCAAGCCACTTACGACAAAATCAAAGACCAGATTATCGCCAAGCAGCCAAAATCGGGGGCGATGACTCCAGCACCAAAATAGGCTCGCGTATGGATGCGACTCATGTGGGGAGAGCCGCCCCGGCTGTCCGGCCTTGGGAGCCGACCGGCTCGCCCTGCTAAACTCCCTCCGTCGGTGCCCAGATGGCCTTTCTCTTGATTGCGTTCCGTTCCACCGTGGAGGATAATCGAATTGTCTTCCGGTACCCTTCCGGAAAACGTCGCGAGTCGCGGTGAACCTGCCCAATTCCATCACGCTGATCCGCATCTGCAGTATTCCTCTGCTGATTTGGATTCTGTCTTCCAACCATTTCACCAGTGATCACGGCGCTAAGGAGTTGCTCGCCTCGGCGATATTTATCGCCGCCTCGATGACCGACGGCATTGACGGATACCTCGCCCGCAAACGCGGCCAGATCACCACCATGGGAATTTTGCTCGATCCCATGGCCGACAAACTTCTAATCGCAGCCGCTTTCGTTACTCTCGTCCAGTTCAATCCCAGCCTGGTTCCTGCATGGATCGCCGTCCTCATTATCGGCCGCGAGTTTCTGGTGAGCGGCCTGCGATCTATCGCCGCCTCCGGTGGTTTCACCATCGAGGCCAGTGAACTCGGCAAGTTCAAGATGGTGGTGCAGATTGTTTCCGTGGTCGCGGTGATTCTCGATCATCGCTGGAAAGAGTGGCCGGTTTACGGAAACTTCATTTTTCCGGTGCATTGGATTGCTTACGCAGCCATCTGGTTTGTGGTTTGTGTCTCGCTGATTTCCGCGATCGATTACTTTGCCGCTTTCTGGTCGAAGATCGACCGGCGTGTCTCCAAGCGCCGCCGCCGCGCTTTCATTCTCAGCCGTCGCCGCAAACCACAACCGGCCCACGATGTCGATGTCGCCCCCACTACATAATTCGCCGCCGGGGGTTGGTTTCCCGGAAGTTTCCCGCCAGGAATTCTCTCCAGAAGAGCGGACGCTGTTGCTGCTGCTGGCGCACGATTCGATTTCTTCCGCGCTGCACGATCGCGATCTTTCTCTCGATCCCCCCACGCCGCATCTGGCTGAGCCTCGAGGGACTTTCACCTCCCTCTACTTGCTTGGCGAATTGCGGGGATGCGTCGGCTATATTCTGCCTACAACTTCCGTTTATCGCGCCGTCGCGGAAACTGCGCGGGCCGCAGCCTTCGACGACAACCGCTTCCCGCCCATCAGCAAAGATGAAGCTCCTCATCTCGAAATCGAGCTCAGCGTTCTCTCCGCTCCACAGCCGATTCATGTCGAAGACATCGAGGTGGGCCGCCACGGCCTCCTGGTCAGCCAACACGGACGCCGCGGCCTGCTACTGCCCCAAGTCGCCGCCGACCACAATTGGGACCGCACCACCTTCCTTGAGCAAACTTGTCGCAAGGCTCAACTTCCCCCAGACGCCTGGCAGAAAGGCGCAACTCTCGAAGCGTTCACCGCCGAAATTTTCAGCGATAAAGGTTTCTGAGCCCAAGCCTTAACGCTTCATCGACAATGCCGAGTCAGCACTGAAGGATTACCCCCTCGTATCGGGTGACGGGAGTAACTCGCGGGTGAAACCGGAGAACTTCTTGCGGTTTCGGAAGCGTGGCAGCGCCCTGAGAAGTTTCAACTTTCAGCGCTTCGTGGCACTTTTAGGCATTGACAGGTGCTTGCATGGCGGCGACCACGGCCTCCAAATGAGCCAAGGTTTCTTCGACGGTGAGCGAGTACATCTCGCGCCCTAGTCCTTCGCCGGCCGCCAGCGCCGCTTGCAGATAATGACCGGCAATTTCCACCGCTAGCGAATCGGTGATCGCCTTCCCAGTACGCTTCTTATACTCCACCCAAGCCGGATGAGGTAGAGCCACCCACACCGTTTTCCCATCGACCAAAAACTTGATGTCCACGGCGTCAGCGTGGCGCGTGGCGATAGCGACGATTAGCGCCTGATAGATACAGTGAACTTGTTTCTTCGTCCAGCGATCGGTGGCAGTGAAATCTCCAAACATAGAAAAACTATAACGGACCAGAGCGGCGTGGGCAAATGATTGTGCGGCGAATGCGGCCTAGCCTCCGGCAATAGCTCCCAGGATGATCAGGGGCTCTGACCCCGCCACGACCGAGTCAGGCAGCGGAGCGTCGGGGGCCTCGTGGGATAGATCCTGCTCGCAGGCAAAGAAGCGCAAGAACGGGCGGCGCTGTTGCGTTCCTTGGTCGCGAATGGTGCCCCGCAGCATGGGATAACGAAGTTCAAGCGCGTCGAGCACCGAGCGCTGCGTGGCCGGCGCTCCCACTTCGATTTGCAACTCGCTGCCCACGTGGGCGAGGGTTCGCAGATGTTGCGGCAGGATGATTCGAATTGCGGTGGAATTCATTTCATAAACTCCTGAGCGGCGCAGATTGCGAAAGGCGCCTGATTCCGGTGATTTTTGGTTTGGCTAATTTGCCAGGACTACCCTCCCTACAGTAGGTCCCTTGGCCTTATCAGCAATCATACTGATAGTAGCAAGGCCGGTCTTTCGCCATGTTTGGAGTCTATCGTTCTCGAATTTGAGTTAGGAAATCATAAGGTTTACGTGCGCGAAATCCGCCCTTTTCGAAGCCTTCGCTTGACGCTAGGTTTTTCGCGCTCCCGGCACCCTAAATCCTTGGAGAAGACATGGCTACAGCTAGTCGTGGAGCGAATGCGCAACTAGATGCGCGTACTGATCCGCGTGTCAGCACGGGATGCTCTGGCTTGGACCACATCCTGGACGGCGGCTTTCCCCACGGTCGTCTATATCTGATCGAGGGTGACCCGGGGGCCGGTAAGACCACCTTGGCGCTCCAATTTATGCGCGAAGGGGTCCGCAAAGGGGAACGCGCTTTATACATCACACTCTCGGAATCGCGTGCCGACCTTGCCCATGCTGCCCAGTCCCATGGACAGACGATGGACAATATCGAGGTCGTCGAGCTACTTCCCAGTGAAGGCGATCTTCTTCCGGAGCAGCAATACACCGTCTTTCACCCTGCCGAAGTGGAGCTCAACGATCGCATGCAGCGCATTGTTAAAGAAATTCAAAGGGTGCGTCCGGAACGGCTTGTCATTGATGCGCTTAGCGAGCTGAGAATGCTGGCTAAAGATCCCTTGCGCTACCGCCGCCAGATCTTGTCGCTGAAAGACTTCATGTCCGATCAAGAATGTACGGTCCTTTTGCTGGATGACCGAAGCTCCCGCGATCCCGACCTTCAGTTGCACAGCGTTGTGCACGGCGTGGTCAGCATGGACAAAGTTCCTCGAGAATACGGGAAGACTCGCCGGCAGGTCGAGGTCGTGAAGTTGCGGGGAACGCGCTACCGGGAAGGATTTCATGATTACTCGATCGTGACTGGCGGCGTCATGGTTTTTCCGCGCCTCATTGCAGCCGATTCTCGCACCGATCAACCGCCTGAGGCAGTTTCCAGCGGCATCCCCGAACTTGACGCGCTGACTGGTGGCGGGCTTGATCGGGGTACGAGCACGCTCATGATCGGTCCCGCCGGCTGCGGCAAGACGAGTCTGGCGGTTCAGTGGGCGGTGACCGCCGCCCGGCGAGGAGAAGCCTGCGCCCTGTTCACCTTCGAGGAGGGCCCGCATACGTTGATGACTCGAGCCGCTGGGCTGGGTATCGATATCCGTCCGCATTTGGCCAGCGGCAAAATCGTCATCAAACGCGTCGATCCTGCAGAAATGTCCCCGGGAGAGCTGGTCGCGAGCGTTCAGCAGCACGTTGAAAACGAGAACGTCCGCATGGTTGTGCTTGATAGCTTGAATGGATATCTGCAGTCCATGCCGGGAGAGAAATTCCTGGCTGTCCATCTCCACGAACTTCTGGCTTATCTCGGCAACCGTGGCGTGCTCACCATCATGGTTCTAGCGCAAGCCGGTACAATTGGATGGCCCCTGCAGAGTGCGGTCGACGTCAGCTATCTCGCGGACAATATTTTGCTGCTCCGTTATTTTGAGACCAACGGGGAAGTCTGCCAAGCTATCTCAACCATCAAGAGGCGCAGTGGTAGTCACGAGCACGCAATCCGGGAACTGAAGCTGGGACCGGATCGAATTCATATCGGGCGCCCTCTACGCGATTTTCATGGGGTGCTCACGGGCACTCCAACGTTTCTTGGTGGAGCGAAGGAAAGTTAAAGGTCGGGGAGATGGGTAATTCTCTGCATGACGATTACCGGGTGCTGGTGCTGGCGCCTTTTGGCAAAGACGCTTTGCTGGTTCGAGAGGTGCTGGAGCGTTCGGGCATTCCGGTTGGGGTTGTCAGTGATGTGGCTGCGATTGCCCGCTGCGTGGGCGGCGGAGCCGGTGGCGCTATCGTAGCCGAGGAGTCGCTCGACGAGGAAGGTATTGAGTTGCTCGGCCGAAGCGTGGCGGCTCAGCCCCCCTGGTCTGACTTTCCGATTATCGTTCTCACTGGAGGCGGCGCGACTACTCCTTATACGGAGATGATGGTTCGCTCGCGAACCCCGATGGGCAACCTCAATCTGATTGAACGGCCGCTGCGCCCGGCCACGCTGATCAGCAGCGTGCGGACGGCTATCCGCTCGCGAGTGCGGCAGTACGAAATTCGCGATCATCTGCAGGAGCGTGAACAAGTTGAGCGAGAATTGCGCCGCGCACACGACGAACTGGAATCTCTGGTGGAGAAGCGGACCCTGACCTTGCGAAAACTTTCGGCCCGGCTGATGCGCGTGCAGGATGAAGAGCGGAGACGCATTGCCCGCGAACTTCACGATGGACTGGGCCAGTGGCTGGCTGCCGCCCAGATCAACCTCGACATGGTGCTGCTGCGTGAAGGAGGGAGGTCGTCTCCCATGCTGCAAGAAACGCGTAGGCTGATCGACCACGCTGTCTCCAGCATTCGTTCTATGTCCTACCTGTTGCACCCGCCGTTGCTGGATGAGGCAGGTTTCGAGGCGGCGGCTCATTGGTTCATCGACGGATTCGCCACGCGCACCGCCATGGCGATCAAGACGAATTTTTCTCATCCCGACGAACCGCCGGCGGGTTTGTCTAAGACTCCGCGCATGCCTGAAGTGGTAGAGCTGGCGCTGTTTCGAGCGCTACAAGAAGGTCTTACCAACGCGCACCGCCACTCCGCGAGCCCGCGTGTGGAAGTGAAATTCCAACGACTTCCGGACCGTGCCGTTCTTGAAATCCAGGACTTTGGGCGCGGAGTTCCGCCAGCAGTGATGGACCGCTTCCATCGCACTGGCACGGGATCGGGCGTGGGCCTGGCAGGCATATGCGAACGAGTGAAAGAACTTGGCGGGGATTTCACAATCGACTCTACGGATGCCGGGACGACGCTGCGCTCTACAGTGCCGCTCTGCTCCGATGCGGATCGGACTGAGCCACGGTCTGAAGCCAGAGACGCTTTGGCCCCCCAAGCGCGCGGTCACAATCTCGCGACGAACGTCGATCGGGCTTCCTGAGAAAATACGTGCGCGCTTTCTAGCACCGCCGGACCCATAGCATTCTGCGACGCAACTCGCGATAATAATGCTTGATAATGAGCGCTGCGCGAATCGGTTCCTCGGCCAATTTTTTTCACCGGCTAGTCCTGGACGCGGATACTGGTAAGGTGATGGCAACTCCGAGTGTTGCTGCGGGCACCGATGCCGGCCTCTTCGACCCTGAAACGGCAAACGCCTTGGCCACGGCAGGGGGATCAGCAACCCTCACCATTGTTCACGAGGATTCACCGGACAGATTCCGCGCTCGTCGACAATGCTCCCACCCAATCGGGCGCCCGGACGATGGCTTTGGACACCAAGACTCACAGTATCCTTCTGGTCACTGCGAGGCACGGCACGGGCAACGCATTCCAGGTGTTGCCCAACACGTTCGTAGGGCTAGTGATTGCCAAGTTACGTCCGAAATGACTGTCTATATGGGATATTGTGGAGCCGAGTACCAGACTCGATCGAACCGGCTAGCGCACGGATTCTCTAGACCCGAGCAGTGCTGGTGGCGTTGCCGTTTTTCTGAACTCGTACGCCATGCTGCGAGGAAATCCCCGGCTTAGACATCTTCCGGCGCCCGTCTTTTCTGCTCGCCTCTTTTCTCTTCATCCCCGGATTGGGCCCGAGGCCATTGATCTGCAACTTGAGCAAGCGCCGCAACTCAGCTAACCCTTCGTTTGGATCGGGGCGCAGGCTGGCGATCCACCATCGGATTGCGCCCGAGGAAACGAAGAAAACATGGCGTGCGACGAACCACGCCTCCTCTTTGCATTGAATGCGATTTTCCTGCTGCGCACTCTGAACCAGTTTCTCAATTCCTGAAATCAGGCGCTCCCGGATCTCTTGAAAGGTAGCCGCTTGTTTTCCTTCTGAATAGAATGTGAGTTCCTTCAAAAGGATCCGGGAGAGAGCGGGATTCTTACTGAAGTACTCGTAATGCGGTTTATAGATTCCAGTGAATTGGTCGAGCAGAGAGTGATGGGATTGTCCCGCCTTAAGCGCTCGGTCGGTAACTGCCGATAGTTCCTCATTGAAAATCAGAAAAACCAAATCACGCTTATCTTGCGCGTAATTGAACACGGTTCCGAGTCCGACATGGGCACGCTTAGCGATCTGGCGGAGAGTCGCGCTCTCATATCCATGCTTGGAAAAGAGCTCGCGGGCGGCTATTCGGATCCGCTGGCTCTTCTCCAGTTTGTTCTGTTCTCTGAGCCCAAGCCCATTGGGCAACCCGTCCATGTCCATTCGTGGCCGTACTCTCCAAGTGTCAACCATCATACCTGCTCCCGTCCTAACTTGCGTATTCTTCTTACCTGGGGGCACCTGGAACGGCTGCGGGAAACTTTTAGATTTCGCCAAGAATGCTATATTAACCGGGGAATGAACGTGTTCCGAAATGTACATGTTCATCGAAACCTGCGGCCGCGGCTACGTCGGACGAGCTGAGCTAGGCTTTCTCTGGAGAAAATTTGGAGGGAGTATTTCATCGGGATGCTGAGCGGGGGCTAGGCCTTCACTTCCAGATCGCAACGATTTTTGGGCGCGACGTTAATAATCAAATGACTACGGTATACATTTGCGATGGTGTTCGTACTCCGATTGGGCGCTACGGAGGGTCGCTGGCGGCAGTCCGGGCCGACGACTTGGCAGCGCATCCCTTGTCGGCACTGCGTTTGAAGTTTGCGGGCAGCGATTGGGAAAGCATCGATGAGGTCGTCCTGGGCTGCGTCAATCAAGCGGGAGAAGATAATCGCAACGTGGCTCGCATGGCAGCTCTGCTTGCCGGCATTCCGCATAGCGTTCCGGCGACCACGGTAAATCGCCTTTGTGCATCAGGAATGGAAGCAGTTTCCGTTGCAGCCAGAGCCATTGCCGCGGGTGAGATTTCTTTGGCCGTTGCCGGGGGCGTGGAAAGCATGAGCCGCGCGCCGCTGGTGATGCCCAAGGCGACCACTGCCTTCTCGCGGAACGCCGAGATTTTTGACTCTACGATTGGCTGGCGTTTCGTAAATCCGCTGATGGAAAAAATGTATGGCACCGCTTCCATGCCGGAGACGGCGGAGAATGTGGCGGAAATCTATGGGGTGGACCGCGCGTCCCAGGATGCATTCGCATTGCGCTCGCAGCAGCGAGCCGCCGCCGCATTAAAGGCTGGGATCTTCGCGCAGGAGATTGCCGCGGTAAATGTCGCAGGCACCAAAGGGACGATAAATGTTATCAGCGAGGATGAACATCTGCGTCCTCAGACTACGCTGGAATCGCTCGCCAAGCTTCCGACACCTTTCCGGGAAAATGGAACCGTGACGGCAGGAAATGCTTCCGGGATCAATGACGGCGCCTGTGCTCTTTTTCTCGCTTCGGAAAAAGCAGCCAGCAGATTTGGCTTGACGCCAGTAGCGCGCGTAGTCGGATCGGCCACCGCCGGGGTCGAGCCCAAGCTGATGGGCGTCGGCCCGATCCCTGCAATTCGAAAACTCTTGCGAAGATTGAACTTGTCGGTAAAAAACATTGATCTCTTGGAGTTGAATGAAGCCTTCGCGGCGCAAGCGCTGGCGGTGACGCGTGAATTCGGCTTTCCCGATGACAGTGAAAAAGTAAATCCGAACGGCGGGGCCATCGCTCTCGGACATCCTCTCGGAATGAGCGGCGCACGCCTGGTGCTAACCGCCAGCCGCCAACTCCAGCGAAGTAACGTCCGCTTCCTTGTGCATTGGAGTGGGACAAGGTATGGCGATGCTGCTCGAACGCGTCTGACGACGCCGATCGGAGTCGGCATCGCGCTGCGCTCGCGCCACGTATTGTTGCCCGGATCATATTCCTCGACCGATCCCACCGAAGGCATGCGGATGGGTTGGATACACCGCCGTTTGCTTTGAACCCGGAATCGTTGAAGCTCCTCCGATCACATAAATCTTGCCACCTGGATTAGTAGCACCTCCAAGCGCAGCCGGGACATGCGCGTTTTATCGAGAGACCGCCCGAAACCGTGACTAAGAAGGCCAAAGATGTCAACACTCTGGGACTCCGTCTTCTGACTTTCGGCGACCCTACCCAGTCGGGTCCTTGCCACCAACAGCTACAAGACACAGCGTCTCGCAATGTCCCTGAAGTAACCAGGCTTCGAGGCAAGAGTCGAAGGTGGCACTCAAGGTACAATTTGAGCTCAAGGATCCCCAACGATGAACCAAGAAAACCAACGTAATCCATCTCGCGCTCGCGGCATGGCGCATGGGCTGACGTTGCTGACGATGCGCCGTAGCGGCGAATTCCGGCTCGGCGTAAAGACCGATCGGAGCATCCTGGATGTGCCTGAGGCAGCCAAGCTTCTGCAGATGTATGCCCCCGCCACCGTGGATGATCTGCTGCAGCACGAAGAAGGCCCCAGTCTGAATGCACTGGTGGATGCGGCCTTAAAATCAACTGCCACGCGTGCCGCGTTTGTCAGTGAAGCTGACATTGAGTACGGACCCATCGTTACCCGTCCGGAAAAAATTGTCTGCGTCGGTCTGAACTACCGGCGCCATGCCAAAGAAGTTAATCTGCCGATTCCTGCCCAGCCGGTTCTTTTCAGCAAATTCAATAACGCGCTCAGCGCGCACAAGAGCGCCATCAAGCTTCCGGTCGAGATCGCCACAAAATTTGATTATGAGACTGAACTGGTAATCGTGATTGGCAGGAAAGCAAAGCATGTCCCCGAGGCCGAGGCTCTTTCGTATATAGCTGGCTATTGCATTGGCAACGATTTCAGCGCGAGGGATTTGCAATTCGACAGAGGTGGCCAATGGATGGTTGGTAAAACCCCGGATCAGTTTGCGCCCTTAGGCCCGTATATGGTCACCGCCGACCAAATTGATCCCGACCAGCTGAAGATTGAGTGCCAGGTGAACGGCGAAATGCGTCAGTCCTCCAACACCGATGATTTCATTTTCAATACCGCTCAAATGGTCACTTACATTTCCCGGCACCTGACTCTAGCGCCCGGCGACATCATTTTCACGGGGACGCCGGAGGGCGTAATCATGGGCTATCCGAAAGAAAAACAGGTATGGCTCAAGGCGGGCGATCAAATAACCTGCAGCGTGGAAAAGTTGGGAGTACTAAAATTCAATTTGATCTAATTGCGTCGAAAGCAGAGTGGGTTCGCTTTTCCTGCCTTCCGCTGGCTGAATCTCGGCCATCCCGTTCTGGACGGTGACGCCCGGCGAGATGTACGGTAAGCGAATCGCTTTTGTGAACTTGTTCTATTTTCGGTTTAAGCCCCCGAGCTGCGCATCTTTCGGAGGGCCTCGCAATATGAATACACATTTCATCGGTAAGCCGCATAGTGCGATCCCTCCGCGTCTACAGCCCAACTGGAGCGGACGGGAATATAGCGGCACGCTCTGCGGTGTGATGAATATGGCGGGAAGTTTAGCGGCGCCCTATCCCTCATCATTTTTGCGGCTCTGGTGCAGCGAGGGTTTCGGATCCTTCCCTTTTTTATTTCAGCCGGTGTCCTGCTCACAGGCGGGCTGATTTGGGCATTTCTCATCGATGCCGAAAAATTGCTCTTTGCGTAATGCAAAGACCAACCGTGGCTCTCCCGGGACTCCATCGTCTGCGGCCCACCTCGCCTCTGCTCTCGGACAGTTACTATTGTATTGACGCCACCGTCACCTTTAGACTAAAGCCTGAAAAGTAAAATCCTTTTCTTCGTCGCCAGCGTGGTTCTTGTCCGAAGAAGTCCCTCGGACCCAGAAGTCCCGTATCAACGGATCTAAGCCGGCCATGCGACCGGGGAGGTGCTGCACGTGGACGTTGCGCAGGTTGACCAATGGTAGCGGGCGAAGGCTCTCGGCCCGCCAGCGCCGAACTGCGGTTGAGAGAACTTGGTATCAAGCTTCCGGCACCACCTGAGCCGTTCGGTACATACGCGGAAGCTGTGCAGACTGGCAATTTGCTTTTTCTGACCGGGATGCTTCCCACGGAAGGCCGGGGCGCGACGTTCATTGGACGAGTCGGCGCGGAACTCGATGTAGAAACGGGCCGCAAAGCGGCTCACCTCGCGGCGCTCAACGTCCTCGCTGTTGCGCGGCACCATTTGGGATCGCTTGACAGAGTGACGCGGATCGTCCGGCTCGGCGTCTCGGTGGCCACTTCGGGAGATGTTCGCGATCAGCCGAAAGTCGCTGACGCCGCTTCGGAGTTGTTGCAAGACATCTTCGGAAAAGACAAGAACCCTTGCCGTCTGGTATACGGCGTCGCCAGCCTTCCGCTCGGCACCCCGGTCGAGCTGGAAGTCATTTTCGAGGTGGCGGGGTAGAAGCGCTGCGAACAATGTTCGGTGCCCTCGCCGGCAGCGGTAAATACTTTTCATACAAAATCGACAATTCAGAGGAGGAGTTATGGCAGCGAGCAGAGCCACGGTAGTACCAATACCAAGGAAGATGAGGCAGATGAAGGTGGCGCAGGTCTCCAGTCCTGGAGCAGATTTTCAGATGGTCGAACGCGAGATTCCTGAGCCGGATGCAGGACAGGTGCGCATCAAGGTTCAGGCCTGTGGGGTTTGCCACAGTGACGTGCTCACGAAAGAAGGCTTGTGGCCCGGCATTCAGTATCCCCGCGTTCCAGGACATGAAGTCGCAGGCGTCATCGATGAACTGGGCGCTGGTGTTTCCGAGTGGAAAAAGGGGCAGCGCGTCGGTGTGGGCTGGCACGGTGGCCAAGACAACACCTGTCGCGAGTGCCGGCGTGGAGATTTTCGCAATTGCCAAAACCTGAAGATTACCGGCATCAGCTATGACGGCGGATACCAGGAATACATGGTGGCACCCGTGGAGGCGCTGGCGTCGATACCGGACAGTCTAAGTGACGCCGACGCCGCGCCACTGCTCTGCGCTGGAATTACCACCTACAACTCGCTGCGGCACAGCGGTGCACTCCCCGGCGACCTTGTCGCAGTGCAGGGTGTCGGCGGTCTGGGTCACCTTGGGATTCAATTCGCTCACAAGTTTGGCTATAAAGTCGCAGCTATCGGGCGCGGATCTGAAAACGCGGCGCTTGCAACCAGACTGGGGGCGGGCCTCTACATCGACAGCCAATCGACAAACGCGGCCCAGGAATTGCAAAAGTTGGGCGGGGCAAAGGTAATTCTGGCGACTGCGCCAAGCTCGAAAGCGATGTCGGAACTGATCGACGGACTGGGGCCGAACGGCAAGCTCATCGTGGTGGGTGCGACCTTCGATCCAATTGAGGTCACACCGGCACAGCTCATCATCGGCAGTCGAACCATTCAGGGCTGGTCCTCCGGCACTCCGGCCGATTCCGAGGACACACTGCGCTTCGCCGAACTAAGTGGCGTGCGTTCTATGATCGAAACCTATCCGCTCGAACAAGCGGGCCAGGCTTACGCGCGCATGCTAAGCGGCAAGGCACAGTTTCGCGTCGTTCTGACAATGTGAACTTCGCAAGAACGTCTTCCGCTCATTAACTTGCCTGGAAGCATCTCATACGTAGTTCTGAAAGGGGGAGCTAATAAAGACGCGGGCTTTAGCCCCTGAAGAGGTTCTTAGGTTCATTATTGGGGGGCTTCTGACAGAGAATCACAGCCTCGCGCGAGCGGCATCGGTGGTTTTTGTAATGCTCGCATCATTCCAGTTGCTGCCCAAGCCAACGGAAAGGAACGTCCCATGAGGTTCCCCACTTTTTATCGCGCGAAGCAGATTGGGCGGCTTGAATACAGTAGCCCGAAGTCTCGCAATCGCATACGCAAAAGACGGTATCCGCTTCAACGCTCTAGCTCCTCGGGCGTCGTGGACTCACCACTGCACAAAGAGGATCCCAGGGACTCGCTTAAGACGTTTCAGCCAATGGGGAAAATCGGGGAGATAAACGACATTGTCGACGCTGGTCTCTACCGGCAAGGGCAGGGAAAGTAACCGGAGAGTAACCGGAGAGACAATTCACGTGGATGGTGGCTCTCACGCTGGCCGTTGGTAGCCGCTGATCGAATCCTGCCCATGTGCTTGCCGGGGACTGGATCGGAGAACGACTTCGCTTGAGTCGCATGAATACGAAGGTCGCAAAAAGATGACTGCCACGCTCGACGGCGAACGCTTCCAGAGCGACGCCCACAAGTATGCCGCATATCTCGAGACGCCTGAAGGCCGGTTGCGCTCCGACTTGGCCTTTGCCAATCTGCAGGATTTTCTTCCCCTGCGGGCCAAACCTTCGTTGCGTGCACTTGATCTTGGCGGCGGCACAGGAGCGACGGCCGTTCGCCTGGCGCGACTTGGCATTCACGTCACGCTGCTGGATTCCTCTCCAGCGATGCTGGATATCGCGAACCGCACAGCACGGGACGCGGGAGTTACGGAAAAGATCGCACTGAAAGAGGGCGACGCAGCCCAACTAGAGAACCTATTTCGCGCTGGTTCGTTCGATGTAATTCTCTGCCACAACATCCTCGAGTATGTCGACGACCTCGATGCTGTGATGTGCAGCGCGGCGCGCGCCTTGCGGGATTCATCAGCCATAGTGTCCGTCCTTGTGCGGAACCGCGGCGGCGAGGTCTTCAAGGCCGCTATCCTGGCAGGCGATTTGGCAGCAGCGGAAAATAACCTCACCGTCGAGTGGGGGCAAGAATCTCTCTACGGAGCCAAGGCGCGACTATTTACGTCAGATAGCCTGCAAGCCGTGCTGAAAGCGGCATCGCTGGCAATGATTGCCGAGCGGGGTGTACGCGTTTTTGCGGACTACTTGCCGCCACAGGTTTCCCGCAGCGCCGAGTATGAGCGGATTCTTGTGCTGGAACGAAAACTGGGGAGCCGCCCAGAGTTTGCTGCAGTCGCCCGCTACAAACAATACTTCGCGCATCCTGCAAACCTGGCGACGAAGGACGGCGCGTGAACAACGTCGCCACCCAATCTTCATCGACCACACCTCGCGCAGCGGCGCCGGATGAAGGTATTTCGCTCGGGCTCGGGCTGACTAACGAATGTAACCTCGCTTGTTCGTTCTGTTACCGCGATCCCACTCGCACAGATCGCCTTTCCCTGGATCAAGTGAAAGCAGTCATGGAACGCCTTCCCGTGCGCTCGGTGAATCTGGGCACGGGCGAGAATGGCATGCATCCGGACTTTAAGGCGATACTGGCCTACCTGCGCACACAGCCCGTCAAGCTCACCATCACTTCGAACGGCCACAGCGTCGCTGTTTTGGAAGACAACGAGTTGCGCGCCTTTCATGATATTGAGTTTTCTCTCGATTACCCGACGCAAGCTGAGCAGGATGCACAGCGGGGACCAGGCAATTGGGAGCTGATCCACCGGCAAGCTGATCGTTGCGTAAGGCTCGGCGTGCCGGTAACCATCATCGCGGTCATGATGAAGGCGAACTACTTGCGTCTGGCGGAGGTCGCGCGGCTAGCCAAACAGTTTGGCGCTCCCTTGCGTGTGAACGTGTACCAGGCGGTGCGATCCGACCTCTATGCGCTGTCCTATGGAGAGTATTGGGAAGGGTTCGAGAGTCTGTTTGCGGCAACCGATGTGATCGCGATTGGCGAGCCGCTGGTGCGAGCGATGGCGGGCCTCCCGCCGCTCAAAGGAGGATGTGGCGTGAGCACTGTGCGAGTGACGCCACGAGCCACTACACAGCCTTGCGTTTATTGGCCAGGATCCGGGGAGCCGCTCTCGGACTTGATTTCGATGGGGCCCGACATTCTAGGCTCGGCCCCCTACGAACAAGCCCGCACCCTTCCCCACGCGTGCCTACCTTGCGAGTTTCGGGAATCATGTCATGGGGGATGTGCCGGACGGCGACGCCTCCGGGGCGCTCTACTGGAGCCGGACTACTACTGTCCGATCATTCGCGGGGAACGCCGCAGCCTGCGCGTCCGCATGGCCGCCACCCGCGATCTGCCCAAGCTGAGCAGTTCCTGCACTACGGTAGTGATCGCCAGGTAGGCTGATTCGTGAAGAACGACATCAATTGCCAAAGAATCAGCCCCCCGTTATTTGTTGTGCGTTCCTCTTATTTCGCGTCCACCCAGGTGTCTGACCCTGTCAGCTTGACCGCCACGTTAGAAATGAAGAGGTGCAAGGCCTTGCCGTCGGCTGTGCCGCGGTGCTCGGTTGAGATCAGCAGAGGACCTGCCTTCTTGTAGCCTGCCCACGTGGCGATGACGAGGCTTGGCTTCTTGGGCCCGCCGCGGTGGTAGGCAAATTGTTCGACGCGGTTGTCTTTGCCGACGTAGAGTTCCCAGGTGTCGCCAGGCGTGTAACCGCCGATCTCCGCGGGATATTTCACCGCGACCAGCTCGGCCGAGCCGTTGCCCAACGGCAGTTTATGCATACCTTGATCGGTCACGGTGGCGCTGGTGTCCCAGTAAGCATGGAAGGGAAACAGAAGCCAATAGTTATCGTTGGTGAAACCCGGATCAACTTCGTTTTTTACGGTGTCGGGTTGGCTGCTCAGCTCGGAGCGCATGTAGGTAACCTTGACCGGCTTACCGTCTTTGTCCTTGCCCTCATAGGAAACCTTGTTGGTCTTGGGCTCCCAAACCCATGAACGGGAGACATTCACTCCAGGGAACTGTGCATTCCAAGTGTAGCGGATGGCTTCAATTTTCCCGAACGAATCGAGGCCATACGTCTTGGCGATCTGCTCGACAATTGGCGGGCGCTGCTGCGCCCAGGAAGTTGCAGCAAGGACCAGTATCACGAAAGCCAGAAGACGGATCATGGTTACACGGCTCGCATTTGTCATGGTGTTCCTCCTTGGTGAATTGAAAGGATGCTGTGTTGGATGATGGGCAAAAGCTTTGGGATACACGAGTCGCACGGAGCAGTTCACCCCAGCCAGTCATTGGCATCCTTGCTCGGTCGGCTGCGAATTATATAGCAGGAACTTGGTGATCGCGTCCTCGCATCCTGATGCGGCCGGACTCGTTATGTCACACAACTTTGCAGACCGCATTCGCAAGCGCACCTAATCGGTTGAGCATCCGGTTGCCGCTCGTCGTCTGAACCGGCGAAACCCGATAATTACAGCGGCCGCTGCCACCGATCCATATTCCAGCAGCATAATCCAGCCAGGAACCAACCAAGGACGCCCAAGTGCGCGCAGATGCCAAACGTAATAAGTAGGGATGATGCTCACCGTCCAGATGATGATCGGCAGCGTCGAGGCCGACCGCAGGAACGGCAGCAGCCAGAGAAGGTACCATGGATATACGACTGGTGCGCATAGAAGCGATGCTGCCATAGGCCAGGCAAACGCATCAGCAGACAACGCCGGCGCCTTGATTCTCATCCCGATTGCGGTAAAAAAGCCGACGAGCACTGCCAGGCCAACTACAAGCTGCGGTGCCGCCACTGGCTCGAGGGAGGTAAACACCGGATCGTTAAAACGGAAACTCTGCACGTAGGTGCCGAGGGAGCCGATCGGAATCCGCCCGTGGTTGAAAAATGGTAGGTATAGGAGTCCGACCGCGACTGCGGCCAGCGCAGCGTCGCGCATACGAACACGTCTCCAGTAGAGTGGCAGCAGCACAATCGGGAGGAACTTCACGGCAACCGCCAGCCCCAATGCCACGGCTGCAAGCGCACGCCAGCGCCGGCTGAGCGCAGCGAAAGACACTAGCAGCAGCAGTGTGCCGACAATGTCGATGTGACCACTGCCCGCCACTTCCGTCGCCAGCAGTGGATTCCAGGCATAAGCTAGGACCCAGTGCGCCGCTTGTCCACTACGACCCAAAATATCGAGCAAAACGAGAACAATCGCGAAATCGCAAACTACAAATACTACTTTCAGCGCAAAGACAGACTCATGAATCGCGGTTACGGCGCGGAAGAAAAGCTCGGCGCCCGCTGGGTATGGGCTCGGTAGATCCGGGTTGTTCAGCGTGCGGGTCTCAGGTGTGTGCAACGCGGCGAGCGCAGGATCGCGGGGAACGACCATATAAGGGTCATAGCCGAGTCGCTGCACGCGGCCATCCCAAACATACCGATGAATGTCATCATCTGAACCCGGCGGCATCTGTAGAAATGCAAGGCGCCAGAGAGCAGCCAACACGAGCCCGATGACGATGACGCGGCGCGGGAACCTCGGCGTGAAGAAGAGTTCACGAATGGCGAGCAGGTACGCAATGCCGGCAGCTGCCAGCGGAATGAGGAAGGACGGTCCACCCATGCTGCCGAGCTTGCGTGAGCAGATCGTCAGCGCCGCAAGCATGACGAGGCCGAGAGCATACAGCCTGCGGGATGGCGTGAGCTTCACAGGTCTCCCGTGTCCGGCCGTAACTGCGCCACCGCGTGGTCCCACTCCGTCAACCAGGCTGCCGTTCGGGGCGCCCGCGCCGGAGCGAGACGAAGTTCCGCAGCAAGCCGTGCCAGGTCGCTAGCGACGTCGATGTCGTAAAAAGGAGCGGTGAAGCCTACTGAAAGAGCGAGGGTCCGAGCGCGCGCCAGCAGCGCCTCAAGCGCATTCGTAGTACCCATTCCATCATTCTCGAAAAGCGCTGGATGGGTGGCCTTCGCGCCGATGAGATAGTAGCCTCCGTCGTGAGTCGGTCCGATCACTATATCGTGGGCAGCAAGGACCTTGAATGCGTCTTCCAGAACCGACGCCGGCAGGTGGGGGCTGTCGCTGTTGAATGCGATGACGCGCCGGTGGCCAGCTGAAAAATGGGCGAACACCGAAGTGAGCCCCGCCGCGAGGCCTTCCCCCTTCTGCGCCACCACGCACATCTGCTCACCCGCCAAGCATGCTAGCTCGTCGAGATCGGAACCGGGGCACATAATGGCGACTTCCACGTTACCCAGCGACCGCGCCAGCGTCATCGTGTCGTCCAGCAGGCAGCGATAGAACGCCGTGACCGCAGTCAGAGGAAAACTCTGAGCCAGCCGGGTCTTGACTCTGCCGGGCTTCGGTGCTTTCGCCATGATTACCAGCATGCAATCGTCAGTGCGCGAAAGCACGGTGCTCCGGCTAGAGGATTCCATAGGAGATCGTTCTCGCGACCACTGCCCTAGACTCACGCGGGCCGTGGCATTCCGGCCCTTCGATGCCGAAAATAATAGCGCACTATCAGGGAGAGGATGAACCACGTCGCTCCGACCGTGCCCCGCAGCGTACCGCTAATCTTCGATTTTCCGATCCGCGGATAATAGCTCACCGGCACCTCAACGATGCGGAATCCCTGGAGCGTACCTTTTAGAATTATTTCGACCGCCCAGCCGTAGGTGTTCTCCTGCAGCTCAAGCCGGCGAAGGACATCTGCTCGCGCGGCGCGAAACGGTCCGAGGTCAGTGATCCTTGGACCATAGAACAGCCTGATCAGGAGAGCTGCCAGACGGTTTCCAAACGCGGCATGCCAAGGCAACGCCCCGCGAATGCTCTGCTTCCCCAGACGGGAGCCCAGGGTAATATCGGCTCGGCCGTCAATGATTGGAGCCAAGAGAAGCGGCAGCTCAGCAGGCCGATCGCTGTAATCGCCATCGAGGAACACTACAACGTCGGGACTAGCTGCAGCGGCAAGCCCGGTCAAACAAGCGCGACCGTATCCCCGGCGAGGTTCGTGGATAACCCGGGCTCCCATCTTTGAAGCGATCTCGGGAGTCCCGTCGGATGAATTGCTATCAACAACCAAGACGTCAGTGACAATATCGGCCGGGAGATCAGCTAAGACGCGGCCGATGGACTGCGCTTCATTGTACGTAGGAATGACCACCGACACTCGCACTTGATCTGGGTTCAAGTAAGCACGCTCAAGTCACCACCATGGGGAGGACGGCCAGCGCCGTGCCAGCAAGGCGTCGACGCCCCACGCTCGACCGGCTCGCCCCACCGCGAGGGCAAGCGATGCGAGCACCGAAACCAGCAGCTCCCAAATCCACGATGTGCCCCACTCCGAGATCCAAAGGCTGGCCAGGTACAGAAACGCCACAAAGGCAACCGGGCGCGTCAACAGACCGATGACGAGCAGTACTCCGAGAGCGATCTCAGTCATCGCCTGCATAGGAGCCGCCATCGCGGCGTGACTCGCCATGAAACCCATAACTGCTTTCCAGGCGGCCGGCGAGTGGCTCGCTTTTATGTAGTGGTTGATCAGGCCTGCGTAGCCCGCTGGAGTGTAGAGACCCTTTCCCAGATTTTCGAAGAAGACCCACACCAACATTGCGCCAATCGTGAGACGAACCAGCGCCAGTCCATTTGCCGCGGTCGGTTGATCGGTCAAATTTTGCCTTGGGCTTTCGTTCGTGTTCATCGTGAACCTCGTAGCAATGGATGCCGTGCCAGTTTGCGACGGGCAGAGAGGCACTGGACATCTTAAGCGGTTCTTCCCGTTCTTGCTAGTGGATGCGCAGACGCCGAAATCTTGATCACCTTTCTTGTTTCCCATCCAAGCGTCCTGTCGAGAGCCCCTCGCTTGGTCTTGTTGCCCTGCAACTTCATCCGATCGCCCGGCTTAATTCCTGCCACATTGCCACATAGCAAGTAAATCTGCCCCCCCTTTTTCATCCGTGAGAGTCATCCCGTTCGCTCCCGCGCGGGCACATCCTGAAACCGTTCGCTTTTTCGAATAGTGAACGACCACGACAGCGACGACTACCTCCACCGCGCAGCTCCCACAATCGCGCCGGCAACCTCCCCTCCGCTTGGACGGGGTAGCTTAAAGTCGGTCTGCGCTTCGCCAACCCCGCAGAGGAAGATACTCAACGCAAATGATCAGAACTCCCGAGAGATATTTTTAGTGCATGGCATCCTCCTTGTCTCTCCTTGATGTTCGATTTGATTTTCCCTGGATTTGATTTTGGCTACTCCACCTCGCCCGCTCCCAGTGCTGAGGAATCGGCGGCGTGTGGATTTTCTCAGCGCCCGGCGCGGTCGCAGTCAATTGTCCCCCTGAATCTTCGCTGACTTGCTAACCAAAGGTGTCTAAGAGGTTATCGAGTTCCCCGATCGCCTGCGGTGCCTTTCAAAAAGGCTTTTGTGCGCTACCGTACCGCATAATTCGTGGCGGCGTACTCGCATGATCGCCATGCAGCGAAAGTCCCCGATCAAGCCGCACTCAACCAAGGTTCTAGATTGCCCATGCAACGGCGCCGGTATGAGCCGAAGACGTTCGACCTTTTCAACACTTATCGGGACGCTTAGAGTGTCAGTTCGCCTGGTCATACAAGCCAATCAGTGCAGGCTGTGCAGGCTATGATCGTCGTGACAATCGAAAACACGCGATGTAAAATACTGGGCTTCCCGAGGGGGTCCTATGAAACGCTCTTCCGTGCGCCGTATCGACCCGGAAATCCTTGAGCTTGTCAAGAAGGAACCGCGCGGGGGTGCAGTAAGCGAAGCACGAGGAGGCGCTTTTGGCTCTACACTCGAACCTGTTCAAAGCCAGCCGAGGTCTCACCGCCTGTGAGATCAACGACGCCGCCCACTTCACTATCGGCA
>DATNLE010000296.1:0-5155 GCA_035603035.1 Candidatus Acidiferrales bacterium | reverse complement strand
GGCTTCTTGGCTTCATCGTCGTCACCAGAGACGCAAAGAAGAGTACGGGGCTTAGATGGGGAAAAATCAGAGATCCAGGACATCGGCACCGAGTTGAACGCTTTCACGACATTTGCTCCGGGTGCAAGGTCCGCGACGATTTCACTGGAGGTGCGCCCAGAGATATCACCTAAGGTCAAAGGGCTATAGCTGGCAATCCGATTGGTGGCATCTACGAGGATGCGGCCTTTCCAGTCGGCGACAGAGAACAAAGCCGCTTGCACGCTGGACCACCTTACAGCTAGAACCACCAGGTCTTGCTCCGCAGCTTGCTGAGGAGTCCCCGCTTCTGCTCCAGGACCGAGCTCTTTGACGAGCGAGACGAGTGAATCTGGGCCCCGCGAGTTGCTGAGCACCACCTGATGTCCATACGGCAGCACATGTTTGGAAATGGTTTGGGCAACGGCGCTAGCCCCGATAAAGCCGATTTTCATTCGAATACCCCCTTTCGCCAGTCGTGATTCGAAGAGTTATTGAGTGCGGTAGCCGTCGCGGAAAAATTCTGCAGGCGACTTTGGCTTGTGACCAATGAGTGACTCCAAGTCCTTGGTTTGCTCGTCCCATTCACCCGCATTCATGTTGCGGACCCACTCAAGTACGAACTGCGCAATAAAATCTGGAACGCCCTTGCTAATGGACTCCAGATATTCCGCGTCGGAAATGGCGACGTACGGCACCTTTGTTCCCTGAATCTTTGAGAGGATGTCGGCGATGTCGGAGAAGGAGACGGCAGGGTCGCCGGTCAGCGAGTACCTCTTGTTCTCGTGCCCCTCTCCGGCCAAAATCGCCGCGTGCGCTGCTGCCAAGTCGTCTCGGGTCGCCGCAGCAAATTTTCCGTTGCCGGCTGGGACACGGACGCCTAGTTCCTGCGCTTTCGGTCCGATGTAGAAGCCGAGAACATCGAGGAAGGGAGGATGGTAGGCGAAAGTGTAGGTCAGCCCCGAGGCCATCAGCTTCTCTTCGGTGAAGATATCTTCCTCGGTTATTTCCTTCATCTGGACGCCGGAATTCTTCTTACGGAATATCGGCATATAGACGACGTGGTGGACGCCTCGATCGATCGCTGCATCAATGACATTTGCATGAGCGGTCTTTCGATCTGTAAAGGCGTGGGTTGAAGTCAGCATGAGTTTTTCAACGCCAACAAAGGCGCCGGAGAGCGACGCCGGGTCCAGGTAGTCTGCCCGCCGTAATTCCACACCCAGGGCGGCCAGGTCCTCGGCTTTAGCTGGATCACGGACGAGTCCGACCAGTTGGTTCGCGGGAACCCTCTTCAGCAAATGGAGAAGTGTCTTTCTTCCGATATCCCCACTTGCGCCCGTTACTAAAAGTTTGCCCACTGTAAATATCCTTTCGCGTCCCCGCGCCATTTCTGGACCTCTCGGTTCAGATGAATGCGCGAGCCGAATGGATGCACCAAAAATTTCAAATGTTCGGCCTCCCCTGGCACCGATGGTTTGAATATGGGAATCGGGTGCTTCCAGTCATCCTGCGGTTCGACAAGAAATATTTGCATCCAAGGACGGAGTGCCGACATCTGAATCGATAGGTTCAGAATAACTTACGATAAGACCGCTCAGGCTTATTCTGCAGGAGAAAAGAAAACTATGTCGAATTCAGTTCTCGATCTATCGAGAGAGTTCGCGGATCGCCGCGTTCTCGTAACAGGAGTGGACTGCGCCCTTTTTTGAGACAACTCCGGAGTAGGACACCTACCGTTCGTTGCACAAACCTTTCCTTCATTACTTGGCGGGCACACCATAAGAGCATGGTGCGGCGAGGCGTCTCGCCGGCAAGTGCGCTTATGTTTGACCGCGGGCTCTTCCTCTCGAGGCAGGCAATCCGCCGGCAACTGGCGGCGATGCCACATGACCTGTATATGGTCCGCTTGATCCACCATGTCACCCGCAGCGCATTCCCCGGCGAACGGCTGTGGACGGCCGCCCAGTTGGGAGAGGAGCGGACCATCCGCTTTCTCCGCGTTCGCAACCGGGAAGGCTGTGATGTGTACATCCAACCCTATGCCGAAGGCCGCAACGCCGGTTACGTCCTGCTGGATTTGGACCACGTGGGTCCGCACACCGTGGTACGAATGCGAGCCAATGGGCATGAGCCCTGTGTCCTGCTCCAGACTAGCCCTGGCCACCTCCAGGCCTGGATTCGGGTCAGCGCCACGCCCCTGGAACCGACCTTGGCCGGAGCCATCGGCAAAGCATTGGCGCATAACTATGGGGGAGACTTGGCCAGTAGCGATTGGCGGCATTTGGGAAGGCTGGCCGGCTTCACCAATCAGAAACCTGGCCGGCGCCAGGGCAATGGGTACGCTCCCTGGGTACGACTCGTGCACGCGCAGTTTGGCTGGGCCACTCAGGGAACATCGCTGGTGCAGGCTGCCCAGCGCCAGCTCATCTATGCGCCGGGTGCCTGGACCGCCACTGGATCGCGGTCTGGTCCGCCCGCCAGCGACCTGACGGCACTCGCCGGCTCCCCGCAGGCCTGTAAAATCTATCAGGCCTGGCTGCACCGGCTGCGTATTCCGCAACGATTCCCGCAGCCCGATTGGAGTATCGCCGACAAGTGGATCGCCAAAGAGTTGCTGCGACAGGGCACATCGACGGCGGCCGTCGTGGCGCTGCTCCGCCAAGGAAGCCCCGGCTTTCCGCGCGGCCACGCTCACCCCGAGGACTACCTGCGGCGCACGCTGACACGGGCTTTCTCCGAACTCCAGGACGGGGCATTTCCCGCGCCCTGCGCGCCCTGTGTGCTGGACTGGGGACCCTCGTGAGCTCCTTACGTTCGATTCGCAATTCATGACTGCGGCGCCTCGAAAGTCTCCTCGTGCCGGCGAAAACTCAGACACGCTGGCAACCATATTGGCACGGTGCCAGGCTGCACCTGCCGTGCTGCGAACTCCTCGGGTGACCAGTAACCCAAGGCTGAGTGCAAGCGAACTTTGTTATAGATCTGCTCGATGAACTCCTGCAAGTGTTCTTCCAGTTGTTCCATGCTGTGATAGGTACGCGCATCGATTTCCTCCTGCTTCAAAGTCCTCAGGAACGCATGCGAGCCAATGGGCATGAACCTTGTGTCCTGCTTCAGACTAGCCCTGGCCACCTTCAGGCCTGGATTCGGGTCAGCGCCACGCCCCTGGAACCGATGCTGGCCGGAGCCATCGGTAAAGCATTGGCGCATACCTATGGGAGAGACTTGGCCAACACCGATTGGCGGCATTTGGGAAAGCTGGCCGGCTTCACCAATCAGAAGCCTGGCCGGCACCAGCGCAACGGCTACGCTCCCTGGGTGCGACTCGTGCACGCGCAGCTTGGCTAGGCCACTCAGGGAACATCGCTGGTGCGGGCCGCCCAGCCCCGGCTCATCTATGCGCCGGGTGCCTGGACGGCTACGTGATCGCGGTCTGGTCCGCCCGCCAGCGACCTGGCGGCCCCGGCTGGCAACTCCCCGGGAGCCTGTAAAATCTATCAGGCCTGGCGGCCCCGGCTGCGCATTCCACAACGATTCCCGCAGCCCGATTGGAGTATCGCCGATAAGTGGATCGCCAAAGAGTTGCTGCGACAGGATACGCCGACGGCGGCCGTCGCGGCACTGCTCCGCCAAGGAAGCCCCGGCTTTCCACGCGGCCCCGCTCATCCACAGGACTACGTGCGGCGCACGCTGGCACGGGCTCTCTCCGAACTCCAGGACGGGGCGTTTCCCGCGCTCCGCGCGCCCTGTGTGCTGGACTGGGGACCCTCGTGAGCTCCTTACGTTCGATTCGCAATTCATGACTGCGGCGCCTCGAGAACCTCTTCGTGCCGGCGAAAACTCAGACACGCTGGCAACCATGTTGGCACGGTGCCAGGCTGCGCCTGCCGTGCTTCGAACTCCTCGGGTGACCAGTAACCCAAGGCTGAGTGCAAGCGGACTTTGTTATAGATCTGCTCGATGAACTCCTGCAAGTGTTCCTCCAGTTCCTCCATGCTGTGATAGGGACGCGCATCGATTTCCTCCTGCTTCAGAGTCTTCAGGAAGCTCTCGCAGCGACCGTTCTCCCATGGCCGAGCCGGCCGGCTCATGCTTAACACTGCTCCGATACTCTCCAGCCGCTTCACGTATTCGTTACTGGCATACTGGGTTCCACGGTCGGAATGGTGCACTATCCCTGCTTGGGGGTGACGGCTGTCTATGGCTCTCTCCAGAGCGGCCAGCGGCAGAGAGGTCAGCAGATTGCGTCCTAGCGCCCAACCCACCGCGCGCCGCGAGAAGGCATCCAGCACCACGGCCAGATAGACGAATTCCGCCTGCAGGCGCACGTAAGTGATGTCCGCCACCCAGAGTTGATTCACGGTACTCACCACCAAATGCTCCGCTAAATTCGGATGCACTATAAACCCGTGCTCGGAATCCGTGGTGGTCACAAACTTCCGCCGCCGCACCGCTAGCAAATTATCCTCCTGCATCACACGCCGCACTTTCTTGGCACCCACTTCGTAGCCCTCCCGCTGCACCAGCACGGTTACCCGCCGGTATCCGTAAAAGCGGTGTGCCACGGCCGTGCGCTGGATCGCATCGCGGAGCGCCATCTCCGCCTCCGTGGGCGCCTTTTCCTCCCAGTGTCGGTAGAATCCGGCCCGGCTCACTCCTGTCAGTTCGCACATCCGCACAATGCCTAATCCGCCTTGCGCTTCCATCCACCCGCGGATTTCGGTGTAGATGCCGTCTCGCCAAAGCTCCTTCTCTGCCGGCGTGACTCCTTGATCCTTCGCAAGGCAGCCGCGAAAAAATCCAGTTCCAGGGTCTTCTGCCCGATCACCCCCTCTAACTCCTTGACCTTCTTCTCCAGTTCCTGCACCCGCCGCCGACCCGCATCTTCGCCTATCTCTACCCCCGCCGCGGAGCGCCCCTCGGCCTGCTGCTTCCAGCGATACAGCCCGCTCACCGGCACACCCAGCTCCTTGCCCAACGCCCGAATCTTGCCCTCCTCCATCCTCTCCACGGCCATCTGCTTGAAAGCCGCCGGGCGTCGCTCGCACTTTCGCTTCGCTTTCCTGGACATACCCTTCTCCTTTCGCTGAAGAGTGTCCCATTTCCGATTGTCTCAATTTAGGGCCGCAGTCCA
>DATNLE010000081.1:0-6464 GCA_035603035.1 Candidatus Acidiferrales bacterium | reverse complement strand
CCAGGGGTAGCTCCTGCACAATCTGCGTGTCCCCTGTGGTGCAGGCCGAACAATACTGGCCCATACCGTCCCGATTCAACACATAGATCGTGCCTTCCTTGCCTCCCGTAATCAGTTCATGGGGATAGGGGCCGGGCTGGTCCGGCAGGATCAGAACCCCATCGTTCAGATCTAAATCGTTGGCGGAAAGGTATTGCTGATTGTAGGGAGTGAACCAGTCAGCCAGGGCGAGAGTTGTACCGCTCTGGCTCAGCTTCAACACGCTGCTTGAGAGATTCGTGCCCGCCGTAAAAGGACCTTCGCCGGTTTGTGCGTAGATATTCCCCAGACTGTCGGCGGAAAGGCCGGCGCCCTTCTGCCATATGGAAGCCAGAGTCTGGCCCGGCTCAGCGGTGTAAGCACCTTCCTGCTGCAGGGTAGACGCATTATAGGAAAGCACCCATCCCTGGCTGTAATCATTATTGCTATTGGAGCCAAGACCAACGTAGATGTGGCTGTTGGCCAGCAACAACCCTGGTCGATTCATCTGGTAGAGATCGGTAAAGGTGGTTGTCTTTCCGTTCAGGGTGTAGGTAGCGGTGATCGTCGTGGGTCCGCCGAACTTTTCGAGACCCGTGGTCACGTCCAGCGCATGCAGGCGATGCACAACCTTTCCGTTCTCATAGGTTTCGGCGACCAGGTAAAGGGTCCCGGTCGCGGGATCGATGACCGGAGTCGAAATAATTCCAAGCTCGGTCCATCCCGTAGTTCCGGCATTCTTTGCCACCGTTGCCGGAACGGTTGTGGCTCCTGCCGGGCTGTAAGTAAAGATGCTGGTCATCCAGAGCGCGGGCGTGCTGGCACTCTCAGCATCGAAGGCGTACACGCTGTCATGCATCGTCGCGACGTAGACCACATTATGAGTGCCCTGGCCGGGAATATTTACCCCCGGAAGATACAGTGGATGCCCCACAATGTAACCGTCCACCAGCTGGGTGAACAATTTCCCAAACGTCCGACTATTTACATTCGCCGGCATGAGGAGGGTCTCGCTGGTGTTTGCGCTGGTGCGTGCATTGTTGTAGTGCCAGGTGGTAACGGGCGTCTGGCCCAGCAGGGGCGCTTCAGCAAACAACAGCACGAGCAGCAAAACCGACAACCAGCCAATAAAGCGGCCTTCTGAAAGCTGGGGAAAAATGAATGACGAGGCATTCCAATTGCTGGCGGTTCGTTTAGTCATGATCTCGCACCTGTGAGCTTCATGACCGTTCCAGGAGAGCTGCATTGGAATTCTCCAGGCAAACGGGCGCTCCGGTAACACGTTTATAGCATCTTTCGAGGGCTTTTTCCGCACTGGAACTGTTATTCGATGCCGAACCAGGGGCCATCACTGAGTCTATATGCTTGTATTTGAAGGGAAAACAGCGCTGCGAACGAGGGATACATCCATCGGCTACGGAAGGCCCTGAAACAGCGATGGACGCGGATTTCACGGGACACGAGCCTGATCGAGCACATTCGCGAGAGACTGAGGATCTGCCGAAACTTGAGTCCGCCTTTCCCGCGGAAGTGAAAGGTGGAAGTGAATGATGGTGGAAGTAAGTAAAGAGATGAAAGAGAGTTTTGATCGCCGACGTCCAGAAAGTTCCGGTCGCGGCGAAGAAGCAGTCGACGTGACGGGCAGGAAAGTAAGAGAATCGGACTGTGTATATCCCAGAGCATTTTCGTTTGCGCCACGAGGGGGATGCGGTTGCATTCATGCGCGCCAATCCCTTTGCCATTCTGATCTCCTCCACCGAGGCCGGGCCATTCGCGACCCATCTTCCTCTCTCCGTGCTCGAAGTGGAAGGGGAAACCGTACTGCGTGGGCACGTGGCTAAGGCGAACCCGCACTGGCGCTATCTCGAACAGCAACCGCAATGCTTGACCATTTTTCATGGACCACATTCCTACATTTCGCCCGGAAACTATACGGCGAAGGAAAGCGTTCCTACCTGGAACTATGCCGCAGTGCATCTCTATGGGAAAGCGCGGCTCTTTTCCTCGCCGCAGGATTTGCAGAAGATGCTGCACGAGCTGATGGAAACCTTCGAGCCCGCGTATCGCGAGCAATGGGAGGGTTTGAGCCAGAGCTTCCGCGAGAACATGCTTCGTCAGATTGTGGGCTTTGAGATTGTTGCAACCAAGCTCGAAGGCAAGTTCAAGCTCAGCCAGAATCGTACCCGTGAGGACCAGGAGAACGTAATCGCGTCATTGGAGAAGGCAGAAGATTCAGTCGTTTCAGGCGTTGCCCAAATGATGAAAGAGCAGCGCCTCGGCAAACTGGCGGGAGACAAAGAGCGGGAATGATTGTGTGACGCGACACTTTTCCCCGCGACTCTGACGATGAAAAAGAAAGCCAATTCACCAACCTGCCTCCCTCTGCATAAAGTGCGCGTGCTCGTGGGTCGGGCTCGCCGTCAAGCGAGCGCGCTTTCAAGCGAATTGCGCAAGCTGGGGGCGACGGTGCTGGAAATCCCATTTATTGAGATCCGCCGGCCGCGCAGCTTCAAAGCACTCGATTCTGCGTTGAGAAATCTCGGCCGTTATGACTGGCTCATCCTCACCAGTGTGAACGGGGTCGAAGCTATGTGGCGGCGAATGGCCAGGCTGGGCCTGACTAGGACAAAGCTCAACGACTTGCGCATCGCGGCCATCGGACCAGCGACCAAGAAGGCGATCGAGCAACGGGGCGCGAAGGTCGACGTTGTCCCAAAAGAATACGTGGCCGAATCCGTGGTGCGCAGCCTGCAAAACAGAGTCAAAGGGAAACGCGTGCTGCTGGTGCGCGCCAAGGTCGCTCGTGATGTAATTCCACGCGAGCTGCGCAATGCCGGCGCGCAGGTAGATGTGGCGGAAGCGTATGAAACCGTTGTGCCGCGGGCTTCACGCGAGCGCTTACGGACAACCCTGGCGAAGCCGCGGCGATGTCCGCATGTGGTTACGTTTACCAGTTCTTCCTCCGTACGCAACTTCGTCGTGCTGCTGGGGGCACGCCGCGCGCGCACAATTCCTCCGGCTTTCGAGGGGATACGGTTTGCATCCATTGGACCAGTTACCTCTTCCACCCTGCGCGAGCTGGGATTGCGCGTGGATATTCAAGCCAGAGAATTCACGATTCCAGGCCTGGTGAAAGCTATTGCAGGGGGCTCAGGTTAAAGTTGAACGGCGCCGGGTTATCGTTTTCTTTCCTATTCTCCTGGGGTGGGAATTCCCTGATGTTATGCTCCGCGCTGTTTTTACTCGAGGGAGGAGACTTTGTAATGAAAAGTCCAGGTAATATTCTAGCCAGTTCCATCGTGGCAGTGGCCACGATTGGCTGGCTGTCGAGTGGGGCCGTCGCTGGCTCAGGATGCGTCAACTTCCGGCCTAGCCCTGGCCGTCGTCCCGCGAAGACCGGCTACCAAGAAAAAGCCAACTGAGCGATTCTATTCCGTCAGCGAACAACTGCAATCTGCCGGGGGAACGTGTGCCTGGAGAAAATCTGCGACGCGCTTGTAGGCGTCAATCTGATTTTCGACGCGGGCAAAGCCGTGGCCTTCGTTTTCATAAATCTTGTAGTCGACAGTGCCGCCGCGCTTTTTGATGGCTTCGACCACCTGCTGCGTCTCTGACTTGGGGCAGCGGGGATCGTGTCCTCCGGCGAGCAAGAGCAGCGGCGCTTTGATCTGGTCGATGAAGTTGATCGGAGAGCGGTCTTCGTACAGCGCTTTGTTTTTTACCAGCTCGCCCATGGTCGCGAGATCGGATTGTTGCAGCACCGGGTCTTCATTCTCGATCTCGGTAAACCAGTTGACAAAAGGCACGATGGGCACGCCCGCGGCCCAGACTTCAGGGGCTTTCGTGACGGACATCATGCTGAGATAGCCGCCATAGCTGCCGCCCATAACAGCAATCTTTTTGGGATCGAGATGGCCGGTTTGCTTGATCCAGTCGACGCCGGCGAGAACATCCTGCAGATCTCCACCCCCCATGTCGAAAAGATTTGCCTGCTGAAATTCCTTTCCGTATCCAGTCGAGCCGCGATAGTTAGGCGCAAGGACCATGTATCCCTGATTGGCGGCATACTGCACGAAGCGGTTGAAGGAGTTCATCGTCTGCGAGGTGGGGCCGCCATGGATGTAAGCGATGGCGGCGTTCTGTCCGTTGCGCGCCATGTTGTAGGGGACGTATAGAAATGCGGAGATGGTCCACTTGCCGTCGCGGCTGGGATAGTGCACGAGATAAGGCTCGACCATGTCTTCCGAGCGAACCCCGGCGACCAGCGAATGCGTGACTTGATGCGACTTCCCGGTGGCGAGCGTGTACACCCAGAGATCGCCGGGAGCGGTGGGGCCGTTGTGATAATAGAGCAGACGCGAGCCATCTTTGGTGAAGGCAGAGCGGCCTCCAGCCGGCTCGTTTACGCCTTTGGGGATGGGCAGGGCGGTTGATTTGCCGGTGGCGACGTCGTGCAGGTAGATGTCTTCGTTGCCATCGACGTTGGCGCTGAAGGTGAGGTGCCTGCCGTCAGGGGAGAACTCGCCGCCGCGGATTTCCCATTTGTCATGGGTGAGCCAGGAAGTCTTCTTGCTTGAGATTTCCACCAGACCAATGTTCTCGTAACCGTTGGCGGCGTTCGAACTGAACAGAACGCGCTTCCCGTCGGGAGAAACGTCATTGCCCGTGTAGCGCTGCTCGCCTTCATGCGGCGTGAGCAGCGTGGCCTGCCCGGTTGCCACGTCGGCAATAAAGATGTTCGAATCCGTTCCCTTCGCCTGTTCCTGCGTGTAGACAATGTAGTGGCCATCGTTTGACCAGATGGGATTGTAGTTGCCTTTATCCTGCGGCGTGCCAGTCGTGAGGTGTCTTATCTCGCGCATCAATGTGTCGTATATATCGATCTCATGGGCTGCAGATGTTTTTGGTTTGACCAGATATGCAAGGTAGCGGCCATCGGGCGACCATGTCGGATCGGTTTCCGCGATCTCGCGGGTGCTCGTCAGGTTGACCACCTTGCCGGTCTTCGGCGAAACCAGAAAAATATCCCACTGCTCGTCGCCGTCATAGTCCGACTGATAGGCGATCCACTTGCCGTCGGGCGACCATGCGGGTGCAGTCTGGCGCTGGTCGCTGACGGTGAGTTGCACCGGCCATCCGCCCTCGGCGGGGACGAGCCACAGGTTGTTGCGCCCGCTCATATTCGAGATGAAAGCGACGCTCTTGCCATCGGGCGACCACGTCGGCCGGCCGACCTGGCGCGTCATGTAGAGCTTCTCGATGGTCAGGCCTTTGGGTTCGACCTGCGCGTTGGGCTTGGAGGCAATTTTCTTCGGATCGGTTACAGCTTGGGGCGCGGGAAGAGTCTGGGCTGTCAGGTTATCGGCGACGACTGTACTCATGAGTATGACGATAGCAAAGAGTGCGGACCTGCGCATGGGTGTGGATGCCTCGGAAGC
Organism: Candidatus Acidiferrales bacterium; assembly: GCA_035603035.1. Lineage (GTDB taxonomy): Bacteria > Acidobacteriota > Terriglobia > Terriglobales > Acidobacteriaceae > Sulfotelmatobacter. Next base: position 1,008 of record DATNLE010000081.1, on the reverse strand, counting down.
GAAAAGTTTAGCAGAAGGCTTATAGATCGGTTGTCAATGACAGCATACTTGCACAGGTCCTTCGCGCAAGGAGCGGGCTCAGAATAACAGCGTAAAGACAGTCTAGATGCGATTATGCCCGCGCGTTCTTGTGCAGCTCCACCGTGCTCCAGGTTTTATCTGCCGCGTGGCAGATATTTTCCAGCGGGCAATCGACGCATTTGGGTTTGCGGGCGATGCAGAGCTTGCGTCCGTGCCAGATGATCTGGTGAGCGAAGAGAATCCATTTCTCGCGTGGAATAATGCGCATCAAGTCCTGCTCGATTTTCTGCGGGTCGGTATTGGTGGTGAGTTCGAGACGGCGGGCGATGCGGTGGACGTGAGTGTCAACGACTATCCCTTCAGCTATTTTGAACCACGAGCCCAGGACGACGTTGGCGGTCTTGCGAGCCACGCCAGGTAAGGAGAGAAGGTCGTCCATGTTGAGAGGAACCTGGCCGCCGAAGTCGGCGACGATTTTTTTCGCAGCGCCTACTACGGATTTTGATTTGTTGCGGAAGAAGCCGGTGGAGCGTACGTCGGGCTCGAGTTGCTCGGGCGTCAGAGCCCCGAAAGCTTCAACCGTGGGATATTTGCGGAAGAGTTCCGGCGTGACGCGGTTGACGTTGACGTCGGTCGATTGGGCCGAGAGGATGGTAGCTACCAGGAGCTCCCAGGCGCTGGTGTGGGTGAGAGCACAAGCAACGTCAGGATAGAGTTGGTCGAGGCGCTGCAGAATTTCGGCGATGCGATCGGGAGCGAGGGGATTGTAAGCTTGTGCCTGCCTCGAGGCGGCCTTTCGAATTCGGACCAACTCCTTTCGCCCCTTGGGGGCTTGTTTTTTTCCCGGCGGCAATGGCCCACGGCTCGCGCCCTGGGCTGTTTTTTTTCGCCGCTCCGCGGCTTTCACGGGCGGGAGCGCCCGCGCCACACGAGCGCCTTCCTGGCGACCGGTACGGGTGGGTTGACGTGGAGTTTTGCCGCGGGGCA